>NZ_JBALCW010000078.1:0-136128 GCF_036917635.1 Nostoc sp.
ATAGCCGAGTTCAGAACAAGAATAGCCGAGTTCAGAACAAGAATAGCCGAGTTCAGAACAAGAATAGCCGAGTTCAGAACAAGAATAGCCGAGTTCAGAACAAGAATAGCCGAGTTTAGGCGATCGCAAATCTAACTTTTAACATGGTACGCTTTGCACAAAACTAGCTTATTCTGGATTTGGAGAGAGGTTTTATTTACTTTCCTTCTTGAGGGAATCTCAAAGTCAACACACCAACTGATGCAATTTGATACCCAACTGCTACCACGCATTAATGCCACAGCCAAGAGAGAAAATGGTAAACAATATTATGTAGATGCTAACGGAAATCGCTTTCCCAGCGTTACTACAATACTTAATGCCACCAAATCACAAGCAGACAGAGACAGATTATTAAACTGGAAAACGCGTGTTGGTACAGAAGAAGCTACCCGCATTACTACATCTGCTAGCCGTCGGGGAACCCAAACACACAAACAAATTGAGCGCTACCTTCTTGGTCAAAATCCTGTTTGTCCTGAAGCGAGTCGCCCTTATTGGGAGAGTATCAAGCCAGTTTTACAAGAAATCGACACAGTTAGACTTGTAGAAGGCTCTGTTTTTCATGATGATTTAAGTTATTCTGGCAAAGTTGATTGTATTGCCAGTTATCAAGGTATACCCTGTATTTGCGAGTGGAAAACAGCAGACAAACCCAAAGGTTCAATTGAGTATTTATATGAACATCCACTGCAACTGACGGCGTACATAGGAGCAGCTAACGAGTATTATCAAGATTATGGTATTCAGTTAAAGCACGCTCTTTTAGTAGTAGCGATTCCAGAAATGCCAGCAGAGGTATTTTGGTTTGAATCAGAAGTCATTAAAGATTACTGGGAGCAGTGGGAAAAAAGAGTTGCCCAATATTGGGAACGCAGAAGTGTTTGGAGTTAGTCAGTGGAATTGTACAATTACCGAAATTGGAACCCCGCTTCCATGAATACAGAGCTATTAGTCGTTTGTATAAAGGTCTTCTCTGCGGAAAGTTAAACTTTCCGAGACTAATCCTACAGGATAGGCGGAAAATTTGAGAGGCGCTTTCTTTTCTTTCTTCTCCGTTTCCTCAGTTAAAAGCTTTTCATCAATTACTATTACCACCTGATGCTCACCCTCTGGAATATCCAATGGTAATTGCGCTGTAATCTTACCATCTTTGGTAACTGTGGCAATTGTTTCTATAGTTTTCATCTCATTTATCCTTAATCAATCGATTACAGCTAACACGGCTTTCGGCAATAACTTATCTTTAAACCAAACAATTCTCGCGGGGACATCATTTAATTTTACTCCCGCCTTTTCTAAATTAAGTCGCTCAGAAATGGCTAAAATTAAGTCATCACGTCCAGCCCGTCGCACCTGAGAAAACTTCTTTTGTAAATATTCTGGTCGCCAATAACCAACAATTTCTAATAAGAATGTGCGTCCATCAGAATGCACCAAGCGGAAATCGGGAATCATCACACTACCAGGAATCGGTATCAAATCAACTTCTCGCTCTAACGCCCAACCACTTTTTAAAGCATCCCACTTATCAGCAAAGGATGCTTCTAGCATACTATCGTAGGGCTTTCCTGGTGGGTAGTGGGATACCAAACCACATTCTGAATTGAGAGTGAAACGTCCAGTTTTCCAAGTATTTGTATAAGCATCGCGGCTTTGGAGAATCGAAGAAAGACTCCATTTTGTAACGTGAAGTAAAGCGGGAATAAGTTTAGCGATCGCTAGCCCATATCGCGTACTAGAATTAAACAAACTCGTCGGACCATCTATCGTAATTGTAAACCCGTGGTCAGCATCACCCTCAATATAAGCCATCAATTGAAACAACTTTAGATAGCGAAATAACAGCTTATATTCACCCGGAACATTTCGGTGAGCATTTAATACCAATTTACTGGCCTTATAAAACACACCCTGCACCTGAGATAAGTTATATCTATTTAATAAATCTGGCGCTGTTGGTGCATCAAAAACAGTCAAAATTTTATTTTCAGATAAATCAGCATAGAGTCCATTCCGAACCTGTTCTAATAAAACTTCCCGCTCAAGTTCTTGAGTTAATTCATCAGCAATTTTACTCAGAGTAACTTGTGTATATTCTCGACTAGAAACCGACTTTGCAGCCAAAGAAAACACCCGTTCTCTTAACATCTGTGGTTCCAAAGGACTTACCACCTCAAAAGTGCAAAAACTGCTTTTAAGAATATAAGCTAACCCTCGCTTCACCCGATAATCTGTAGAATCTCCTTCAAAATCAGTCAGTTGTCGCTCAAGCACACCCTGAGTCTTCCCCACTGCTGATTGAAAATAATTAATTAACTCAATCGCCAACTCCAAAGTTTTTTGATCAATCTTCAGCCTCTTCGGAATGATCTCCTCTCCGTTTTGGCGATGCATCAGTAAATCTGTCGGTAACATCTGCTGAATTTTGGATTTTAGATTTTGAACTTCCAGTTGAATAATTAATCTCTAACTGTTCCGCAGCCTTCAAACTCCGTTCCTTCCCACTCCCATACACAACCTGTAACTTCCCTTTCCCCTCCTCTGTGCGCCCTTTGCGCCTCTGCGGTTCGTTATTCCTCTCCCCCCTTCGCCGCGCCGAAGTCCCCTCCTCACTCGTATCCTCCGCCACCACCTCATACAAAATCGCCTGCTTATTCTCAATATTTCCCTTCCGTAAAATCCTCCCCAATCGCTGAGTATACTCCCTAGCCGAACCCGTCCCCGATAAAATAATTGCAACAGTTGCCGCAGGTACATCAACCCCTTCATTCAACACATGAGAAGCAACCAAAGTATTATATTTACCCTCCCGAAACTTTGTTAATATCTCATGCCGTTCTTTCACAGGAGTTTGATGAGTAATTGCCGGAATTAGCAACTCTTGAGAAATGCGATAAACCGTTGCATTATCAGCAGTAAAAATCAAAATTCTTGCCGGATAATGTTCTGCCAATAAATTAACTAAAATTCGCAACTTCCCATCAGTACCCAAAGCAATATCTTTCGCTTCCCGATGCGCTAACATAGCCCTACGTCCAGATTGCGATCTAGCACTCATTTGCACGAACATTTGCCAGCCTTGAAGGCTTCCCAAAGAAATTTTAGATTGCTTTAAAAAGTCATTGCGGGTTTGAATTAGTTGATTGTATCTTTCCCGCTCAAGTTGCGATAACTTTACCTTAATTTGAACAATTTCATGTTCTGCTAACGCCTTTCCCGCCAAATCTTCGGCGCGTTTGCGATATACTTCTTGACCAATGAGGATATTTAAGTCAGCGTGTTTACCATCGGTGCGTTCTGGTGTAGCGGAGAGTCCTAAGCGATAGGGTGCGATCGCATATTCAGCAATCACCCGATTAAAATCTGTCGGTAAATGATGACATTCGTCAAAAACAATCAACGCATATTGATTCCCCAACGTCTCAGCGTGAATTGCTGCACTATCATAAGTTGCAACGAGAATTGCTGTTCTATCCCGCGAACCACCTCCTAGCAATCCCACCTCAGCATCCGGGAAAGCCGCTACTAAGTGTGCATACCACTGATGCATTAAATCCAAAGTTGGTACCACAATTAGCGTTGTGCGCGGCGTTGACTGCATCGCCATTTGCGCCAAATAAGTCTTTCCTGCCGCTGTGGGAAGCACAACAACTCCTTGCCTACCCGCCAGTTTCCAAGCCGCTAGTGCCTCATTCTGATGGGGATAGGGTTCCATTTCCAGACTAGGAACCAAATCTACTGGATAAAATGCCTTAGCCTCATCGATAAAATAAACATCTTCCGCTTGTAGTGCTTCCACTAGCGATCGGTATCTAATTGCGGGAATCCGGAATTTTTCAACTCTATCATCCCACGTAGCATAATCCATCCAACCTTTACCACGTGGTGGTGGATGCAAAATTAATGTGCCACGATCAAAATTTAATGTAGGGGTACGAGCCATAAGTATTCGGCATTGGGGATTGGGCATTGGGGATTGGGCATTGGTAATTTTTCCATTCCCTAGTCTATTGATTACTAATAACCCAAAAAGTGCATGATTCATCCAAGTAATTAAGACAAAACCAAACTATAGCAATCCTAAATGAGTTGTGATCGATAGGCTCAGATCCGCGACAACTTTTACGAAGTCGGGATGTTGTTCACAAATGATTTAAGAGTGCTATAGATACATGCACTCATTATTTCTGGAATGTCTGATCGACAAACCAAACCTATAAGAACCTTGCCAAATCCTACAAAAAATAGCCACATAGCTTTCTGCTGAACCTAAATTCACAATTAGAAGGCAAGATAATACGCCTACCTACTTGGTAGAATATAATCACACGGTATAGCAGGTATTATCCAGGCTTATGAAACAAGTTGTCAGCTTTTGAAAGATAAATACTTATTGAATAAACGAGGTTGAATTCAGGTTAAGGGCAAAGGATAAATGATAGCTTATATACTAAAAGAAATTAACTTAACAAATTAATATATCTATGCTTTTTGATGGATATTAAAAAATGAATCTATATAATTAGAGCTAAATTTATCAGATTATTGCAGATTTGCTAAAACAAATTTTTACTACTTTAGATAGATTCAGAGCAATTAACTGCTTAGGTGTGTATTTTTCCGACGCATAATAAATGTTGAGCAATGTCTACGACGGGCTATTCGGCGTCGCATTGTCTAGCTGATTTTGGGAATAATCCTTTATCTAGCTGCATACAAGGAGAAGCCACATTGAAAGGAACAAGCTCCCTTCTAGCGTCCTATGCTGTGACATTATTAGCTGTTGGTAGCGTATTGCTACTAACACTATTGCTACAGCCACTACTGAAACCAACTATTTTCCTGTTATTTTTTCCTGCCGTGGCGGTTAGTGGCTGCTATGGCGGCATGAAAGCAGGGTTACTGGCTACTGCTTTGTCTATTTTAGCCGTCAGCTACTTTTTCTTAGAGCCAGTATTTTCGCTCTTTATTAAAAATCTTGACAGCATAGGGCGGTTAGGCTTGTTTATGCTGGTGACAATAGTCATTAGCTTGCTCACCTCAGAGTTACACACTGCTAAACAACATCTTCAAATGAGTTTGCAGAAGCTAGAGGTGAGCGATGCAAAGTTTAAAAGGTTGGTAGATTCCAACATGATTGGGGTAATTGTAGCCAATATGGACGGGGCGATCGCAGAGGCTAATGATGCTTTTTTACGAATGGTAGGTTATTCGCAAGAGGATTTGCTAGCAGGGCTTCGATGGCGCGACATGATACCACCAGAATATATTGAAGCTAACAACAGTGCGATGCCTACGGCGGGCTACGCCTACGCAGAACTCAAAACTAAAGGTGTCTGTCAGCCTTTTGAGAACGAATACATCCGCAAAGATCGCAGCCGCGTTCCCATTTTATTAAGTTCCGCCTTGTTAGAAAATAATCCAGAGGATGTTATCTGTTTTGTACTTGATTTAAGCCAACGCAAACAACTAGAACTTGCCCTTTGCAAAAGCGAAGAACGCCACCGCGCTTTTTTAGAACAGAGTTCAGAAGGTATTTGGTGCATGGAATTGGAAGTACCAATTTCACCAGAGTGTCCAGAAGATGAACAAATTCAACATTTTTATAAATATGGTTACTTAGCAGAATGTAACAATGTTATGGCACAGATGTATGGCTTTTCTCGTACCGAAGAAATTATTAGCGCCAGACTAAGAGACTTGCTCATTCCCTCCGATCCAGATAATATTGTATATCTGTGTAATTTTATCCGTTCTAACTACCGACTCATCGATGCAGAGTCTCATGAAATAGATAAGCAAGGTAATTCCAAATATTTTTTAAATAATCTGGTGGGAATTGTCGAAAATGGTCTTTTAGTCAGAGCATGGGGAACCCAACGTGACATCACAGAATGCAAGCGAGTAGAAGCCGCTTTGCGTCTACGCAAGCAAACAGAGCAAGAACGCCAACAATTGCTTGAGCGCGAACAGACAGCACGGGCTGACGCAGAAGCTGCAAAGCTCATGAAAGATGAATTTCTCGCCACACTCTCCCACGAACTCCGCACACCCTTAAACGCTATATTGGGCTGGACGCAGCTACTTAGGAATCGCACGTTTGATAAAACTACTAGTGGACGAGCGCTAGAGACAATCGAGCGTAACACCAAATCCCTAGCTCAACTGCTCGAAGATGTCTTAGATGTCTCGCGGATTATTAAAGGCACACTCCATCTAAATATTCATCGGGTAAAACTTGTACCAATTGTAGAAGCAGCAATCGAGACTGTGTACCCAGCAGCCCAAGCCAAAGAGATTAGCATCAACTGTAAATTCGAGCCGGAAGTAGGGGTAGTTATGGGTGATGCCAACCGCTTGCAACAGGTTGTGTGGAATTTGCTCTCCAACGCCGTTAAGTTTACACCCAAGGGGGGAAGAGTTGATGTGCAATTGCAGCACATTGAATCTTATATACAAATTCGGGTGAGCGATACGGGAGGAGGAATTTCTGCCGAATTCCTGTCCCATGTATTTGAACGCTTCCGTCAACAAGACAGTTCGACCACGCGATCGCATGGTGGACTAGGATTAGGGTTAGCGATCGTCCGACACTTGGTAGAATTACACGGCGGCACAGTCTCTGCCGAAAGTCCAGGAATTGGACTGGGGGCAACATTCATTGTCAATCTGCCAATCAAGACCCAATATGTATAGGCTAGCTAGGACTTGCCCTTTCAAGGTGTGTTATTTTCCAGTTTTTTCTGGTTTAGAATCTTAAAAGTTGAGATATGAGGTCGATTCTTAAGATAAGTCTGCTTCGGTTGAGGTTTTTTAAGACCTCGCAGATGATGACGAAAAGCCCTCAGCTTGACATCGCCTGCCAGCTGTTTGATTTCCACATAACCTGAATTGTCAGGCAAAATAATTTTTAAGACAGTCGCCAGGGAATTGAGACTATTCTCTCCTGATGAGATAGCCAAACAAAAAAACAATTATTTTTTAACTATTGTTACGCATCAATCGGCGCATTTATTGATTAGGTGTGTCAAGGCATCAATCAGGCGATCGTTTTCCATTGGTACAATGTCCTTCCCATGCATCACATTTTGAGTAATATGAAAATGCACCAATGCTCCTATAAAAATTCTTGCTGTTGCCTCTGGGTCAGGTATCTTTAATTCAGGAGCCGCTAAGTAGTGAGTGAGAGTTTGGGCTACTGGCTTAATCATCGCCTGAACACAAATTTGAGCTAATTCAGGAAAACGCCCAGATTCCCCGATTAATACTCGGATAAATGCACTATGTTCTTTGTCGTTAAGCATGTGCTCTAATGCTTTGCTTGCTACCTGGTGCAATATAGCGGCTGATTCTCCCTCCATAGGTTCTGTGCCAAAAATGGAGCTGTTCTTTTTGCTTGTCAGTTGCTCTAAGAGTACTTTAAAAAGTCCTTCTTTATCTTGAAAGTGACTGTAGACTGTCGCTTTAGAAACACCTGCTGCTACTGCTACCCGATCCATGCTTGTACCAGCGTAGCCATGTTGAAGAAATTCTTGCATTGCCCCTTGCAGAATTTGCTCCACTTTATCAACGGAATTGTCTCGATCAACTTCGCCAGCTTTGATGCGTACCATTTATTAATCATCCTTTCTTATAAACAATATTAATAGATGCTGCAAAATGCCTCTGTACAAAATGGCGAAAATAAATATACCCTTCGTTGAAGCAGGCAGGGGGCAGGGGGCAGGGGGCAGGAATAGGATTTCGCTGCATAATGCCTTTGCAAATTGATTCACAAGTTTAGTTGTATCATATTGACTAAACTAGTCGGTTTAGTTTAGCATAATTGAACTGGACAGTTTAGTACAAGTTGCTACTGGTCGTAAGGGGAAAATAGTATGGAGCAAAACAGGAATTCAGAGGATTTAAGGTCTTCTCAGAATCTTGTGCGATCGCCGGTTCTACTTGCAATAATTACATCTTTAGTAATAGGTGGAATCAGTGTTTATGCTGTGATGAAGTTCCAGGCTACAGCTAATAGCCAACAAAAAACACCAGTAGCAGTTGAGCCTGTGGTAAAAACAG
The DNA here is from genome assembly GCF_036917635.1 of Nostoc sp. Taxonomy (GTDB): domain Bacteria; phylum Cyanobacteriota; class Cyanobacteriia; order Cyanobacteriales; family Nostocaceae; genus Nostoc. The sequence goes on from NZ_JBALCW010000078.1 coordinate 8,107, forward strand.
TAACAGCATTAGGGCGGTTGGAACCAAAGGGAGAGGTAATAAAACTGTCAGCACCTTCTTCAACTGGTGAAGGAAATCGGGTAGAGCAACTATTGGTGAAAGAAAGCGATCGCGTCAAAGCTGGGCAGGTAATTGCGATTATGGACAACCGCGATCGCCTACAAGCTAGTTTGGTTGAAGCACAAAAACAAGTTCAAGTTGCCAAAACCCGCCTTAATCAGGTAAAAGCAGGAGCCAAACAGGGAGAAATTGGAGCGCGTCAAGCTACCGTGAATCGTTTACAAGTAGAACTACAAGGAAATATTAAAACTCAGCAAGCCACAATTAATCGTATAGAAGCAGAACTCCTTGGGCAACAACGCACCTTGCAAGCAACAGTGGCTCGCGTAGCCGCCGAGAGACGTAATGCCGAAGCTCTTGTGCAGCGCTATGAGACTTTATACAAAGCAGGAGCAATTTCTAGCCAGGAAGTTGATAGCAGACGCTTAAACGCCGAAACTTCGACTCAAGCGTTAATTGAAAGCCAAGCCACCCAGACAAGAACTGTAGCTACCCTACAGCAGCAACTTAACGAAGCAAAAGCCAACCAGGATCAAACCCTCGCCAGCTTGCAACAGCAGATTAACGAAGCAAAAGCTAACTTGAATCAAACTGCTGAAGTCCGTCCAACAGATATAGAAAACGCACAAGCAGAAATAGACAGCGCTCAAGCCACGGCAGATAAAATTAGAGTACAACTGGCGCAGGCTTATGTTGTGGCTCCTAAAGCCGGTCGAATTTTGGAGATTAATACACGAGCCGGAGAAACTGTTGGTAATGAAGGAATTGTGGCACTCGGTCAAACCGACCAGATGTATGCAGTAGTAGAAGTCTACCAAAGTGATATCAAAAAAGTGCGTCCCGGACAAAATGTGCGGGTAAGTAGTGATTCCCTACGCCATGAATTAGAGGGAAGAGTGGATTGGATTGGTATGGAGGTAAAGCGGCAAAATCTAATCAACGCTGATCCCTCTAGCAATATTGATGGCAGAGTAGTGGAAGTTCATGTGCAACTAAATAAACTATCCAGCCAAAATGCTTCTAGCTTAACTAATTTGCAAGTCAAGGCAGTAATTGAACTTTAAAGGGCATTGGGCATTGGGCATTGGGCATTGGTCAATAATTAATAGTTATTCTTCCCCTACTCCCCCTGCTTCCCCTGCTCCCCCTGCTCCCCCTGCTTCCCCATCTTCCCACTCCCCACTCCGTCTTATGAAATTAATCGAACAAGTGCGACGGCGAACGCCTTTAGGATGGCTGCAACTGAGTCATGAAAAAGGCCGTCTTTTGGTAGCATTGTCAGGCATTGCCTTTGCCGATGTTCTGATGTTCATGCAGCTAGGGTTTCAGACTGCCCTGTTTGAAAGTAACACAATCCTACATCGCAGTATGCAGGCTGATATGTTTGTCATCAGTCCCCAAGCACGTAACCTAGCAAATATGTCTAGCTTTACGCGGCGACGGCTGTATCAAGCAATGGATGTACCAGGTGTAAAGTCAGCAGAAGGAATGTATATTAATATTGTTGATTGGAAAAATCCCCAAACACATCAGAAGACGACAATATTAGTTATGGGGTTCAATCCCGATCGGCAAGTGTTTAACTTAGCGGATGTGAATCGCCAGATAGATGCTCTGAAGCTACCAGATACCGTTTTGTTCGATCGCGCCTCTAGAGGAGATTATAATGATGCGATCGCTAAAATTGACCAAGGTAAAACTGTCACAACCGAAATAGAACGCCGGACAATTACTATTAGCGGCTTATTTTCAGTCGGGGCTTCCTTCATAGCCGATGGTACTTTAATCACCAACGACCAGAACTTTCTGCGACTATTTCCCAGACGAGAAGCCAGTGGTGTCAGTCTAGGTTTAATACAACTACAACCAGGCTACGATCCAAAACAGATCAAAACAGCTTTAGAAGCTTATTTGGATAATGATGTTAAAGTTTTAACCAAAGCCGAATTTATCGAATTTGAAATAAATTACTGGAAAACAAATACTGCTATCGGATTTATCTTCAGCCTGGGTGTAGCAATGGGGTTTATGGTAGGCGTGATTATCGTCTATCAAGTTCTTTCTACAGATGTAAATTCCCATATAAAAGAATATGCCACTTTCAAAGCAATGGGGTATAACAATCTTTACTTATTAGGTGTAGTGTTTGAAGAGGCGATAATTTTGGCAGTTTTAGGTTTTATCCCAGGAGCGATCGCACCTTTAGGGCTTTATCATTTAACTCGTAATGCTACCAATTTACCACTTTATATGACCGTAGCACGAGCCTTGACAGTATTAACGCTGACAATGATTATGTGCATAATTTCTGGTGCGATCGCCACCCGTAAATTACAGTCAGCCGACCCCGCAGATATGTTTTAGAAAATGGGCATTGGGCATCGGGCATTGGGCATAAAGATACTTACCCAATTCCAAATCTAAAATCTAAAATTTAAAATCTAAAATTAGTATGTCTCCTGTAATCTCTGTTAAAAATATCGACCACTATTTTGGTCATGGGCAACTTCGCAAGCAAGTTCTGTTTGATATCAACCTAGATATTAACGCTGGCGAAATTATTATTATGACTGGGCCTTCTGGTTCTGGTAAAACTACACTTCTCACCTTAGTCGGCGGCTTGCGTTCTGCCCAATCCGGCAGTTTGCAAATATTGGAACAAGAACTGTGTGGCGCTAACAAAAGACAACTTACCCAAGCGCGACGCAGTAACGGTTATATTTTCCAAGCGCACAACTTGCACGGTAGTTTAACAGTACTCCAGAACGTCAGAATGGGCTTGGAAGTGCATAATAATATTTCCCCGGCAGAAATGAAACTCCGGTCAGCCCAAATGTTAGAAGAGGTAGGATTAGGGCATCGCCTGAATTATTATCCTGATGATTTATCTGGGGGACAAAAACAAAGAGTTGCGATCGCTCGGGCGTTGGTCGGTCGTCCTAAAATAGTCTTAGCAGATGAACCCACCGCCGCCCTTGACAGTAAATCGGGACGAGATGTGGTCAACCTGATGCAAACCCTAGCTAAAGAACAGGATTGTACCATTCTCTTAGTTACTCATGACAATCGCATTTTAGATATTGCCGATCGCATCGTCTACATGGAAGATGGCAAGCTAGTAAATGATACTGCTGTTGTTGCAGCCAGTTAGGTTGGTTTTTTATTAGGACTTACGCAGAAGAGATCCCCCAACCCCCGATAAATTGGGGGCATTCGATTCTAATTCTCCCTTAAAAAGGCTACGGCGTACACATAAGTCATCTAATTATCTCCCTGTCCTAACGCACATCCCTCTCCTGACTAAGGAGAGGGACAGGTTTTGCACAAGCAAAACCAGGGTGAGGTTTCTGTGGGCTATTCGATAAACCGTAAATTGCGTCAACAGAGACGTACACAGTAGCTTAAAAAGGGGGATTAGCGTTAATTTGATACTAATGGAGCAATGCTGTGCTACGGGGTGGTCTATTTACCTGAAAATTGGTCTAACTATTTTGCTGAAAAAATCGTCTCTGTAGTTTCACTAATGCCAATGTAGCGGCTCATCTGCTAGAGATTTGAAAGGTTTACTGTTATATAATAAATGCTTGCCAGAGTTTGGAGTGCATCAATTGTGGGCATCGATGCCGTCAAAGTCGGCGTAGAAGTCGATGTCTCAGGGGGATTACCGGGAATTGTTGTCTTAGGACTGCCAGATTCAGCAATTCAAGAATCACGAGAAAGAGTCAAAGCAACGCTGAAGAATGCAGGTTTCGCCTTTCCGATGCGAAAAATTGTGATCAATTTGACTCCAGCAGATTTACGCAAAGAAGGCCCCTGTTTCGATTTGCCTATTAGTGTAGGAATTTTGGCGGCTTCTGAGCAAGTTAGCCCTGATTTGTTGGGAGATTATCTATTTTTAGGCGAAGTCTCTCTGGATGGTAGTTTGCGCCCGGTGGCTGGTGTTTTGCCGATCGCAGCAGCAGCCCAAAAAATGGGAATTGCAGGTTTAGTTATTCCTGCTGATAATGCCCAAGAAGCAGCAGTAGTTCAAGAATTGGCTGTTTACGGCTGCAAACATCTGTCTGATGTGGTGGATTTTTTAAATAATCCCGGACGTTACAAACCTGTGCAAATTGATTCTACAACCGAGATAGCAACAGTATCTTACCCTGGCGCAGATTTGCATGATGTGAAAGGACAAGCTCATGCGCGTCGTGCTTTAGAAATTGCTGCTGCTGGTGGACACAATTTAATTTTTGTCGGACCACCTGGTAGTGGCAAAACCATGTTAGCACGCCGCTTACCAGGAATTTTACCGCCCTTGAGTTTTGCCGAATCTTTAGAAGTAACTCGTATCCATTCGGTGGCTGGTTTATTGAAAAATCGCGGTTCGTTGGTACGCGATCGCCCTTTTCGCAGTCCTCACCACTCAGCCTCCGGGCCTTCTCTGGTTGGTGGCGGTAGCTTTCCTCGTCCTGGGGAAATCTCATTATCTCACAGGGGTGTGCTTTTTTTGGACGAATTAACTGAATTTAAACGAGATGTTTTAGAATTTTTGCGTCAGCCTTTGGAAGATGGTTATGTGACGATTTCCCGTACCAAACTATCGGTAATGTTTCCCGCGCAGTTTACCTTGGTGGCGAGTACCAATCCCTGTCCTTGCGGTTACTATGGCGATACCATCCAACAATGTACTTGTTCTCCCCGTCAACGCGAGCAATATTGGGCAAAACTTTCTGGGCCGTTGATGGATCGAATTGATTTACAAGTTGCGGTGAATCGCTTGAAACCAGAAGAAATTACCCAACAACCTACTGGAGAAGCATCAACAATAGTACTACAACGAGTGCAACAAGCAAGCGATCGCGCAACTACGCGCTTCCAAGGAGAAGCAAATCTGCGTTGTAACGCCCACATGCAGAGTCGTCATCTCCAGAAATGGTGCAAGCTAGATGATGCTAGCCGCAATTTATTAGAAGTAGCAATTAGAAAATTAGGTTTATCAGCAAGAGCCAGCGATCGCATTCTCAAAGTAGCACGGACTATTGCAGATTTGGCAGGAGAAGATGAGTTAAAAACCAATCATGTAGCGGAGGCAATTCAGTATCGCACAATCGATAGAATGCAGTGAAACGGCGGTTAGAAACTACACCTTATTTTAATACAGTTCAGTTAAGCATTTCTTTCTTCTCTCGGTGTCGCGCCAGTTGCTTCAAGTCTTTTAACCGCAAGGGCGCACTGGCTTTTCTGTGCCTAATAAGGTTCGTTAAAAAAATTGAATTTAACAAAGGATTTTAGCCTTATACCAATTTTGTATGAAGATGCCCTAAACCATATTTAAGTACAAGAAAGAAAAACGAACCGCAAAGTCCGCAAAGAACACAAAGAAAGAAAGAAGAAGTTAAGAGGGTTTGGCGCAGCTTCACAAATAAATGGTATTAACCCAAGCGGATTGCAATTTATTTTATGAATTGCTCCAAAATACTCAGCGCTTTACTTTTGCAAACTGCCTAAAATTTACAGCGAAACATTTTTCAAACAACTAGGACTTACGCTTTCAAGGCACTGAAAGACTTGATTTCTCGTAGGGGCAATTCATGAATTGCCCCTACATTTCGTACTTGATGCGTAAGTCCTAACAACCTCTAAGACGCAGCAGAAATCAACTCACCAATACGCTTGAGAATTTGCAAAACGGTGTACAGTTCTCTCGCAGATGCAAACGGAGCAAAGACCCTTGAAAAATCGTACTGTGGTATATTTGTTTGCGTCACTTTGACAAATAAAATATCGTCTCCATTCGTCACCATCCCAAACACAGGTTGATTGGGGTTGGGGTTAGCGATCATATAAGCTAGGGCTTGCGGTACAGCCGCCCAAACTGACAGTGTGGTTTTTTTAGACTCCAACACCATCACCCACAACTGCTCTTGTAACACTAAAACATCAATCCGTCCGCGCAGTATCTCTTCGCCATCATCTAGCACTAGTTCCACAGATGATTCAGCCTTAATTCTGAAAGGAGGATCGTAAAATCCAGAGAGTGCAAGTATTGGTGACACCAACAACAATATAACTGTCCCTTCTAGTAAATCACCTCCGGCACGGTGATAGAGATACCTACGCCGCACGACATCCACAGAGGCTTTTTCCGCTTCCGTAATTTCAGACAATCCCTCATACCACTCTGGGAAAAATTTCTCGTCTTCAACACGGACAAAACCGAATCGATTTTCTGCATCCTGAAGAGTAATAATCGCTTCTGTAATTGCTGCCGTCTGTGTCATTGCTTCTAGGTAAAAATTGCTTTGCTAAATTATCAACATCAGTGCATCTTAATTATCGCTAATTGGCGCTGTCGCATTGTCATATCACAATAAAATTCTAAATTCCTCCTCAAGAATCCTTCAAAAACCCCCTTGGGAGGATGCCTCTACTTATGAAATCAGTATCAAATATATCAAGAAGTAAGCGATATCCTTAAGGAGACTGATTGGATGAATGTGCAGGCAATTGGCAAGTTATTACAAGAGACATTCAAAGAATGGAGTGAGGATAAAGCCTCACGGTTAGCGGCGGCGTTAGCTTATTACACGATTTTTTCTATTGCACCATTGCTAATTATTGTAATTGCGATCGCAGGGGCAGTATTTGGAGAAGAAGCGGCGAGGGGGCAAATCGTTGGACAAATTCAAGGTTTAGTCGGCCGAGATGGCGCAGCATTTATCCAAACAGCCATTCAGAATGCTAACAAACCACAAACAGGAGCGATCGCTTCTATTATTAGTATTGTAGTTCTCCTAGTGGGTGCTACTGGCTTATTTACCGAGTTGCAAGATTCCCTCAACACAATTTGGGAAGTGAAACCGAAACCCGGACGCAATGTAACTAACATGATTCGCCTACGCGTTTTGGCCTTTGCAATGGTGATCGGTATTGGCTTTTTACTTTTAGTTTCTCTGGTAATTAGTACGGCATTAGCAGCATTAGTAACATACTTTAGTAACTTGCTGCCAGGTGTCGATTTTCTCTGGCATATTCTCAATTTCATCCTCTCTTTTGCGATCACTACGTTTCTATTTGGGCTGATTTTTAAAGTTCTACCAGATGTCGAAATTGCTTGGAGTGATGTTTTAATTGGAGCTATGCTCACCTCCTTTTTGTTTTCTATCGGGAGATTTTTGTTAGGACAATATTTAGGTAATGGCAGTTTTGGTTCAGCCTATGGTGCAGCTGGTTCACTGGTAGTAATCTTAGCTTGGGTTAACTATGCCGCGCAGATTCTTTTCTTCGGTGCGGAGTTTACCCAAGTTTATGCCAGAAGGTACGGTAGCGGTATAACCCCATCTAAACATGCTATACCTTTATCTGATAACACGAAAAATAATGGCAAGGCTCCAACGGAGCAATCGTCCAATAATAAGAAGTCTTCTTCTAACTTTATTAATCGCTTATTCCAATCTTTCAATAAACCCAAGCGCTTAAAACAGAAAAGAAAAAATCAGCGATTTTAATTTTTTAATCCGGAAATTATATGTTTATAAATCTGATAGATATTGAAGTATTTAACCTCTAATAAAAGTCAGCTTTATGAAATAAGACCACAGATAAATAACGTGACACTGGATTTTTTCCAGAAGTCTATTGAGAAAGGAAGAAAATCAGTGCTAATCGAAAAATGGTTTTTTATCAATTGGCAAGCAATCTTTGTTCCTAGCATCAGCATCTTTGAGTTAATTATCCGTGGTTCGCTGGTTTATTTAGCGCTGTTCTCAGTGCTACGCATGCTTCCTAGCCGACAACTAGGAACACTAGGAATCACTGATTTACTCGTAGTTGTGCTATTTGCTGAAGCTGCCCAAAATGCTATGGTGAGTAATTATACATCGATTACTGAAGGCGCTATCCTAGTAGGAACTGTGATTTTTTGGAGTTACTTGCTGAACTGGTTGGGCTATAAAATACCCCGGTTCCAACGTTTTCTGAATCAGCCACCACTGCTATTAATAAAAAATGGTCGGATGATTGAGCGTCATTTGCAACGAGAGTTAATTACAGAGGATGAGTTGATGAGCAAGTTACGCCAGCAAGGTGTAGAATTTTTAGCAGATGTGAAGTTTGCATATATGGAGGCTGACGGCAGGATTAGTATCATCACCTTCGACTCCAAAACTAGTCCCGTCCCTGAGCAAAAAGCAATAGTAAAAAGCGATATACATTAATTAAACTGTAAAATATGACGGTTGTATTCTGTGCCGAACCGTGATTGAGCGTTATACTTTGCCCGAAATGGCTAATCTATGGAGTGAAGCCTATAAACTAAAAACTTGGCTGCAAGTCGAAATTGCTGTTTGCGAGGCTCAAGCTGAACTAGGTTACATTCCATCTGAGGCGGTTGAGGAAATTAAGGCCAAGGCAGATTTTGATCCCAATAGGGTGTTGGAAATTGAGGCTGTAGTCCGCCACGATGTTATTGCTTTCTTGACAAACGTCAACGAATATGTAGGTGAAGCCGGACGCTATATTCACCTGGGTTTAACTAGTTCGGATGTTTTGGATACAGCTTTAGCACTGCAATTAGTTGCCAGCCTGGATATATTATTGCAACGTTTGGAAGATTTGATTCAGGTAATTCGCCAAAAAGCAGGGGAACATCGTCATACAGTGATGGCTGGTCGATCGCATGGTATTCATGCTGAACCGATTACTTTTGGGTTCAAGCTAGCTGGCTGGTTAGCAGAAGTGTTGCGACACCAAGAACGCCTGAAAATTCTCCACGAAACGATCGCTGTGGGTAAAATGTCTGGTGCGGTGGGAACTTATGCTAACGTTGAACCGCGTGTAGAAGCGATCGCTTGCCAAAAACTCGGACTCAAACCCGATACAGCCTCAACTCAAGTTATTTCCCGCGATCGCCACGCCGACTATGTGCAACAATTAGCTTTAGTAGCGGCATCCATCGAACGTTTTGCTGTAGAAATTCGCAATCTACAAAAAACAGACGTTCTCGAAGTTGAAGAATTCTTCGCCAAAGGTCAAAAAGGTTCCTCCGCAATGCCACACAAGCGCAATCCCATCCGTTCGGAACGCCTGACGGGAATGGCGCGACTCGTCAGAAGCCATGCAGGTGCAGCTTTAGAAAACGTCGCTCTCTGGCATGAGCGGGATATTTCCCATAGTTCTGTAGAACGGGTAATTTTGCCAGATGCTTGCATTTTGATGCATTTTATGTTAATAGAAATAACCGATTTGGTGAAAAACCTATTGGTTTATCCTGAAAACATGGAAAGAAATCTCAACTGCTACGGCGGCGTTGTGTTCAGTCAAAAAGTCCTGCTTGCCTTGATAGACAAGGGAAGCAGCCGAGAAGAAGCTTATGCGATGGTTCAAGAAAGCGCTCACGCCGCTTGGAACAAGCCAGAAGGTAATTTCCAAGACTTGATTAGCAAAGATCCTCGCGTTACCGAAAAGTTGTCCCCAGCAGAACTAGAAGTCTGTTTTGACCCCCAGCAGCATCTGAGCCATTTAGAAGAGGTTTATCAACGGTTGGGAATTTAAGATTAATTTGCTTGGGGACTTCCAAATAAAAAAATACCCAAAAACAGACGAAAAAACTCTCTCCTCCCCTCCTCATTCCTCTGTGTTCTCTGTGCCTAATAAGGTTCGTTTATTTGGGTAATTTATTTCTTGGAAGTCCCTTTTAGTGAGCGCTTAAACGCTCACTACTAACCTGTTATTCAAAAAGAATATATAAAAATACCAAAAATCTTTAGTATTGCATTGCTGAAGACTGTTAATTTGGTGCTGGAATTTTTGATAACACTGGGTAGTATGAATAACACATATTTACTTATTTATTAGTGCTTCGAGTGCTTTCATGATTGAAATCCTAGCCACACTTTCAGCTTCGGCGGCGGCAGGAATGAGAATAGCTACACCTCTGCTAATCGTTGGATTGTTGCAGGGTACTAGCTTGTGGTCGCAAGTGCCAATTTTATCTCACATTTCCCCACCAATCTTATTCGCCTGCCTCAGCTGTTGGTCTTTAGTTGAATTATTAGCCTCAAAAAAGCTATGGGGGCAAAGATTACTACAACTAGTTCAATTATTCATGTCTCCCATCGTGGGGGCAATTATGGGGTTAGCAGTAGCTAGTGCAACAGCAACGCCAAGCTGGATTATTGCCTGTATTGGGGGTTCGTTAGCTTTAGTACTCCAGCTAGTTCAAGTTGGTTGGTTCTATCGGTTACGCGGCTTACCGTTGTGGGCAGTCTTTCTTCAAGATACCTTGTGTGTTGCTCTAGTACTTTTTGCCTTTGGCGCTCCCTGGCAAGGAGGATTAATTGCTTTAATACTGCTCTGGTTTGCACTTCGTAGTGCCAAGCAGTGGTATGACTGGTATCACAGGGGAATAAAGAATAGGGCAAAAAAGTGCTGAGTACTAAGTGCTGTTAGCGGATAGCTATGGTTTAGCCGATGCTGAGTTAATAGTTAGGAATGCTGATTAAACAAAGTGCAAAACTAGTGACATGATAAAATATTATTTGTTAGCCAAATAACTAATTAACTCAATGAATGAATTATTGACTCGTATTACGCAAATTCCGGGTCAATGTGGGGGTCGTCCTTGCATTCGAGGTATGAGAATTAGAGTTAGTGACATTTTAGAAATGTTAGCGGAAAATGTCACCGTTAGCGAAATTTTAGAAGACTTTCCCGATTTAGAACCAGAAGATATTCAAGCTTGTCTTCTGTTTGCTGCACGACGGACTGATTTTGTGCGGTTGACAGCATGAAGCTTTGGATTGATGCACAGTTACCCCCGACATTGGCAAGTTGGGTAACAAATACTTTTGCCATAGAAGCTTTGTCGTTAAGAGATATTGGTTTACGTGACGCTAAAGATATAGAAATTTTTGAGGCTGCAAGAATCGCCAATGTCATCATTATGACGAAAGATAGTGATTTTGTTGACTTGGTTTGTCGGCTAGGGATACCTCCTCAAATTCTTTGGTTGACTTGTGGAAATGTTACTAATCGTAATTTGCGTCAACTTCTGACAATTACTTTGCCTAATGCGGTGGAACAATTACGTCAAGGAGAAATGATTGTGGAAATTAGCAATTATCGATAAACAATTACAATATTTACAAGGAGAGGGAAGCTAGAGACGGGATAAAGCTTTGTATTTTATTTAATTCATTTTCCTTAAGAGTGAGGAGTTTTGTTTATCTCCTCATCTCCCTCATCTCCCTGCGCCTCTGCTCCAATACTTTTTACTGCAAAAGCCCAATCATGTGCAAGAATCCGTGACCGGTAATCAACTCGATGATTAATGCAATAAAACCGAGCATGGCAATTCGACCATTCCATACTTCAGCACTAGTAGTCAGTCCCCATTCCCAACGCTCTTGTGGATACATTTTCACCATTTTTTTCATTTGGGCAGCCTGCGAAAGCTTGAAACTGGGGTTTCTCAGCGCATCAATCACTAATTTTGCCAGTGCATTAATAAATACTGGATGGGTATTAGGAGCAGGTACGCGGCGGAAGTTGTGAATTCCTGACTCTTCGGCTATTTCTCGATATTCAATATCAATTTCTTGCAGAGTCTCGATGTGTTCTGAGACAAAACTGATAGGCACGACAACCAAATCTTTCACGCCCTTTGCCCCTAGTTCTTTGAGGGCATCCTCAGTATAAGGTTGGAGCCATTCTACTGGGCCAACGCGACTTTGGTAAGCTAAAGTGTGGGCATTGGGTCGATTGAGGGTCTGCATAATTAGAGCAGTACATTCCTCAATTTCTTGCTGATAAGGGTCGCCAGCCTCTTCAACGTAGCTTTTAGGAACGCCGTGAGCGCTGAAGAATATATGAACCTCATCCGGGTTAGGAAACTGTTCTAGTTCTTGGGCTATGAGTTGGGCCATTGCTTGCAGGTAGCCTGGTTCTTTGTACCAGGAAGGAATGACGGTGTAATCAATGGGTTGAAGCTTTGGGTCTTCTTGCCAAAGTTTTTCTAAAAGCCGGAAGCTAGAACCACTGGTACTGATAGAAAACTGGGGATATAGTGGTAATATTACCAGGTGTTCTATATTATCTTGAGTAATCTGTGCGATCGCCTCTTCTGTATAGGGATTCCAATAACGCATTCCGACGTAAATCTTGGTTTCTTGTCCTAAATAACCCAACTGTTCTTTTAAAGCTTCCCCTTGCGCTTCTGTGATCCGCCGCAGTGGAGAACCACCACCGATTTGCTTATAATTCTCTTGAGATGTTCTGGTTCGCCGTGAGGCAATAAACCAGGCTAGGGGCTTTTGCAACCAGCGAAATGGTAGGCGAATAATTTCCGGATCGGAAAATAGGTTGTACAAAAACGGCCCGACATCCTCTAGCTTATCGGGGCCACCGAGATTGAGTAATAAGACGCCTACACGACCCATAGCAGTTACTTTCCCCCAATCTTTTCAGTTTTTTTACTAATGTTAATAATATATCTTTATTAAATATAAAGCTTAATAGCAAGGAAATATGCAATGGCAACAATTTTAAGAGATTGGAGTTACCGTTATCAGTGGCTGTATGATGGTATCTCTCGTTTAGCAGCCTTAAGTGTAGGTGGTGAAGCCCGTTTTCGACAACTTGCTTTACAAGGTTTAACAATTCACTCAGATACTCAGGTTTTAGATTTATGTTGCGGCAGTGGCCAAACAACGCAATTTTTGGTAAAATTATCACAAAATGTAACAGGATTGGACGCTTCACCCAAGTCTTTGCAACGGGCGCGGCAAAATGTACCATTAGCAGTCTATCTCGAAGCTTTTGCCGAGAAGATGCCATTTGCAGATAATCTATTTGATGTGGTGCATACTAGCGTTGCTTTACACGAGATGCAGCCTGAGCAATTGCGAAAAATTATTAGTGAAGTTTATCGGGTGTTGAAGCCAGGAGGGATATTTACACTGGTGGATTTTCATGCTCCTACAAATCCGATATTTTGGCCTGGGGTATCAGTGTTTTTGTTGTTGTTTGAGACGGAAACAGCTTGGCAATTGCTGAAAACTGATTTGCCTGGATTGTTAACTGAGAGTGGATTTAATGCGAGTGAGGCAACTTTATATGCAGGTGGTAGTTTGCAAGTGATACAAGCTAAAAAGTGAACAATACTGCTTTATTAATGGGAGGTTAAGTAGGTAGGCAAGATAAAACCAAACTATATAACGAAAAGTAAAATCTCTGTATTTGGCTCGTAGTTGCGCCCTCTTGCGCTTTAGCGCAACTACGAGCCAGTGATAATTATTTGCGCCCACTTACTTATCTTACCTGCTATTAATAAAGTATATAAACCAGATAATTCAGAGTGCTTTGAAGTTGTTAGCGCTAACTTATTCTTATTCAGCTAAGGAGTTACCCGCAATTGTGGCTGAAAATTTAACTCAGCTAGTCGGTGGAGAAGGTTGGAAAGCAGGTAGGCGGTAAAAAAATGACACAAGAATTAATAGACCTCAAAAAGAGTATTTTGGAAGGACGTTATGCAGATGCCTTGGCAATTGTTGAAGAATTAGAAGGCATGAGTAAACAAGCTATTCTGCGGAATATCCAAGCTTATTTAAGGATTCTGCTGATTCATTTAATTAAAAACCAACTAGAGCAGCGATTAACCAATTCTTGGGTTGCTTCTATTCGTAATTCAATCCGAGAAATTAAAAAGTTAAATATCAAAGATCATAAAAAATCTTACTATATTAATTTAGATGAGTGGGAGAATTTCATAGAAGAGGAAGTAATTGAGGATGCGATCGCAGATGCTAGCGATGAAGTAATGGATGGAGTATATAATCAATTTCAACTTGCTGAAATGTTAGATATAAACCAGATAATTCAGAGTGCTTTGAAGTTGTTAGCGCTAACTTATTCTTATTCAGCTAAAGAGTTACCCGCAATTGTGGCTGAAAATTTAACTCAGCTAGTCGGTGGAGAAGATTGGAAAGCAGGTAGGCGGTAAAAAAAATTGACACAGGAATTAATATAGCTAAAGGTAAAAAGAAGCTTTTGTTTGTTGATGTTTCAATCCCTAATAGGGATTTTGATGAATTGCAATGTCAAGAGGTGGGTTTTTAGAGGTGCGCTGTGGAGTTTCAATCCCTAATAGGGATTTTGATGAATTGCAATGATTTATTGGGGGGCAAATCAAGAAAAGTTTTTAAAGTTTCAATCCCTAATAGGGATTTTGATGAATTGCAATTCTTAATTTCTTCTATATATAGTGGTTCGGTTAATAGTTTCAATCCCTAATAGGGATTTTGATGAATTGCAATAATCGAGCGTTGGTAAGCCTTCACCACGCTATGTTTCAATCCCTAATAGGGATTTTGATGAATTGCAATTTGGTTGTGTCAAGGTACAACCAAGATGTTTTTTGTTTCAATCCCTAATAGGGATTTTGATGAATTGCAATCCAATTCCACTTGTATGCGCTCGACAAAATACCGAGGGTTTCAATCCCTAATAGGGATTTTGATGAATTGCAATCTTTAATTTCTTTAGTCCGGTGAGCCACCGGACTTCGTTTCAATCCCTAATAGGGATTTTGATGAATTGCAATTTAATGGCTATGAACCGTTGTTTGGGGTAAGCGTGTTTCAATCCCTAATAGGGATTTTGATGAATTGCAATTTTTAGAAGGAGTTGCAGTTCCCACACCTTCGGGGTTTCAATCCCTAATAGGGATTTTGATGAATTGCAATTCTTGGTTCCCCCCTAAAGATATGAGTAATCTTAGGTTTCAATCCCTAATAGGGATTTTGATGAATTGCAATCTTATTAAGCGTTGATGTACGCTCCAATATTGGTACAAGTTTCAATCCCTAATAGGGATTTTGATGAATTGCAATAGCGGGAGCCTGAAAGCCAAGCTATATTTAGTTTTCAAGGTGCGGTTGCGCGATTCAAGAGCAATCATAGCATTAGAGAATTCGTTTGGGAAGAGTGTCGGGAAAGGTTGAAGGCTAAAATATACTTAACTGTAAGCATTTCAGAGATTGCGCGAATGGAAATTGGGCATCAGTGGGGTGAAATGCTTGCTGGGGTTGAGATAGAAGCACTTTTTTTCGGCTGTGGAATTTGTACACCTACCCTACCGCGCATTTGATTTTTGACTTCCCCGGAGGGGCTGACTATACGTCTGACTTTTCCCTGACAAGAGGCACATAAAAAGAACGCTTAGACAACAAACGAATGTAATATTACAGTAAACTGATTCCTAAACCGTAGTATTTACATTGTAGTACTGTACGGATAAGCAACAATAAAATTTTCGCCAATTGTAAAGTAGAGATGATGCAAGAAATAACACGCCGCAAATTTATTGCAACAGCCACCGTGGCGACGGGTTTTGCCTTAGCAGTACAGCCCATTTCTGCCGGAGTCATCACCACTGATGCTAAGGGGTTGATAGCTGGTGCGGTGAAAATTCCCGTCAAAGATGGCGAAATTCCTGCATATAGAGCAGCACCTGCTACTGGTAGCAATTTCCCAATTGTTCTGGTAATTCAAGAAATCTTTGGAGTACACGAGCATATTCAGGATATCACCCGTCGCTTTGCTCGGTTGGGGTATTTAGCGATCGCACCGGAATTATTTATCCGTCAAGGCGATGTCTCGAAATTAAGCAGCATAGACGAAATTCGCCCAATTGTCGCCAAAGTGCCAGATGCCCAAGTGTTATCCGATCTTGATGCAACGGTAAACTGGGCTGTGAAATCAGCTAAAGGTAATGCCGGTAAATTGGCAATTACAGGCTTCTGCTGGGGTGGTCGCATTATCTGGTTATATGCCGCACATAATCCCAAGGTGAAGGCTGGTGTAGCTTGGTATGGACGACTTGTGGGCGATGCTACCGAACTTCAACCCAAATATCCTATTGATATTGCATCAAAACTGACAGTCCCCGTTCTCGGACTCTATGGTGGGAAAGATACCAGTATTCCCCTTGATACAGTAGAGCAGATGCGCGTAGGCTTAAAGTCCAGCACCAGCAAATCTGAAATCATCGTCTACCCCGATGCAGGCCACGCTTTTTTTGCCGATTATCGCCCTTCCTACCGCGAGAAAGATGCTAAGGACGGTTGGAAACGTCTTTTGGCGTGGTTTAAGCAAAATGGTGTTTAACAAAGTTTCGGTTTAGGAACTGTGACTTTGAAAAAAGTTCCAAATTGTTTCACTGGCGTTTAGCCCCAGCTTTGCATTGAATTTATTTAGGCTTTTGTCAGTTGAGGAACCACCAGGCCAGAAATGTCCGCCGTTTACTACCGCTAGCTGCCATACTTCTGAGTTGCCACTACAACCAGTATAGATAGCGGTTTTCACTTTATCTTTAGAAAAGTTAGGAGATTCATTTGATGAAGTACATTGATCGTGCGATCGCCAAAAATCTACCATATCTGAGATAGAAAGCAGCGCTCCTCGTTGAGTGTGATCGTCTCCTTCATAAAGGACATCGCGATCGTTTGTACCGTTGATCGTTAACATCGATATAGAAGTTCGAGGCTGGCAATTAGATTTGAGTCTAACTGGGAGCGAACCAGCTACTGATGCAAAAGCAGAAATTTTATCAGGTAACTTACAAGCTAGTGCTTGGGTAAGTATGGCACCTCTAGAAAAACCGGTGGCATAAATTTTATGGCTATCAATATTGATTTGCTGCTTAAGATCATTAATCAAAACATTGACAAATGAAACATCATCCACCCTTCCTTGAGCGTTACCTCTAAGGCTCCATTTTTGGTCAATTCCATCTGGATAAACAACAATAAATCCTTTCTTATCTGCTAATTCATTGAAGCGAGTCACATTACTGATAGACCGACCATTACCTTCATCTCCATGAAACACTAAAACTAATGGCATTGGGCGGTCTGGATTATAAGATTTTGGAGTGTACAAATAGTAAGTACGTAACTTTCCTTGGTCATACAGTTCTCCATAATTATCACCATTCAAGATTTTTGCTTTAGTTATACTTTTTTGTTCAGCCTGAATGGAATCGCACGCTGTCAATAAACTAATTCCAAGTAGAACTATTAGAATTTTTTTTAAAAGCCGAGAATTTTGATAGATTTTCATATTAATTAAATTGATTTATGAACAAATCTTCTTAATTATCAGTTTTCCAGTAAGTTTAGTTTGTTACACCAATCAGTTGCTTTGCTGTGTTGCTCTCAGTTTAAAATACTAAAAAATAATACACAATGGAATAAAGTCATAATTTCAGCATGACTTTATTCACATTTTGGATTTTAGCTAAAACAATTTTGCCATTGCTGTCACCGAAGGTTTGATCAACTATAGCCGTTCTCAGTTGAGTGGGAGCATCCTAATGAGTGCTTAAATCTTTTTCCTCACTTCCAGCCCCTCTCCCATATATGGGAGAGGGGAGAAATAATTCTAGTCCCCCGAATCCCATTTTTGGGAGAAGGGGTTAGGGGATGAGGGCTATCAAGGTTTTTGCACCTGACGGGATGCTTCCAGTTGAGTAGGTAGTGAACTGCACCCACAAGCCCCTAAGAGGAAGCGAGGAGCTTGCAATTATGGGGCGCTCTATTGAGAATAGGCTAATGCAAATTATCTAATAATATTAAAGCATTAAATAAAATCTATTTTCACCTATCTAATTGCTGAAATTAAAGCGGTAAAAGATATTCATATATGACTGAAAGGCATAGTTATACCATGTCCGCTTGATTACTTATTAAACCTCAAGAACTCCAAAGAGCCAAAGAAAGCTACGCTTCGTCTTCCCTCCCCACTTTTCGAGAGAGGTTTTCCAGATGATCTGAATTGTCAGATGATATGATACCCAAACAAAAAAAAGCCTCCCATAGTAGGAGGCTTAAAAGTTAGCGGAGAAAACTTGTTAAACTACTGCGTAACTACAGCGATGACTCCTCCTAATGCAGAGAAAACCGCAGATACGGATGCTGTGGCAAACAGCCACCAAGCTGCTGTGGCTGCGGCTTTGCGGGTTTCTTCCGCTTGACGCTGTGCTTGATGTTTCACCTGTTCTAGGCGGCGTTGGGCTTCCTGCTGTATGCGTTCTGCACGTTGCAATACTGTGTTGCGGGCCCGTTCAATTTGGTCAATGATCCCGTTGGCATCTTCCTCAGAGATGTCGTCACGCGAACTCATTATAGCTACTAGGGTATCACGGTCGAAAGAGGAGAGGCGATCGCGCAGAGCATCAAATCCCGCTTGCGGATCGTCAAAAAATGTGCGGACATCGCGCTTGATACTATCATAGTTAAGTTCCGGGCGATCCAAGGAGTTGAGATAGTTACGAATGCGGCCAAAAACCCCGTCAATTGCGTCTTGAATGCCTCGTTGGATATTCCGCACTTGTTCTACAAATTGATCCCTTACGGATACAATGTTATCGGCAATCCGCGCCGCTTCTTCATCGCTCATATCTTCCCGAATTTTCAGCAGGGCGATGATGGTAGAACGGTCAAAATGGGAAAGGCGATCGCTAAAAGTTTCTACCCCAACTCGCGGATCGTGCAACAGTAGTTGCAAGTCGCGTTTGATACCTTCAGGATTAAGTTCTTCTTTACCAGTTTGGCGCAGATACTCTTCCAGATAACCTTTGAAGTTTGCCGCTCTTTGCTGTGTGCGGGTAGCTAAACGCCGAGGCGCACGCACAAAGTTCCGAATCGAAGTTTGGGTGGAATCAATGATTTCATTGACTTGTTGTTCGCTCAAGTCTTGACGTTGACTGAGTAACTTCACCAGTGTATCCCGGTCTACCTGCGACAACCGACGGCGCAGTGCTACGGCTCCCTCTTTGGGATTTTCAAACAATCTGGTCAAATCTCGCCCGATACCTTCTGGGTTCAATTCTTGTTTACCAGTATTCCGCAGATAATCTGCGATCGTGGTAGTAACAGAATCGTATTGCTCTTTGGCTTTATCCACTACAGCTTGGGGTGTCTGGCGAATATTATGCCACGACTCCTGAGTAGTATTGATGATTTGATTAACTTGATCTTCACTCAAATCTTGCCGTTGACTCAACAATTGCACCAAGGTATCGCGGTCAAAGCGAGACAACCGCGCTCGAATTGAGGTGATTCCAGCTTGGGGATCTTCCAGTAGCTTTTTGAACTCCGCGCGGATGGCATCAGGATTCAGTTCTGATTTTCCTGTATTACGGAGATATGATTCTACATTCAGCCACAGGGTTTCTGCTTGATATTGCGCCTGTTCTGCTAGCCCTTTAGATTCTACCAAGACGCGATCGCGTTGTTTTTCCAACTCTTCGAGAATGCTGTCTACTTCATATAGCTGGACATCATTCCGTTGCAGCAATATCGCCCGCATTTCCTGACGATCGAGGTGGGCTAGTCGCAATGTCAGGGTTTCATAATCTGCATCTGGGTCTTGCACCAGTGGTTTGAAATTCTGCTCAATACCTTCTGCTGTCAAATCGGCTTTTGGAGTAACTAGCAGATAACTTTCCACTGCCCGTTGCAAGTCTTGGACTATTTCTCTTTCTTCGACACCTGTAACTGTCACTAGCACATCGCGGCGGACAAATTCTAACTGATCTGCAATGCGCTGAATTTGAGCTTGGGTAAGCAGTCCCCGTTGTTGCAGGATATTGGCGAAATCGTTGCGGGATAGTCGTTCTAGTTCGCTGCGGACTATTCCCGGGTCAGCTGCTGGGTCGTAGAGAACATCACGAAATTCCTGGGCGATTTTTTCCTGGCTCATTTGCCAAGCATAAGTGTTGTGCAGGTAGTTTTCGACATCAGCCCGAATTGGGCTATAGGGTTGTGATGGTGTTGGCAACCCTATCTTATCTGCTTGTTGGGTGACTTTATCTTTGGCGGTGGTGAGACTACGCAAGATTTTTTCCACATCCAAATCAGGCAAATCTGCCCGTCCCATCACAGTGGCGGTTAAAGCCGATAGTGCTTGCTGGATTGTACTTTGCATTGGCCCTTGGCCTGCCTTTTGGTTTTGGTCACCTTCTTTGGAACCACCCTTTTCTGCTAATAACCGATCCAGTTTGGCATTGAGTTCATCTGTCTTGTTTTGTCCTGCTGGAAGTGATTTCAGATAATCCATTAAATCACCCAGGCGGTCTTCGGTGGGTGATTGCTGGCTCACTACCTGTTGCCAAACTTTATACAAGGTATCAGCAATGCGGCTAACATCTTTTTTGGAAAGGTCGGTGCGGCTGCTGACTAACTCGATAAACTTCTCGCGGTCGATGTTGCGAATATCTGGAGTCCCTGCGATCGCTTTTAATTGCGGATCGTTGAGTAAATTTTCAAAGTCACTGCGAATCTTTGACAAATCTAGCTCTGGAGGACGCAGCTTGTCTAAGTAATCTTCTATGTTTTCCCGGATACTTCCAGGGTCGATAGCGCTTCCTAGTTCCCGACGGAGTGCGGCGGCGGCGGCTTCAGCTGTTGCGACAACTTGGTTATTGACAGCCTTTGCACCTAGTGCGGCGGTGGCTGTCCCCATAATCGCCTGAAAACCGGAAGTTGCCGTATTGACGACTGAGCCAATTAAGGAACCCACGGTAGTAGAACTTACCCAGACGAGGAGCAAAAAGTAAGCGCCCCAAATCACCAAACCGAGAATCGCTCCCAATCCTGGGCTAAAGATTTCCTGGCTCAATTTTACCGCCAGAAAACAAGCAATTAATAAGGCGATCGTCACAGTGACTAATGTCCAAAGCCCCACTGCGGTGCCAATTTTGCGAATGTTACCGCCCAAACTTTCCGCTTCCCCACTTTCCCCACTATCTGAATTTGAGTCAGATGAGTTCCCCAGGTAGGAAATACCGGCTGCAAGGGAAAGATTAGTTAAAACTAATTGGAAAGCAAAGGCTAGGATCACGCCGGAGATTAAAGCCACAAAAAAGTGCGGCCCGGAAATGAGAGCCGATGCCTGTGCTGGCGTGACGTTTGAGGTATCTACTGATGAACTCTGTGCCAACCACAACAGTGGTTTGTAGAATCCCAGCATGATTTGCGTACTTTGGAACATTGTATTTCCTTCTTCTAAGGTTTAAATTTGGGGAATTAAGATTTTCTTGAGAAGCAACTCTTAGTATTTATGTATGTTTGTACCTATGGCAATACCTAACTCATTAGCTCAGAATCCTGGAATTTGGTTATTTAAAGCATCTCTCTAAAGATTGAAAAGTGTATCCAGCGAAAGATATAACTTTTTTTATCCCTCGGTGAGAATTTTAATCAAATTACCACCTAATCTTAATTATGTATAGCTAGTTTTTACTTTTTAATTGGTTATTTGTAGCGATTGATTCTGTTTGAATTGTAATTTTTTAGAAGTCCTTTACATTTATTTACATATTGGTTTTTGGTCACCCTCTCAAGGTGGATTTGTCTAAAAAAATACCTTTCTGATAATCGTCCAGAAGAGGTGGTTGTGGTTTGTACCCAGAGACAGAAATAAGTCTAGTTACAAACAGTTACATTAAAGTTAAGAAATGAATCGTTGAGGATAAAAAAATGGCAACTCGTTATTCCAGAGATTTGCCACTATTTCCAACAGAATGGAATCGCAAATATCGCAATGAAATTCTGTTTGGCTAGACTCCTCAAGCCAAAATTCGGAACGGTCATTTTGCAATAATTGGCTTTTTTGCCTATTTATTTGGGGATTTAGCTGGCTATAGCGTTGTTCGTGACCTTTTGCGCTTAATTGGCTATTAGAAGATTAAACACTTGAAACATTACTAGATATCGGAGAAAAAAATGGCAACTCAAGAGACTCGTCCTTCTACTGATTTACCACCTGTTGCAAAAGAATACAACGGCATAGACCGCAATGAATTTTTGTTTGGCTGGACTCCCCAAGCGGAAATTTGGAATGGTCGCTTTGCAGCAATTGGTTTTCTAGCCTATTTACTTTGGGATTTAGCTGGTTATAGTGTTCTGCGTGATGTTTTACGCATAGTTGGTTACTAGAACATTAAACACGTGAAATTTGCCCAATCGAGTTAAATATAACTCTTGTAGGGTGGGCATCCTGCCCGCCCAGCTTATGCAAGTTTATTTGTAGAACAGTTTACTAGATATCGGAGAAAAAAAATGGCAACTCAAGGAACTCCTCCTTCTACTGATTTACCACCTGTTGCAGTAGAATACAACGGGCGCGATCGCAATGCATTTCTGTTTGGCTGGACACCTCAAGCCGAAATTTGGAATGGTCGCTTGGCAGCAATTGGTTTTCTAGCCTATTTATTGTGGGATTTAGCTGGTTATAGCGTTCTGCGTGACGTGCTACACATCATTAGTTATTAGCAGCAATAGCTAAAAAGTTAGGAGGAACCCCTGCAACGCAGTGGCTCCTCCTTTGATAATATTAATTAAGTTTATTTAAGTAAGTTGGTCAAATTAAATATAAAACCTCACCCTACCTCCGGCTTCTCTCGACAATAATAAGGGGAGGGATTGAGGGTGAGGTTTAATCTTATATTTAATTACCTCTACCTACTTATTAGCAAAAAAAGCCACCCAGTTATAGGTGACTTATCTATGATTGCAATCGGATAAAAGTTACTGAAATTTTTAACAGTGATTATTCATCAATACAACTGGGAATACCCAAAACAGCGCAGGGGAAATTAGAACCTAGTGCCTCAATCATCGGATGATTAACAGAGTTGCAACCGAGAAACAGAATATCGGCAGTTTCTGATTCAACAACTTTTTGAAGTTCTCTAGAAATGCAGCCAAACCGTAAATGAGATTTGAAGCAACCTTGCCATTCTTCAGCCAGACTTCGGGCTTGCCAGAGAATTATATCTGCTTGTTGCAGGGGAGTTACCACTGTCTGCAATTTGGGGTGAGTTAATACCTGTGTGGCAGACTTTGATATTTGACTGATTTGGCACTCAAATGCAGGCTGTTGTATTGGTAAGCTCAAGACATTTGAATACTGGCTTTTTGAATTGTCTTCTAGCACATAAACGGCTTGAACGGTGACTTCTGCATTAGTAGCTAAACGCGTTTGATGGGCAATCCAGAAGGCAATATCTAGTGCCGTATGACTGTTAGGAGATGCGTCATAAGCAACGATAAGATTAACTGCTCTTGTTTTTTGAGGTTTTTTAGAAAAAGGTTTTTTTGGTTCTGGCAATAGTACCATTTGTTCAATTAAGTCATCTCGGCCTGTGGCACTTTGCAGACGTGCTAACATTGGCTTAATTTGCACAGTTTTACTTCTCCCAATGAAATGAGTTAACAATGAGAAGCAGGGCGATCAATTTGAGATTTTGGATTTTGGATTTTGGATTTTAGATTGAGTGACGATAACCAAAATTTCAAATCTTAAATCAATCAAGGAAACCCCAATAATAACTGTATTACAGCCAAAGTCTTGGGGGTTCCTTCCATTGCCTACGGAGTTAGCTGACGGGCTAAGACTGGAAGGTGTCTCTCTCTTAGGAGTGGTGAGTGCTGAGTTAAAGATTAATTATTCTTTACTTTTTACTCTCAAATTGCCGCTCTCTGCAAGATACGCCCCACAATATGGTTCCTCCGTTCCAAATGCAGCTTTCATGAATTTGAATTAGGCTACCCACTAGAAAAAATGATAATCTAATTTACTCGTCTTGGGCAAAATAGCGATCGAGGAAATTTAGGGCGTGGTTGCGAAGTTCAAAATATTCTTTTGAGTTTCGCATGGCCGCGCGATCGCGTGGATGTTCAAAAGGAACTTCTAAAATCTCTCCTATAGTAGCAGATGGGCCATTAGTCATCAAGACGATGCGATCGGACATATAAATTGCTTCGTCTACATCGTGGGTAATCATCATCACTGCCTGACGATTATTTTCCCAAATATCCAATACCTGGCGCTGCAATTTGCCACGAGTTAGTGCATCTAGCGCCCCAAAAGGTTCATCCATCAGCAACATTTTTG
The DNA here is from genome assembly GCF_036917635.1 of Nostoc sp. GTDB lineage: Bacteria > Cyanobacteriota > Cyanobacteriia > Cyanobacteriales > Nostocaceae > Nostoc. Next base: position 32,110 of record NZ_JBALCW010000078.1, read on the forward strand.
GACGAATTGCTAAAGCTCTGGCAATACCTACTCGTTGTTTCATCCCTCCAGAGATTTCATCAGGATATTTGTCAGCAGCTGCCGTCAAGTTTACCATTGCTAAGTGTTGATTTACAATGCTAATTTTCTCAGCCCGATTAGCATTTTTTAACACTTCATCCACGGCTAAACGGATATTTTCTCGCACTGTTAACCAAGGTAACAGCGAATAGTTCTGAAATACCATCATCCTTTCGGCTCCTGGCTGACGAATTTCTTGTCCATCTAGCCTGACTGAGCCGGAAGTTGCTTTTTCTAAACCAGCTACTATCTTTAGTAGAGTTGATTTTCCACAACCAGAGTGACCAATTACAGAAATATATTCATCTTCACCAATCGTCAGATTAACTCCATCTAAAACGACAAAATTATCTTTATCAGGTGTCGGATAAGACTTGACTAAATTTTCAATTTCTAAAAATCCAGGACGGGGCAGAACTTCGGTCTGGGTATTAATAGGTAATGAGGTATATTCCATCATCAAAATGCTCCGGGAATAATTTAGTCAATCAATTTTGGATTTTAGATTTGCAATTTTAGATTGTTCCCGATCAAAAGGATGCTGGGTTGCTGAGGATTTTATGTTTATTTCACCCAAAAGCGACAGAGCATAAACCAAGGAACCAAAATCCAAAATCCAAAATCCAAAATTGGTAGGGATTTAAGACATGAAAATCTTAGTGGGAGCATTAGCCCTGATGGCAAAACTATTCAAATAGCCCACAGGATCGCTGGGGTCGAAGCCTTTCTTATCTATAAATACTTCTGGTGGTTCGACCTTGTAATCATCCTTGGGACATTTGATGCCCATTTCAGATGCTATCTCCCGATATAAATCTGTTCTCCAGCCCAGTTCGGCTAGTTTATCCGCATTTTTAGGGAACTCCTTAATTTGTCCCCACCGTGCGGCTTGTGTCATCAACCAGATACTTCTCGATCTCCATAAGAATGTGGAATGTTCTCCTAGCTGTTTGGGAAGGTTGTTAGGAATATCGAAGAAAATCGTGGTGTCAGCCGCTTTGATGGTGCGGTCTTTGCCGTCAAAGCCGCCATAGTTGTAATTGCCGAGAATTCCGGGACTTGTAAATTTCGCAATTGGGGCATTTTTGTTTTTAGGTCTAGCACCTGTAAAGGAACGGTCTGTAATCAGTTCGGCTACTTCTTGGCGGTTTTCTGCTTTGCTGCAATATTGACAGGCTTCAATCATCGCCTTGACTAGGGAACGATAGGTTTTGGGATATTGGTCAATGAAAGATTGCATCACCCCCAAAAGCCGATCTGGGTGTCCCAACCAGACTTCTTTACCTTGTGCGAAGGTAAAGCCGATGTTTTCATTACCTGTTATTGCTCGCGTATTCCAAGGTTCTGCAACCATGTAAGCTTGCATTGCACCAATTCGCACATTTGTTACCATTTGGGGCGGGGGAACGATGATGATGCGAAACTCTTTAAGCGGATCAACACCAGCAGAGGCGGATAAGTAACGGATAAAGTATTCGTAAATGGCCGAACTTAATACTACCGCCCAGACTTTGCCTTCTGGCGGCTGCTTGTCAAAGTAGCCTCTAAAATCGCGCCCAAAGGCTTCTAGGGCCCCATCGCCATATTTTTCTTGATACTCGTACCACGGACGCAGCCCAAAGTCCCACATGGCTTTGTTCATTGTCATGGCGTTACCGTGGCGGTGAATGGTCATCGCTGCACACAATGGGGCGTGGCGTGCGCCTTCAGCACCAATTCTGGCGTTGGTGACGGCACCAGATACTACGGGTGAAGCATCGAGGCGACCAAAAATTAAACCGTCGCGGGAGGTAGCCCAACTGGCTTCGCGGTTGAGTGTAACATTCAAACCATATTTGCGGAAGAAGCCTTTTTTCCAGGCGATCGCAAATGGCGCACAATCATTAACAGGAACGTAACCAACTGTAAGATCGGCTTTTTCTAGGTCTTGGGATCTAACTACTGGTTGTAGAGCTAAGGCTTCTGGAGTTAGTCCTTTGGCGGATCTATCTCCTGAAATCGCACAAGAAGATAGTGCTATTCCCGCCGTTGTTGCTCCTATTCCCTTGATAATATCTCGTCGAGTCCAGTTAATATCACCCATTCTTGTAGCTCCATTGGTGATTAATTACTCAGGCTTCAGGCGCAGAGTGTCTGCTGTTTTGATAGCAGCCGAATTTTGTTAGTTGGAAGTTTTAGGGCGATGGGTTACTAATTCTTGAATTTTCCCTACGGCGGAATCTAGAATTAACCCAGTTAAGCCAATTATGAACACAGCTAAAAATACTGAACTCAGGTTTAAGCGACTCCATTCATCCCAGACAAAAAAACCGATACCAATACCGCCTGTGAGCATTTCTACAGCAACGATTACCAGCCAAGCTATCCCTAAACTAATTCGCAAACCTGTAAAAATATAAGGCAAACTTGCAGGCCAAATGATTTTTTTAATCCGTCGCCAGCGGGGCATTTCTAGCACTCGTGCCACATCTAAATAATCTTTGGGAACGCTAGAAACTCCTAAAGCGGTATTAATAATTGTCGGCCATAGGGAAGTAATAAAGATGACAAAAATGGCTGAAGGCTCTGCTAAATTGAAAATTGCTAAGGCGATGGGTAGCCAAGCTAAAGGCGATACAGGTTTAAAAATTTGAATGAGCGGATTGAGCGCTAACATTGCCGATCTGGACATGCCAATTAAAAACCCCAAAGGAATCGCTACTACCGCACCTAACAAAAAGCCTATTAATACCCGGCGCAGACTTGCGATTAACAACCAACCAATTCCTAAATTGCCCGGGCCTCGCTGATAGAAGGGATTTAAGATGTAGTCTAGATTAGCAATTAACGCTTCTGGTGGGGTGGGCATCAATTCATGGTTGGCAAGTGCAATAATCCACCACAACACAATTATTCCCAAGAACCCCAACACTGGTAGAAAGAAGACATCTTTGAGGATGACAGGTTTTGTTTTTTTCCAAGCGGCTTGTCCGGCGATCGCTGCGATCGCTGCTAAATTTAGTTGAAATATCATTTACGACCTCAACAGATTTAAGTGCAGGTACAAAGAATCCGAGCAGTACCAGCCTTGGACACCGATGAGATCGGAACATTATAAAAATGCCGTCTCTTCAGTCTCCTCTCAATGCCTACGAAGTTAGCTGACGGGCTAGGGCTGAGAGATGCCCTTCACAAGAAAGTTATGAGTTATGAGTTATGAGTTATGAGTTAAATATTTAGTATTAGTAACTTTCAACTCCTCACTCCCAACTCCTCACTTTCTATGAGATACGCCCCACAATTTGGTTCCTCCGCTCCAGCGTTATGCACTGTGACACGCTGAATTAGGCTGACTTACTCTATATGGATACTAAATTATGCACAATATAACATCGATTCTCAGTAAAATCCATTTATATTATAATAATTATTGTTAATTTTAATACTAAGATTAAGTGTTTACTTTTAATTATTTGTAGTAAATAAAACTTATTATTTTAGTTGTGTTGTCGTGAAGTCCTTGCACAGACAGCTAAATAATATAGTCGAGCCAAGTATCAAGAATGTTATTTGCTTGATTAATATTTTTTAAGACAAAATAGATGATACTGAGAAAATTTTCGATCCGGTTAGTTAATTAGCAAACAAAAGAACATAGAGAATGTACTTCTTTTGATAGATGAATAAAATTATGAAATTTGGTAATACCTCTCTGCGCTCGCTAAACTAATTGGATATGGAACTTTACTGACAGTCCGTTAACCGGTAAAGCGTCTTAGCGGGTGGATTTATCCCCCGCTAAGACAACCGCTAGAATCGCCGTCAATTTATTGCGGCGAGTGTCAATCATCTATCTCCTAGCTGATATTTAACATAATGGATTTTAGTCAAGTACTGGCTGAAAAAAGGGACAACATCATCGATAAATGGATTCTAGCAGTTCGCAAGGATAGACGGATTGAAAGTGCTGATGACCTATCTTACACAGCAGTAAAGGATCACATCCCTGATGTTTTGAAAGCAATGGTGACAGTGCTTTCAAAACATCAGGATAATGATATTGAGTCAATAGTTACTGCCAGTTTTCAGCATGGAGCTATTCGAGCGGAACAAGGCTTTGATCCAGCAGAAATTGCCAGAGAATATCATCTGCTGCGAACAGTAATATTTGATGCTCTACAACCAGATTTATTGGGGGGAACACCTGTAGAGATAATTCGTTCTATGCGTTTGATTGACGCTATCATAGACGAAGCGATCGCTCGCTGTTTCAAAAGTTATGTTGAGGAGCGGTTGCGAGAATTACAGCAGTTGCAGGCATCACTAACACTCCATAATGATGAACTCACCCGTTTGATTAGCGCCAATCAAGAGTATGTTTCACAACTAGCCCACGAATTGAAACATCCTCTAACTTGCATTATTGGTTACTCTGATCTGTTTTTACGCCAACAACGACGAAAGACTGAGATAAAAGACACTTCTGCCAATCTCGAACATATTGAGCGGGTACTACGCAATGGTAGACAATTACTCCACCTGATCAACGATGTATTAGAACTTTCGCGGTATGAGGCAGGGCAGATAAAACTCCACCTAGCACCCACCGATGTGCGGGAATTAATCAATAATGTCTGTGAAATGTTGGAACCTTTAGCAGGTGGGAAAAATTTAAAAGTCGTAGTAGATTTCGATCGCGCCCCCAATGAATTAATCACAGATCCTTTTCAATGCCAACAAATTGTCACAAATCTTATTAGTAATGCGATTCGCTATACAGAGGCGGGGACTGTTATTATAATGTGTCAGGTGTTGGAGAATCAAAGATGGGCGATCGCAGTTTCTGATACTGGAATTGGCATTGCACCAGAAAACCAAGCCCAGATATTTGAACCTTACTTTCGCGTCAGTTTTAGCGATCGCCCCTATCTCCCTGATAGTACAGGATTGGGATTAGCAATAGTATCCCGCTTAGTAAAACTACTACAAGGTCAAATTAACTTAGTATCCAAGGTGGGTGTTGGTTCTACCTTCACTATAATTTTGCCCTTAGAAGTCAAGATATGAGAAAGTTTATAGGATATTTTAAAACTTATGAAACTGCATATCCCCTATGTGGCCTGACATTTTGCGGGTGAAATCCTAAAACATTTGACCCCACTTTAAATGTAGAGGGTCATCTGTAATTATCCAGCCTTTTTGAATTCAGAAGAACTGAATTCTGTTCGATAAAAATCATCTTTACAACAATCCTTGTTTTTTCAACTTATCTAGCGCATCCTCAGCAGCAGCTTTCTCAGCCTCTTTCTTATTGCGTCCCTTCCCTTCGCCGTAAATTTTTTCATTTACCAATACTTTGGCTATGAATTCTGGCGCGTGAGAAGGGCCTCCTATTTGTTCTGTAAAATATTTGGGAGGATTTGGAGTAACGTTGCGTTGTACCCATTCTTGAAAGCGATTTTTTGAGTCTACATTAGAACGAGACACAATTATATGCTTAGGATCTACAGAATCAAATAGTGGTTGTATAATTGCGCGAACTGCTTCAATATTAGAATCATTATCTAAATAGTAAGCACCAAGGACAGCCTCAAAGGTGCTACTGACCAAATTAGGATTTTGGAAGCCTCCGTCTCGAATAGCGCCTTTTCCTAATCGCATTCTAAAGTCTAAACCTACTTCCTCGGCGAACTTTGCCAATTGCTTTTCATCTACCAGCCCCGAACGCCGCCGGGTTAATTCATCTTCTCCCATTTCTGGGTGACACTTATATAGATACTCGCCACTTAAGAAATTCAGCAAAGCATCACCGAGAAACTCTAGGCGTTCATTATGTTCACCTTCTCCGGGATTTTCATGGACATAAGAACGGTGGGTAAGCGCACGGCGGAGAAGTTTTTCATCATGGAATATTAGAAGTTTGTGCATTTTTATCTTGTGTGTTGTTGCCTAAATTGATTGTTGGGAACTTTTCAAATGTCATTGTCTTTAGACATGAAAAAACCGCAGTTTGCGGTTTTGATAAAACCCAGTTTTTCGGAACTAGGTTTTTAAAAGCTATTTTAAGCAGCCAGTTTGTCTAACTCGATTAAAAACAACTCCTGACTTTGCTTTTGAACCTTACCATCCTTTACCCCAGCATCAATAAAGTGACTAAAGTTTTTAAACTTCTTGCCTTCCATTGAAAGTCTAGTCAATTAGTTTAGGCTAAATACTCAGTCGAAGGGATGACACGAAGCTCGGCAGGAAACTAGGAATTCTGCTGCTGAGACATTACCAAAAACTTGCGCTTTAGAGGATGTTTGAAAAGTTCTCTTATCGGTATCAAAAGTTTTAGATCCCCCTAAATCCCCCTTTTCAAGGGGGACTTTGACTCCGGCTCCCCCCTTTTTAAGGGGGGTTAGGGGGGATCTAAAGTGCCTAAAGTTACAGAAAAATAATTTTCAAACATCCTCTTATGACTGAATCCTATCTCATTTATCTAACAAAGTTTAAACATTCAGTTTTGGCGGAAATACCCTAGCTAAATCAAGAGATAAATCAGGAAAACAGGGAAAAGTTATTACCTCATTTGACAAAAAAATTTGCTTATTTGAATAACCATATCTGCCTTGATTATCCTGATATGGTTCACTGTAAGCTTCCAAATAATTATCGAATAAATTGAATATCCAATAATCAGTAATACCCGCTTTAGCATAGAGAGGTATTTTCACATCTTGGTCATAAGCTAAAGAAGAATCTGAAACCTCCATCACCAATAACACATCAGCCGCTTTAGGATGAGCCGACAGATAATCATCAGCACGGTTTTGAACAATCGCAAAATCTGGTTCAGGTTCACTGTTAGGTGGCAAAGCAATCGGGGCTTGAGATTGCAAAGTAGCCTTGTCTCCCAGGATTTTGGGGAGTTCCTTCCACAGTTTTCTTAAACAAGTTTCATGAGCTTTACCTTTGGATGCCATCTCAATAATTTCCCCGTTGATTAATTGAATGTGGTCATCTTCATGAAAAAAGCCCAATTCTCCAAGCCTGTGGTATTCATCTAGTGTGAAGCGTTTAGCCTGAGCAATACTCATAACCTTACCTTTCTCTGATTGCCATAATACTTATTCTAAATGTGTCAGAAATTGGTATGCTAAAGGACAAGACTCGCTATGAACAGCAAACAATGTCCGCGCCTACTATCAATCCCACCATCACTGCCTTTCCTTTGAGTGCCGTAGTCGGTCAAGAAGCAATTAAATTAGCGTTGCTGTTAGCCGCAGTTGATCCTGGTTTGGGAGGAGTGGCGATCGCAGGTCGTCGCGGTACGGCAAAATCTGTGATGGCTCGTGCTATTCATGCTCTACTACCGCCGATTGAAGTTGTCAAAGGCTCAATCAGTAATTGTGACCCCAACCACCCCGAAGAATGGGACGATCAACTGTTGGCGGAGTATGCAGACAAAGACATTGAAGATGTCCCCGTTGAAATTATCCCCGCGCCTTTTTTACAAATTCCTCTAGGTATTACAGAAGACCGACTATTAGGTTCAGTAGATGTGGAAAAGTCGGTAAAACAAGGTGACACGATTTTTCAGCCGGGATTACTCGCTACAGCAAACCGGGGTGTACTGTACGTAGATGAAATTAATTTATTAGATGACCAAATATCAAATCAGCTTTTAACAGTATTATCTGAAGGACGCAACCAGATAGAACGGGAAGGGATTAGTTTTCAGCATCCGTGCAAATCTCTATTTATTGCCACCTACAATCCCGAAGAAGGCGGATTACGGGAGCATTTGTTAGATAGAATTGCGATCGCCCTCTCTGCTGACGGTGTACTCGGCTTAGATCAAAGAGTAGAAGCAGTTGAAGTGGCGATCGCTTATTCTAAATCTCCCCAAGACTTCCTCAAACAGTACAACGAAGATTTAGACTCCCTGAAAACCCAAATCATCTTGGCACGAGAATGGTTGAAAGAAGTCATCATCACCCATGAACAAATTGCCTACTTAGTAGATGAGGCGATTCGCGGCAAAGTTCAGGGACATCGCGCTGAGTTATTCGCCACGCGGGTAGCTAAAGCTGCGGCGGCTTTGGAGGGACGAACAACAGTTAATGCCGAAGATTTGCGCCGTGCTGTAGAACTGGTGATTGTACCACGCGCCACAGTTGTGCAGACACCACCACCCGAACAAGCACCACCACCACCGCCACCGCCACCGCAACAGAATCAAGAAGAACCCCAGGACGAATCAGAAGAGGAACAAGAGGAACAAGAAGAAAAAGAAGAAAATCAAGAGCAAGAACCCCCTAGCATCCCGGAAGAATTCATTTTTGATCCAGAAGGGGTAATCCTTGATGACAACGTGCTGTATTTCACTCAAATGGCGAAGCGGCAAGGTAAATCTGGTAGTCGCAGTGTCATCTTTTCTGATGACAGGGGACGCTACATTAAGCCGATGTTGCCCAAGGGGAAAGCGCGACGCATTGCAGTAGATGCCACGCTGAGAGCAGCGGCTCCTTATCAAAAAGCCCGAAGAGAAAGACAACCAAATAGAAAAGTTATTGTAGAACAGCCTGATATTCGCTCAAAACGCCTAGTACGCAAAGCGGGGGCGCTGGTAGTGTTTGTGGTAGATGCTTCTGGCTCAATGGCCTTGAATCGAATGCAATCGGCTAAAGGTGCGGTGATGCAACTGTTAACAGAAGCTTATCAAAACCGCGACCAAATAGCATTAATTCCCTTTCGGGGGGAACAAGCAGAGGTATTATTGCCTCCAACACGTTCTATTGCTTTGGCGCGTAACCGTTTGGAAAGGTTGCCCTGTGGTGGGGGTTCGCCCTTAGCGCATGGTTTAACTCAAGCTGTGCGCGTCGGCTTAAATGCTCAGATGAGTGGAGATATTGGGCAAGTTGTCCTTGTAGCAATCACCGATGGGCGGGGTAATATTCCCTTAGCGCGTTCTTTAGGTGAACAGCTAGAACCAGGAGAAAAGCCAGATATCAAAGGAGAATTATTAGAAATTGCTGCCAGAATCCGGGCTTTAGGGATGCAACTATTAGTAATCGATACAGAAAGTAAATTTGTATCTACTGGCTTTGCTAAAGAATTATCGCAAACAGCAGGTGGTAAATATTATCATTTGCCAAAAGCCACAGATCAAGCTATAGCTGCTATGACCAAAGGTGCGATCGCTGATTTAAAATCTCGATAATTAGTCATTACTCATCGCATTTTTGACTTAGCACGACTAACCAAAAAAATTCCCTTAATTAAACCTTTGCGCCCCTCTGCGCTTACCTCTGCGCCCCTTTGCGTTTAAATTCCAACCCTCAAATCACTACGACCCAGTAGGCATTACCTGCGGTTGTAAATAGCAAATCAAATCTTGGATTCCCTTTTGCAGATACCGCGTTACCGTCATCGGACTTGTGCCAATATTCTTAGCCGCATCCTTGCGAGAAAGTTCCTTCAAAAACACCATTTCAACTGCCATGCGGGGTTTTTCTTCCAACATATTGATTGCACCTTGCAGTTGTTGGCGTTCTTCTTCTTGTTGTAGAAGAACATGAGAACGAGGACAAGGAAGTGCCTCACCCAAAGTTATTTGACAATCAACATAATTAACTGCGGTTGCATCTAAACTCAAAGGCATCCGGTTTTGAGCAGCCAACTTGGTTTCTTGCCATTCTTGCACAGATACCCGGAGATGGCTGGCAATTTCAGCATCCTTGGGCTGGCGACCTAAAGACATTGCCAAATCCTTGCGAATCTTTTGCCCTTCATTATATAATTCTTGCCAACGGCGGGGGATTTTTAATAGAGTACTGCGATCGCGCAAAAAGTGCAGCATCTCACCGCGAATATATGGCACAGCAAAGGAACTAAAAGCGTATCCTTGGCTAGGGTCGAAACGCTCAATTGCCCTAATCAAACCAAAATAACCGATTTGTTCTAAATCTTCATAAGGTTCATTACATTGATGGCTAAATTTATGAGCCATCTTCCGTACTAAGCCAGTATGTAACTGTACAAGTTTATTACGAAGTTTAATAGAGGGATTCTGGTGGTACAAGTGTAATAATTCTATACCATCAGTTCGTAAAGAGGACTCACTTGCTGCCATATACATTCCTTTGTTGTAACTCCTATTCCTCAGAAAATGGAGCTGCGTATATTTTCTTTTAAGCTGTTATTATTTTGCTTAGTCAGGGCAGAATAAGCCATCGTCGTTTCACTGAACTTATAAGGGGCTGCACTCCATAATTCAGTATTTGTACGCATGATTTTGTTAACCCCTATATTGCAGGTTCTGTTTGTTTTTCACATAAAAATTCAAACTTTACATCGTCTTTTTTCTTTAGTTGTCTCTTAAATTAGGCAATCCCTTGCTGGTTTATCGCCATAAATCTCGGTAAGAATAGGAATAGGCAGAACGTTTTTCTAAAAAATAGTTTTTCAATATGAGCAATACCAGTAATTTTCGTGAAGCTATCCGTGAGGCTAAATCTCACGCCCTCGTTGGCCCAAACGTAATCGCCAACGCCCTCCCCTACGTCGGTGGTGGATTGGTGCTAACGGCATTAGGAACCTACGGCGGTTTAGGAGTTATCCGTACTAACCCCGGAATCTTCTTTCCCACCTTCATTGGTGCGGTGATTTTGGAGTTAATTTTGTTCTTTGTTGCCCAAAATGTTGCCCAAAAAGGTAACAAGGCTCTTGCATTACCCCTGTTGGCAACCTACAGCCTCTTATCTGGATATACTCTCAGTGGTTTAGTATTTGTCGCTTTGAGATCCCAAGGTGTTGGCATTCAAGGTATTGGGTTGGCTGCCCTTGGTTGTGGCGTCACTTTTATTTTCGCCCGTCAAATTGGTTCAAATCTTTCTGAACAAGATGGCATGGCTTTGACAAAAACCATCAATCTTGGCGTTATCGCTTTGGTGGTTGTGTGCCTTGCCCAATTCGCGTTTGCCATGTTTGGTGTTTACACGCCAAATTGGTTAGAAATTGCCATCTCCGGTTTAGGAGTATTTCTATTTGTTGGGGTTTCTGTCGTCGATTTCTACATCTTGCCCCGCACTTACAGCGATGACCAATATCTACCTGCTGCTTTGTCGATGTACCTCACCTACATCAACTTGTTCGTCTTTATCTTGCGGTTGCTAATTTCCATAAATGGCCGCAATTAATTGTCTGTAGGCAATAACAAAAGTAAAGTTTTATAAAGTAAAACCCGTGGTTAAATTTTCAGCAGCCACGGGTTTTTCATCGTTTTAATAGTAGAATATGTAGATAAGTTAAGCCTCAAGTGAGCAAAACTATGCTTGAATTCTTAAATATCAAAATCGAAGTAGAAAAGTTGTCTAATATCTTAGGTAAGGCCGAAGACTGTCTTTGACCTCCGATATTTGACTGGAAGAATTCAATATTTAGATCAAGTAATTGCTCAACCAGATTTTTGGAATAATCCAACCCGTGCTTATGAAGTCCTTCAAGAAATTGAATACTCCATATTCTACAAGCATCAGCAATATCAGCGCTGGTGTTCGATTTTAGAAGATATTAAGGCTGCGCTGGAATTGCTGGAATTATCAGCCGATGAGCAATTGTGGCAAGAGGCGCAAAGCAACCTTACCCAACTCCAAAAAGAACTCGAAACAGCAGAAATACGACAGTTATTGTCTGACCCCCAGGACAAAAAAGGTGCATTTCTCACTATTACTGCTGAGGTTGATAATGCAGACAGTCAATACTGGGCATATATGTTGCTGCAAATGTACTGCCGTTGGGGAAAAAGCCACAATTATCCATTGGATGTAGTAGAGATTTATGAGGGCAATGAGACCGGAATTAAATATGCAACTTTAGAAATTACAGCAAGTTGTGCATACGGCTACCTCAAATCAGAAACAGGCACACATCAACTACAGCAAATATCGCCCTTTGATGTTACTAACAGCTTGCGGACGAGTTTAGCTAGTGTAGAAGTTTTCCCAATATTGGGTGAGTCTGTTGAGTGGGAGATTCCAGAGAAGGATTTGGAAATTACTTATTATCGTCATCGGGGGAATGTCAACCGCACAGAAATATGGGTAAAGATAGTTCATATTCCTACTGGGATTAGTGTATCTTGTAACCAAGAGCGTAGCCAAATGCAAAACAAGGAAAAAACCCTAGCTATTCTCAAGAGTAAACTGTTTGCGATGGCTACGGCTGGCTACGCCTACGCACTGTCCCAAGGTGTCCAGCTTGACAAAATTCAATCCCGGCAGATAGGATTTATATCCAACAACCTCATCAGGGAATATATCTTGCATCCTTACACCAAGGTAAAAGATTTACGCACCAATGTAGAAACACCTGCTGCGGTAGAGGTTTTGAACGGTAAAATTGATTTGTTTATCAAAGCCTATCTGCAACAGCTAAATCACACTACTTCAGTTACCCAAGAAGCGCTTGATAATTCCGAGTAACTTTTGTAACTTAATATAAGTGGTGCAGAAAAAATTTGCCCAACTACAGCTAAAATCAAGAAACATAAGTAGAATAAAGAGCAATTTTCCAATCCCAATAGCTCTATCTATCATTCAGCAACCATTATGGATGTCCTAGAACTCAAACGCGAAATCGAAACGTTGTCTGGCCGCCTGGGTAAAACCCAGGAGTATCTTTGACGTACCTGCACTGACAGCCAAAATTCAAGACCTCGAAAAAATATCAGCACAGCCAGAATTTTGGGATAATCAAACCGAAGCCCAAGAAACATCAAAAGAACTCAACGACCTGAAAGCCCATCTCGAACAATACCATCGCTGGCACGCCAATTTAGAAGATACTAGGGCAGTTGTTGAATTATTGGAGTTAGAAACCGATGAGGCACTACTCCAAGAAGCAGAATCTACCATCACTAAGCTAAATCGTGACCTGGATCAGTGGGAGTTACAACAGTTACTTTCTGGTCTCTATGATGCCGAAGGTGCTGTACTGACGATTAGTGCTGGTGCTGGTGGTACAGACTCCCAAGACTGGGCATTTATGCTGATGCGGATGTACACCCGTTGGGGCGAAGCTCATGGCTATAAAGTAACTTTAGCTGAAGAGTCGGAGGGTGAGGAAGCTGGAATTAAATCGGCAACCCTAGAAATTACTGGTCGCTATGCTTATGGTTACTTGCGATCGGAAATGGGTACACATCGCTTAGTACGGATTTCACCTTTTAATGCCAACGGTAAGCGACAAACCAGTTTTGCAGGGGTGGAAGTGATGCCGCAGATAGATAATTCTGTGCAGTTGGATATTCCAGATAAAGATTTGGATATCACCACAACTCGCTCTGGTGGTAAAGGTGGGCAAAATGTCAACAAAGTAGAAACTGCGGTGCGGATTGTTCACCTTCCCACTGGTCTAGCCGTGCGCTGTACAGAGGAGCGATCGCAACTCCAAAATAAAGAAAAAGCCCTAAATCGCCTCAAAGCAAAGCTGTTGGTCATAGCCAAAGAGCAACGCGCCCAAGAAATTGCCGAAATTCGTGGCGATATGGTAGAAGCCTCCTGGGGAAACCAAATCCGTAACTATGTATTTCATCCTTACCAAATGGTGAAGGATTTACGTACAAATACAGAAACAACGGCGATTGGCGATGTGATGAATGGCGAACTTGATCCATTTATTCAAGCTTATCTGCGCCAAGAAAATAAATTAGTAGAAAACGCTTCTGCATAATTTGGGATTATTTACAAGTGCTAAGTAATTATTTTTAATATTACTTAGCACTTGTTATTTATTTTTTAGTATTTAAGATTAGCGCGACGCCGAATAGCCCGTCGTAGACATCGCACGATTTCCTCTGATTGGGCTTTTTCAGAGAAATTCCTGAGTAATATACAGGCGATCGCCATTCTATTCCAGACCAACTGTTACAGTTATAAAAGAGTCTGTGGACAAATAACTATGAGCAACACTCCTTCAACAGAACCTCAACCTAGCTACGTAAAACTCGCCATGCGAAACATGGTGCAAAAGGGTGGAACTTCCCTAAAGCATTTTGCGTTAACTGCCGTAGGACTTTTATCTCTCCTTGTTGGTCTTGCTTACCTAACTCACTAAGCTATGAGAGCAACTGGTGAGAGTTATCATGAGTCATTAGTCATTTATATTTCAAAGGATAGATGACTAATTGCCTTAAAACAGTGTTAACGACAAACTATAAACCTCAGACTAGGAGACTGTGTGCCCCTGAGCGTTGAACTATACGTGGAGGATGATTTTTACGAGTTGTCCCCGACAACATCTATAAAAATTGATGATACTGATCCCCGAATTCCTCCTGAAACTTGGGAAAATTGGTTTAATCAGTGGTTGGAAATACTTCACCCTCAAATTCCCTCAGCGCCAAGTTATGAGATAGGGCTGCGTTTGACAGATGACTCGCAAATTCAAGAACTGAATGCCCAATATCGTCAACAAAATAAGCCTACAGACGTTTTAGCCTTTGCTGCTTTGGAGGTGGATTTTCCTCAAAGCAAGGAGATGCTTGCTTCTGTACCATTATATTTAGGTGATATAATTGTGTCTGTAGATACAGCACAACGTCAAGCTCAACAGCAGGAACATAGCTTACCAACTGAGCTAGCCTGGTTAGCTAGTCACGGTTTGTTACATCTCTTGGGCTGGGATCATCCTGATGAAGAAAGTTTGGGGCGAATGTTAGAACAGCAAGTGAGATTGCTGAATGCGGTAGGTATTCCTATTGACATGGAATAACAGTAGCTTGTGTATTTCTATAGTGTTAATTTTGGATAATACTTTTATAATACTTCTGTGGAAAATTGCTTAAAGATTGCCTCAAAGTTAATTCTGCCATTAAAATCGGCGAATATTCCGACTGTAGCAACTCTGTTTTTGTGTTTTTAAGTCTATGTCCCAAAAAATTTCTCCATCACCAACGCCTACCTCGTTACAAACACTTGTGTCTAACGAACGGGAATTCTCCTGGAAAGTAGCCTCTAATTTATTTGTTAGTTTTAAATATGCCTGGGCTGGAATCAGCTATAGTTTTCAAACTCAACGTAATTTTCGCATTCACGTAAGTGTTTGCGCGTTAGCGATCGCTTTAAGCGTTTTTTTACATCTGCAAGCGGTAGAAATAGCAGTAATTGGTGTAACTAGTGGTTTAGTTTTGGCATTAGAGTTACTAAATACAGCAATCGAGTCTCTTGTGGACTTAACCGTTAAGCAGACATACCATGAATTGGCAAAAATTGCTAAAGATTGTGCGGCTGGTGCAGTGCTTGTTTCTGCTTTGGTAGCGGTGCTGGTAGCTGGTACGCTATTGCTCCCTCCTCTGGTAAAGTTAATTATATCGACTTTGTAGACGTGATTTGCCTTCGCCAAGTGAGCCGATAAGACGATCGCACTCTGTCCGATCCCCTGGAGAACACATTATAAGCAATTCAAAAGTGAGGCGATGTTTACGACGGGCTATTCGGCGTCGCGCCAAGCATCCTGGGTAAAGGATTACTTGGTAATCTTTAGCCGTCCACGTCAGCGTTATTTTTACACCTAGCGAACAAATAGCATGAGATATTTGTCTATGCTTTTTGCAACTGATGAGTGGTAAAAACCAGGAGTTATCAGCTTTGATTATAGTTATCGACAATTACGACAGTTTTACATATAATTTAGTGCAATATCTGGGAGAATTGGCAGCAGAATTCTCAGTGGCAGATGATATTAAAGTTTTTCGTAACGATAAGATATCCATAGATGAGATTCGGGCATTAAAGCCGGAAGCCGTGGTTATTTCTCCAGGTCCAGGTCGCCCGGAAGATGCCGGTATTTCTTTAGAATTGATTGAACAGCTAGGGCAAGATTTGCCAATTTTGGGCGTTTGTTTAGGACATCAAAGCATCGGTCAAGTGTTCGGTGGTAAAATAATTGCTGCTCCAGAGTTGATGCATGGCAAAACTTCTCAAGTGTCTCACACTGGGGTGGGGGTTTTTCAGGGATTAGAAAATCCTTTAATTGCCACCAGGTATCATAGTTTGGTGATAGAACGTAAGACTTGCCCAGATGTGTTAGAAATCACCGCTTGGGTTGAAGATAACACCATTATGGGAGTGCGACACCGGAAATATCCTCATATTCAGGGCGTCCAGTTTCACCCCGAGAGTGTCCTGACATCTTCAGGAAAACAGTTATTGCGAAATTTTCTGGAACAGTTACAGTCGAGAGCATAATTAATGAAACGACGACAGTTGATGGGCTATGCTGGGGCGGGGTTAGTCACAGCTTTGGTTACTAACTTGGGTTCTGAATATCAAGCTGACGCACAATCTAGCGGTTTATCAGTTCAGTGGTTGGGTCATACTTGCTTTCTTTTTACTGGTGGCGGTGCGAAAATTCTCGTCAATCCATTTCGGGCGGCCGGTTGTACTGCTGGGTATCGTCAACCAAAAGTTGCAGCAGATTTGGTATTGATTAGCAGTCAACTGCTGGATGAAGGTGCTGTGGACGTACTACCGGGAAATGCAAAACTCATCTACGAACCGGGAGTTTACGAGTTCAAAGGCATTAAGTTTCAAGGAATTGCCATAGACCACGATCGCAAAAGTGGTAAGCAGTTTGGTTCAAATACCGCTTGGAGTTGGAAGCAAGGCGGAATTAATATCCTACACTTAGGCGGAGCTGCTGCACCCATTTCCATTGAGCAAAAAATCTTGATGGGGCGTCCCGATGTCGCATTCATTCCAGTGGGAGGCAGTGCAAAAGCCTACAATGCTGAGGAAGCAAAGCAGGCTGTTCAAATTTTAAATCCCAAGATAGTGATTCCAACCCATTACCGGACACAGGGTGCTGATGCTGCTAAGTGCGATATTTCACCACTGGATAATTTTCTGACCTTGATGCAAGGTATGACAGTACGGCGTAGCGATGGAGATAGTATTTCCATTAACTCGAAAGATTTGCCGGAAAATAGCGTGATTCAGGTTTTAAGTTACAAATTTTGAGTTAAAACTTTTCAGAATCACAGGAGTAGGGGAAGCAGTGGAAGATTTCTAACTCCTAACTCCTAACTCCTAACTCCCAACTCCCAACTCCCAACTCCAGCTTTTAAAACGTATACCACTCTCCGGTAAGCTTATCTGCATCGCTGATGGGAGTCTCAACCGCCGTCGTCCCATCTATAGTCCAAATTTTGTCTGCACCGGCTGTCTGATCGCGCCAGTAGATGTCGGTCTTGCCATCGCCGTTGAAGTCGCCAAGGGATGGTGTCAAGGCAGCGTTATTAGCCGGTAAGAAAGCTTCAGTAGCAACTGTTGTACCATCCATCAACCAAGCAGTATTCGCACCAGTTGTGCCATTGTGCCAGAAGATGTCGGTCTTGCCATCGCCGTTGAAATCGCCAATTTTAGAAGTCCAGGCTGAGTCAAGTGTCCCCAAAGCGCCTTCTGTGACTAAGATACCATTCATCGTCCAAACCTTGTTCTCACCAGTTTGAGCGTTTCTCCAGAGAATGTCAGTCTTATAGTCGCCGTTGAAATCACCGAGGCTAGCAGTCCAGGCGGCATCTTGTGATTGCAGCGCCAATTCAGTCTTTTGTGTACCATCCATAAACCAAGCGGTGTTATCGCCGGTTGTCTGATTGCGCCAGAAAATATCACTCTTACCATTGCCGTCAAAATCAACAATGGTAGGAGTTAGCGCTGGGTCTGTTTTATCTAAAACAGTTGCATTCAAAACGGTGGTGCCATCCATCTGCCAAATAGCGTTCTCACCAGTTGTAGCATTATGCCAGAAAATATCGGTTTTGCGATCGCCATTGAAATCGCCAATCTGAGGAGTCCACGCTGGATCAACGCTAGTTAGAGAAGCCGCAGTACCAACTTTGGTTCCATCCATCAACACAATGCTATTTTCGCCGGTTGTCTTATTGCGTAATAAGAAGTCGGTTTTGCCATCAGCATTGAAGTCGGCAATTTTGTAATCATAGGCAGTTAGGTCAAATTTACCTAAAGAACCCTGTTCCATAACTTTTGCACCATCCATCAACCGAATGATAATCTCACCGGTTGTAGAATCTACCCAAACTTTGTCCGTTTTGCCATCACCGTTAAAGTCAGGAGTAATCGCCGCACTAGTTAAGTAAGGATTAGGATTAGGATTTGATGATGCTTTGACAGGCGTGGTTGCTGCTTCAGTTTGTAGTGTTGGTGAGGAACTCTTACTCAAAAACCCCACCGGATCATAATTTAAATTCTCAAAAGAATTTGTCAAGATTTGTGATTTGGCAAAAGAGTCTGATGCCCATTTAGATGTATTCAAAGCTAAGGGTGAGGAATTCGTACTTTCAGGCATGGTGTATTTTTATCATTGGTTATCATATTTTTTTAACTTTTTTTGATAATCTCTTTCTGTAATTAAATAACATTTACGAGAGTTTTAAGATTTCTTTATAATTATTTTTTCTTTATTAATGTTGTTTTTTCAAGATAAATATCTATTTACTTTAAACGATTCAGATAAATTTTTCAAGTTCTATATAAGCAATTCTAAAATTCATTTTGTGCTTTATAATATGATAAATTCCAGAGAAAAGTTGTTTATCTAATTTATTTTATGAATAACTAGATCCCGGACTTATTAAAGAAGTCCGGGATCTGAGCTTTTCAAGATGAGTAGGTAAGCGTAATTAAATATCTATATCAAACCTCAACCTCAATCCTTCTCCTTATTATTGTCGGGGTCAGCCGAATAGAGGGTGAGGTTTTATATTTAATTTGACCTACTTACTTAATTGAGTATTCTCGAATGATTTATGACTTGAGTGAAAACAAATATTGGTTATAGGACTTACGCAAAAAACCTCTCAAACTCTTATTTCTCCGTGTCCTCTGCGTCCTCTGTGGTTCGATTTTCCCTTACCTGTGCGTAAGTCCTGGGTTAGAATAACTTAGATTAGCAACTATTAAGAGGCAGGAATGCATCCTTTAGTTGCCAAAAGTGTAAAATAACACAATACTTTTATAAAGACATCAGCTATGCAAGCAGAATATCGGCAGCGTCGTGAGCAGTTAATGGCAAAAATTGGTGATGGTATAGCCATTTTTCGCAGTGCGCCAATGGCAGTGATGCATAACGATGTCGAGTATGTTTATCGCCAAGATAGTGATTTTTTCTACTTGACTGGTTTTAATGAACCACAAGCAGTAGCAGTGTTAGCACCGCATCATTCAGAACATCGGTTTGTGCTATTTGTCCAACCAAAGGATCGCGAAAAGGAAGTATGGACTGGTTACCTTTCTGGGGTAGATGCAGCCAAAGAAATTTATGGTGCTGATGAAGCGTACCCCATTAGCGAGTTAGATGAAAAGTTACCACAGTATTTGGAAAAAGCCAGCCGGATTTATTATCACTTAGGACGCGATCGCACTTTCAATGACCAAATCCTGAGACATTACCAAAGTCTACTACGAACTTATCCTAAACGCGGTACGGGGCCGATCGCCATTGAAGATACTGGCCCCGTTCTCAATAGCATGAGATTGATAAAAAGTCAAGCTGAGTTGGGGTTGATGCGTCAAGCAGTTGCGATCGCAGTCGAAGCACACAATTATGCCCAAGAAATCGCCGCACCCGGACGTTATGAGTACGAAATTCAGGCGGAGATGGAACGCATTTTTCGAGTGCGGGGTGGGTTAGGTCCGGCTTATCCTTCGATTGTGGCTTCTGGGGTGAATGCTTGCGTACTGCACTACATTGAAAATAATCGTCAAATGCAGGATGGAGAATTACTGCTAATTGATGCCGGTTGTGCTTACGGTTATTACAACTCGGATATTACGCGGACATTTCCTGTGGGTGGTAAATTTACGCCAGAACAAAAGACGCTGTATGAGATTGTTTTAGAGGCGCAAAAACAAGCGATCGCTCAAATTAAACCAGGTAATCCCTTCAAATTAGTTCATGATACAGCAGTGCGCGTCCTCACGGAAGGTTTAGTTGAACTGGGTATCCTCAAAGGTGAAATTGATAAGTTAATTGAAGAAGAGAAATATAAACCATATTATATGCACCGCACCAGTCATTGGTTAGGGTTGGATGTTCATGATGTGGGTGTTTACCAGCACGGTGAAGACAAACCGCAGATTTTACAACCAGGCCAAATTTTGACAGTGGAACCGGGATTATATATTGTGCCTGATACCAAACTACCAGAAGATCAACCTGAGACTGATCCTCGATGGATTGGTATTGGTATTCGGATTGAGGATGATGTGTTAGTTACATCTGATGGACATGAAGTGTTAACTGCGGGAGTTCCCAAAGCAGTGGATGAAGTGGAAAGATAAAAAATGGGGATGGTACGAACTATCCCCAAACTAAAATTGAGGACAAGCCATCAGAGTCGTTGTCAGAATTCCTAAGATTTTGTCTATTTCTTTAATAAAGTAATCGTTCTTATCGATAAAAATGGTATTCTCAGAAAGTTTGAGAAATTTCCAATCTGTTCCTGTTGTAACTACACCATAAATTTCATTGATAATATTTCCTTGTTGCTGGTTAAACAATTGAGATGCAAACATTGTGGCAATGCATTGTCCTAAAGCAGATTTAATACTCTCATTTTTAGCTTCTACAATAGTCACAACAGGACTAGTAATATCATATTGTTCTGGTGAACAACTGAGAATAAAATCACAGCGTCCTTCTAAGTCTTTAGAAGCATCTACATTAAACTCTGAACCAGAAAATATACTAATTTGGGATTTAAAAAAGCGTTTAACTTCAATTAAAACAGGCATAATAATTAGTTCAGAACGAGCTTTTTCTGTATTTATTGCTGTCACCAATGGTAGATGCTCAGAGAAAATCAAATTTAGATATTCACTAGGTGAAATTGCTTGCACATCTACAAATAAATCTTGATTTTCAACAAAGATTAATTTAAAGTCTGTTTTTACTTTACTAAGATTAAAGGCGCTGTACGGCACTGTATCACCTCTCAATCACGCTTAACTGCATGGTATCATCTTGGGAGTAAAGTGCAGCGATGCCTACGGTGGTCACTGAGCGCGGCCGTTGTGCAGCAAGCTACGCAAGTTGCGGAAGTTAGGGAAGTAAGTTTAATGATATCTCAAATTAAGAACAGCCTTCAACAAATTCAACTTCCGGTAGTTTACCTGAGCGAAACTGAGTAACACGCTTACCATCAGTCTCGAATACCACACGATAGTTCTGGTTAGCACGGTCTTTCGGGATAAATGTCAAGTAATGGCCGTCTTGGACGTATTTATGAGGTGTGACTTTAATTTGTCCTGGGTAAAGAGACTTGATTTGCGCTTCTGTGTCGCCAATTTTTGCACCTTTGAGGGTAGTAATCTGGGTATTTTGCCGCACATCTACTCTAGAAATGCGACCTTTTGTAACCATAAACGAAAGATTTTTGGGTTGGTTTTGTGGCTTAACATAGTAGCAATTATTATTAGGTGCATCGCCCACTAGCTTAGTACCAGCAGCCTTTGCCGCTTGGGAAACAGTCATCCCAACTCGAACACGTCCGACACCATTAATGAACAATTTTGATTGATTTGTCAGTTTTGCCTGTGCTACAACTGTGCTGACAGTTAAAGAAGAAACTGCCAACGTTAAAAAAGCAAGAGTTAATAATTTAGCTTTCATAAATTGTGTAAATCAAAGTGGGTAGATTTATGTATACATTCTCTGTGCTGCCAGTTTCGGATTTTCTAAATTGGTGATTGGCGAAATTCTGATATTACTTCAATTAAACCTTAATAATTGGTTTTTATCAGCTATGATCTTCCTCATCCATAGATTTAAAAAGAGTACTTCCAGTTTGCTCATCTGCGATCGCTCCTTGATTATCTCCCAAATGACGACGAATTTGGCTACGCAATATATATGCTGCTGCTGCTTGAGGATTTAGTTGAATTACATAGTTAGCATCTGCGTAGGCGTAGCCCGTCGTAGACATCGCACCTTTGTAATCTTGGAGTTTTTGACGAGTATATCCACGAGAGATATAAGCGTAGGTATCTTTGGCATCCAATTTAATAATTTCGTTGTAATCAGCGATCGCTCCTTGATAGTCTTCCAGATAATTAAGAACTCGCGCTCGCTGGTAATAGACAACATTGACATTTTTGGGGTTAAGGCGCAAAATCTCGTTATAATCTTGAATCGCGCCTTTATAATCTTTTAATCTATTACGAAAGTTGGCACGAGTCATCCGAGATTCAATATCGTGGGGTTTTAAGCGCACAATTTGGTCATAATCTGCTACTGCGCCTTTATAGTCATGCAGTCCCAAACGCGCCCGCGATCGCTTTATATAAGCATTAACATCATTGGGATTTGTACGTAAAGTAGCAGTTGTCATCTCAATTTGTTGTTGTCTATTTTTTCTAATCTGCTCAAGTCTTTGCTGAGAATTTTGAGAGTAATAAGTTAATAAATTTACCCAGCTAGGAGTCATAGCTTGCAGAGTACCTAACATTCCACCTAACAAGCTTACACAGTATATAACTAATAGAAAAACTCTAGTTTTCCATTTACTATGGGATTCGTGGTGCTGTTGAATGAATCCCTTTACTAAGGTGTATCTTTTACTGAAAGGCAAGTTTCCATATCCGAGTTGTTTCAGATACTTGAATATGAAATCCAAAAGATTTTCCTGAGCTATGGGTGGATTTCGTCGCAATTGTTTTTGAAGTTTTTGATTAATTTTAGCACTGCGGAAGCTATTAGGGATACCCATAGCTATCAACATCGCAAATAACAACAACATTGGTCTATCTTTTCCGATAAATCCTAAGATAATCACACCAAAGACTTTAAATAAAACACCAATGTAAGGGAAACGAGAAAACAGCAGTAAATCAGCAATTTGTCCTCCATCTAGAGGATAAACCGGGAGGAGATTGAACAAATTTAGAAATATCAGCGTCCAAGTTGTTTCTCGTACCCAATCAGGATAAGCACTAAGAACCGCCAACCCAATCCCCAAAATTAACCCTGGTAATGGCCCTGCTAAAGATATCCAAAACTTTTGGGTGAGTGTGGCGTCATCTTTACGGGCGGTTGCTAAAGCGCCTAAAAACGGTATGAATAAAACAGAGGTATCACGATAGCCAAACAGTTTCATTGCCAATAAATGTCCGCTTTCATGGAAAAACAGTACAGCGATGAAAATCACCACACTTTGTGGATTAAGAAAGCTTGTATAACTGGCGATAAACAACCCTAGACTACCAAACAAAAGCCAAGTGCGAAATTTTTTACCCACCAAACCTGTTTGAGTGTATTCCATTTGTTTAAATCCCTCAACTTCCAGTTCTATAGGGATTTCTTGTAAAATGCTGGAATCAGTTTTGGCTTGTTGTCTGCGTTGCTTGATGATATTTGCTGCTTTCTTATTACCCTGCGTCATCGGGTTAAACGATCTCAAGATTGTTAACCAATGTATCTGAAATAACTCTGTTCCCTTGATTGGTGATATTTTACCCGTCTTGGCTAAGTTACTAACATAGCCACTCATCTGTGTCTGTAGTGCTTGAGCAAAAGACTCTGGTGATAAACCACAAGGTGTTTTGCTGGTAGTTAATTGTTTGAGATGATCTTGATGAGTTTGCCATTGTACTGATACTTCGCTGGTATAAACATCCTGAACAATAGTGTTGGGAAACTCACCTATAAGTCCATGCTGTTTGCCGTTGACAGTCAGTAATAAAGTTCTATCCTTAAAAAAGGTATAAAACTCTATATCGAATAAATTGACAGGTTCGGCTAAACAACGAATAACTACTGTGGCATAGCTTTTGAGTGCTTTGTTATATAAAAGAAGTTCCCAATTTGTTTGCTGATAGGCTTTGCCCATTGGTTGATATTGCAAATAGCTGCATGGAAGAAAGCCGAATTGCTCTAGTTCTTTAATGGGAGTTTGAAATAAATCTTTTAAATAGATAGGAACAGTCTCAGCCTTTGTAATCTGGTACTTGGGATATTGAATCTGAGATTTGCAAAGTAGTAAAAAGAGAATGAGATAGCGAATAACAATCAGTAGAACGTAAATTGCGATCGGGTAGATTAGGTATTGCATAGCAAGATCAAATTTTTAGTTATACTTAGTATTCCCTGACACAAAACAAAATATCCTAGTATTAATACTTAAAATAAAAATGGGTATAGCCTTTTGACCATACCCATTTCAGTGATTTGAAAACAGTGGTTACAGTTGCGGTACGTACTGCTGTTTTTCAGGGACTTCAGCGTACTCAGCCACAATTTGGCGGAATTCTTCGCCGTCAATGGTTTCTTTCTCGATGAGCAAATCGACTAAGCGATCGGTGACAGTGCGATGGTCACGGATAATCTTCTTCGAGTTTTCGTAGCATTCTTCCACGATCGCTCGCACTTGTCCATCAATGCGAGAGGCGATAGATTCAGAATACTCAGAGCGGGTTGTCCAGTCACGACCTAAGAATACTTCACCCTGCTGGCTTTCCAACGACAATGGCCCTAAATCAGACATGCCAAACCGAGTCACCATTTGCCGCGCCATTCCTGATAACTGCTGCAAGTCTCCACCAGCACCAGTTGTGACTTCCGCAGCCCCAAAAATTACTTCCTCAGCAGCGCGACCGCCCAAAGCACCAGTAATCCTGGCTTTCAACTGAGAACGAGAAATTAACCCTTGTTCTTCGTTGGGAGTAAACCAAGTTAAACCTTGCGCTTGTCCTCTTGGAATCAAGGTAACTTTCTGCACTGGGTCATGGTCTTTTAACAAAGTTCCCACTAAGGCGTGTCCAATTTCGTGGTATGCAATTAAGCGCTTGCTCTTGCTATCTACCAAAGGAGTACCTTCCATCCCAGCGACTACCCGATCGACCGCATCATCAACTTCGCGGAGGGTGACAGCTTCTTTGCGTCTTCTAGCAGTCAGAATTGCTGCTTCGTTGAGTAAGTTGGCTAAGTCAGCACCAGTAAATCCAGGAGTGCGGCGAGCGATCGCATCCAAAGATACACTAGGATCTAATTTCTTGTTCCGCGCATGGACTTGTAAGATTTCCAAACGTCCTTTGATATCGGGTGCATCGACAGTTACTTGGCGGTCAAAGCGACCGGGACGCAACAAGGCTGAGTCTAGTACGTCGGGACGGTTGGTCGCAGCAATAATAATGATGCCTGTATTACCTTCAAACCCGTCCATTTCGGTGAGCAACTGGTTCAGGGTTTGCTCTCTCTCGTCGTTACCGCCACCGATACCAGCACCGCGTTGTCGTCCTACTGCGTCAATTTCATCGATGAAGATGATACAGGGGGCGTTGTCTTTAGCTTTCTTGAACAAATCGCGGACGCGGGATGCACCCACACCAACGAACATTTCCACAAATTCCGAACCGGAAATACTGAAGAAAGGTACACCTGCTTCACCAGCGATCGCTTTTGCTAGTAAAGTTTTACCAGTTCCAGGAGGCCCAACTAACAGCACTCCCTTGGGAATCCGTGCGCCTACTGCGGTAAATCTTTCTGGCTGCTTCAGGAAGGTGACAACTTCTTGCAATTCTTCCTTAGCTTCTTCAATCCCCGCTACATCGTCAAATTTGACCCCGGTTTTCGCCTCCATTTGGAAACGCGCCTTAGATTTGCCGAAGTTCATCGCTTGACCTGGGCCGCCGGGGAGGTTGCTAGAACGCCGGAACAAAAAGAACAGCCCAGTAATCAATAAAACTGGGAATATCAGATTGCCCAACAATCCCCAAATTGCGCCATCATTCCGCATCGGGTGAGCATCAAAACTAATGGATTTTTCTTTGAGCTTGCTAATTAACTCAGGAGCGTTAATAGGCAAATCCACCCGCCACCTTTGGACACGATTTTCAATGTCTGGATCGCGGGCTTCGATAATTGCTGTCCTACCGCCTTCGTACAGATCGACACTGTTGACGCGATCGCCATCCAAGTATTCTAGAAAGCGACCATAGGTCATGCGGGTATTGGCTGCATTCTTACTCATGTCAGTAGGAGCGCCTGCAAAAGCCCCTTGCCAGAAGAAAAAACCAATTACCAAAGCAGGCAATGTCCAGAGTACTACCACTTTCCAAGAGAATTTCATTTTAATTTGCCTCTAGATGCCTATACAATTCATCAGCCTTAGTAACCGAATGTTCATCATGCCACTTTAAGCTGTTAAACGGATGTTTATAAATCCATTTTGTGTAATTTGATCTCTTATATGCACTGCCATACAGCGATTGGCGCATTATGGCGATGCCAACAAGAATCTTAATCAAAGTTAACTTAATTTTAATACAAAATCGCACGAGAAAAGGGAGGGCAACGGGATGCTCTCGCCACGGATAATTTCTCCAGAATGTTCCTTGTGCCGTTCCATCTCTGATTAGGGGGAGTGGGGGAGATGGGGGAGCATCCCAATTTTGGCTTAAATCTTTTCCCTCACCCCCAGCCCCTCTCCCAAACATGGGAGACGGGAGACATAATTCTAGTTCCCCGAATCCCATATGAAGGGATTCGGGGTTAGGGGATGAGGGCTATCAAGGTTTTTGCACATTATTCCCAATACTTTACTTAACTTCTGTAATTTGTAGAGTGTAAGGAAGATACTTACCTTTTTCGTAGGAACCAACCCAAATTTGGTAACTTCCAGGCAGCCATTCACCAATCATGCCAGCATTTTTGCCATCAAAATCGTCATTGCACCAAGTACCACCAGGCCCCTTGATAATGATGGTGGTGTCTTCAGGGCTTTGCACTTGCAGCTTTAGGTAGTCAAATTTACTTGTTAGCGCTAATGTGTGGTCTGGTGTTTCATCAACAAAGCCGGTGCAAGGGCCAGTAGCTGTTTCGCTCCTCCCACCTACTTTACTCCCAGATATTGAACCACCACTCATGCCGCGAACTGTCAGGGGGTCTGGAGAAAACTGAGGGCCAATAGTGACATCTCCAAATATCGTTGGCGTTTCCTGAGCATCAACGGCAGGATTAACTGTCGATGCGATCAAGAGTGTAACTATTATGAACGATAATCTCATCCCTCTATTGAGCGCTTTTGTCGGCATTGTAATTACGTTCGCTTCTAAGTGTTTTTGAAGACATGAATTTTACACACCAAGTTCCCAAAGTGAGGATAATTGACTACCTATTTTAGATTTGAAAGTGGGGATAATTCATTAGTAATTAGTCAATGATTTCTTGTTCTTAATAGTGAGGAATGGGGAATGGGGAATAAGGGAAGAATTTTTATAAGGGACTGACAAATAAAAAAATGTTCCAAAACTGACGCAAAAACTCTCTTTATTTCTTCTCTCTGCGTTCTCTGTGGCTTTGTGGTTCGTTTATTGGAATAATTTATTTCTTGTCAGTCCCTAATCCCTCACTCACAATTCCCCACTAAAAGACCTATCTAAAAATTGTTGTAATCGCTAACTAGCTTCCGTTATTGCCTTACTCAAGCGTGACTTATCTAAACCAATCTGATTCAGTAGTAACCAAGATTGGATCAAGTCGGGGCCATGAACATCTCCAGTTAAGGCTGCTCGGAGCGATCGCATTACTAAGCCTTTTTTGACTTTTTGCTCTTTCACCACTTGTTTAATAATCTCCTGGGCGGCGGCTTCTGAGAGTTGCGGCTGATTTTCTAAAGCTGTGACAATCCCCTCAAGCACAGCAGTAGAACCTTCCTGCTTTAGTTGTGTACTACCTTCCTCGCTAAATTCAACTGTGTCGCTAAAAAACAGTTGGCTTTGAGGTACTGCATCTACTAAACGAGTCAAACTCTGGCTAATTAAAGTTACAAGCTGCTCTAACCAGGGGCGTTCTCTTCCACCATCAAATTTATACCCAGCCGCTTCCCAAAAGGGTATGAGTAAATCTGTGAGTTTATCTACTGGCGTCTTGTGGATATACTGACTGTTCAACCAATCCAGCTTGTCCCAGTCAAACTTTGCACCTGCTTTATTTACCCGCTCAAAGCCAAATTCTTTCGCTGCTTCTTCTAAGATAAATATTTCTTGCGTCGAGTCTGGTGGCGACCAACCCAGCAATGTCATGTAATTCACCAAGCCTTCAGCAATAAAGCCCATTTGCTGAAAGTCAGAAATGGAAGTAACACCATCTCGCTTAGAAAGCTTGCGTCCTTCCATGTTCAAAATCAGGGGCGTATGGGAGAACTCTGGGATTTTTGCACCCATTGCTTCATACAGTAAAATTTGCTTGGCGGTATTGGCGATGTGGTCTTCTCCCCGGATGACATGGGTGATTTGCATATCGATGTCATCCACTACAACGACAAAGTTGTATAAAGGTTGACCGCTACTCTCTTCTGAGGCGCGGGCGATGACCATATCACCACCTAAATCGCTACCTCGCCAAGACATTTTTCCCCTTACTAGGTCATTCCAGATAATTTCTCGCCCATCTTCGATTTTGAAGCGAATCACAGAGGAGCGACCTTCTGCTTCAAATGCGGCGCGTTGTTCTGGGGTGAGGTTGCGGTGACGGTTGTCATAGCGAGGAGCTTCGCCTCTAGCTTTCTGAGCTTCTCTTAGAGTTTCTAGTTCTTCAGAAGTGGTATAGCAGCGATAAGCTAATCCTTGATCTAGCAGTTTTTGCACTGCTTCCTTATAAATATCCAGGCGTTGAGATTGGAAAAATGGCCCTTCATCCCAGTTAAGCCCTAGCCAACCCAATCCTTCAAGAATATTGTCGGTGTATTCGGGACGCGATCGCTCTAAATCTGTGTCTTCTATTCGTAGAATGAACTTCCCGCCGTGGTGGCGGGCAAATAACCAGTTAAATACAGCCGTTCTAGCTGTACCAATATGTAAATTTCCGGTTGGACTCGGCGCAATTCTGACTCTGACAGTCACAGTTAATTCTCTCTTTCGCAAAGCATGATAAATGTAGCTTATATTCAAACCCTGAATTCTGAGTCAATCCCTTTGGGTAATTCAAAATCCAAAATCACCGAAGTTCAGTTCAGTGATTTACTACTCATAAATTTAGAACGGGACTGACGGGGCTCGAACCCGCAACTTCCGCCGTGACAGGGCGGTGCTCTAACCAATTGAACTACAGTCCCTTGTTTGGCAACTTTTCTATTATCACTATTTTTTTTCTACTTGTCAAGTGTTTTGGAGTTGGAAATTAGGAATTCTTTTTGTCCCGTCTCTCCAAGGTGCGGATTTTTCCTTAAAACCGTGATAATACAACTTGTGGCTGTGATTCCAGATGCTGCAATATGCGGGATTGCATTTGTTTATACTGCTGCTTTAATAGCTCTTTGCTCAACTGGAGTTGAGAAGCGGGTGGTAGAGTATGAATTTGTTGCACCCAGCTTTTCAACATTTGTCGCTGAGTTGGCTGGATGCGACTGCTAAGAACGTTGATGCAGGAATGTGGAGCTTCGAGAGTAAAGAAAATCAAAGGATAGTGTTCATTTTCAGCCAACAAACTTACCAGCTTTAGATTTTGGGGATTTTGCATATCTAAATAGCATGGTAGCCACTTAGGAGACAATTGCCGATTGTAGAGTATAGTCACCCACAACAGCATTGGGTGAGGGGATGTCATGAAGATAAACTGGTTGTAACGGGTAGAAAGGGCATAGTTTTTGATTTCTTGTTTACGCAACATCAACCATAGCGCTGTTATAGATCCCTGTGCGGTGTCTAGAAGCTGGGGAAAAACAATTTCTTGAATTGGTTTATTTTCAGGCCATAGAACTTTGCGACAGCTTTGTTCTACTGTGATTGGTAAACCTGAATCTATTGGACGGCTAAAGATGGAACTAGAGGGTATTGTAGGTACACTGGGACAATTAGACTCTTCTAAACTGTTTAAAACTTGCAAAATCTGAGCGATATTTTGGGGGCGATCGCCAGGTTTTTTCGCCAGACAAGACATGATTAAATTATTTAGCTTTTGAGGTATTTTAAGAGTGGGTTTAACCTCTGCGATCGCTTTTGGTTGCTCAAAGTGATGTGCTTTATACCAAGCGCCAAAGTAATCAGTTTCTGGTTGCCAAGGTTTTTTGCCTGTGAGCATTTCAAACATCATCACACCCAGACTATAAATATCAGAGCGACTATCTAATTTTTCCCCATCTAGCTGTTCTGGAGAACAGTAGGGTAAAGTGCCATTAAATCCGCTACATGTACTAGCTTTTGATGCATAATTCAAAAATCTAGCAATCCCAAAATCGAGAATTTTAACTAACTGGCCTAATATCGGATCGGGAATAACTAATATATTGGCAGGTTTGATATCTCTATGAACTAACGGGCAAATTTTACCATCAACGTTAATACCTTGATGGGCGCACTGTAAGCCCAAACAAATTTGGCGGGAGAGAGTCAAAAACATCGGCAATGGTAGCGGAATTAAATCCTTTAAACTCTTGCCACATAGATATTCCATGACGTAGTATGGTTTTCCTTTCTCATTCACACCATAATCATGGGCCCGCACTATATGTAAGCTCTTTTGACTCAAAGCTGCACTCATTAAAGCTTCACGAGCAAAGTCTTGTTGCATCTTAGTATCAACAACAGTTTGAGTCAAAAACTTGATAGCAACTGGTATGCCTCCTAACAAAATATCATTTGCTAAAAAAACTTCACCCATGCCACCGCTACCAATTAATTGCTTGAGTTGATAACGATTGGCAAGTAAGCCCGTACTACTTGGAGATGTAAATAAGCTCTGATTCACTTTTTTTACCTCTGCTGCTGAGTCTATTTCTTAGTAATATACACATAAAAATATGATTAGATAATGGGAGAAACTATTTTAATTTTGATAGCAAATTTTCAAGAACGTGATAAAAGGTTTAAAAACATATCCCAAAATTTATCCATCCAATTTTTTAAACCTTCTATCTCAGTTTTTTTAGATGCGGCTAAGTTTTGCAAAATGTCTAACTTCAGCTTTTCATAATTTGTTTTTAGAATATTTTTGGCTTGATTAGACGGAATTAATTCATTTGAATGTTGACTCATATCTAAGCAATCTATAAGTTGCTGGCGCTGTTTAGGCGTAAGGCTTAAAGTTTTTACATGAGAGCATTGGGTTGGATATTCTATAGCAAAAAATAGTAGATGATAGTAACCTACTTCTGCTAAATTGCGTGCTATATTCTGGGCTTTCTTATCTTTCAAATCCAGAAAATAAGGTAGCCACTTAGCCATAGAAGGTTGGGCATCATATAGGACTGTTACCCACAATAGCATCGGGTAAACATTCATTTGACTAATAAATTCAGTACCATGTATTTTATCCAAAAATTTTGTAATTTCTTGTTTGGGTAACATTGCCCAAAAAGTTGGTATAGCTCTTTGAGGCGTTTGTATTAAATGGGGAAACCCAATTGGCGCAATTGGTTTATTTTTAGGCCAATTCTTTTGTAAACACTCTTTTTCTGATAATAAAGTTGAAGGAATTAATTGAACCGGAAATGAAAGTTTAATAATGTCACTGCTATTGCTAGGAATACCATCATTAATCTGAAGATTAACTTTTTCTAAACCTTCTAATATTTGGTTGATATTTTGAGGGCGATCGCTTACTTCTTTAGCTAAACAATTCATTACTATTTTTTCTAACACCTGCGGAATTTTGACTTGCGGATTCACTTCCTCAAAGGTAGGTGGAATTTGAAAGCGATGCGCTTGATACCAAGTACCAAAGGAGTTACTTTTTGTCTGAAATGGATGCTTTCCTGTCAGCATCTCAAACATTAGTACTCCCAAACTGTAAATATCAGAGCGGACATCTAGCAATTTTCGCCCTTCCATGTGTTCTGGAGAACAGTAAGGTAAACTGCCAATAAAAGAATCTGTCAGAGTCATCCCACTTCGCTCTGTTAAAAACTTGGCAATACCAAAATCTAGTATTTTAACAATTTCTCCTTGTTTACTATCTTCAGTAATGAATATATTTTCTGGTTTTATATCCCTGTGAACAATGGGATAAATCTCTCCTTTGAGGCTGATACCTTGGTGAGCACATTGTAAGCCTAAACAAATTTGATTAGAAATATTTAAGAACTTCGATATTGCTAAGGGTTGAATTTTGACAATTTGTTTGAGATTTTTTCCTTGCAGGTATTCCATTACATAAAAAGGAGTTTTATCTTCAGTAATGCCATAACTTAATATGCGAACAATATTTTTACTTTTACGACCCAATTGAGCGCCAATAAAAATTTCTCTGGCAAAGCGTTGGGACATCTGCTGGTTCGCCAAACTCAGTGATAAAATTTTGATTGCGATCGGCATACCACCTTTAGCAGTATCTTCTGCTAAATAAACTCTACCCATCCCCCCTTTGCCAATCAAGTGTCTGATTAAATAGCGATTATTTAAAAGTTGCCCAATGTAATCGTCTAACCCTGCTTTTTGCCCTACCATATTCTCAATTTTAGTTGGTGACATCAAAATTATGTATGAAAAATATTGTTGGCAAAATACTTTAATAAGTCTAGCTAATTATTAAATCTAAATTTAAAAAGTATCATAATTTGTAGACAATTAATCATATGCTGTAATCATGTTTAATCTATTTGTAAAATTTCCTATATATTGTGTAACATATTTATTAAGCAATACGGTTGAGAAATTACACGGAAACTACAAATCAACTAGATAAACTTACCTAGTAGATTCCGTGAATACACAGTAAAAAGTAAATGGCAGTAAAACCCTGATACCTCTGTACAGCTAGCGGTTGAGATTCGGGAGTAAACGGCGTAAAAATCTGATTAGCGGTGTTTCAATTTTAATTTTAAAGGCTAGTATCTGCGTGCGTTGCAGGGAGTTAAAATTGTTATCACTGATGAGAATTAATGATTGCTGACCATCGGGTAGTTTAGGCCCAAGAGTTAAGCCTTCGATGTTGTCTAGTAGTACATCTAGGGTTCTCAAATCTAACAGCAGTTTTTTCTGAACTGGTTTAATATTCTTGGAGTCAACTGCTAAAAGACTATCAATCTGATGAATATCATCAGCTTTTTCTAAAGAAACTTGGAACAGGGAAATAGCAAATCCTAAACCAGTAAATGACCTTTCTAAACTTAGGAAGTGTCCTTGATTATCCAGAGCAAGTAAATCAGGTAATCCACTAGCGAATTTGCCAGTCACATTCAAAAAGGGAGAAACTGGTTCTGTTTGGTAAATAAATTCCTTTTCTGGTTGATTGTTGAGCAAGTTGTATTGCAAAATCCGGCAAGGAGTACCGATGTTAGCTTTCGCTGCGACACCATCTTGAATTAGAGCATTTTCGGTGGCTGTGAATAGATGCTTTTTATCGGGTGTGATGGTAAGGCTTTCAAAAGCCAAATTGTTGCGGATACCTTGTTTACCAGTTTTATCAGGCAAAAATTTGTTTGGTATGGGAAGTGTTGTAATTTCTCTGCCAGAAGATAAGGAGAACTCTTTAATAAAAGGATTAATTAATTTTGCAACATCGCCTTCTGAAGAAATAAATACAGTTGCTTTATTACTTAAGGCAATACCTTCTGTATCAGTTTCACCAGGGCGAAATGTTTGACCATTTTCATTTAATAATGTAGTAACACTGATGGGAACAACTTTACCCTTTTGTAGGGAACCTTTGCTTAAGTCAATTTTCAGGGTATAAAAACGGGCGGCAGCTTTTTGCCCACGGTCATCGGAAATAGCATAATAAAGGTTGTTTTTGGCATTATATGTAATTCCAGATAAACCTCCAATTTCAGTTTTTTGTAAAGTTAAACCTTTTGCTAAAGTAGCTTCACCGATAAAGTCTATGCTACTGATTTCAACAGCATTTATGGGTAAAAAATTAAATAAAATGATGATAATTATAATTGGGATAAAGAAGTAAATAATTCGGGGAATTTTGAAGATATTTTTAATTAGCTGCATATATTTTTTGTGGAAGTGGTAAAATTATAAATAAGAGATCGCGCTGAAGCAAGCAGGGTTCATATCTTTACACCGCTACAAATAAGATGTATTCTAAGCAATTGAAAACCTTTAAAAATACGAAATTAGTTAAGCTAGCCGCAAACCATATTGATCCTGAAAAAAGTTTACAAGCCAGTTTTTAACTTTGAGGGTAGCGCGACAGTCATCTTCGTTGTAGCTTTGGATAATTTCTAGTAAGGTGCGATCGCCTGTTTCTAGCCACTGATCGTACCAGTAAATACACTTTGCACCACTAGCCTCTTTTTCTCGCCACTCAAATCCTAACCAACGAGCGATCGCTTTCAGGGCATAACTTTCTACAGGCAATGCTACACTTTGGGTTAATTGTTCATATACATCCACAAATCGACTCAGTACAGGACGCACTGAGGAAGGAGGAGTGTTGTAAAGCCTTGCCAACCGTTTAACTGTATCAAACTCGTACACACAAAAATGATAAATTGGCGCTTCGGGATATTGCCAAACTAAATCCAAAAATTGCTGCCAAACTAATTCTTCGTCTTCTGGTTTATCTGCTAAAAACGAATAAAACTGTTCTGTATTGGCAAGTCTATCAACGACTAAAACCCCTAAAAGATAATTTAAATCCAAGTCTGGCTGTGCTTCAATATCAAAGTAAAGCTCTATGGGTGCTGTGAATGTAATATCTTTTATTGGTAGCGGGTAGGGTAATATTAACGGTCGTTTTTCCAGTGCAGATTGAGCTTGCACTATCAGCTTTGGCGCTACTTCACGGTCAAAACCAACTAAGTTTTCTAAGGCGCTGGGACTGGTATTAGCGAGAGATTCTAGTGTGGTGATGGCTACGTCTTGGAGTTGAGTGTAGCGAATGGGTGTTACGCCTGGTAATAGTGAGAGATGTTTTTCAGATTGAGCGATCGCATAACATTGACTATACCAATGGCAAAGGTTGCACTTTTGCCGAGAAATAAACACCTCTGGCGGATTCGCTAATTGTAAAACTTCAACAAAATCCTCCAGAATTTGCTGCATCCGTGGTGTCCATTTGAGCAAATCCACAGGATAATTTTGATCTTTAGTACGCAATATTAGCCAAGCTGTTTCTGGTACAAAGTCCTGGATTGTTGCCAATACCTGGGCGTGAAATGCGGCAACAACTTGATATTCTTGCTTAGGGCGCTTACCCAGTTCAATACTAGCCGGAACATACATCCAATCTCCAAAGCAGGATTTTCCTGGGCGTTTGACAAGTAAATCTGGACGACTTAGCAGGGTGTATCCTTGAGAATAATTTGCTAACAGTACTCCCTTATAGATGTACTCAACCCCACGCTGCATCAATTCTAAAGTTGCTGCCTCTGCCGCTTCCCAGTTTCCATAAGAATAATCTGGTTGCTGATAAGTCACCTTTGCCAAAGTACTCAGCTGATGAGCGATTTTGTCCTGTTGCAGTTTTTGCAGCAACTCATTGGGAGCATCACGCTGACTTTTGTCACCGTGGATATCTAGAAAAGTCCGGCGTTTACAGCGTTGGTATTGCAGTAGGAGTTCAGCATTAATTAGCATTCTTTTAAGTTAACAAGAATTAGTACAGTCTGGGAGTAACTCAGACAAC
This sequence comes from Nostoc sp., assembly GCF_036917635.1. Lineage (GTDB taxonomy): Bacteria > Cyanobacteriota > Cyanobacteriia > Cyanobacteriales > Nostocaceae > Nostoc. Next base: position 67,723 of record NZ_JBALCW010000078.1, read on the forward strand.
TAATCATGGAGTGGGAGAATGGAGGGGATGAGGGAGATGAGGGGGATGAGTAAAAAATAACGAATAATCAATGACTTTTGACTAATCCAAAATGTACAATCTAAAATCTAAAATTGGTATGACCACTACTTCTGTTACACAAACCAGGTTGCATAGCCATCGAGAGCAATTTCCGGCTTTAGCGAATAAGACTTATTTCAATTATGGGGGACAAGGGCCGATGCCCCAAAGGGCAATGGATGCGATCGCCCAAACTCAAGCTTATGTTCAGCAAATAGGCCCCTTTGGTAATGAGGCGTATGGCTGGATAGCGCCCCAGACTCAAGCTGCAAGAGAGGCGATCGCTTCGGAGTTACATGCACCAAGCGAAACAATTACTCTTACGCAGAATGTCACTGTTGGCTGTAATATCGCCATGTGGGGCATTGAGTGGCGGGCTGGGGACCATATACTACTTTCAGACTGCGAACATCCAGGCGTAATTGCCACAACCCAGGAAATCTCACGAAGATTTGCCGTGGAAGTTACCACCTGTCCCCTAAAGGCAACTTTAAATGAGGGCGACCCTGTAAAAGTTATTGCCCAGCATTTGCGCCCTAATACCCGTCTTGTAATATTAAGTCATGTTTTCTGGAATACTGGTCAAGTTTTACCACTTGATAAAATCGCCGAAGTATGCAGAAATAATCATTCTTTTTTACTGATAGATGCTGCCCAATCTGCTGGTTTGTTGCCTTTAAACTTGACTGAATTGGGTGTAGATTTTTATGCTTTCACTGGTCACAAATGGTTATGTGGCCCTGCGGGTGCTGGTGGCTTGTATGTCCGACCAGAAGCACGAGAAAGCCTGAAACCTACCTTTATTGGTTTGAATGGCATTGTTGTAGATAGTCAATCTCAGCCTGTGGATTGGCTTCCAGATGGGCGACGATATGAAGTGTCTACATTAGCTTATCCGTTGTATGTTGGGTTACGGGAGGCGATCGCAATCCATCAGCAATGGGGAACCTCTCAGGAACGTTACGAGCAAATTTGCCATAACAGTGATTACCTCTGGCGGCGGTTAGTGGCGTTACCTGATGTCAAGTGTCTACGAACTTCCCCACCCGAAAGCGGTATCGTCTCGTTCCAACTCATAAATAATCAGCCCCAAGCTAATCTCAAATTAGTGCAATTTTTAGACTCACAAAGAATATTAACTCGGACAATTGCCGATCCTAGCTGTATACGAGTTACCGTCCATTACTTTACTTTAGAATCGGAAATCGACCAATTGATTGAGGCGATTCAACCTGATTGCTGATCAGGTAAGTCCTCTTGTCAATAAATTTTGAGACGCGCTAACCCTGAGTTAGTAGTAAGGACTTTAGTCCTAAAAGAAGGACTGAAGTCCTTACTACAAACCTTTAATTATTTACGCCGTTTTACTTAATACAAATATACTATTGAGTAAACAGATTACACACACCAGCAGCTAAATTAGATTTATCATCAAATTCTTTGACGCCCATGCTAGAAAAAACATCTACATTCCAGAAAGCCATAGAAGCTGTAGAAGCATTAGATCCAGAAGCTCAGGCTATTCTTGTTGATATTATCCAAAAGCGCCTCAAACAACAGGGACGGGATGACTTATTAAAGGCGGTTGCAGAAGCTCGTGAAGCCTATGCTAAAGGGGAGGTACGTAGTGGAACTGTTGCTGATTTAATGGCGGAGTTAGATGATTGATGCAACTGCTTTGGAGTGCAAGATTTATTCGAGATTTTAAGCGTTTAGCCCGTCGAAATCCAGAATTACGCTCTGTAGTTGAGCAAAGATTACAACAACTTGCTGAAGATCCGTTTTACCCTAGCTTGCGTACTCATAAACTTAAAGGGGATTTATTGGGTACATGGGCTTGTTCCATAGACTACAGCAATCGTATTCTATTTTAGTTTGTTCCTCATCCCGATTCTGGGGAATTAGTGATTTATTTGTTGACCTTGGGTTCTCATGATGATGTTTACTAAGGCAACACTAGGCTTGAGAAAATTTGGGAATTGAAATCATAGATGTTATTACAGAATAAAAGTGGCTGTAATTATGAACACCCAAACAACACCCCAACTACCAATTCCTCCGTGCTTTAACTCAGAAAAAGTCGGCGATGTCTGGCGCGTACCTTACCAAGAACGTTCCGCCGAAGCTGAAATCTGGGCAAAGCAACACTATATCAAATCTGCATCTTTAGATAAAAGCCGGATTTGCTTACTATTAATTGATGTCCAAAACACCTTCTGCATACCTGGATTTGAATTATTTGTAGGTGGAAAATCTGGCAAAGGAGCAGTGGATGATAACGTCAGATTGTGTGAATTTATATATCGGAATTTGGGAGTAATTACAAAAATTGTACCCACCCTGGATACCCACACAGCCACACAAATCTTCCATCCCATCTTTTGGGTGAACGCCGCCGGAAAACATCCTACTCCAGCAGCTACTAACATTACCCCAAAAGACATCGAACAAGGTATCTGGAAAGTTAACCCAGCAGTTGCTGACACTGTTACTAATGGGGATTATAAATTATTAGAAAAACATACTTACCATTACCTTAAACAACTAAGTCAAGACGGTAAATATCCCCTGACAGTTTGGCCTTATCATTCTATGTTGGGTGGTATTGGTCATGCTTTAGTTTCATCAGTAGAAGAAGCGATATTTTTTCACGGGATTGCTCGTCAAAGCCAGACGCAATTTGAAATTAAAGGTGAAAATCCATTAACAGAAAACTATTCCATTTTGCGTCCAGAGGTGTTAGAAGATTTTGAGCAACGTCCACTTGCTTTAAAGAACACGCGCCTGATTAAGCAACTTTTAGAATATGATGCAGTAATTATTGGTGGTCAAGCTAAAAGTCACTGCGTCGCTTGGACAATTGACGATTTATTAACAGAAATTAAACAGGTAGATGCTAACCTTGCTGAAAAAATCTATCTATTAGAAGATTGCACTTCCCCCGTTGTCGTTCCAAATATTGTGGACTATACAGAACAGGCAGATGCAGCATTTGCAAGGTTTGCAGAGGCAGGAATGCACATTGTAAAATCTAGCGAAAATATAGCATCCTTTCTTTAACGCAAACGATCGCAAAGGTTTCGCAGAGGAACACAGAGATTTCCTTTGCGTTCCTTTGCGCTTCCCTTTGCGTCCCTCTGCGTTTCAAAACAAACCTCATTTCTTCAAATAACCCTTGGGATCTTCCGCTACCCAACCCAGAGACGAGCTAGAACGCACTTCAAAATGGAGGTGCGGTTGACTGGAACTTGGTTTTCCACTAGTGCCTACTGTTCCCAATAAGTCTCCTTTTTTTACTTGCTGACCGACAGAAACCTTGATACTGTCAAGCTGGGCATAGCGGCTTTGGAGTCCGCCACTGTGGTTAATAATGACCAACTTGCCATAAGAACCTTGATCATTAGCAAAGGCTACGGTTCCAGGTGCGATCGCTAGCACATCTGTACCAACTGGTGCCAATAAATCAACACCACTATGGAAGAAAACTTCACCTGTAGCAGGATTAATTTGCCAGCCGTAAGCTAACCCCACATTTGCCACTTCCCCCAAAGGATATCCAGACAAGGATGCACGGTTTGGCGTACCTGCATCAGTAGGTAAAGGAGACTTAGTTACAACACCATTGGGCGACCAATTTACCCCCGGAACAAACACAATTCTGGGGTTTTGTTGGCAGCCATTCACCTCAAAAAGGCTATCAGCACGAACTTTGTATTGTGCCGCCACTTGTCGCCAAGTTTCACCACGAGGCACTTCAACGACAATCCCATTGTAGGGAGGAATTTGAAGTACACTACCAACCGGTGCGATTGTAGCGCTCTGCAAAGCGGGATTCATGCCAATAATAGTTGTAGGCAGGAGATTGTAACGTTGCGCTATGCTCTCTAAAGTTTCGCCACGAACAACTTTATGGCGTTGGAAGCGAGATAGGGCTGGAGTTGGGCAACCACCCACAGCAGCCTTGGCGCTGTTGATGTTTGGCAGTATGGATACTAAGCTCAAGGCGCTAACTAAGCTACAGAGAAGGAGTTGACGAAAGGGTAAAGTCATGTATACAGGTCAAGATCGCATTATTAAATTTTAAATGGGAAGAGTGGGGAGTGGGGGGATGAGGGGGGATGAGGGAGATGAGGGAGATGAGGGAGAAAAGAAGAATAACCAATGACTAATGCCCAATTCCTCGTAAATTGATCTGTCCACTTGCCGTTAGCTTGACTACACTTAGAAGTTAGCAACTGCATTTCTGTCCTTAAGCAGAATGATTATGAAGTTATCCTTAAAGCAACTGGCGGTTTATATATTTTTAGTGGCGTTTGGCTGTGGTGCAGGTATATTTGGCAGTCGCTATTTCCTGCTCAAAAATTCTTCGTTCCAACAGTTAAGAAATGTAACAATGGCTTCCCCTCCAGAATCTGTAGTGCCAAATTCCTCTAACGGAGCAATTGAAGCTACTGGGGGCGATAATGTGAATTTTATTGCGATGGCAGTGCAAAAAGTTGGGCCGGCTGTGGTGCGAATTAATGCCACTCGCAAAGTCGCTAATCCTATTTCTGACGCTTTAAAAAATCCCCTCTTGCGGCGATTCTTTGGGGAGGATGAGCAACCAATTCCTGAAGAACGCATTGAGCGCGGTACAGGATCGGGATTTATTTTGAGCGAAGATGGAGAATTACTCACTAACGCTCATGTGGTAGCTGATACAGATACAGTACAAGTCACCCTCAAAGATGGTCGGAGTCTAGAGGGGAAGGTGGTAGGAGTTGATTCGGTAACAGATGTGGCAGTAGTGAAAATAGAAGCACATCATTTACCGACTGTGAAACTGGGCAATTCGCAAAACTTGATACCAGGAGAATGGGCGATCGCTATTGGCAATCCTCTAGGTTTAGATAATACTGTCACTATCGGCATCGTCAGCGCTACAGATCGCACCAGCGCTCAAGTTGGTGTGCCAGATAAGCGAGTCAGCTTTATTCAAACTGATGCCGCAATTAACCCTGGTAATTCTGGTGGACCATTGTTAAACGCCCAAGGCGAAGTGATTGGTGTTAACACTGCCATCCGCGCTGATGCTCAAGGACTCGGTTTCGCCATACCCATTGAAACCGCCGCCCGCATCGCTAATGAACTTTTTACCAAAGGGCGTGCGGAACATCCCTTCTTGGGTATTGAAATGGCAGACCTTTCTCCCATCAGAAAACAGCAGATTAATCAAGAAAAAGAGATCAGCATTCAGCAGGAAGCTGGGATTGTGATTAAAGAAGTTACAGAGGATTCCCCAGCCAAGCGTGGAGGACTGCTTCCTGGAGACGTGATTCAAAAAGTTAACGGTAAACCAGTCAAAACCTCAGCCCAAGTCCAGAAGCTCGTAGAGTCCAGCACAGTTGGGGACATAATAGCTATCGAAGTCAACCGTAACAGTAAAATTCAAACCTTCAAAGTACAATCAGGAGCTTATCCAGAAAGGAAGTAGTCAAAATAATTCGTAATTGATAATGACGCTAGCGGACTCGCTAACGTAATTCGTAATTCCAAGACGCTCTCTAGAAGACGCTAAAACCGAACGCCGACTTGCTTTTAGCGTCGCTATCAGTGGAAGCTTGAACTCTCGCCAAATGTCTTGTTAACCACTGAATTAAATAATTCAGTGTGGGCTGGTGTGACCTTTTTAATTACGAATTACGAATTACGAATTACGAATTATTTGGTCAATATTTCCAAAATATTTGACTATTGACTATTGACCATTAGACAAATGCTCTAACTGCATTCTTTGTTCCATCTGGCGCAGAAAATACCCTGTCATCATGGCCGACGCTAGAAGCCCAGCTAAGTTCTCCCGATCTGTTGTGATTTGCACGTTAAAATTTTCTGGCGGGAGCATTCCCACAAGCCCTTGGACATTTTGCGAGATGATTTGTTTAATTTCGGGGCTGGCGGACTGAGCAATCCTCGCTAAAACATCAGGAGACTGATGCTGTAGATATTTGAGTAACTGATTGGGGTATTGCTCAGAGTGGTCTGAAAGAAGTTGATTAGGGTGTTCCTCAGAGTTGTCATTTAAAAAGTCAGGATTAAACACCATTGGCAGTTTTATTTAGCTTAATTGCTAACTCTACTTTAAACCATAGTACAAAGGTAGCGCATTCACCACAGGTATAAGTCAAGAGGAGGGGAGTGGGGAATGGGCAATGGTTATTAATATCTTGTCACTCACTCCCTCACTCCCTCCAGTTCTAGTTCTAGTTCTAATTGTTCTTCCTTCTGGCTAGTGGAAAGTATTTGAGGGAGTTGTTCGATTTGGAAATATTGATGAAATTTCGGGGTTACTTGGAGTGAATAGGAGCGAGAATCGCTGTCTCGGCGCTTTCGGATGAAACCAAGTTCGACGAGTTCTGGAACGTGCTGATATACTCCTGAACCGCGCAGGTTAATCAAGTCGCTTTGGAGTATGGGACTATTAAGGGCGATCGCAGCTAAAGTTCGCAATGCACCTACACCCAATTCTACTGGTATCATCGTTTGCACTAAGTCATGAAAATCAGACCGGAGTTGCAAACTGTAACCATCTGGAGTTTCTACTACCTCTAGGGCGCTATCTCGGTGGGCATAGTTGTCCATTAATTCAATTATGCCTTCTTTGACACTGGCGCGATCGCACGCGGCATACTCGGCGATTTCGCCGAGCGACAAGGGTTTACCCTTTAAATACAGAATTGCTTCTATCTTCGTCGCTGTGGCTGTAATCATTTAGTTATTAGTCATTGGTCATTAGTCATTGGTCATTAGCAGATGACAACTAACAATCAACAAGTGTGTGGGATTATATCGTAAATTGTCAAAATATTGTTTTGATCCTCTCAAATTGAGGATTGGGGATTGGGCATTAGGAATTGGTCAATAAATAGTTCTTCTCCGCCTGCCTCCCCTGCCTCCCCTGCTCCCCCTGCTCCCCCTGCTTCCCCTGCTCCCCCTGCCTCCCCTGCCCTCCCCTGCTCCCCCTGCCTCCCCTGCCTCCCCTGCTCCCTCATCCCCCCACTCCCCACTCCCCACTCCCTCAAAAGCCTCTAGTTGTGAGAATAAATTCTGCGATCGCTAAATCTTGTGGAGTAGTCACTTTTAAATTTGTCTCTTCTCCCTCGACAATTCGCACTTCAATACCACATTTTTCAAATAAGGCGGCGTCGTCAGTTACTTCCCAACCTTGACGGACACCTTCAGCGTGGCACTGTTTCAACAACTTGACATCAAATCCTTGGGGAGTTTGTGCTGCCCATAATTGCCGTCTATCGGGTGTTTTTTGAATTATGCCTTGTTCATCGACAACTTTGATGGTGTCTTTAACGGGTACAGCAGCAATTAAACCGGGACAGTGGCGAATCGCCTGGGTACAAGAGTTAAATAAATCTGGTGTGACAAGGCATCTAGCCCCATCATGAATTAACACTTGTTCTGCGGCTACTGGTAGCGCCTGCAAGCCATTGTAAACAGATTCTTGGCGGGTGGAACCACCTGTAATCAATTCCACTGGTTTCGTCAGCTTCAGATCGGCGAGAATTGCGTTGAAGTCTGGCCAATCCGTAGGCTGAGAAATAATTCCGATCCAACTGATTGTACTGGCAGCTTCTGCGGCTAATAGAGTCCAGGCAATAATTGGTTGCGATCGCACCAGTAGCAGGAGTTTATTGCGGTTACTCCCCATTCTTTTTCCGGTTCCCGCAGCTGGAATTAGTAAATACACAGAATTCCTCAATCTTTAAGCTATATATTTTCCCCTAAAATAGGGAGCGAGTAAGCGTCAATAAATATTATGCGAGTAGTAGCCCTTGTACCTGGCGGAATTGGCGACCAAATTCTCTTTTTTCCGACTCTAGATGACCTCAAGCGCAATTACCCGTCTGCTCAGATAGATGTCGTTGTTGAACCCCGATCAAAGGCTGCCTACCGAGTGAGCAAGTCAGTTCACGAGGTACTGTCCTTTGATTTTCAAGACCGTAACAGTCTGGCAGATTGGGGTAACTTAGTGGGGACAATTCGCGATCGCGAATACGATGTTGCCATTGCTGTTAAGCAAAATTGGTTGATGGGTCTTTTAGTCTGGTTGACAGGAATTACCACACGCATTGGCTACCAAGGCAAAGGAGCGGTTTTTCTGACCAACGCTGTGCCATTTAAACCATCCCAATATGCGGCGGCATTATATCATGATTTGCTGCAACCGTTAAGCATAAAAACCCCTGTCCCAGAATTAGCTGTAAATGTGCCAAAAACAGATATTGACTGGGCAGAAAAGGAACAAAAACGTTTAGGGGTTCATGAAACAGGTTATATCTTGATTCATGGCGGTTCTGGCCAGTTATCCCAAGCTAAAGAACTGGATAAAATCTACCCTGTCGAGAAGTGGCACCAAATTATTCAAAACTTTCAAGATAAGCAACCGGATCTGCCTGTGGTGGTGATTAAGGGAGTTGACGATGAGCAGTTTGTGCGATCGCTTCTGGGGTCTTCTCCAGATATCAAGGTGACTGCCCCAGATGATATTGGTAAGTTAACTGCCATAATTGCCGGGGCAAATTTGATGTTATCTACTGATACTGCGGCACTTCAACTGAGTGTTGCAGTCAAAACTTATACCATCGCCCTATTTGGCCCCACTGATCCAGCTAAGTTGTTGCCTAAAAACGATAAATTCCTGGCTATTGAATCCCCCACTGGAAAAACGGCGGATGTTTCACCAAACGCAGTTTTGGAGAAAATTTGGGGTGGCTAAATCAGCAATTTGCCTCAATTTCTACAATTAGTCTATTGGATATCCAATATAGTTATGCGTTTGTTGAATAACCGCAAAATCTGGACGTGACAGCTAGATTTTGCGGTTATAACGGTTCTAATCCAGTCCAATTAACGCGAAACGGGCGGTTAGAAATAAATGGTATTTTTGCGATCGCTCATGTATTTTTATAAATAGCGATCGCATTAATCTTGTTCACAAAAACCAAACTCTTAAATTCGATTTACCTCTGTGCTAAACTCACCTGTCCTCCAATTAACCCTATAAATCCAGTTCCAGAGTGCTGAATCTCCAAAAAACTTGCTTGCTCAGGTGAGGTTTTGTAAATCCGAAATGTTTTCATAATTCCCAAGGTTGCAGCACTTTCTAGAGGCCCAACAAAGCTAATGTCCCGGTCAAGGAAATAAGTTTGATTAGCCCAATGAGTCATCTGATTTGCATTTAAAAAATAGCAGCCTGCATGGGGATTCAGGGCGCGATAAAAGGTAATTGGTGCATTCATAATTGTACCCTTAAGTTCTGGTTGCTCCTGCACGTTTTGAAAGAGAGCAGTTACCCGCAAAGCCAAATCTCCATCAATGTAAGCTTTATTAACCAAACCATTAGGAGAGATTTCATAACGATTTGGCTGGAGCAAATTTAAATCACCCGCTTGTTGGGTAAACCAATTTAATTTTATAAAAAACCAAGGATCATGGATAATTAGATCATCTTCCAAGAAACAGTAATAATCGTACTGACCAAGACAACTTTGCAGAACAGCTTGGCACTCAAACCCCAAAAGCAGAGGTTCTACATTAGTAGAATGATGCTTATATAAATGGGATGGCAAGGAAACCTGATTCAGAAGATGATTATCTTTCGTTGTACAAATAACAATATCTAGTTCGTGCGACTGCGGCTGGTTAGCGGGAAAAGCTATTCGTTGAGCAATGTTAATGATACTTTGAGATTTACCAAATAATTGGTGTAAGGCAGTAAGGCTATTAGTTAACGCCTGTAAGCGGGGTTGTGGATCTTTGCGTTGGGAAGCATGACGACCCTTACCGCTAGGTTTGAAAAAATGGGCAATGGTAAAAATAATTCGCATTTTCAATATCGCTTTTATATTTATTTCTCATTTGTCATTAGTCATTAATTATTAGTTATTGACCTATAACTAATAATTAATATACTTCTGACAAAAGTCCTTATTTACAAGCTTTTATTTGCACCTTTGCTTGAGGCAAAAAATATTTATGCAAAAGGCTAATGACCAATCATCAATGAGTAATGACTAATGACTTTTGCCAAATCCTTTAGAAGGCGAGTGCTTTTTCAAACTATCAGAACTTTTACCAGCGAACATCCATTGCAAATGCTGTGGTAACAGTTTCGCCAAATCATAACGCTTTAGAATTGTCTCTCGCGCATTCGCACGAATTGCTTGCATATCTTGAGGATGATTCAGCGCCTCTTCAACCCTATTAGCAATATTATGGGGAGAAAAGAAATCCACCAACAATCCATTTACCCCATCCTGTACAACTTCCAATACTGGCAAAGTGTTAGAGGCTATTAGCAAACATCCTGCTGACATTACTTCTAACATTGACCAAGATAAAACAAAAGGACGGGTTAAATAAATATGAGCAGAAGAAGCTTGCAAAACCTGAAGATACTCATTGTAAGGAAGCCTATCTGTAAAATGTAGCCTTGATAAATCCAAAGATAATTTTTCTAACATTAATTGTTTATAAGTCTGACCATCGGGGAGATTTTTACCATAAGCAACCCGATCTTCGCCCACAACTACCACATGACAATTAGGCCGTCGCTGCTGAATTAGCGCCACCGTTTCCATAAACTGCGGAAAACCTCTATAAGGTTCCATCCCCCGTCCCACATAAGTTACCAACTCTTCCACATGAGAAAGATCCAGATTTATTCTTGTTAAAACTAACTTTGCGCCTGGTTTAGGGACAAAATATTTGGTATCAACGCCATCATGAATTACATTTATTTTGCTATGATATTCTTTGGGAAATTGCTGACGTTGCCAATTGGTTGGAGAAAGACCGCGATCGCAGCTATATAAATCAGTCAAAATTGGCGCATTTTTTACGCGGATACGGCACTCATCATCAGCATTCAGTGGTTCACTCGGATCAAAATCTGCATCCGAACCGTGAGCATGGTAAAACCACTCGAAATAACATAATAATTCTGCTTTCGGAAAAATATCTTTCATAAATAAAGTCGGGCCCCAACCAGAATGACCATAAACTATATCTGGAACGAAACCCTCGGCTTTTAATTTTTCTGACACGCGATAGACAGCCTGCGCGGTGAGAACAGCATTTTCTAGGTTACGAACGTAATGATGGGTTTGGGGAGCAGCTTCACGAGAAGGAGTATAAATAGCTTTGTAAACGCCAGGTATTTCCCCTTCTTGACGATTTGTCCCAAAGACGACTTTGTGGTTAGGATCTCTACCTAAAACTGTCGCTAGGTTGCGAAATTGCGAAGGAAAGTTAGGATGTAAAAATAAGATTTTCATCGGAATAATCTTGATTAATTTATTGCCAGATAAAATAAATTAAGACAAGCTATTTAAGATTATAAGATTATTTCTCACAATTTTTAGCAAGTAAATTTAGGTGAATCGTTGCCGCAAAATGCGAAAATAATCGCAAATTCGTGATATAACCATGAAATTTATTGGCATTGATTTAGGCTGGAAATCTCAACCAAGCGGACTATGCTGTTTAGAATGGATAGATGGACAACTGCAACTACTCGATCTAGACCGTAAAGAAGCCATTGCAGATATCCTCGCCTGGATCGATAAAAGCGTACAACCAGACGAACCAGCCATGATCGCCGTAGATGCGCCTACCCTCATACCCAACGCCACTGGAAGCCGCCTCGCCGACAAACTCAGTCACAAATACTTTGGCAAATATCATGCAGGATGCTACCCAGCAAACAAAAATCTACCTTTTGCCGATCGCACCATCAACTTTGGTTTAGAATTAGAATCACGCGGCTTTGCACACGCCCCCACCATTGAACCACAAAAACTAGGCAGATATCAAATAGAAGTCTTTCCCCACCCAGCGATCGTTAACCTATTCAACTTAGAACGTATACTGAAATATAAGAAAGGACGCCTGAGCGATCGCCGCCTAGAACTAATCAAACTCCAAAATTATCTTCTTAATATTCTCCCCTCCCTCTCTCCTTCTCTGCGTCTCTCTTGTGTTGGCGGTTCGTTTCCTCTTGAAATCCCCACCACAGGCGCAGCCCTCAAAGCAACCGAAGATCAACTAGATAGCCTAATTTGCGCTTACGTTGCTGCATACTGGTGGTATTGGGGAGAACAACGTAATTTAGTATTAGGCGATGATACCACTGGTTACATTATCATCCCTCAAACAATATTACCCTAAAATTGTAATATCCTAATATTTAACTCAAGGAGTTTTTATGCAAGGAGTTAGTTCTAATTTGAGTTTAAAACAACTTTATGAAATTGACGAGCATCTCTGGTTAGAGGAAACAATCAAACTCTTGAAAGCTAACCATTTAGAGGAATTAGATTTAGAAAATTTAATTGAGGATCTAGAAAATTTGGGTCGGAGAGACAAAGCCAAAGTTGCTAGTTTATTAGAGCAAATTATTAGACATCTTTTGTTGCTGCAATACTGGACAGAAGAATCTCAATATAATTCTGGACATTGGAAAGCAGAAATTAGAAGTTTTAGGAATCAATTAAAACGTCATCTAACAACAAATTTATATCAATATTTAGAAAATGAATTAGCGTCAATTTATGATGATGCTTTGGGATATGTAATTGAGAAAACCGAAGGTAAACTAGATAACTTACCTCAATATTGTACTTATGCCTTAGAACAGCTACTAGATATTAGTTATCTACCTGAAAAAATTTAACATAAAAAAGCTTAATTTTTTGCTACTTCTCCCTTTGCGTTTCGGAGAGGGAGGTTGTGAGGAAGAGATTCATCGAACTCACGTTGATTTAATCTGGCTCTTGGCCAGATAATGTTCATCAAGAGCGCGTCTTAGCATCATTTTCATCACAGCTTGACGACTAATATTGAGTTCGGTTGCCATATTGTCGAGTTCGTTGAGCATCGGACTAGGAATTTCAAGGTTTGTTGTGACTATATCCTGTCGTCTTCGTGAGGTCATTTGACGAGTTGTTCCAACTCTTGTTGTCGTGGAGTCAAAATAACGATCAACAACTTCCTCACCCTTCTCAATTTTTTCTTCAAGTTCTTTAATAGAAATATTGCTCTCCTTAATAATTCTTCATCATTTTAGCAATAATTATAGCGGTTCTCAATTGCATAGAATATAGACCTAACCCCCAGCCCCTTCCCTTGTAGGGAAGGGGAGTAAGATTCAAAGCCTCTCTCCTTTTAGGAGAGAGGTTTGGAGAGAGGTCAAAGTGTATTGCATCCAAACGAGAAGCGCTATATTTTTGAGGCGAGACTGCATCGCCCAATAAAAAACGTTGCTAATTTAAGTTTAGCAACGCCTAGTATTAAGTATTCAATAACTACTCAACACTCTTACTCAGCCCAAGCAATTAACCTTGGTTCATAAGGATTAGCCAGATTTTTATTTTTCGGCAATACACGCAAAGATAAGCCTTGTAAACCAGAAGCAGTATAGGTGATATTACCAGTGTAAATACTCAATTGCTCTCCATCTTCGCCTTGATAATCCATCACCACTGGTATAGCGTTGACAATCTCACCATTGGCATCGATCGCACCTTGATATAACTCCACCTGTACATCATCATTCGTCAAAGTTGCTAAGTCAACCTTGGCAATGACCGCAACGGTTTGGTTAACCTCAATGTCTGAAGCTGCTGATACATCAATATCTTTGATGATTATATTGAACCAGTGTTCGCTTAGTTTTTCTTTCCAAGCAGCTAGTTCTTTTGCTGGGGCATAGTTATCAACAGTCAGGGTATGATAGCGATCGCTAGCTGGGAAATAAGCTCGCTGTGCATATTCTCCTACCATCCGCGCTGTATTAAAGAAAGGACAATTCAACCGAATTGCATCCTTCATTTTGGCAACCCAAGGACGGGGTAAACCATCACTATCCCGATGTTCATAAAATAGTGGTACAACTTCCTTCTCTAACAACTCATAAAGAGCGTTTGCTTCTACTTCATCTTGATAGTTGGGATCGTCGTAATTCTCTCCATGTCCAATCGCCCAGCCCGTGCGGACGTAATCAGCTTCATCCCACCAGCCATCCAGTACACTTAAATTTGGCAAGCCATTCATTGCTGCTTTCATTCCACTAGTACCAGAAGCTTCTCGGGGACGACGTGGTGTGTTTAACCAGATATCACAACCCGCTACCATCAACCGGGCAATATGAATGTCGTAATTAGGAACAAACACTACCTGTTTTTCTAAATGCTGTTCACGGATAAAGTGATTGATATCGCGGATCAGTTCTTTACCGGGAATATCTTTAGGATGTGCCTTACCAGCAATCACAAATTGCACTTTCCGGTCTTTGTTAGCCAGCAGAAGCCGCTTAATCCGTTCCAAATCGCGCATCCAGAGGGTAGCACGTTTGTAGGTGGCAAAGCGACGAGCAAAGCCAATGGTGAAAGCGTAAGGATCTAAAACTTCTTGGGCTTGGACAATTTCGGAAACAGAAGCGCCGCGATCGCGCAAATGCTTGACTAAATGCTCTCGCACATACAAAATCATATCCAAGCGGCAGCGTTCGTGATTCCGCCACAATTCCTCATCGGGTATAGCTTCCATCCGCTCCCACAATGGGCTATCTACTGGTGCTGATGACCAGTTGGGGCCAAGGTAGCGATCGTATAACTCTTGAGTCGATTTCGCAACACAACTCCGAGCATGAACACCGTTAGTAATTGCGCCGATTGGCACTTCCTCTACTGGTACTTTCTGCCATAAGCCTTGGAACATTTGCCGTGACACCACACCATGCAGTTGGGCGACACCATTAGAAAATGTTGCCATCTTCAGCGCCAGCACTGCCATACTGAAAGGCCCAGATAAATCGCCTGTATTCTCGCGCCCCAGTCCTAAAAATTGCTCTTTTGGCAACCCAAATATCTCTGCATAATACCCCAAGTAATGCAGCATTTTTTCGGGAGCGAACAAGTCAATCCCGGCTGGTACTGGCGTGTGGGTGGTAAAAATATTACTAGAAGCCACCACCTGTTTCGCTTGGGGATAATTCAGTCCCTCTTCCTGAATTAGCAAGCGGATACGTTCTAAAGCAGAGAAGGCGGCGTGGCCTTCATTCATGTGGTAAGCGGTGACTTTCAGCCCCAAAGCTTTCAGCATTTGCACACCACCGATCCCCAGCATAATTTCCTGGTGGATACGCATATCGATGTCGCCACCATACAGTTGATCTGTAATGTCGTGGTCATAAACATTGTTGGGTTCAACGTTGGTGTCCATCAGATATAGAGGCACCGTTCCTACCTGTACGCGCCAAACTCTGGCATATACCTTGCGTCCTGGATAATCAACCGCAATCCGCAGTTCCGAACCATCGGCGTTGCGCTCTAGATGCAAGGGCATATTGTAGAAATCGTTGAGCAGATAGCGTTCTTGCTGCCAACCATCGGCATTCAGATACTGGGCAAAGTAGCCTTGCTGATACAGCAAACCTACACCCACGAGTGGTAGCCCCAAATCACTAGCAGATTTGAGGTGATCCCCCGCCAAAACGCCCAAGCCCCCAGAATAGACGGGTAAACAATCTACAAGTCCAAATTCCGCCGAAAAATAGGCATAGCATTCTTTTGGTTTCTGCTCCCGTTGTTTCTGATACCAGGTACGCTCTTGCAAATAATCTTCTAACTGACGGGCAGATCGATCCATTTGCGCCAGGAAGCCTTCATCTTCGACAACTTCCAGAAGCCGCGATTGAGAGATAGTACCGAGCATCAACACCGGGTTATGATGGCTAGACTCCCACAGATCAGAGTCTAAGCGACGAAATAAATCTTTACTTTCAACGTTCCAATCCCAGTGCAAGTTATATGCTAGCTGCCGTAGTGGTTCCAGGCGCGGCGGTAGTGAAGGTGATACGTTAAATGTGCGAATTGGCTGCATAAGTTGGCAAAACTCCAAGTTTAGGGTTATTCTTTACTCTCTTTACCAATGTTGCCAATTCTTTATACTGTACTTTGTGAAAAAGCGATGACTTTGTTAAGCATTGAGAATTTTTTTAACCTCGTTGCTAAAGTTTACACCAAGGTGTTTCTAATTCTATGCTTTAGTCTCAGCCATGTACTTGGTATATTAAAATTTAATCATTTACTGCCATGTATCACTTAAAAAATATTTAGTTTTGAATAAATAATTTATATTTATTTTAGAATTGATTCCGGGGATCAATCTAAGGTCTTGGCTGAGGATGAAAATTCCTCATAGGTGCGTCTAGGAAGAGTTAAAATTTAATTATTTTTTAATAAAATCGCCTTAGCTTAGAGGCAGTGTAAGAGGAACGACTTATCTCTATTATTCTTTGGTTAAGGATTTTTGGCATTGATTTTAGCTATGTAGAGAGGTTGCAATGCAACGTCTCTACTACAAAACTGTATTAAGTTAAGGTGATGTGACACCGAATAGCCCATCGTAGACATCCCCTAAAATTAAATAGTGTAAAAATAATACTAAGCAGTTAACTAGGAAAAGCTATCGTTAACTGCTTGGTATAAATTTTTAATACAAATCGGTTAAATAACGTAGTAATGTGTTAATCTACGCGCCTAATGAAGGCTGATCTTTGGTATTTTTTGTCATTGACAAAGCTACAGCTGCTGCATAAGCAATCTCCGCTGCCATTTGATAAGCAAGTTTGATATTAGATGAAGCGGCCTTGGTTTTAGGAGTGAGAGAAGCTTTTTTTCGGCGCGACTCTTGTTTGACATCACCCCCGACAATAGCTCGCTGTAAAATTATCCAGGCATCTAGGTCTTCTGAGTCATAATTACTTTGAAGTTGCGATCGCAGTTTATCTTCGGCTACAACACTCAGATAGCCGTTAGTTAGAGCTTCTTGGACAATTTCTTTAATTAAAGCCATAATTTGAACCAAGTGTGTGAGTTAAAACCGATACCTCAATCTGGGCATTTGATGTTTTTTCTAGACTTCTCCTAGAAACTAAGCTACCTTTTAGCTTTCTTTCAATAAAATTTATAATGAATAGTGCCAAGCACGCATCACCCTCTTGGCTCACCCGAATGGGTGATTTACAAATTTTTAGATACAAGTAATAGGGAAGAGGAAAATTTTTAGCTTTTCAACGAAGAGGGTATCATAAGTATAGTAGATATCATTCTGAGTTAAACACAAAAATATAAAATTATTTGGACAAGCAACAGTAGAAATATAGATATAAATGGTAATTAATCGCTTTGAGCATTTTTAAAGTTACCGCTTTCAAAAAAATTCCTCTAAGTGTATAAAATTATTTGCGAGTAGTGTAGGCTTTGTCCGCCGTAGGCATCGCTATAGTAAAAAAGTTAACTAATCTCACCATTACAATCAACAAGCAACTTGGAAATCAACTTATTTAACTAGAGTGTTCCACTAAAAATAAAATGTGTTATCGTTAAAAACAATTGTTGTTAAAACCCATTTATGTAATTAAAAACATGAATTGGTTAGTCTGTAAATCATCTGTGTGCAACATGATTGGAGCAGCATACTCTAGAAATTCGTTGCAAGAAAGCCGTCATAGCAGTCGGGGAAGCGCTTACTTGTTTGCACCGATGGTTAACTTCAATGTGATGGCTGATGTGGGAGATAATCCACCATAGTTGGATTTTATTTGGGCAAAAATACCCATAAAAATCCAACAAGAATTACATTGTCATGCTAGGCAGAAATTTTATCTAATTTTTGAATATAGTCTAGTTAAATGTATTTTTGTTGCAAAATAGCTTGTGGAATTGAGTTGTTTCAAAAGACTAAAACCGCCTGAAAAAAAGTAGTCTCAAGGCAAACAATATCCCTATTTGCGTAACAAATTTTGCAAATTTGCCAGATAACTGCAACAGTAACCTATCTAAAGCAGCAAATTTTCCTATCAGACAATTTAATAGTCTGGGGTTTGACCCTGCAATCCACTGAGATTGTTTTGTTCATTGCTCTGGTGAAAAAGAAGCAAAATTATTACGTGCCGAGACTGGTACAAAAGCTTCTAGTAAGCCAAGGCAATTGTGCATATCAATTGAGTAATTCTCTCGCAACTAATTTAAAGAATTGCTCACATAGTCAAAGCCAGCTCTGGTTTTTTAACATTTGGAAAACCATCTAAAAGCATGGGGAAATTTAGATAATGCTGCTAGAGCAAGTTATGTATTTTTTAATACATAACTTGTTAGTATTGGCGGAAAATTAGGATATAAGCACAGCAAAGAAACCTTGTCAACAACAATTAATTGAAGAGATATGTAGCCATGCCTAACGAGAAATTTTTTTCAAAATTGCAGCGTGTACAAGAACTTTTAGTAACTACTGTGTTAGGGGATATTCCTACACTTATTTTGGGGCCGAAGTTGCGTAATTTGGGATATTGTAGTATTTTTGCCCAGATAGGCAGCCCAGTTTATATCCAAAATGGTGTTGAATTTAACGGTACTTCCTGTATTGAGATAGGCACTGGAGTATATATTTTTAAAGGTGGGCGGATAGATGCTAGAGGACATAAAAATAATAGAATTCATTTAGGAAATAGAGTCGCTATTGAGCGTAACGTTGATATAGGGTCTTTAGAAAATACGTGTATACATATTGATGAAGACACCTTCATTGGCCCCAACGTGGCTATTGAAGGGCCAGGAGACATTAAAATTGGTAAGCACTGTTTAATAGCTGCCTACTCAGGGATATATGCCAATAATCATAATTTTGCCGATCCGATGGAGCCGATTAAATACCAAGGTGTTACCCGCAAAGGAATTGTGATTGAGGATGACTGTTGGTTAGGGCATGGAGTAACAATATTAGATGGCGTTACTATCGGCAAAGGCAGTGTTATTGGTGCAGGAGCAGTTGTCAATAGAGATATTCCTCCTTTCTCCGTTGCTGTAGGCATACCTGCACGAGTAATCAAAAACCGAATTGGCAATGACTTAAGCATTACTTCAAGCTGAGAAATAGGGGGTGGGGCATTGGCGATTGGGGATTGGGGACAAGGAAAATTATTTCCTGTAACCTATAAGGTGTAAGCTCTACCCTTTTTTAAGAAACTTTTGCCGTCAGTTAACGTCACAAGAGTAAACAATCTCTAAGTTATTTCTTAGGGTCATCTACAAGTCAGACAGCTGAGATGTTGCACCATTCTCAATAACCGTAAGGTAGATACTCTAGTCCCCAGTCCGCAGTCCCCAGTCCCCAGAGTCCTCTCAAAAAGGGACGAGATTTGGGTAATATAAAGGAGCTATCTTTTCTGCATGGCAGATCCTGAAAGAAAAGCTTTCTTTGTCTTACCCGTTGGAGATATTTCTATGCTGACTTTAAAAATCGCTGTTTATATTGTTGTTGCCTTGTTCGTAACTATCTTCGTCTTCGGATTTTTATCAAACGATCCAGCTCGTAACCCCGGCCGTCGGGACTTAGAGTAAAAGGGCGATAAATCATCCGCGACTTTAGAAGGCGGAAGATACTAAACGCCACGGAAACTTACTAAACTTTCGCCTAGTAAGTTTCCTCCTGCAAAGTGGCTTGCTACCGGTAGCAGAAAGCGACAGCCTGAAGGCAAAATGATTTAATCCTTCTTTCCGTCATTTGGCTGTTTGTTAGCCCGATTATGCTCAAATATGCTTCATCCAGTTCTGCCGCCCGATCCGCCTTTTATCCTCGAATCTTTACAAGCTGTAAATCCCGCCTCATCTGCTAGTCATACAAAGTTTCTTTCAGGTGTAGATACTGGAATACACAAAAATACAGCCAAATCCAAGCAGCCCAAGGATTTAGCCCAGTTGGCAATTGCGAATGACACCAAGAGCGATCTGCCATTGCCAACTGCGATAAACTCAACTGAGGATGACTTGGTAGTTGCCGAAACTCCCTCTGTAGCTCATTCAACAGAAACCTCCCCACCAGAAATTTCGCCCATCAAGACTTCTGGAACTGCTGCAATTTTGGGGCGATCGCTAGTCGTTGGTTATCCCACACAGAAGGTTAAAACCTCTAATTCCCAAGAGAAAGAAGACACAAACACAAGTCCCAGCATCGGCGTTCGGCGTTCGGAACTTCTCCTTATAGCGGCGTTACGCAAACGGGAGATGCAAACACAAGCCACTGCGTTGCCAATAAAAGTTGGAGCGGAGGCTTCCTCTGTAAACGTAAAACGTGAACCTTCTCAAAAACTCGGTGAGCGATATCTGACGACAAGCCGCTTTGCGTCTTTGCTAAATTCCAACTCTAGTGGCGAAAAACCAACTTTTTTGGATGATAGCTTTAGCTATAGAGTTTCCCCAAATCCCCAACTCGCCCAATCTTTGCCTCCTCTTCAAAGTGTCCCAAGAGCTACAAACAGCAACAAGTTAGTCGAATCCAAAACGGGAATTTTACCTGAGAAGTTAACCCAGCAAAAACAGCAAAGTCATATTACTGCACCACAGTCTTTAGGTAGAGACAATATCTCTGTATCTGCTGCCGATCTTGCACCGAGTTCTCAATCAGGACAAAATTTTATAGAATTCAAGTCTCGTAACCCGAAAAACCAACTCTCATCGCCCATCACTGTAGGATTCAAGTCCCAAGCCCAACAACAAACCCAAGCACCAACACCTACAGGCAACAGCACTAATCAGCTACAAAGTCAAATATCTGGTACAACTGCGCCAGTTAGCACGCCGCCAGCTCAACCGAGAATTGTAGAAGTCACTTCAGATCGGCAAGAGTATGACGAGCAACGGCGAATTATTACAGCTGTTGGGAATGTAGTTGTGCGATTTGATGGGGCGGTGGTGGATGCCGATCGCTTGCAAGTAAACTTAGACAACTTGATAGCTGCGGGCTACGGGAACATAACTTTAACACGAGGCGATCAGATACTGCGTGGACAACGCTTTACCTATAACTTTGTTCAAGATAGCGGGGAACTGCTAAATGGTAGAGGAGAAATTTACGTACCCTCAGCACAAACAGATTTTGCTTTTTCACCCACGGGTGTAAGCACGAGTGTAATTGCTGGTGGAGTTCCAAAACGTCCGCCTAGCGATCGCATTAGAGCCAATCAGCCCCTTTCAGGTGTGAGCAGCCCTGGAGGAATTGATGTAACAATTGGTGGTCGGGGTGCTAGCAACATCCCGCCCCCGAAAACAGGGGGTGTAGTGAATCGGCTCAGATTTGAAGCTGAACACATTGACTTTTATCCCCAAGGCTGGCAAGCAAGAGATGTCCGCATCACCAACGATCCTTTTTCGCCTCCTGAATTAGAGTTGCGTGCAGATACAGTAACTCTGACGCGAGAATCACCCTTGGTAGACCGCATCAGGACACAGAAGCAGCGTTTGGTATTGGATCAAACCGTCTCCTTACCAATTCCGGTGAATGAGCGGACTATTGACCGCCGGGAGCGGGACGTTACACCTGCAATAGTCTCTCCTGGCTATGATGGAGAAGATCGGGGTGGTTTGTATATTGAGCATGGCTTTCCAGTAATCGATACAGAGCAGACACACTGGACGATCACCCCCCAGTTGTTAATACAGAGAGCTGTGCAAGGAGGCACGGGTGATTTAGGCTCACTATTTGCTGTCAAGACAAGGATAAATTCTGTTTTGAGTCCACGAGCCGTAATTAACGGGACTGGAGAATTAACTAGTTTTGACTTGAACAAGGTAGAAGATAATTTGCGGGCGAGGTTAGGATTGCGCCAGATATTAGGGA
Source organism: Nostoc sp. (assembly GCF_036917635.1). Classification (GTDB taxonomy): domain Bacteria; phylum Cyanobacteriota; class Cyanobacteriia; order Cyanobacteriales; family Nostocaceae; genus Nostoc. Next base: position 89,515 of record NZ_JBALCW010000078.1, read on the forward strand.
CTTCCCTTCCGCATCTGTTGAATCTGGAGTATAGCTACCGCGATCGTTTTTATAACGGTACCCTCGGCTTTCAAACCGTCCAGAGCAGTATCGGCGGCATTATTACCTCTCCTGTAATTCCTTTAGGCAAGAGTGGCATCAACCTCACGTATCAGGGAAGCGCTCGATATATCAATGCCAACACCGATCGCCAAGACTTACTAAAACCAGGGCGAGAAAACGATCGCATCTCATTAGGTCGTTTTCAAGGCAGTGCTTCCCTCAGTAAAGGGCTGTTGCTGTGGCAGGGAAAACCATTACCACCCACTGCCACTGAGGGATTACGATACACGGGTAACCCTGTAGTTCCTTACTTGCAAGCGATCGCTGGACTTACAGGCACTACCAGTTATTACACCAATGGTGATAACCAAAGCACCCTAACTGGTACAATTGGCTTACAAGGTCAAATTGGTCATTTTTCTCGACCTTTTTTCGACTATACCGCCTTTAATATTAGTTACTCTCAAGGCTTAAACAACGGATTATCACCCTTTTTGTTTGATCGCTCCGTTGATAACCAAGTATTGAGCGCTGGCATATCACAGCAAATCTACGGACCTTTTCGCTTAGGCTTTCAAACATCTGTTAACTTGGATACTGGTAAACAAACCAGCACCGACTACATTGTGGAATATAGCCGTCGCACCTATGGCATCACCCTGCGTTACAATCCGGTGCTAGAGTTAGGCGGCTTCACCATCCGAATTAGTGATTTTAACTGGGGTGGCGGTACTGATCCATTTTCGGAAATTAAGCCAGTGGTAGGCGGTGTGCAACAGGATTATTAGTCAAACAGTTAGCAGTTACCCTACCCGACACTTGATTCTTTAAGATTTTCTATCTTTTGCCCAGTCTAAGGATTTGGCACGACTCGACAGCTTATCGGATAATTGCTTGATGCCGCACCAGGTATTCTCAGTTTGGCATAGTCGCCGCTTAGTTGAACATGTGACGGTGGTTGGTGTAGGGTTGCACAGTATCTTTGCACTGCGGCTTGGTACTCTCGCCATTGCTTACGGATTGCAAGACTGGCGGCATCGTTACCTAAGTCTGAAAATCTTAGCCCACCCCGAATTAGCCAAGTTTCTACATCAGTTGTTTCACCCAGTATTTCTGGAATCGGATTAATCTTTTCCATGAGTAATATCTTTTTCACATATTCAAAATTGGTAATTTTACTTTAAGAAAAACTATTGATAATAGCCAATATGATTTTTTATCAAAATCATCAAAAAAAATGATTAAAAAAAAGACTTACGCAAAAAGCAGTGAAAGCCTTGATTTCCCGTAGGGGCAATTCATGAATTGCCCCTACATTTCGTACTTGATGCGTAAGTCCTAACCTACACAGTATTGATTACGGCTCTCATTTGGATGCAATAGACGGTAGGGGTTTAGCAATTGCTCATTGTTGTCAACTTAAGCTAAAAGTAGCAAAACTTTTAGCTTCTTTCTTCACCCGCCTCGAACTAAAGTTCTTTGGCTTTTAGCTAAAGTCTATTGAAATAGACTAAGTAGGTGGGCATAAACAAACCTAACTATGTAACGAAATGTAAAAAGTTTGAAACGATTGCGATTGGTTCGTTTCACTTCATTAGGGACTGACAAATAAAAAAATGTTCCAAAACTGACGCAAAAACTCTCTCTATTTCTTCTCTCTGCGTTCTCTGTGCGGCAGTCGCTCATGGGGGAAACCCCCAAGACCGCGCTGCCTTGTCTGGAGTGGTTCGTTTATTGGAATAATTTATTTCTTGTCAGTCCCTTACACTCGCAATGACGTAGTTATGAATTTTTCCGCCTACTTACTTAAACATTTTTGGCTATAATTTAGTCATCAAAAGATGACTTTCGCTAAAAGCTAAGGAACTTCAGTTCCTTGTGGTACATGTCTTTCACCTTAGGTTGACACCTATGAGCAATTGCTAAACCCCTACGTTTTAGGTGTAATTTGTGACATTCTAGGCATAGCTGTTCATATAGCTATAAAAACAGCACAGGCCGCAAACCTACCTAACGGAAAATGCCTCATTGAACCGCCGCGTCACAGGCTCAGTAATGAATGTCAAAATTGACTTTTTACGAGTGACAATTTCACCTGTAGCAGACATACCTGGCGTAAATTCTACTTCTTGACCGCGCACGTTCACTGAGTGTTTATTTAGCTTAATTCTGGTAGGAAAAACTAAGCCTAATTCTTTATCAACAATTGCATTCGGACTGACTTGCATAACTTCGCCATTCACAGTGCCAAATTCCTGGAAGGGGAAAGTTGCCATTTTCACTTTTGCCTTCATTCCTTGACGAATAAACCCAATATCGCGGTTGAGAACTTTCACCTCTAGGAGCATTTCTTCCCCTTCCGGCAAAATTGATAGCAATTCTTCACCTGATTGCACTGGCCCCTTAGTGGCTTTAACTCTGTAAATTGTACCAGCAACGGGAGCCTCAATCGTTTCTAAAGCTTGCTGCTTCTTCGCCTGCTCTAATTGACCTTGAACAGTTGTCAGTTCTTCTTTACGCTTGTTGAACTGGGTCAAAATTTCACTTTGGCGTTCTGATGCTACACGCTGGGACTGACTACGTGCAGCATTATAAGCTTGTTCTGCTTGGCGAATTTCTTGGACTTGGGCAGCAATATCTTTTTCTAATGATGTGACTTTATCTTCAGCCTCAGTTATTTTATTCTGGGCGTTAGTCACTTCATCTTGCGATCTAGTGATTTCTGTCTTTGCACGAGTTAATCTTTCTTGGGCATCCAAGTAATCGACACGAGGTACAGCACCAGTAGTCATTAGGCTGCGTAGGCTTTTTTCCCTTTGTTCTGCAAGGCCCAAATTACTTTCAATTTTAATTCGGATGCTATCTGCGTTGGCAAGGTTGGTTTTAGCATTGGCAACGCTACTTTTGGCATTAACTAAGTTATCTTGTAAGCGAGTCAAACGGACTTTGGCTTGATTGATCAGTGCTTGTTGGCGATTTGCTTCTGCTTCGGCTCCTGCTTGCCGCGCTTGGAAGTCTTGCAGACGGGAACTTAAAAGTTCATCTTGGAGTTTCGTCCCAGTAGTTTTGCCTCCAGTGCGTTCTGCATCTAAACGTTGCAAATCGTCCTGAATCAATCTAGAAGATTTGGCTAGACGGGAAACATCGGTTATTTGCAAGTCTGGATCTTTTTGAATCAGAACTTCACCTTTAGTAACGCGATCGCCTTCTCGTACTTTAACAGCAACAATTGACCCCCCACCCAATGATGTCACCGGTCTTACCTGCGTGGAAGCAATTAATTCCCCTGGTGCTGTTGCTACTTCATCTATTTGCGAGAAGTACGCCCAGGCGATCGCTCCAAATACAATGAAGCTAATCGTTCCCGCTAATAATCTAGTGTACAGGGGTGGTAATTCCTGTACTGCCTTCCCTAACTCATAAGTGAGTTGTTCCTCTGGTTGGGCGAATCGCTCTTTTGTCTGACGTGCTTGAGCAGCATTTACCATATATTTTTGTCCTTTGTCCTTTGTCATTTGTCATTAATCATTTGTAATTAGTGAATAACTAAGGACAAATGACTAATGACTAATGACTATTTAAACTGCTATATAACGCCGCAAAAAAGTTTCTAATGTTTCCAACTGGAAGTTAAAAATTGCCTCTAAATTGGCAATTTCATCTTTTGTACAGAAAAATTCATTTGCTAGCAATGTGCGATAAGTTCCCAAAGCTTTTTTAATTTGGGGATTAATTAAACCCAATGCACCCTGTAACCCATCAATGGCAAATAGTGGTGAGTTAATAATTACTGGCTGTTTGTTGAAGATCCGACCAAAAATCCGAGGGATATCTTCTCGTAATAAAATCTCTGGCCCTCCTACTGATAAAATTTGGTTGCGAGCGCCTTCAAGTGTCACAGAATCCACCACTATCCTTGCCAAATCATCGGTACTGACAATTGAGGTACGGTTTTTGCGATCGCCAATTAGCAAATACAATCCCGTTTCTCGAAATTGTTCTACTAGTGGCAGCAAGTTAGATGCTAATCCAGATGGGCGTAAAATAGTGTAATTCAAGCCACTAGCTGACAAATATCGTTCTACTGCTCGTTTTGCTTTGAACACAGGAGCGTCTTCATATCCGCGATCGGCTCCCAGTACGGAAATGAAGACAAAATGCTCTACACCATTGGCTTTCGCTTGGTCTATTAGTTCAATATTGGCGCGGTAATCTAAAGATAGGGCATCGCTATCAGAACCGTGGGCGCTGATAATATACTTCACACCCCGACTAGCTTTCTGGATATCTCTTTCTGAAAGCAAGTCACCGATGAAGATTTCTGCACCCCGGTGTTCTAACTCGCTATAGCGCGAGGTAAGGCGGACAAATGCCCGCACAGACTGTTCTCGTTGCCTTAGGAGTCGCACAACTCTGCGACCGATTCCTCCCGTTGCTCCAGTTATTAGAAACATATAAATACCTTAATTGAATAGTTACAGGGTTTATAGTTCTCGAAATGCTCGATATATAGTGGTTCTCGTTTACGTGAGGTACAGCCTAGACCTTGCGATAAATGTTGTACCGCATCTCAATAGCAACCGCTATATGCTCAAAATCCAATAAAGATATGAGCATATTTTTATACTTTGTTACCATGCTCAAGATATCCTCACGCTAACTAAGCCAATAGGTCACACCTTATTTATCTTAATACTCTAAAAATTATCCCCCATATCTTTAGTAGATGCAGGGGATGGGGTAATGGAATTAGTTTTACTGGCTCAACAAGTCATTCACATCTCCCCCGGCTAGAAGCATGGGGGATGAAAGCATAAATATGATAGCGTTAAACCAATTCGCACTCTTGCCGGAGGCACGCTTGTGCGTTTGCGAATTGGTTTAATTTTCTTGCCCCATTCCCAACTACTGATATCCCTGCCAAGGAGTAACTTCCAGCGTACTGTTAGGCTTAAATATCACTTGAAAGTGGGCGAGAGGTTCTTTATTGTTGGGAGCTGCTACATTGGAACCGTAGACAGCGTTGAACATTTTGGGAAGGGGTGTTTCGCGGAAATAGTCAAAGGCGACTTGGTTTAGTGGTTCATAGTCAGCAATTACACCATCTTTGTTGACTGCTACCCGATATTTCAAATCTCGCGTAAAGGTGGGGGTACCACTCCAGTTTTGCCGAACTGTACTATAAAGCTTTTGGTTTAAACCTTTGACTATATTAGAGTCAGTAATTTTTGAACCTACTACCTCTGGCGTCTTAGCATATCCCCGCCAAGGACTAACTTCTAGCACACCTTTTGTAGTAAATACGACTCGGAATTGGGCGATGGGTTCATTAGAAATAGCAGGACGGGTAGCTGGATTATAAAGTACGTTAGGCAGAGGAGTTTGACCTACTCCTGTATTTGCCTCTTTATTCAACGCTTTATAACCAATGATTGCTCCATCCGCAGCTACACCCAGACGATAGATCAAATCCTCTTGCAATCCTGAGCGATTAGTCCAAGCTGGATGAATTTGATTGTACACTTGACGATTCAATGCACGTAACTGGGATGGATCGGTAATTTCTGGAACTGTATTTAAAAGTGCTTCTAAATCTTTAACTGGCGGCTTTCTATTAGCTGGGGATGTTGGTGTGGGGGTTGCAGCAGCGATGGGAGTTGCAGCAGCTGATGCTGGAGCAGTGAGATTGTTTGTTGTAGAGCTAGTTTGCTTATCTGGTTGAGGCTGCGGTGGACGAATTTGGGGGGGTGGAATCAAGTTAAAGGCGATCGCAGCTACTGCTAAACTTGACACACCCACAGCAGCAGGTATAGCCTGTCTGATCGCAGCCTGACTAGCACCGCCATAGCGTCTGGTAACTGGTTGTAGTTCTAAGGAAAGTTCAGGTAAAGTTTGAGTATCAGCAAAAAACTGATCCACTGCTTCCACTAAATCAAACAACTGTACTGTATTTAAATCTATTTCAATAGGCGGACGTTTGGAATTGTTAGAGCGATCGAACCCCTCTGGAGCGCCTTCGGAATATATAATTAACCTATGTCGGTTGCTGTCAATTTTGCGAAACTCTACTAGCTCCGATTCCTGATTGTGTGCTTGCGGATTAGGTACACTACTTAAAAATTCTTGGGCATAGCCACTAACAGCCCTCACCAAACTTTCAAAAAATTCTCGCCCTCCCGTTAGGGGTTGGTTGTAACCAGATAAATAACATTCTGCATTTACCAATATTGATAATTCCGGGCGCATTTCCTGGAAATGTGCAGCCCTACTAAGATCGCTTAACCCTTCTAAAAGCAGTGTACAATTAGGCAAACTGTACTTACGTTGAATGTTCATTCCACTTCACCGTCAAAAAGACTAATCCAGAATCGCTGCATTCCAGCTGTACCAGTACAAAATAGTAATTGTCCTAACAAATTTATCGCTAGCTCATCTAATTTTGCATCAGAAGTTAATGCCAAGAGACCAGAACGTCGAGCATTCATCCGGCTCTTAAAATGCGCTCTAAACCGCTCTAGGTAATTAGATAAGCGCAAATTCTGTTCTAATGGAATCTGCTTTTCTTCCATTTGTTGACAAATCATTAGTAACTGGCGAATCACAACAGTTAAACGCCGTGCTATGTAGCAAGCAATCACCACCAAAGCTTTTGCTTCCATGATACTTAAGGGACGGCGGATATGCGCTCTCCGTAGCGGATTAGAGCTACGCATCCGCCATAAATTCACTCTGTCTTTAACAATTCCTTTTAGATCCAACTCTTGAGCAAAAGTCAGGATTGCTTCTGAACCACCAAGCTCTAAAGCTTCAATTGCCAATAAAATCAGGTCAATTTGCAGCCTGGTTCTGCGAGGACACGTTTTGGAAGCGATCGCCGGATCTGGTAAAGTGTCCAAAACCATCGGCAGTGAATCTTGAGTTGGACTGTTGAACGGCGTTAAACTTGCTGAGACATTCATTCTATAAATACCTTGTGCGGTTCCAACAGACTAGATAAAACAAATTTAAGATCGGTAGCCAAGGCTTGAGCATTAGACTTGTAGCAATAGCATAACTACCTGATATATACATTACTTAACTCTTTCTATTCAAAGTTTTCCCTATATTGAAATCAAAATTTTAAAACATAACTTAATTCACCTCATTTATTTAGTGCAATACCCTTTATAGCTTGATTTAGATTCTAATTATCGTCAATAAAGGGCGAAGCTTCAGACTCGACCACCAGCGTATGACATTATAGTGTACGATTTTTCAGGTATCTGAAATTGGCATTGGGCATTGAAAAGAGGCAGACGAGAAAACTCTTCTCCCTTGCTCCTCTGCTCCCCTGCTTCTTCCCCACTCCCCACTCCCCATTTTATGGATTTGAAGTCTCTCGTTCGTGACATCCCAGATTTCCCTAAACCCGGAATTTTATTTCGGGATATTACTACCCTGCTGCGCGATCCAGAGGGACTGCGCTATACTATTGACTTTTTAGCACAAAAATGCAATGAAGCTGGGATAACGGCGGATTATGTCATTGGTATAGAGTCGAGGGGATTTATTTTTGGTTCACCTCTGGCTTATAAATTAGGAGCTGGTTTTATTCCCGTCCGTAAAAAAGGTAAGTTACCAGCAGCCGTTTATTCAATTGAATATGAACTAGAGTATGGTATGGACTGCCTAGAAGTGCATCAAGACGGTTTACACCAAGGTAGCCGAATTTTAATTGTGGACGATTTGATTGCCACGGGTGGAACTGCCAGTGCAACAGCAAAGTTAATGCAGAAGATTGGCTGCGAACTAGTAGGATTTGGGTTTATTATCGAGCTACGGGATTTAGAAGGGCGTAAATATCTGCCAGACGTGCCGATTATCTCTTTAATTGAATATTAGTTATTTGTCATTGGTGATTAGTAAATGACAAATGACAAATGACAAAGGACAAAGGACAAAGGACAAATGACATCTACGAGAATTTCTTTGGAGACAGGTCGGGATTGGCTAATAACGCTAGTCACGAGTGAAACTTTTGTTTATGTGGGAAAGCGGGTATTGCAGGCACTACTGACTTTGTTTTTGGCGTCAGCGTTATCGTTTTTCATTATTCAACTTGCTCCAGGAGATTATGTAGATACCCTGCGGCAAAACCCGAAGATATCGCCAGAAAGAATTGAACAAATCAAGCAGCAGTTTGGTTTGGATAAGTCTTGGCCAGAGCAATTTTGGCTATGGTTATGGCGAATTTTGACAAAAGGGGATTTTGGCACGAGTTTTATTTATCAACGTTCAGTAGCATCGCTGTTGTGGGAACGAGTACCAGCGACTTTGTTATTAGCGATCGCATCTTTAATTGTCACATGGGCGATCGCTATCCCTCTAGGGATCTTTGCTGCTGTTAACCAAAACAAGCTATCAGACCGGGTTTTACAGGTCATTAGCTACGCCGGACAAGGCTTTCCCAGTTTCATCACTGCCTTAGCGCTGCTGGTTTTAGCCCAATTCACCTCGCCCTTATTCCCAGTGGGTAGTATGACTAGCATCATTCACTCCGAACTGTCGTGGTTTGGCAAAATTTTAGATATCGGCTGGCACATGATTTTACCCACGATCGCTCTTTCAATTACTAGTTTTGCTGGTTTACAACGCATTACTCGCGGCGAATTATTGGATGTGCTGCGTCAAGATTATATCCAAACGGCTCGTGCCAAAGGTTTGCCAGAAAATCGCGTTATCTACGTTCATGCACTCCGTAATGCGATAAATCCCTTGATTACCTTATTGGGTTTTGAATTAGCTAGTTTATTAAATGGTGCTTTCATTGCCGAATTTTTCTTCAACTGGCCCGGTTTAGGGAGGTTGACTCTACAGGCTTTACAAGCTCAAGATTTATATTTGTTAATGGCAAGCTTGGTAATGGGCGCAGTGTTGCTGATTGCTGGTAATTTAATCGCCGATTTAATGTTAAAAGCGGCCGATCCACGTATTCGCCTAGAAAATCTTAATTAGTCATTTGTCATTTGTCATTGGTTTAATCCCACTCTCCCCATCCCCATCTCCATGCTGTCCGAAGTCTATTACTTAGTGCGTTCAAAAACTGACGGTAATTATCTCATAGCTCGCCCTGACACCGAAACATCAGGTTATTTATTGCTGTTTCAGGAAAACTTTGATGCCCTTAGCTATCTCAACACCCATGCAGGAGAATTGGCAAATCGCTTTACTGTAGAATCTATTGCGCGTACACAGTTAGGAAACTTGCTCAAACGCTGGGGTTTTAGCGGTGTGGGTATTGTGACTGACCCGTTATTGCCCAAAGTTGAGTTTTTGCAGCACAGTTAAGCTGTACTTTCTATTTGTGAATTGAATATCGGTCATGAATATTGGGTTTCGTTTCTGAACTAGTGAGGGGAGCGATCGCATTAATTATTTCCAATACTTCCATCCTACATGATGGTGTGATCAAGAATAGCATCATTGACATCACCATCAGTACTACCCGTCAAGTTAGCATAGCTGAGGTTAGCCCCATCAAAAATAGCAGCCTCCAACTTGGCGTAGGAGAGATCAGCCCCAATCAACAGAGCATTCTCCAAAGAGGCGCTATACAGGTCAGCCCTATTTAGGTCAGCACCACTGAGATTAGCCCCACTCAGATCCGCACTCAGATGACTATCACTGAGATTAGCCTGTCTGAGATCAGTATTAATCATTTCAGTAGCCTCGAAGTGAGTACCTACCAAACAAGCCCCACAGAGGTTGGCATCCATTAGGTTTGCACCATCCAAATAAGCTCTACTCAGATTAATACCCCGCAAGTCGGTTCTACTCAAGTTAGCGTTACTCAAATCAACTCGAGTAAAATCTCTATCTCCAGCAGCATAACGCCTAAGTAATTCCTCGGCATCCATACCTCAATTCCGCATTAATTAACATATTCAAAGATAGCGCACTCCCCTTCAGTGATCGCTTGTTATTGTGTTAAGTAAATAAGGATGCGATCGCCGAATAGCCTCTCGTAGACATCGCGCAATAAAAAGTAGTTTTGCCATCTTGAAAAAGAGTAACCTACTTAACTAACAAAACCAATTCTCTAGTTGAAGTTCTTGAAAATCGATAAAGTCTGAAATATTATTTGTTACCAAAATCAGACCATTAAGTTTTGCGATCGCTGCAATCTGCCCATCTGGATACGCGGGAGTTTTTCCTATAGTTACCAGTCGCACTCTTTCTAAAGCAAACCATTCGGCTCCCATACTCTCATAGGGCAGGATAGGAATATTTGGTTGGACGATCTCCTTGAGATACTGTTCAATTCTCTCTCGCCTTTTAGAAGCGGGCAGACGATAGCAACCAAATAGCAATTCATGCCAAGTAACGGAAGCAATAGCAAATTCACCTTGATACTGTTGCAACTTTTGGATAACTGCTGCATTCGGTTGTGGCCTTAATGGCTCAGAGATGACGTTAGTATCGAGTAAAAAGCGACTCACAATATTATGTCTCGTCCAGGAGACTTGTCGCGTACATTTTTCCAAACCTCATCAGGATCAATTTCGATTCCTTCTTCCATAATTTCTTGACGAAATCGCTCTACAGATTCCCAAAAAGCTGGTTTTCCATGCAACAGACGCTGATATTCAGCCGCAGATAGAATCACAGCAACTTGCTGCCCCTGTTGCATAATTTGTATCGATTCGCCTTGTTCAATTTCCTGAAAAATTTTATCCAGATTCTTAGGAACTTGCTCAATTGAATACTGCTGAGACATTCTACCTTCTCCTCTGCCTATTGCTCTTTGTTAAAAATTGCGAATAGTAAGCAATTACAGCAATTCTGCGAACTTGTGTTAAGTAAATAAGAATGCGATCGCACAAGTAAAATCAGGCAATATGGGTGAGTTCAACTCATCACCATTGAACAACGTAGCAACTAACTTTAAACTCGCTTGCTCACGTCGATAAACTTCCACCTGTTGGTTGCGCCAATCCACAATCCAATATTCCCAAACACCTCTTACTGAGTAAAGCTTTAGTTTAAATTCCCTGTCTCGCTTTTCATTCTCAATACCAGCAGACAGTACCTCTATTACCAGTTCTGGCGCACCAGTCAAATGCCCCGCCTCGTCTAAAAGTAGGGGCAATCTCTCATTGCTAGCCCAGACAACATCAGGAATTACATTATCATTATCGCCAAAAATTATGCCTGGAGCAGTAACAACTTCTCCCAAAGAAGTAGCTTGTGACCAGATATCCAATCGAGTCATAATTCTGACACAGACTTTTTGATGATTCCAGTGAGGCGCTCTAGTCACAAACAAATCTCCGTCAATAATTTCATAGCGGTTCCCGTTATCTGGAAACAACTCTAAATCGGCGGTAGTCCAGCGCACTCTCTCAGATATTGGCTGGTTCATAAACCATCTTTATTTAGGGGATTTAGCCATTTTAGCGTGAGATAATATCGCAATCTTATTTAATTTACAAACACCTAGAAGCTCAGATCCCCGACTTCTTCAAGAAGTCGGGGATCTTTTTGTTCAAGTCTGTCGGAGCCTTTACACCACTACCTTTTCTAAACTCAACTTAGAACGCTTCACTGGCTCAGGAATCGCTACGGGATAATCTCCAGTAAAGCAAGCAGAGCAGAAACTATTGGTGTCTTCTCGTGTCGCTTCTAGCATTCCTTCCCAACTGAGATAGGCGAGGCTGTCTACTTCCAGTTGCTTGGCAATTTCCGCTACTGACTTGGTAGCAGCAATCAGCTGATCTTGAGAATCGGTATCGATGCCATAGAAGCAGGGGTGAGTTACTGGTGGGGAAGAAATTCGCATGTGTACTTCCACTGCACCAGCATCACGTAAGGTTTTGACTAGTTTACGGCTGGTAGTACCGCGAACAATAGAGTCATCAACAATAATTACTCGTTTACCCGCCAGCACATCTTTAAGCGGGTTAAGTTTCATGCGGATACCTGACTCACGCATGGTTTGTGTCGGCTGAATAAAGGTTCGTCCAACATAGCGATTTTTAATCAGTCCTTCGGCGTAAGCTACACCAGAAGCTTGGGAAAATCCGATCGCAGCCGGAATACCTGAATCAGGAACACCAAAAACAATATCGGCATCGACACAAGATTCTTTAGCTAGTTGATGCCCTAACCGCATTCGATAGCTGTACAAACTCTCGTTGTGCATGATGCTATCAGGGCGGGCAAAGTAAATCATCTCAAAGATACACAATTTCCTTTGGGGCTTTTGGCTCCAATGATAGGAAGCCAAACCTTCTTCAGTAATCCAAACTAATTCGCCTGGTTCTACATCTCGCAGGTATTCGGCTCCAATGATGTCTAAACCACAAGTCTCCGAAGCCAAAACGTAACGAACTGGATTACCAGCCAAAGTGCCAATCACTAGGGGGCGAATACCATTGGTGTCCCGGACACCCATAACGCCGTTAGGAGTGCCAATAACTAAACTAAAGGCTCCTTGGCAACGATGAAATGCCTGAATTGAACCTTCTAGCCAATCTGCGCCAGCATTGACGGCTTCTGCGATCGCAAAAGCGATCATTTCTGAGTCTGTTGTCGTGATTAAGTTGCATTTTTTCTCAAGCAACTCTTGACGCAATTGTACTGTATTGACTAAATTACCATTATGTGCTAGAGCTAATGAACCTAAGCGAGTTTCTAGTACTGCGGGTTGGGCATTAACTTTGCGGCTAGAACCTGTGGTTGAATAACGAGTGTGACCAACAGCAAGGCTACCAGGCAACTGATCCAAAATGGATTCATTAAAAACTTGAGACACCAAGCCCATATCTTTGTGGAGGTGGACTTGTGTACCCTCAAAGGTGGCAATACCGGCTGATTCTTGACCCCGATGCTGGAGGGCATACAATCCAAAGTAGGTCAGTTTAGCAACGTTTTCTCCTGGTGCATAGATGCCAAAAACACCACAAGCTTCTTCTGGCTTGTCAGGCTGATTTTCATGACTATTGATTGGGTTGTTAGTCGGGTCGGGGTATTCATCCGAAGTGACAGAATGAATAGAGGTCATGCTAGCTTTGCTCCTGGTGGGGGGGGGTCAAGTCAAAATAATTCGTAATTGATAATTTGTAATTCGTAATTATTAGCCCATGATTGTATGGATTTAGCATTGCTAAACCCTTACGGGGCTTGAAATAGTGATGCTACGAGCTTTTGTGTTTCCATTGACTAATCAAGGGGCTTGTATGGTTCAATTACGAATTACGAATTACGAATTACGAATTAGTAATTATTTAGTCACTGGATAATGTCGATGGATAGTTGTGGATTTCTTAACAAATCTTTAACCATCTATTAAAACAGTACCGTAATTCTGCTCAGAGACGTTAATAGTTCTGAGTGAAGTCTAAATACTCAAGACTCAGAAATAGTGGTGTGGTTGCCGATCCGCCTAGCGATCGCGTGGGAATAGCGATCGCTCATATCTTCGATACTAACTTTGATTAAGGCTTGATTATCAGTGGTGAAAACCCCCAAACCAGTCTCGAAATTTCCAACTGTACCTAATATTTGCCACTCCTTACCGAGATGTTCCTGTAAATATGATTCCCAAACTGCTTGTTGTGTGGATGTTACAGAAACTAAAATTCTGGCACCACCTTCGGCAAACAACACCTCATCCACACGGGTTAACTGAGTTGGTGTTATTTCTAAATTGATTTCGGCCCCAAGGTTGCCAGAAATGCAACATTCTGCTATTGCGATCGCCAATCCCCCTTCAGCAGAATCATGGGCTGAACGTATCCAACCATTACGAATTCCTTCCCGACAAACTTTCTGGACGCGCCGTTCTAAGTCAAAATCTACCCGTGGTGGTTTTCCGGCAACACTATTGTGGATAGTAGCTAAATACTCAGATGCTCCTAAACTGAACTTGGATACCACAGACAATCCCAGAAGGTAAATGACATCGCCGGCTGCTTGCCAACCTTGACCACAAATTTTGGTGATATCGGGAATCAAGCCCACCATACCCACTACTGGAGTAGGATAAATTGGTTGGGGAATGCCTTGAGCATCAAGAGTTTCGTTATACAAAGAGACATTACCGCCTGTGACGGGTGTTGCCAATTCTCGACAACCTTCTGCCAAACCGCGACAAGCTTCTGCCAATTGCCAGTAACCAATCGGTTTTTCTGGAGAGCCAAAATTTAGGTTATCCGTCACCGCCACAGGTTCTGCACCCACACAGCTAAGATTGCGTGCTGCTTCTGCCACCACTGCCTTAGCTCCTTCGTAGGGGTCAAGATAAACATAACGAGGGTTGCAATCTACCGTCGCCGCCACTCCTAATTTTAGATTTGGGATTTGGGATTTTAGATTTGGGATTTGTTCTAGGGGGCGCAAACGGATCACAGCCGCATCTGCACCACCTGGTAATATTACTGTATTATTTTGTACTTGATGGTCATACTGACGATATACCCAGTTTTTAGATGCGATCGTGGGTGTATCGAGCAAAGTTAACACAATATCATTCCAACTTCGCACGCCTCTTTTGAGTTCTATTCCAGCAGTTGTGCAAGGAGGTAAGGAATCAGATGTCCATTCCCAAGCTTTTTTAGCATATTCTGGCGGTTCTGTCAACAATTCCCGGTTATATAGTGGGGTATTCTCCGCCAAAGCCTCAGCCGGGATTTCTGCTGCTACTTCACCCTGAAAGAGAATCCGCACGATGGGTTCAGCGATGACAGTACCAGCGACAACGGCTTGAAGTCCCCAACGGTGGAAAATGTCGATTAACTCTTGCTCACGTCCCTTGTGGGCAACGAATAGCATTCGTTCTTGAGATTCCGAAAGCAGATATTCATAGGGAACCATCCCCGTTTCTCTGACGGGAATCTTATCTAAATCGAGTTCAATTCCCACACCGCCTTTTGCCGCCATCTCTGAAGTAGAACAGGTGATACCAGCTGCTCCCATATCCTGGGCGGCGACAACTGCACCTGTCTTAAACGCTTCTAGACAAGCTTCAATTAACGACTTTTCCAAAAATGGATCGCCTACTTGAACAGCAGGGCGATCGTCTATTGAGCGATCGCTCAATTCCGCACTAGCAAAACTTGCGCCTCCCATGCCATCGCGCCCAGTAGTGGAACCAACATAAAGCACAGGGTTGCCTAAGCCAGATGCCCCAGATTTAACGATTTCCTGGGTTTCCATTAACCCTAGTGCCATAACGTTCACCAGGGGATTACCAGAATAAGCAGGGTCAAAGTAAACTTCGCCGCCAACGGTGGGTACACCAACGCAATTACCATAATGTGAAATTCCTGCCACTACGCCTTGGAACAGCCTTTGAGTTTTGGCATCTTCTAAGGAACCGAAGCGCAGTGAGTTTAAGAGAGCAATGGGACGCGCACCCATTGTAAAAATATCTCTGAGAATACCGCCTACTCCCGTTGCTGCACCTTGAAATGGTTCTACAGCTGATGGGTGGTTGTGGGATTCAATCTTAAAAGCTAGTTGCAGTCCGTCGCCCAAATCTACAACACCAGCATTTTCACCAGGCCCCACGAGAATGCGGGGTCCCTCAGTGGGAAATTGTTTGAGTAGAGGTCGAGAATTTTTGTAACAGCAATGCTCTGACCACATTACCCCAAACATTCCCAGTTCGGCTTTGTTGGGATGACGCCCTAACCGACGGACAATTTCTGTGTATTCTTCTGGCTTTATACTTTCAGCAGCAATTTCTTGAGGGGAAAAGGGAGCAGGAGATGTGGCGGTCATGGAAATAATGCACCAATTGTACAGAGAATTATTCTATCGATTTACTTGCCCTGTAGGTGCAGTTCTAGGATGGTTCATGGCTAAATGCTAAAGATTAACTAAATAGATTTACTCAATAAATATTCGTAATCCGTCTAAAGGTCAATTGTATTAAATCTTGAAATAGTGATTATTTACTGAAAATTAGAAAGTAATAAAATTTAATTTTGCTGCAAGGTACATAGATAATTTCCAGGTTATGCAAATGTCTATCAGCCTGTCAGATGAGCCATTATTCTGAACGCAGAAAAAATTCATAGGAGGCGATCGCACTTTCGCACTTACAGAATGTGAATTTAATGCCCAGGAATATGATTAATTCGTCAGAACTTCATTGAGCTTAAGTCAATTTTGCAACAGTAGACTCAATCACTGAATAACTTTTCGAGAAAGAATTCCGGGAGTTTTTTGAGAAACTGCTCATCCAAATGAGCAAACCGCCCATATTAAACTAATTGAAAGGATTTGACTCATGCCTAGACTCACCATTCCACCGAATTTCATCAGTACCCCCGATTCCGACACTTTACTTGGGGAAGAATTAAATAGATCAGCAGCAATTGGTATTGATATTTTAACTGGAGGTGACATTCGTACACTCTCAGGAAAAGACAGGATCACTGGCATCGGTACTGGGGAAAACGGCGTCAACGGCAATTACTACACCAGCTCCGCTAACGGCAATGGCGGAACTGCGACTGGCATAGCCAACAATAGGAATATTAATGCAGGAGACGGAAATGACACGATCGTCGGCACTGGTACTGGCGGTAACGGCGGCGGACTAATCCGAGGTCGAAGCGACTTCATTGGCGGCAATGGCGCAACTGGGACTGGCATAGCCAACAATAGGAATATTAATGCAGGAGACGGAAATGACACGATCATCGGCACTGGTATTGGCGGTAAGGGCGGACATGGAGGTATTTTCGAGGGCGGCAACGGCGTTGCTGGGACTGGTATAGCTAACAGTGGCAAACTGGACACTGGGAAAGGACAAGACACGATTATCGGCACTGGTACTGGCGGCAACGCCGGCATCGGTTACCACAACGGCCTAGCCGGAGATGGAATTGGCATCGCCAACAGTGGCGAACTGGACACCGGGGAAGGACAAGACAAGATTAACGGCACTGGTACTGGTGGCAGTTACAATGACTATAACAGTGACTCTAACAGGGGTGCTGGGATCGGCATTGCTAACACCGGGAGTCTGAATACAGGGGACGGAGAAGATGATATCAATGGCAGAGGTACTGGTGGCTTTCAGGTATACAGCAGAATTGGCAGCCTCGACGGTAATGGGATTGGCATCCTTAACAGTGGTAGTCTGAATACCGGATACGGAAAAGACGCGATTACTGGTACTGGTATTGGTAATATCGGCTACTCCTATCCAGGCATGGGCAACGACGGCGGTACTGCAACCGGCATCGTTAACAATGGTAGTCTTAATGCAGGGGACGGAAATGACTCCATCGCCGGTATCGCTACAGGCGGCATCGGTCCCGAACAAAACCAGAGTGGAAACGGCGGTACTGCAACCGGCATCGTTAACAGTGGTAGTCTTAATGCAGGTGACGGAAATGACACCATCGACGGTACAGCTACTGCTGGTAGCGGCGGCGCTGGTAATGAGGGTGGCAACGGCGGTAGTGGGACTGGCATTAGCAATAGTGGCAAACTCAATACCGAAGACGGTGAAAACACTATCACTGGCACAGGTACTGGTGGCGATGGCGGCATCGGCGGCAGCAGCATCGGCGATGGCGGTGCTGGAACTGGCATTCAGAACACTAAAGACGGCATCATCACTACAGGGTCGGACAAGGATACGATTACTGGTTATGGCAACAGTTCAGGAACAAACGCTACCGCCTATGGCATTGTCAACGATGGAGTCATTGATACCGGCAAGGGTTCTGACAAACTTACCGGACAGGCTACAGCAATAATTGGTGGCACTGCCTATGGCATTTATGGACAAGGAATCATCAAGACTGGCGATGGGAATGACTCTGTTATCGCCACCAGTATCCTAGATGGAGTTCAACAGAAAGTCTCTATCTGTGGCGGAATCAAAATTGATCTGGGTACTGGGAATGACTACTTTAAAGGATTTGGCCTTGCGACTGTTGATGGTGGTAGAGGTTTTGACACCCTCGATCTGAGCGCTTTCAATCGCTCCCAACTGATTGTATCTGGTGTGATTTCTGGCAATACTCTTAAAAGTGCCAACCTCAGTTTCAACAACAATGGAAACTCCATTAGCTTGTCTACGACCGGCTTTGAGAAATTTATTTTTGCAGATAGCTCTTTCTGCTACAGCACTTTGGCAAACGGGGCATAGGTTTGTTAATTCCTGTATAGACCTCTTGCATAAATCAAAAATAAAGAACCTCACCCCGCATTTGCTGGCGCAAACGCTCCCCTCCCCTTAGTAAGGTGAGGGGTTGGGGGGTGGGGTGTTAGAGACTTTTGCAAGAGGTCTTATCTCGTGTTTTAACCTTTGAGGCTCCAGATTTGACGATTTTTGGTAAGCTGGTTTTGAGCTTGCAGTTATGAAAATGCACTCTGGCGGACAGAGCATTATTCTATCGATTTACTTGCCTTGCAGATGCAGTTCTAGGAATGCAGATAATTCTTCTTTGGATATTTCTCTCTGGACAACTTGAATCACCAAGTTGTAAGCTTGCTCTTGCGATAAGTTAAAACTGTAGCCGTTTAAGGTTATGAAGGTATCCATAACCGCAAATGCAGTGCGCTTGTTGCCATCAATAAACGGATGGTTCATTGCTAAATGGTACAGGTAGGCTGCTGCTTGCTCGTGAATTGTACGATGGAGAAGTTCGCCGCCAAAAGTAGCTTGAGGTTGTGCCAATGCTGAATCTAGCAAACCTTCGTCTCTAACACCAGATGTTCCACCAAAGCTGTTTATCTCATCTTGGTGAATGTTTAGGACTTGATAAATAGAAAGAAATCTAGGAGTCTGCAAGGCGACGGTAAACCTCCTGCCATTTCTGTTTAGAAGCTAAATAAGCCTGCCATACGTCTTCATCTGAGGCAATCTGATTTGAGGCAGTATTTTCTAACTTGTCTTCATTTTGTTCAATCTCGCGGAAAGATTGGGCAAAATCAGGAATATTTAATAATACTTTTTCAATAACTTCGTTTTCTTCTGTTTCTTGCAAATAAGCCAGAAACGCAACAGCTAATCGCAACTTTTCAATAGAAAGTTGACGCAAACGGCTCTCGGCTTCTGATAAATAATTGCTGTGCTTTTGTTCTGTTGCCATGATTACCCCAAGCTAGGTTTGTCGCTAGTTGTAGAGAGCAGCATTATTCTATCGATTTACTTGCCCTGTAGGTGCAGCTTTAGGATAGTTCATAGCTATACGGTAAAATATACTTAAATAAATATCGTAAACGTCTAAAGATAGATTGTATGAAATTCTGAAATCCTACTATGCTCTGATTTATGTACTGTTACTTGCGAAGTCAGAAAATAAAATTTTCTTGTAACGTGCATAAAACCGACCGTACTAACCTAATTGAGAGGATTTTGATCGTGCCTAGACTTACGATTCCACCCAATTTTATCGGCACCCCCAATGCCGACACTTTAATCGGAAACGACTTAAATATATCTCTGGCAACAGGTATTGATATTTTAACTGGAGGTTTCATTGGTACACTCTCAGGAAATGACACTATTGAGGGCACGGCGGCTGGCGGCATCGGTAGCTCCGGTAAGGGCGCGGATGGAACTGGCATCACCAACCGTGGCAGTCTGAATCCAGGGGACGGAAATGACACGATTATCGGCACTGGTACTGGCGGCAACGGCGGCGGCGGCCCTTTCCCCAGCGATGACGGTGGCAAGGGCGGTACTGGGACAGGCATCACCAACAATAGCAGTATTGTAGGGGACGGAAATGACACGATTATCGGCACTGGTACTGGCGGCAACGGCGGCGACAGCGGGGACGGCGGCGGCAATGGTGGTACTGGGACAGGCATCACCAACAATAGCAGTATTGTAGGGGACGGAAATGACACGATCATCGGCACTGGTACTGGCGGTAACGGCGGAAATGGAACATCTCGTGAGGCAGGCGGTGGCTACGGCGGTACTGGGACTGGTATCGCTAACAGTGGCAGTATTAATACAGGGAACGGAAAATATACCCTCATCGGCACTGGTATTGGCGGCAATGCAGGCGACGGCCGCTTTAACATCGGCGATGCTGGTACTGGGACTGGCATCAACAACAGTGGCAATTTGAATACAGGGGATAGAGAAGACACGATCATCGGCACCGGTACTGGCACCAAGGGTGGCAGCGGTCTTGGCGCTTCCTTTGGCGGTACTGGAATCGGTATTGCTAATAGTGGCAGTCTAAATACAGGGAATGGAGAAGACACTATCAGCGGTACAGGGAACGGCGGCATCGGCGGCGAGGGCGGTCCCTTCTCTGGCGATGGTGGTATTGGAATCGGCATCAGCAACAGTGGCAGTCTGAATGCAGGGGATGGACAAAACACGATCGCCGGTACAGGTACTGGCGGCATTGGCGCTGAGGGTTTTCCCAACGCTGGCAACGGGGGTGATGGGACAGGCATCAACAACAGTGGCAGTCTGAATGCAGGGGACGCAAATGACGCGATCACTGCTACAGCGAAGGGCGGCATCGGTGGCCAGACCTTCTTCGGCGATGGCGGTAATGGAACAGGCATCGTTAACAGTAGCAGTCTGAATCTAGGGGACGGACAAAACACAATCATCAGCACTGGTGCTGGTGGCAACGGCGGGGGTGGCATCAATGTCAGTCCTGAGAGGGTCGGCGGCAAGGGCGGTACTGGAATCGGTATCAGCAATAGTGGCAAACTAGATACCGAAAACGGAGAAGACACGATCGTCGGCACTGGTATTGGCGGCAATGGCGGCATCGGCAACGGTGGCATCGGCAACGGTGGTGCTGGGACTGGTATTCAGAACACTAAAGACGGCACCATCACTACAGGGTCGGGCAAGGATACGATTACTGGTTATGGCAACAGTTCAGGAACAAACGTTACCACCTATGGCATTGTCAACGATGGAGTCATTGATACTGGCAATGGTTCTGACAAGCTTACCGGACAGGCTACAGCAACAATTGGTGGCACTGCCTATGGCATTTATGGACAGGGAATCATCAAGACTGGCGATGGCAATGACTCTCTTATCGCCGCCAGTCTCCTAGACGGAGTTCAACAGAAAGTCTCTATCGGTGGCGGAATCAAGATTGATCTGGGTACTGGGAATGACTACTTTAAAGGATTTGGCCTTGCGACTGTTGATGGTGGTAGAGGTTTTGACACCCTCGATCTGAGCGCTTTCAATCGCTCCCAACTGATTGTATCTGGTGTGATTTCTGGCAATACTCTTAAAAGTGCCAACCTCAGTTTCAACAACAATGGAAACTCCATTAGCTTGTCTACGACCGGCTTTGAGAAATTTATTTTTGCAGATAGCTCTTTCTGCTACAGCAGTTTGGCAAACGGGGCATAGGTTTGTTAATTCCTCTATCTGGTGTTTTAACCTTTGAGTGTCTAATTAGTGTTGTTTGCTTTGAAGCTGAAAAAGCATTTAGCAACGTATATATTATTAATCAAAAGTTACGGATATTTACTGATGCTCAGAAATTATTCCGGTATATGCAGTTTAGATGTAACAATCAAGTGACGAGAATCACACATATCTATGATTAGGATCGTCACTTTGCGATCGCTAACTAGGCATAATTAATGACAACTGAACTCTAGCCGAGTCATTAATAGGGAACACACTTAATTACCGACAGCCTTAATCAAGGACTGTCGGTTTTTTATGCCTATATGTCCTTCTTTGAGAAATGCCCATAATTATACTTAAATAAATTTCCCCACAACTGGTTAGTAACTTGACAGAGATTTTGCCACAGCCACTACCAAGTGTGGGGAAGGTTACGATCAAATTGGGTATCTTATGCCTATCGAGCGCTAATATATCGCACTCACTCTAGTAGACCGGAAGTATACTCCTAAAACCAGCACACACTTTGTATTAAGACATCGCTTGAATGATGTAATCAAAGTAGGGTGCTGCTTCGGCAGCGTCTTCTGCACTCAGTAAGCTAACGGAGGCTGTTTTGAGGGAATTGATCGCTTCTACCATTCCAGGCACAGGAACGCCCAATGAGTTGTACATTTCCCGCACACCAATCAAACCAATTTTTTCAATTGGCTCTTTGTCGCCAGCAAGCACACCATAAGTAATTAGACGCAAATACCAACCAAAATCGCGGATACATAGAGAGCGTTGGCGTTCTCCGTAAGCATTACCTCCGGGGGAGATAAAGTCAGGACGCTTCTGCCAAAGTTGTTTGGTTGCTTCTTGAACTATCTTTTTTTCGTTTTCGGCTAAGGTAGCCGCAATCCGCGTCCGTTGTACGCCGGTTTCCAAAAAGTCTTTGATGTTTTTAAGTTCGCCACTGCTGGGATAACGCAGTTCGTCGTCGGCTTTGAGAATAACTTGGCTAATTACAGTCATGATTATTGAAATCACCTGAATATTATCTGTTAGTTTAGCGAGTTGGAGGTACACAAGTGAAGGGATAGGAGCTAGTTATATATTGAATTTATCTGTTTGGGGAGTTGGGAGTGGGGGAGATGAGGGAGTGGGGGAGAAGAAGAACTATTGATTCTTGCCCAATGCCCAATGACTAATGACTAATGACTAATGACTAATGACTAATGACTAATGACTAAAATAATTTGGCAACAGGGTGAATTAATTGAAGTAACGATCGCTAACCTGAGTGATACAGGCGATGGTGTGGGACGCGCTGATGAGCGTGTAGTGTTTGTCCCAGATACAGTACCAGGCGATCGCGCTATTGTCCGCTTGGTACATGTTAAACCAAAATACGCCCACGGGAAGCTCCAGCAGCTATTGTCACCATCTCCCGACCGCATCCGACCTAGTTGTATTGTGGCGGATAAGTGCGGTGGTTGCCAGTGGCAGCATATTAATTATGATTACCAGCTAGTAGCCAAGCAAAATCAAGTTATCCAAGCTTTGGAACGCATTGGCGGTTTTGTCCAACCACCGGTAGATGCGGTACTCGCCGCCGCTTCTGCTTTTGGCTACCGTAATAAATCTACATATCCTTTGGGTATATCGGCAACAGGACAGGTACAAGCTGGTTACTACCAAAAAGGTAGTCACCAATTAATTAACTTAAATCAATGTCCAGTCCAAGATGCGCGATTAAATCCTTTACTTGCCGAAGTTAAGCAGGATATTCAACAACGGGGTTGGCGAATCTATGACGAACAGCGCCACCAGGGAAAAATTCGCCATCTCAGTTTACGCATTGGCCGACACACTGGAGAAATGTTGCTGACTTTGGTCGTGAAAGACTGGAATTTATCAGGAATTGAAACCCAAGCCCAGGAATGGTTAAAGCGCTATCCGCAGTTAGTAGGAGTGTCGCTCAACCGCAATAGCGATCGCACAAATGCTATCTTTGGGTCAGAAACCCGTTGCATCGCTGGAGTCCCCCACCTGCGTGAAAATTTTGCTGGACTGGAATTTCAAGTGCGCCCAGATACATTTTTCCAAGTGTATACAGAAACAGCAGAGGCACTATTGCAGGTAATTCAATCAGAACTCAATCTTCAAGGGCATGAGTTGCTAGTTGATGCCTATTGTGGTATTGGGACTTTAACTTTACCTCTGGCGAAAAAAGTACGGATTGCTACAGGATTAGAAGTGCAACCAGCAGCAGTAGAACAAGCTATTTTGAATGCCCACCGCAACGGAATTGATAATGTGACATTCCAAGTCGGGGCAGTAGAGAAATTGCTTCCCAAAATGGGAACAATACCAGAAGTAGTAATACTCGATCCCCCACGTAAGGGGTGCGATCGCGCAGTCATCGAGACTTTACGGCAATTGAAACCATCTCGGATAGTTTACGTCAGCTGTAAAGTAGCCACCCTCGCCCGCGACCTGAAATTGCTTTGTCAAGATGGGCAATATACTATCACACGGGTACAACCTGCTGATTTTTTTCCTCAAACTGCTCATGTTGAAGCTGCCGCCTTTCTTGTGCTATCGGATTTGCACAAGGATAGTAATTCCTTTACAAAAACTGAAGTTTGAAATTTTTAGTCTAGTGCATACTAAAGATGCTAAAATTGAATTAAGGCAAAAATAAAAATTCATTTTGTTTCAATAAATTCAAGCTGCATAGGTTCTTAAAAATATGAATTGGATTGGGTAAATGAAAAATCGGGAATTAACTAGAGTATGCCAATACTCTCTCAAATTAGTAGCATCTTTTTAAGTTGCTGAATCCATTATCAAAACTATTCCAGCGGTTATCTATCCAAACAATCCCAACTCATACTATAAAGCCAATGCTCCCTAGCATTTTCAAAATTTAGTTTTAAAGACGCAAGTTTGAAGGCAGCATGACCACCTCAAGTTTTATCAGGGTGCCTGTAATAGCAAACTGATGTCTAGCTAACTGAAAGCTATGGGGTTTCTCTTGTGATTACAATTTCACTCCGTCCAGTTGCACGTTATTGGGGCACTATTAGTTTCGCCTCAACCCTCTACCTTTGTCCAATATTAGATTTACTGTTGGCAGAAATTCCAGCAAAATTACAAGCAGAACTGCGGCTAGGACTTCAAGAAGCCCTAGTAAACGCAGCTAAACATGGCAATAATCTTGATCCAAGTAAAACAGTTGTAGTCCGTTTTTCTTTAATAGATAATCAATATTGGTGGATAATATCAGACCAGGGTAGCGGCTTTACTCCTTCATCTACTAATGAAGAAGAACCAACAGACTATTTACCACCAGATGAATCAGAAAGTGGGCGGGGTTTATGTCTTCTGCATCAAATTTTTGATCAGGTAGAGTGGAACCGCAAAGGCACAGAATTGAGACTTTGTAAACAAATGGAAAATCGTCCTCGTTTATCTCTGCGGCGGTAGCGTATTTTGGAGTTAGGAGTTAGGAGTTAGGAGTTAAATAACATACAACTTAGGGACTGACAAATAAAAAAATGTTCCAAAACGGACGCAAAAACTCTCTTTATTTCTTCTCTCTGCGTTCTCTGTGCGGCAGTCGCTCATGGGGGAAACCCCCAAGACCGCGCTGCCTTGTCTGGAGTGGTTCGTTTATTGGAATAATTTATTTCTTGTCAGTCCCTTATGTCCGACAGCTTACCTCACCCTCAATCCCTCTCCGATATATTGGAGAGGGAAGCTGGATAGAGGATGAAGTATTTGCATTTTATTTAATCCACGTTCCTTAGGAGTTAGGAGTTAAGAATTTAAAACTTTTAACTCCTTATTTTTAACTCCTCACTCCTAACTTTTAACTTTTTCCGTGAGTTGGACAGGGAGGAGCAGAAATGGAGCGATCTAACCAACCAATTGCCTGTTCTAATCTAGCTTGAGCTTCTTGTGGCTGATTCTTTAAAAGATACACAATAGCTGCTGCCACTTGTTCATTAGCGCGGGAATTGCGGTTAGACTTGAGGCGATGCCAATCGTTAGGGGAAATGCTCAGTCTTTCCATGAGAGCTTGAGCTAGTTCCAGTGTACTAAGTTCATTCAGTTGACTGGTTTTCGGCAGCTGGGTAGATTGGGACATAACTATTGGCACATTTGCATTTACTTCTACTTTACTACTTGTAAATGAAGCCGCCAAAACAATCACAGCAGCCAGCAGAAAATCCCGAACCAGATTTTGAACAAGAACTAGAGGAAGTAGAGCGATCGCTCCGATCATTAAAAGAACGTTATGATCAAGTGCAACGCGATCGCCAACAACAGGCACAATGGCAACAGCGTCGGGATCAACTAAAGCATAATTTATCTCAGACACCAGAAATCAAAGCAGAGTTACGGCAAATTCAACAGCAGTTAGAAATGCTAGAACTAAACTTAGAAAGCCAGTTATTTTCTTGGCGGAGTCTCAAAAAACCTTTCTGGCAAGTCGTCCGCTTTGGTGGAATGGGCGTTATCATAGGCTGGATATTAAAGTCTTATGCTGGGTAAATATGGTAAATCGACGGATTGCAGAAATATTGCGAAGTGGCCAACCTGATGAGTCCCTCCAAGTTCAAGGTTGGGTGCGGACAAAACGCGATTCTAAAGGGTTTGCTTTTATTGAAGTCAATGACGGCTCATCACTAGCTAATTTGCAAGTCGTCATTAATCAGGATTTGCCAGATTATGAAGCTATATTGAAAAAATTGAATACGGGTGCTGCTGTGGAAGCCACAGGGGTATTAGTGGCTTCTCTGGGTAAAGGACAGCGAATTGAGTTGAAAGCCGAGACAGTCAAAGTTTACGGCGAAGCTGATCCCGATACATATCCCCTGCAAAAGAAACGCCATTCCTTTGAGTTTCTGCGAACCATTGGACATTTGCGATCGCGTACTAATTCTTTTGGTGCAGTTTTCCGCGTCAGAAATGCTTGTTCGACAGCAATTCATCAATTCTTCCACGAAAGAGGCTTTTTGTGGGTACACACACCGATTATCACAGCTAGTGACTGCGAAGGCGCGGGGGAACTTTTTAGCGTTACTAGTTTAGATTTAAAAAATATTCCCCGCACAGAAAACCAAGCAGTAGATTACACTCAAGACTTTTTTGCTAAACCCACATATTTAACAGTTAGCGGCCAGTTGGAAGCGGAAGTTATGGCGATGGCCTTTAGCAACGTCTATACATTTGGCCCTACATTCCGTGCAGAAAATTCTAACACCTCGCGCCACTTAGCAGAATTTTGGATGGTTGAGCCAGAAATGGCATTTTGTGACTTAGAAGGCGATATGGATTTAGCTGAGGCGTTTCTCAAACACATTTTTAAATATGTATTGGAAACTTGCCCAGAAGATATGGAATTTTTCAATGAACGCATTGATAATTCTGTGTTAACAACAGCCGATAATATTATTAATAATCACTTTGAACGCTTAACTTATACAGAAGCGATCGCACTTTTAGAAAAAGCTGATGTTAAATTTGAATATCCGGTAAGTTGGGGTTTAGATTTACAATCAGAACACGAACGATATCTAGCTGAACAATTATTTAAAAAGCCTGCGATCGTTACAGATTATCCAGCGCAAATCAAAGCTTTTTATATGCGCTTAAACGACGATGAAAAAACCGTCCGTGCAATGGATATTCTCGCACCGAAAATTGGCGAAATTGTCGGTGGTTCCCAGCGCGAAGAACGTTTAGATGTTTTAGAACGCCGCGTGTTAGCGCAAGGATTAAACCCAGAAGACTTGTGGTGGTATCTTGATTTGCGTCGTTATGGTACTGTCCCCCACGCTGGTTTCGGATTGGGTTTTGAACGACTTGTGCAATTTATGACGGGTATGGGAAATATCCGCGATGTGATTCCTTTTCCGCGTACACCGCAAAGTGCTGATTTTTAGAATTTGAAACCCAGGTGATTAGAAATCGCGTTTAAATAAACCAAGTCTGTGCAGACGGGCTTGTAAAAACTTTGAAACCCGCATTCGCGGGTTTTGCTTGTATAGCCGCGTATTTTATAAAGCGATTAGTTAAAATTAAGATTTTTGAATCTCCTCTTGAAAAGCTTGAATTTGCTCAATAGGTAATTCAGTAACTTGAGCAATTTGCTCTAAACTCATTCCAATTCTCAACAGATTTAAAGCCAACTTTCTTGTTGTTTCTGTTTTACCTTTGGCTTCGCCTTCTGCTTTACCTTTAGCCTCACCTTTGGCTTCGCCTTCTTCTAGGATTTCTTGATAAATGACTGATTCGCGCATAATCTCACTCCTTAAAATCTTCCTAATTACATCTTTTTTTAACACTAGACCTGCTAAAATGCCACTAGCAGCAGCTATATTTCTTTGTAGCTGGCGATCGCTAATTGCTTCAACTGCTTTGGCTACTTCGGTTAATACCATTGTAGGATCGTTTGTCTGACTTAGCACGGCAAAGGGTAATAGACCTGGAATGCTCATAAACCTGTCTGTAGGTTGTTCCCACAGCCGTATTACTTCAAACTGATGGTAAGTGTTGTTTAATCTAAAACTGTTTTCATTGACTAATTGTGAACTTGTCTTTCTCAAATAGATTACTATTTGGCGCATTTCTTTGTTAGGAAAGCGGCGATAAACCCTAACCCGATAATCTAACATCCGAAAAGGGATATCTTCATCAGCGTCGGTTTGAAATTCGGTATGTAGAACTAAATTATCAGATTGCAATAAAATTAATGAATCGGCGCGAATTGGTTCGCTTGATAATTCAGTAGGGCTAAGTTCTGTTAATTTAATCGGTGAACCTAGTAACCAAGTTGCCAAGTCATCTTTGAAGTTTTCGGCAATGAATTTACAGATATTGTCATACATGGCAGCCTGAAAGTAAGGGTATCGAGTATTTTTGAGAAAAATTAAGTTTTTTGGTGTTGGATTGAGGTAGGGAAACCCAATATTATGTTACTACCTCACTGTTTTCAACACCACCTAATTACCAAGTAACTCTTGTCTACGCCGCTCTTGTTGCTGCTCATCAACACGTTGCTTTACTTCTTCATACTTTACTACGGCTGCAAATGCTTCTTCAAAAATTTGTCCACTTAAGTCTTTACTTTCATTTTCATCTCTTAACACAGAGATTATCTCCCTTCTTTGTTTATTGTCCAGGGCTAAAAACCATTTTATAAAAGCATTTAATATCATTTTCCTTGAGAGAATTTCATTATGAGAAATAACACATGAAGGGCATACGTACACCAAATAGCAATCCCCATTAAAATGCGAAAAATTTAAATCTTGACAAGAAGATATTGCACTATCTATAGCGATAGATTTAAACATTGTTTCATCACATTCTTTACTAGATGCATCTTGACTAGCAAGACAATCTAATAATTTTATATCAGGAATATTACTATCATCCACTCTATTATATCCATTATAAAATGCTAGGCTTGCAGCAGCTACAGAAGCAGGATATCCATCAACTAATTCTCCTGAAGAGGCTAACCAAGGAAACTTAGATAAAATTAATAAGTAGTGATATCTATAATCAATGCAAAATGAAACTTTATATCCACTTGATTCGATGCCTGAAAAATTTATTTTTTTGTACTAATCAGGTGAAAATGTATCTTTCTGGCAGCTTTCAGCAACTTGGCTAAGTAGCTTCATATTAACCTGTGCATCACTTCTCATTGATGTTAACAACAAAGCCAAGCTAGTAACGAGCAAAGTTATTAAGCTTTTCACTGTAAAATTTATCATTGATTTTCCTCTCTTATTACTTGTTCTAATTCATCAGAAGTTTTAGGGATGGGATATGTAGATTCCCAAGGATTAGGGATATTAGCCCCATCATTTTTTGTATCTATTGTGTTTTTTGGTTGTTTTTTTGGAACTTCTTGTTTAGGTGTTAATTTCCGTATATCTGAGGTTATTACAGTTGTTTTTGGTTGCTGCTTAATTTGCAAATAAATCTGTTTAGCATTTTCAAGTTTAATTTTTGTCTGTCGGTCTTTATCGGCTTGTTGCCTTTTTTGTGCTACTAAAGCATCTTGATGTTCGTTTTCTCTGATCACAGCCTCTAGCTGTTCCCTTTCTGCTGTAGCAGCAGCTTCTTTTTTAATAGCCGCTTGTCTCTCTTGCTCTGCTTTTAAAGCAGCCTTAATTTTTTGCTTTTCTACCTCTTCTATTTGAGCTTGCTCGGTTTCTAGGTTGTCAGATATAGGCAAAGTTAGAGTGCTTATTGTGGGTTGAGGTTGAGCATTAGTTGGAGTTTCATAAACTTTGGTAACTGGTGAGAGAACTGAACTAGGAATAGCCACTGGGACATTTTCTTCAGGAGAAACAGAAACCGGATTTTTACTGTTTGGTAGGTTAAGAGCAGCAGTAAAAACAGCAAAACATCCTACTCCTAAACCGATGAAAACTTGCCAAAATTTTTTGCTTGTCTGAGTTTGCTTAGAAGAAGCATTGAGTGATTTGGCTCCACCGACTGATACAGTAGCTAGAGAACTAGATGACGCAGCAGATTTAGACCCATTGCTTGATTTAATTGTCGTTTGTTGCCATAGTATTCTAGGCATTTGTAACGCTTTTTCAATTTCGTTCAATTTCTGCAAAATCACTTGCGTATTTTGAGGACGATGATTTGCAATAGGAGCCATCAAATGGTCGATAAAATCTGCCAAAAGTGGAGAAATATTGAGTGCAGATTTTCGCCAGTGCAACTCGTTAGTCAAAGGGTCATAAATTTCTTTATCCTGGGGTTCCTTACCTGTGAGCAGAAAAATAAAAGTCCGTCCCAATGCAAAAAAGTCTGACTGCTGTACCGAATAACCGTTTTGTTGCTCTGGCGGTGAATAGCCCTGTGAAAAAATTCTGGTATGGGAATTTCCCGCCAAAATGGTTGTCGTGACTTGTCGAACTGCACCAAAATCAATTAAGACAAGCTGCCCATTTGGTCGCAGCATGATATTTTGAGGCTTAATATCACGGTGAAAATATTGATGAGCGTGTACTAAACTAAGAATTTCTACAAGTTGTTTGAGCCAATTGAGAGCTTTAGCTTCAGAAATACGTTGATAATTACGGAATTCCATCCACTGTTCTAAATTTACGCCTTCAATGTTCTCCATTGCTAAACAGTGCAATGGTAGAGAGCTATTTTTAGGTAAAACAGTAAAATAACCATCTGGTTCTACCTTGGGAATACCCGCACTGTTTAGCTGACTCAAAACCCTTGCTTCCTGCTGAAACAGTTCAATAGCTTTGGGGTTATTGTCAGTTAGCACTTTTAAAACTTTAGTTTTCCCACACTCGTCAACTTCAAAAGTGTTACCAAAACCACCTTGTCCTAGTTGTTTGATTACCCGATAGCGACCTTGCAACAATATTTCTGACCCACAGTTACGGCAAATAAGGTTGTTTGCATTCACTGGGTCAGCAGGTTTTGGACAATGGGGATTTATACAATAGGTCATTACACAGAAGTAAATATCCTAAAGAATCGATTTTTATTGATATTTAAACAGAGGGCTAAACCTATAAGGTTCTATTAATAGAGTTCCCTAAAACTTTGACAAAGTAACATATATAACGGTTATCACTTCAGTGCAATGCAGTCTGAACCTCACCCCGTATTTGCTCAACGCTTACACTCCCCTCTCCTTAGCAAGGAGAGGGGTTAGGGGTGAGGTTTAAATTTCATATACAATAAATTAGGGTTACAACAATTGTTGTAACCCTACAGATTGGCTATATTCAATTTGCTCGAAAATCACTATAAAATAACAATTAACCTCATAACTGCCGAATCATGAGAATTATTCACATTTACTATATCTAGATTAATGGTTTGCAAAGACAAATACTTTCTTGCTTGCCTGCGTGGGATAAGTGACGCTAGTGTTAAAACAATTGTGCAAACAATACCTTCATCCCAGAAGTCGAGTAGGAAGCTAGAATGGCAATTCAAAATAAACAAGTAAAATCTAATACTGATATTTTAGATAATAGACGCACCCAAACTCGTATCCAAGTTCGCATTCCTAAAGACTTGCATGAGGAACCAGTGATTTCACGACTGGTTTCTCACTATGGAGTCATAGTCATTATTGCTGATGCTCAGGTAAGCGCAAACGTGCCACAATATAGCTGCTTCGATCTGGAACTGCGAGGTACTGTTTCTCAGATTGAAAGCGCCCTAACCTACCTGGATGAACTGGATTTAGAAGTTTTGCACCAATCCAGCCCTGAAGAAGATGGTTGGTAATCAATTTTAAATTTCGGATTTTGGATTTTAGATTATCAATCCAAAACCCAAAATCTAAAATCTAAAATCGGTTATGCCATTTGATTTTCAATCGCCCACCGCGCTAGTTCAGTGCGGTTATGGAGATTAGTTTTGCCCAACATATTGGACACATGGCTTTCAACCGTGCGCTGACTAACATTTAGCTCTTCAGCAATTTCCCGGTTAGCTAAACCCCTAGCGACAAACTGGACTACTTTCAGTTCGGTTGGGGTTAATTGCACATCGAAGGGAACCTGGATACGGGAACCGTTTTCGCCTCCTTTTGCTTGGTGTTCTTTCCAACGGATAGTTTGTTTCAGCGAGGATTCAACTTGTGCTACGAGTTCTTCTGGTTCAAAGGGTTTGACCATATAAACATCAGCACCTTTATTCAGACCCTTAACTCGGTCTGCACTTTGTCCCTTAGCTGAAAGGAAAAGAACCGGAATCCAGCTGGTGCGTTCGTTTTGCCGGACTTGTTCTACAAAAGTATATCCGTCCATTTCCGGCATCATCACGTCGCAGATAATCATGTCTGGAACATCTTGCTCTAAAATTTCCAGAGCTTCACGTCCATTTTCGGCGGTGATGACTTCGTATCCCCGGAATTCTAAGTAATCCTTCACCAGCAAGATGAGGTTAGGGTCATCATCAATCAATAGAAGTCGTTTGTGATCTTTCATGCTGGGCTCTTTCATAGCAGTGGCACTTGTCGCGCTTCGGTCCATCAAAGTCTTGAATATTTATCCTCTATCGTGGGTTAGTTCGAGATGTCGTCCTTCGTTTTTCCTACTTAACTTGCCTTTGCTGTCTCGAAGCCTCAAAAATGCCGAGCATTTTCGAGAGACTAGTAGCTCAATAGCAAAAGTCCAGCAAGGATACGTATAGCAGTAGTATCTATAATGCGCTATTATATATCGCATTGAAAGTGGCGGGCGAAAAAACACTGACTTAAATAATAATCCTTCTGACTCACAAGTAAGTATTGGCTTAAAGATGACCCTACCTCAAAACGCAACCCGCACTTTCTTAAAGCTTACTGCTGTACCATATCCTTCAATTGTTCAGCCTCTATGAGGTGTTCACAAGAAACTAGGGAAGTTTCTGGCAAAGGATGGGTTAAAAGTGCATATTCTTCTACCACCTTATTGCCTATTTAAGTGTTCTTGGATGATCCGCTCAATAACTTCCGGCCTTGCTTGGCGATATCAGACACCATCAGTGTAAACCACCATTATGAGTTCAGAACAACAAACGCGCAAGCAGTTGGCTTTAGTTCTATAGACGCAAATGGGATAACTCTGTTGCAGCTCATCAAATTTTAACTCTTTAAGTCGCTTTTTTAAGTATTCCCCGGATTCGAGACTAGCTCGTTTTGAGCAGCAGCTAGCAATTGTCTGGTCAGCGCAAGTAAAAATATGTCGCTGAATTTTTGCAAGTCCTAAAGTTTCTACACAATTACTCAGGGCTTTGTGTTCTAGAGACTTAGCGGCTTTGAGATTTAATCGCTAGACTGGATGGCTGTATTGTTACTTATCGGGCGCCTCCTTGATTACAGTTCTATAACAATTTCCAAGCTTTGGAAATAGAAGGGAATGGGGAGTGGGGAGTCGGGAATGGCAATAAGAATTCTCCTAACTCCCTACTCCTAACTCCCTACTCCTAACTCCCTACTCCTAACTCCCTACTCCTAACTCCCTACTCCTAACTCCCTACTCCTAACTCCTAACTCCCCATTCCCTACTCCTAACTCCTAACTCCCCATTCCCTACTCCCCATTCCCTACTCTCTACTCTCTTCGTAACTTACCGAACAAAACCTGAAGGGTAGAAATAATTAGGCATTTATACTTAAGTACACCGATGATCTGCTAGTTCGGGAACCCGTACTCAAAGAATTGTTGCCATTGGACGCTACTTTTCGGTAGATTAGCACTCAGGAGTCGAGAGTGCTAAACTCTAAGGGAAAGAAATAATATGGCAGCTTTATCTTTAAGCGTTTCTACAGTTAAACCTTTAGGCGATCGCGTTTTCGTAAAAGTGAACGCCTCTGAGGAAAAGACCGCAGGTGGTCTGTATTTGCCCGATACCGCCAAGGAAAAGCCCCAGGTAGGGGAAGTAGTGGCTCTTGGCCCTGGCAAGCGTAATGACGACGGAAACCGTCAGGAATTGGAAATCAAAGTCGGCGATAAGGTGCTGTACTCGAAGTACGCTGGCACTGACATCAAACTCGGCACCGAAGAATATGTACTGCTTTCTGAAAAAGATATTTTAGCAGTAGTTATCTAGTGGTCATTAGTCATTAGTCATTAGCCAATGACAAAGGACAAATGACAAATGACGAAAAACAAAAGACAAATGACAAAGGACAACTAACAAGAAATTATGGCAAAGCGCATTATCTACAACGAAAACGCCCGTCGCGCCTTAGAACGAGGCATTGACATCCTGGCTGAGGCTGTAGCTGTTACCCTTGGCCCCAAAGGTCGTAACGTAGTCCTAGAAAAGAAATTTGGCGCACCGCAAATTGTTAATGACGGTGTAACGATCGCCAAAGAAATCGAATTAGAAGACCATATTGAAAATACTGGCGTAGCTTTGATTCGTCAAGCTGCTTCTAAAACCAACGATGCTGCGGGCGATGGGACTACCACTGCCACCGTTTTAGCTCATGCGATCGTCAAAGAAGGCTTGCGGAACGTTGCAGCCGGTGCTAACGCAATTTCGCTCAAGCGCGGTATTGACAAAGCTACTGCCTTCTTGGTAGAAAAAATCAAAGAACACGCCCGTCCAGTGGAAGATTCCAAATCCATTGCCCAAGTTGGTGCAATCTCGGCTGGTAATGACGAAGAAGTTGGTCAGATGATTGCCCAAGCAATGGACAAGGTGGGCAAGGAAGGCGTAATTTCCCTAGAAGAAGGGAAATCTATGTTCACCGAGCTGGAAATCACTGAAGGGATGCGCTTTGACAAAGGCTACATCTCTCCTTATTTCGCTACTGACCCTGAGCGGATGGAAGCGGTTTTTGATGAGCCTTTCATACTGCTGACCGATAAGAAAATCGCTTTGGTACAAGACCTCGTACCAGTGTTAGAGCAAGTAGCTCGTGCTGGTCGTCCTTTGGTGATTATCGCCGAAGATATTGAAAAAGAAGCTTTAGCAACCTTAGTAGTAAACCGTTTGCGCGGTGTGCTAAACGTGGCTGCTGTTAAGGCTCCTGGCTTTGGCGATCGCCGCAAAGCCCTACTAGAAGACATCGCCGTTTTAACTGGTGGTCAACTAGTTACCGAAGATGCTGGTTTGAAGCTAGATAACACCAAGCTGGATAGCCTGGGTAAAGCTCGTCGGATCACCATCACCAAGGACAGCACCACAATTGTTGCCGAAGGTAACGAAGTTGCTGTTAAGGCTCGTGTAGAACAGATTCGTCGTCAAATCGATGAAACCGAATCTTCTTACGACAAAGAGAAATTACAAGAGCGTCTTGCTAAACTCTCTGGTGGTGTTGCTGTAGTGAAAGTAGGTGCAGCGACCGAAACCGAAATGAAAGACAAGAAGTTGCGCCTAGAAGACGCTATCAACGCCACTAAAGCTGCTGTGGAAGAAGGTATCGTTCCTGGTGGTGGTACAACTCTGGCTCACCTTGCTCCTGAATTGGAAGAGTGGGCAAAGAGCAATCTTAAGGATGAAGAGTTGATTGGTGCTTTGATTGTTGTTCGCGCCTTACCTGCACCTCTGAAGCGGATTGCTGAAAACGCTGGTCAGAATGGTGCTGTTATTGCTGAACGCGTCAAAGAGAAGGATTTCAACATTGGCTACAACGCTGCGACAAACGAATTCGTCGATTTGTTAGCTGCTGGTATTGTTGACCCTGCGAAAGTGACTCGTTCTGCTCTGCAAAACGCTGCTTCTATCGCTGGTATGGTGTTGACAACCGAATGTATTATAGTTGACAAGCCGGAGCCTAAGGATGGCGCTCCTGCTGGCGCTGGCGCTGGTGGCGGCGACTTCGATTACTAATACTTTGTAGTCCCCTGTTTGCAAAAATAGCTGCTTCCTTTGCGGAGGCGGCTATTTTTTTGTGTCAAGATTCAGGTGTTTAAAATGAGAAAATATCGAAATGGAAGATTACCAAGCTGCTTTTATCCCACATTCCGCACTTCAAAATGTATTATCTATCTTTTCAATAAAAATTCCTAATAATGTTCAAATTATTAAGTATTAATATTGAATACCATTGGCGATTTATGTTGTTGATTTAACCATTTTTTTCCACCTATGGGAAATCTACGCATATTACACGATGAAGTGCGGAAAGTCGGTTTTATGCACCGTCATCTTGATACTGAAACACTATGTCAATCTGGAAGGAAAGTAGCCGCTATGCACTTTGGAGGTGTAAGCATTGAGTGTTTATTAAAAGCAATGATTTTTGCTACCTTACCAAAGGGTGTAACTCAGGAATGGAAGACAGATTCTACTAATCCTGGGCATACTATTACTAATCCGGGACATAGTTACATAGAAGCATTAAATCGGCACAATCGACTTAAATCTAGAATTGCTAATTTTCCCGAAGTGCGAAAATGGCTTAATGAAGTGGAAAATCCAAATAGCCAAAATTTTATAGATATGCGTTATTGTGGCCTTGAGCCTGATGATGAAAGTTACAAACGCTGGTTAAAAGCTTATCAGAATCTCAATGGGTGGTTACAAAAGCAAGCTACTAAACTTTAAATAGGTGGTCAAATGCAAGAAAATTGGCAGGTTTTGCTAAAGAAAGAAATTACAAACCAATATGTGCATAATTCACAAGAATGGGTTGATTTAAATATTTCTACATCAGGTCTATTGAATTTGACTATTGTCAGCGATCGCTTTATTAATTTATCTATTCCTCAGAGGAAAGAAGAAAGTTTTAATTTACTTAAATCACAAGTTCCTCATTTATCTCCTGGGTTTATTTCCTTATATACGCCTCAAGAAGCACACTCACTAAATCTTTCAGCACCGCAGGCTTTTAATACAGCTTCAGTACAAACTTGGCAAGATTTAGCAATTCAAGCAGCAAATCCGCAAAATCAACCTCAACTTCCGCAGCGTGAACCCAGTTTACCCAGAACCGTAACCTTTTATTCCTTTAAAGGAGGAGTAGGTAGAACTACTGCATTAACCCATGTTGCCTCAATTTTGGCAGTGCGTGGTCTTAAAGTCGTAGCTGTGGATTTAGATTTAGAAGCACCTGGGTTGAGTACAGCATTCAACCTCAAGCCGCAACCAAAATATGGAATAGTTGACTATTTTTATGAGCGTTCCTACTTACCAGAAGACGTAGAACCAAGTATTTTAATTGCTGAAATATTTGGTGAAGTGAAAATCTCTAACGCCACAGGAAGATTATTTGTTGTTCCTGCTGGTTGTCTTAATCTTGATTATGTCTCCAAAGTTGATGATCTTCATGCTACTACTATTATTGATGGGGATCAAAGTCTTTGGTCTGTTTTCAAACGTGAAATTTACGAACAATTAAAACCTGATATTATCTTAATTGATTCGAGAACGGGAATCAATCAATGGGGAGCTTTATCATTAATTCAAGCAGCTGACGAAGCAATTGTATTTCTTTTTCCTAACGAACAAAATAAACAAGGAATAGAACTGCTAATACAATCCCTGCAATGGGTAAAAAATTTATCAATTAATTTTGTTTTTTCTCCTGTTCCTGATGTTACTGAGATTGGTTTGTCGAGAGTAAAACAAATTTGGTACTCATTGCTGAACAGATTAAATACAGTAACAAATGAAAACTATGAAACAGATGAAGATGAGCCAGATTTAGATAATTCTCAAACTCCAATAGAAAAACTTTTAGTAGTCCCTTATCTTTTGCCAATCGCTTTGGCTGATAGCTATCCTGTACAAGGTATGCAAGATTACTACACAAAAATTGCTAACTTAATTGATGAAAAAACTGATGAACTCAAACGGAGCAATGTTTTAAATACAATAGATCATCGATGGGATATTATTGAAAGTCTGCGATTTCCTGAAGTAAATGCTGCTGATCCAAGACAAGATTTGAATCTACTATTTCAACGCACTACTGATTTTGAAAGATTTTTAGACGATACAACCTGCCTAATTAGAGGGCGAAAAGGCACAGGAAAAACTGCACTTTATTGGCTTTTTCTAAAACACAAAAGTGTTGCTCAAAAACTAGCTCATGGACGCTTAGATAACACTGTATTTTTGTCAGCACATGGTAGATTTCAGGAAAGTCGCCCATCTCGTGATGAATTTCAAATCATCCATCAAACTTTACAACAAAATAGAGGCACATGGGAAGCTTTCTGGAGAGCTTATTTACTACTTAGATGTCATCAGGAAAATTTGTTGAACTTTCCTAAAGGAAAGAAAAGTGCAAAGTTTAGTGAATTGAGAAAAATTATTAATAATTTACCTAAAGAAAGATGGCAGTCTGAATCTACTCAAGTTTTGTTAGAATTATCTACTAACTCTGAACTTCGCCTCATAGTCAAAGATGCCATAGATATTCTGCTTAATGAAGAAGCCAAAAATAATTCTCAAAAACTGTGGTTTCTTTACGATGATTTAGATGAAGATTTTCCTGAAGTAGGAGGAATAAGACAGCAAGCACTCACTGGATTATTTCAATTAGTACAATCTTGTGATGCTAACAGATTAACAGAAATTAGATTTAAAATCTTCTTAAGAGAAGATATATGGAATCGTTTAAGTTTTGACAATAAAAGTCATTTTACTGGACGGGATATTATCTTACAGTGGACTAGGATTGATTTTTTACGATTAGCACTTCGTCAAGCAAT
The DNA here is from genome assembly GCF_036917635.1 of Nostoc sp. Classification (GTDB taxonomy): domain Bacteria; phylum Cyanobacteriota; class Cyanobacteriia; order Cyanobacteriales; family Nostocaceae; genus Nostoc. The sequence goes on from NZ_JBALCW010000078.1 coordinate 128,070, forward strand.
ACAATCTGAAGATTTCAAGAATTTGGTTGACCGTATTTCTCCTGTCGCTTTTGAAAGTATTGATCAAGCTACAGAAGAGTCAATTGATAAAGCCTTAGAATTACTGTGGGGAAGTCGTCGGCGAGGTGGAAATAGAGCTAAAAATGTATCTCGATGGGTTTATGAACGATTAACAGACTCAAGTAGCACTACTTTTCCTCGGAGTTTAAGTATATTACTAAAAGGAGCAAAAGAACAAGAACTAAGCTATAAGGGACAATCATCAAGCAAATTTCGTACAGACCGCTTACTTCAAGGAAAATCCTTAGAATTTGGTTTGAAAAAAGCATCAGAAAAGCGGTGTGAAGAAATTAAAGAGGAATACCCAGATTTGACTAAATTTTTTGATTCTCTTAAGGGTAAATTGGCCTTCTTATCTAAAGAACAGTTACAAACAGTATGGCAAGAGTCAGCACATGATATAGCAGACTTTGAAGAATTTGCTTCTTTTTTAAGTGAAATTGGCATTATTGAATGGCGCGAAAAAGAGAAACGCTATAAGGTTGCTGATATCTATGTATATGGTTTTGAAATGGATCGTAGAGGCGCGGTATAAAAACAAATTTTATCGTATCGCTTTTTTGAACTACAGCGATGTCTACGACGGGCTACGCCTACGCACTTCTACTTTTGCATAAAAACCCATGAGTCAAATTAATCCTGAAACAAGCGCTTTACATATCTTAAACCCACTCAACCGATTTTCTGACAGAGTAGAAGATTATGTAAAATATCGACCAAGCTATCCCGCAGACGCAATTGATATTATCTTGGAAGGATTAGGTGAAAGTTCACAACTCGTAGCAGCAGATATTGGTGCAGGTACAGGAATTGCTTCCAGACTGTTAGCTCAACGGGGAGTTAATGTCATAGCCATAGAACCAAATGCGGCGATGCGAAAAGCGGCTAAATCAAATCCTTTGATAGAGTTTCGTGATGGAACAGCAGAACTTACCCAACTATCTGATAATTCAGTTGATTTAGTTACTTGTTTTCAAGCTTTCCATTGGTTCAATCCCGAACCAACTTTATTGGAATTTCAGCGCATTTTAAAACCATCAGCACGCTTGGCTGTGGTGTGGAATAACCGCGATCAAGAAGATGCCTTAACTACAGAATATAGCCGAATAGTCCGCGAAGCATCTAACAATCACCCAGCAGAATCCCGAATCCAAACGGTAGAACCACTATTAGTAACTCCCCATTTTATTAACATCCACGAATCTAATTTCACTTATAGGCAACAGCTAGATTTAACTGGACTTATTGGGCGAGCAATGAGTGCTTCTTACTTCCCGCGTGAAGGCTTGGGATATGAACAGCTTATTGATAGTTTTCAAGAATTATATCAGCGCTTTTGTGATGAGAGTGGTTTTGTCTATATGGTCTATCGCACTAGCGTACACCTTGCTGAAGTAATTTGAACATCAAAATGGGAATCATAAGAAGTAGGGTGGGTTAATTCACTCTCTATAAATATCAGGATTCACATGGCACAACCAAAATATGAAGGTTATTGCGAATGCACTCCTACAAAATTAGTCAGAGAAAAATTTGGAGATGTCAATGTTTATGCACAAAATGCGAAATCACTCTTAACAAAAGCTACCGGATTTATTGGTAATTATGATTTTACTCTAAATCCTTACAGGGGATGTCAATACGGTTGTAGTTATTGCTATGCTGCTGCATTTACCCCTAATGCTCAAATGCGCCAAGATTGGGGAAAATGGGTAATTTTTAAGGAAAATGCTGCTGATATTTTAGCCAAAGAATTAAAAAAATGGTATGAAAAAAATCCCCAGATTCCTCCTAGTATATACATGAGTAGCGTTACTGATCCTTATCAACCACTAGAGTCTAAACATAAACTGACTCGTCGGTTGTTGGAGGTAATGCTTGATGTGGGGATTGACGGTTATCCAACTCCAACTTTGGTGATTCAAACTCGTAGCCCAATTATTACTAGAGATATTGATTATTTACAACGATTTAAGCGCTTGCGAATTAATATGAGCATTCCCACTGGGAGCGAATTAGTAAGAAAAGATTTTGAACCGCGATCGCCCAGTATTAAAGCCAGACTAAATGCTATCACTAAAATAAAACAAAGTATTGATTATTATAAAGGTTTTGTTCCTAAAATATCTATCACTATTACCCCTTTACTTCCTACTTTACCAACTGATGAAGCTGCTTTTATTGAAAAACTAGCCATCGCCGATAGAGTTGTAATCCAAGCTTTTCATGCTAGCGATAGTCGTTCTCTTATAGCATCAACTCGCCAAGAAGCTGAAGAAATTAAGCAAAAATACGCTTGGTGGTATGAGAATGAGAAATTAAACTATATGAAATTTAAGGAAAAGTTAGTTTCTCGGCTTTCAGGTGTAGAAATTATGGAAGGTAAACAGGGATTTGGTTATGAATAATCCTATCGTAAATTGGTGGCGGAGTCAACAGTTTAAATTATCTTTAAAACGTGGGGATATCCGACGTGCAACGCAATTATTGCAAGAAATTCAAAAGTCAGGTGCAAAATTCTCATGGTTAGAAAAATTATTTAGGGATAAACTTCAACTTGAACGTTATTCCCAAGAATACAAACGACAAACAGAAACTTTAAGTAAACAACTAACAGAAGCATCCCAGCAAAAAGATAATTTAATATTAATGCCAGATGAGGACTTTGTTAAATATATCTATAAAGTTTTTAATTTAATCCAGCACGATGAATATAAACTGCAATCTACTGGTATTGATGAACGGATATTTGATGATTTTGAATCAAGTTTAGTTGAATATATTAAAGAAGAATTTAGTAGGATTCCTGAGAAACAGTTATTTATTAAGCTAGAAGATGCTCTTGAGGATATTAATAACTTAAAAAGCGGACAAGATCCAGACTACCGTTTTAGTCTAACTCCTCATGTCTACTTTATGAAGTATTTTTTAGAAAATGTATATAGCGTATATTTAGCTTGGTTTCTCATTTACCAAGATGCTTTATTACCAAGTAAGGTTAATATCCTTGATATTGCAGCCGGTCCAGGAACAGTTGCTTATGCTTTAGCTTTATTTCTCCAAAGTAGTAGCGGTTTTTTTGATATCCCGCAAATGCACATATCCTATTATTCTTTAGAAAAACAAGATGCTTTTCAGTTTCGTGGACTTCAGTTTTGGCGACGATATATAGAGTCGCGTTTAACCACAGTCAATGCTTTTTTCCGCTTTGTGACTACTGATATTTTTAATTGGAAAACTCAATCGAATAATCTACCCAAAGAATTTTTCGACTTTATCGTAATTTCCCACTGCTTCTTTGCAGATTCAGTTAAGAAGGTTGAAGCTAATAATATTTACAAGCAAATATTTGCCATTAGCTTAAAAAAATCCGGTTATGTTCTGCTAATTATACAAGATAAAAAATTATTCAAAATTCACCATGCGGATCAAAGTGAAAATCAGGAACAAGAAAAAAATGTAGTGGATAAATTTTTGTCAGAACTTGGATTAGAGTTAGTCTGGTATAAATATTTAACTTCAACAGGTTCAAGAAAACCTTCTTCTAGCGCTAGTTTTGCTAAAATTGCTAAAGAAAAATTACCAAAACAACTGTATATGAATCTACTACTAAAACAGTATTTTGGTCAGAAGTATCAGTCATGCTATGCATTGGATGATTATGTAATATTGGCGAAAAAATCATGATAAATTGCAGATAAAGCAGCAAGGAATGCATTAAATAATTCGTAATAATGACCTGCAATCCGCAAATAGCAGAAGGTTGGCATGGCAAACTTAATTTAGTTTATGCCGATCGCCAGGGTGCAACCCAGTTAATTTACAATCACCAACAAGCCCCCCTAAAGGTACAACGCCCCTTTTATCCAGAAGGGCAAAAGGTTTGTCATAGCGTCATTTTACACACGGCTGGGGGAGTTGTGGGAGGCGATCGCTTATCCTCCAATATCCACCTCCAAGCCCAAGCCCAAGCCTTAATCACCACGGCTGCTGCAAGCAAGATATACCGGAGCAATGGCTTACAAGCTACGCAAACCATCCAGATGCAAGTTGATGCTGGTGCTTGTTTAGAATGGCTACCGCAAGAGACAATTTTATTTAACGGGGCGATTTATCGGCAAGATTTACGGGTAGAATTAGCAACCGGGGGCAGTTGGTTAGGTTGGGAAATTACCCGATTTGGTCGCACTGCTAGAGGAGAAAGATTTTACCTTGGAGAATGGCGATCGCACACGGAAATTTGGCAACAAGATGTTCCTTTATGGATTGATCGCCAATACTTACCTGGTAGCGAAGAAACTTTTCACAGTCCCCACGGCTTGGCCGGAAAACCAATAGCAGGTAGTCTAGTTTGGGTTGGTGGTGCAGTTTCAGGAGAAATTGTCGAAAAAACGCGAAATTTATGGGATGGGGAAGGAGAAGCGGGTGTTACGAGGTTACAACATGGATTATTGTGTCGATATCGCGGTGCTTCTACATCTGAGGTGAGAAACTGGTTTATTAATGTTTGGCAGATGCTGCGAGTTTCTTTTTTGAATCGTGGTAATTGTATACCAAGAGTGTGGCAAGTTTGAACGAACCGCAGAGGCGCAGAGAACACAGAGGAGATAGGAATGCAACTTACGCCCCAAGAAAAAGATAAGCTATTAATTTTTACTGCTGCTTTATTAGCAGAAAGACGTAAAGGAAGGGGTTTAAAACTGAATTATCCCGAAGCGATCGCTTATATTTCTGCTGCCATTTTAGAAGGTGCAAGGGATGGGCAAACTGTAGCTGAATTAATGAGTTATGGTACAACTCTATTGACGCGGGATGATGTCATGGAAGGGATATCAGAAATGGTGCATGATGTGCAAGTGGAAGCTACTTTTCCTGATGGTACAAAGTTAGTGACAGTACATAATCCAATTCGTTAAGTTTGGAAGTTTTAATTTATTATGATTCCTGGGGAAATTATCACACTATTAGGTGAAATAGAGCTAAATGTTGGTCGTCCAACTGTAAAATTACAAGTGTCAAATACAGGCGATCGCCCCATACAAGTCGGTTCCCACTATCACTTTTATGAAGTTAACACCGCCTTAAATTTTGACAGAGAACAAGCGCGAGGAATGCGCCTCGATATCCCCGCAGGAACCGCAGTTCGCTTTGAACCAGGCGATGAAAAAGAAATAACATTAGTCCCCTTAGTCGGTAGCCGCCAAGTCTACGGCTTCAACGCCAAAATTAACGGAAACCTCTAAAACCCCTCCGCGTACCTCTGCGCTTCCCTCAGCGTCCCTTTGCGTTTAAAAAAACTTATTGAATAGGTTTAATTTCAAACTCCAATTTGGAACGGTAGAAACAAATATCGAATTTTAGGAAAAAATTGGTTTGTCCAAAAATTAAAGGAGCATTAAGACTGCTTACCCAGGCAAATACTAACTCCACTGGTGTAAAATCACTAATTTCAGCCCTTGCGAAAAATGGCATAGCAGGTTAATTGCTAAGATTTCCTGCCAATTGAATGATCGCTTTACGCTCATCCCAAATCCCACCCAACTGAAGCCCTAGCTCATAAGGCATAACATTGACAGTAGCACCGCTATCAAGTAAGCCATTTGTTTCTATGCTGTAATTTTCTCGACTTAAAACCAAGGGTATTCTAGGTAAGCTATCAAATTCGTTTTGGGTGGAACTTGTGGTGGAATACTTCAACCGCATATAGTTTAATGACTGGAATCCTTTTGTTCGAGTGCTTCCATCAGGACTGCACCAGCCCCAAAGGTATTATAAGGAGTAGGTAAATCGTAGATTTTGAAGGGTTCTAATGGGTAAATATCCTCAACCGTATCTAAATCTTCAGCAAGGATACGAATCAGTTTGAGTTTTTCTGATGGAGAAAGCTTTCGAGCTATAGGAATTATGTCTGCTAGGGTCATTTTGTCTATACCTCCAAGAATGCTCATTCATAGCATAAACCTAAATTATTCGAGTTGTGGAGAAAATGCGAACCTCTGCGCTTTCCTCCGCGTCCCTTTGCGTTTAAACTCGATTTAAACCTCGATTACTAAAAGTGCATTATGCCTTACAGAATGTCCCGCCGCGCCTACGCCGAAACCTACGGACCCACAGTAGGCGATCGCATCCGACTTGCAGACACAGAATTATTTATTGAAGTTGAACAAGATTTCACCACTTACGGCGATGAAGTGAAATTTGGCGGCGGTAAAGTCATCCGCGACGGGATGGGACAATCCCCAATTTCTAACGCCGATGGTGCTGTAGATTTAGTAATTACTAATGCCTTAATTCTCGATTGGTGGGGTATTGTCAAAGCAGATATCGGCATTAAAAATGGCAGGATTTTCAAAATTGGTAAAGCGGGAAATCCTTATATTCAAGACAATGTAGATATTATTATCGGCCCCGGAACCGAAGTCTTCGCTGGTGAAGGAATGATTCTCACTGCTGGCGGTATTGATGCCCATATTCATTTTATTTGTCCTCAACAGATTGAAGTGGCGATCGCTTCTGGGATTACGACTATGATTGGCGGCGGTACTGGCCCAGCTACGGGTACAAATGCCACTACCTGCACCCCCGGACCTTGGAATATTTACCGAATGCTGCAAGCGGCTGATGCTTTTCCTGTCAACTTAGGATTTTTGGGCAAAGGTAACGCCAGCAAACCCCAAGGACTTGTAGAACAAGTAGCCGCCGGTACAATGGGGTTAAAACTTCATGAAGACTGGGGAACCACACCCGCAGCAATTGATACCTGTCTTAGTGTTGCCGATGAATATGATGTCCAAGTAGCGATTCATACTGATACTCTGAATGAAGCCGGATTTGTCGAAGATACGATCGCCGCTTTCAAGAATCGTACTATCCACACCTACCACACCGAAGGCGCAGGGGGTGGACACGCACCAGATATCATCAAAGTTTGCGGCCAAGCTAATGTTCTACCATCTTCCACCAACCCCACACGCCCTTACACCGTCAATACCTTAGACGAACACCTAGATATGTTGATGGTATGCCATCATCTTGACCCTGCGATCGCTGAAGATGTCGCTTTTGCCGAATCTCGCATCCGTCGAGAAACCATTGCCGCCGAGGACATTTTGCACGACTTAGGCGCATTTAGTATGATTTCTTCCGATTCCCAAGCAATGGGAAGGGTAGGCGAAGTTATAATTCGCACCTGGCAGACATCTCACAAAATGAAGGTGCAACGGGGAAGTCTTAATCCACAAGGAACTGAGCAAAAAGCAGACAATTTTAGGGCAAAAAGGTATGTTGCTAAGTATACTATTAACCCAGCGATCGCTCATGGAATTGCTGAATATGTCGGTTCAGTGGAAGAGGGGAAATTAGCAGATTTATGTTTGTGGCGATCGGCATTTTTTGGCGTGAAACCAGAGATAGTTATTAAAGGCGGAATGATTGCATGGGCGCAAATGGGCGATGCCAACGCCAGTATTCCCACACCCCAACCAGTGTATATGCGATCGATGTTTGGTAGTTTTGCCGGGGCGCGTCATGCCACATCATTAACTTTTGTTTCGCAAGCAGCTTTAGAGAATGAAATTCCTAGCCAGCTAGGTTTACAAAAGTCAGCAGTTGCAGTTTCTGGGACACGCCAATTGAGTAAGCTGGATATGAAGCTGAATGATGCATTACCCCACATTGAAGTAGATCCAGAAACATACCAAGTTAGGGCTGATGGTGAATTGCTGATTTGTGAACCTGCAACAGTTTTACCAATGGCACAGAGGTACTTTTTATTTTAATTTATGACTGAGCAATTTACTGATTATGATAGTCCTTGGAAAGAAGTTATTGAGCTATATTTTCCCCGCTTTTTAGAATTCTTTTTCACCCAAGCTTATGCCGAAATCGACTGGACGCGACCTTATGACTGTACGTTCGCTGATTTTGACCTTGCGAGGAGGAATTATGTCTTACAGAGCCTAAGTTCCAGTTCATAAAGGAATTCAGGCATTTTCATGGC
>NZ_JBALCW010000079.1:0-31224 GCF_036917635.1 Nostoc sp.
GTGAGGCTGCTAGAGTATGGCATTACTACTTTATACAACTTTTGCGCTCACTTTACTTCAACACAGTAAAAGATGTCAAATGGGTTCTATACAACTTTTGCGCTCACTTTACTTCAACACAGTAAAAGATGTCAAATGGGTTCTATAGGTTACTGGAATCAAATACTCAATTCTACATGGCGTTTTCATTTACCAGCAGAAGTACAGGAACGCTTGACCGTGGACTCGAATCAGCTAAGTGCAAACAATATCCAGCCTCTATCAGGTAATGTCATTAGAGAAGCGAGAAAAGCAAAAGGCTGGTCTAGAGCATTTTTAGCTACAACGATGGGGAAAAGCGTTTCCTGGGTTGATGCAGTCGAGACGGGTACACGTCAGGTTTCTCAAAAGGACTTGCCCAAGTTGCTCAATACACTCGAACTACACCTTAACAGGTATTGATTTCAATTGACACTCCCGGGCGTGAACGCACGGGGATTCTTTACATTTTTGTAAACTTTTCTTGTTTCTCTGAGGTAATTTTTGCTACGTATTATTACTCGTTGGAACTGCGTCGGGAGGGGGGTTAGGTTTTTCGTGGGTTTTTCCATGACGTGAAAAGTCAGTGTTTATGTAAGGTTTCGGCAGAAGGCAGTATTCGTGCTGCCTTCTGCCTGTGTTGTTAATATTTTGATAGACAGTATGAATTTCTCCTCGCTATGTTACGACTAACTGAAGTAAAGCTCCCGCTTGATCATCCTGAAGATGAGATAAAGACTGCCATCCTCAAAAAGCTGCAAATCACGGACGAAGATTTGATCAGCTATTCCATCTTCAAGCGTAGCTATGATGCCCGTAAGAAAGGAGAGATTAACCTTGTTTATATTCTGGATGTAGAAACGACTCAGGAAACTCATCTACTCAACCGCCTGAGAAAAGATTCTCATGTGATGGTCACGCCAGACATGAGTTATCGCCCAGTGGCACAAGCACCGAGGAATTTGGCGATTCGCCCCATCATTATTGGTACTGGGCCTTGTGGCTTATTTGCGGGTTTGATGCTGGCACAAATGGGCTTTTGTCCCATCATTTTAGAACGTGGGAAAAAAGTCCGCGATCGCACCGTTGATACTTTTGGCTTTTGGAAGAAAAAATCAGACTTCAACCCAGAATCTAATGCCCAGTTTGGCGAAGGTGGGGCGGGTACATTCTCCGATGGCAAACTCTACAGTCAAGTCAAAGATCCTCAGCATTATGGGCGCAAAGTACTAACCGAACTCGTCAATGCGGGAGCCTCACCAGAAATTCTTTATATCAATAAACCGCATATCGGCACCTTCAAATTGGTGGGAATCGTCCAAAGTATGCGTGCCAAAATCGAATCCCTCGGCGGTGAAATTCGCTTTCAAAGCCGGGTGGAAGATATCAACATCGAAAATGGACAGGTGCGGGGAGTAACTCTCGCCAGTGGGGAATATATCGCCAGTGAGCATGTAGTTCTGGCAGTAGGTCATAGCGCCCGTGATACCTTCCAAATGCTATATAATCGCGGAGTTTACATCGAGGCTAAACCTTTTTCTATCGGCTTTCGGATTGAACATCCTCAAACTCTCATCGATAAATGTCGTTTTGGCGCTCAAGCTGGTCATAAACTTTTAGGTGCTGCCGATTATAAACTAGTTCATCACTGCCAAAATGGTCGTTCCGTCTACAGTTTTTGTATGTGTCCAGGAGGCTTGGTGGTTGCAGCCGCATCAGAACCAGGCCGACTTGTCACCAATGGGATGAGCCAATATTCTCGTAATGAGCGTAATGCCAATAGTGCGATCGTTGTGGGTATCACCTGGGAAGATTATCCGGGAAATGCTTTGGCGGGTATTGACTTGCAACGGCGCTTGGAAGAACGGGCTTTTGAGTTGGGCGGTGGGACTTATGAAGCTCCAGGGCAGTTGGTGGGAGACTTTCTCAACCATCGCCCTTCTACAGCATTGGGAACGGTTAAACCGTCTTATACACCAGGGGTACATTTGGGTGATTTGAGTCAGAGTTTACCAGATTATGCGATCGCAGCCATCCGTGAAGCACTTCCCGCTTTTGACAAACAAATTAAAGGATTTGCGATGAATGATGCCGTGTTGACTGGGGTGGAAACCCGCACATCATCACCAATTCGGATTAAACGCAAAGAAGATTATCAGAGTTTAAATACAGTCGGTCTTTATCCGGCTGGTGAAGGCGCGGGATATGCGGGGGGAATCCTTTCGGCTGGTATCGATGGTATCAAGGTGGCGGAGGCGGTGGCTTTAAGTATTTTGAAAAATCGCGATCGCACTTTCAGCAGCTGATTTTGAATTGAGAGCGATCGGCTAAAATATTTTGCTCCCATTGCGAGCAAATTTAGCCAACAGAAAAGTATCAATCTATTCATTCGCTGCCATTAAAACTTCTGCATAAAGTTGACTACTTACCCGAAAATTTGCCTTAGCAATCAAATCATCCATCACAGGTTTGATTGCTGCAATTAACCCTTGTAGTTTTGCTGTAAGCAGAATACCAAATACCCCAGTAATTCTCAATCTTCGATCTGTCGCCGCTTGTCTACCCAAACGCTCATCAATTAGTAATCGAGCTGCATTCACTTCAATAGCAACAGCGATCGCCTCAGCCTCTCCCAAATTTATCAGCTTTTGCAGATCACTAACTAATTCTTGGTTATCTACTACTTGTATTTTTAGCCAAATTGCTGATTTAACTGCTGTAATGACATCCTCTCCCGCCCTCTCATCCAGCAGTTCATCATAAACCGCAGTTGGAATCAAAACTGTTTCATAAAGCTGCTGTAAAAGACTAATCTGCCCAACTTTTGCTAAGTTCGAGATTGGCGAAGTGTTACTGACGATAGTCATCGTCAGCCTGATTCCTGCAATGTTTTCAGGTCTTCCTGAAATTCAGCTACATCGTAATGAACACAAATGCCTCGATCAGCCAGTAATTTTTGAAACTGCATCCGATGCATTCCGATCAATTCACTAGCCTTTCCTAAGCTGATTTTGTCCCGTTGGAACAGCATAATCACAATTTCCAACCCACATTCCGCACTTCAAAATGTATTATCTATCTTTTCAATAAAAATTCCTAATAATGTTCAAATTATTAAGTATTAATATTGAATACCATTGGCGATTTATGTTGTTGATTTAACCATTTTTTTCCACCTATGGGAAATCTACGCATATTACACGATGAAGTGCGGAAAGTCGGTTCCAACAAGAATTCGCGTTCTGGTAAGCCACTGGCTTCGATGATATCGTCCAAAACTGCCAGACTCATGGCTTTTCCTCCAGCTTTGTTTCTTGCATTTTAGCAGTTAGAATAGGCTACCCAGAGCGATCGCCTTCATGTAAATCGCAAAATATGACCGATTCTGTCTTAGTACAACTCATATTTCATTAACTGACAGGGCAACGTTCCGTTATACACCGCAATTCGCTGGGATGATTTTAATCCAATCGATTGAGACAGTTCCTTGTTGCCACTCAGCACAAATGCAGTCCAGCCTTTGAAGCGTTGTTTTAGCACATCGCCCAAAAGTTTGTAAAATGCCCCTAAATCGCTATCTCGCCCCAGCCGTTCGCCATAAGGTGGATTGCAGAATAAAACCCCACTGTCTGCGGGGGCGACAACATCAGCAAGCTCCATTTGAGAAAACCATACATGGTTATCAACGCCGCAGTTTTGAGCATTGTTAATCGCTTGCTCAATTATATTTTCATCGCGATCGCTTCCCCAAATAGGGGCGGGCAGGGTATCCAGTTGGCTATCCTTAGCTTCTTGCAGCAGGTTTTCTAAAAGGGATAAATCAAAATCGAGCCAATTTTCAAATCCAAAGGATTCACGAAACAGCCCTGGTGCTATATTCAGTGCCTTTAAGCTAGCTTCTAGAGGTAAAGTGCCAGATCCACACAGAGGGTCATAAAACATTTGGTCTGGCTGCCAGCTTGAAAGTTGAATCAGGGCAGCAGCCAGAGATTCCTTTAGAGGGGCTGCGCCAACCGCAGGACGGTAGCCTCGGCGGTGCAGACTTTTTCCAGAACTGTCGAGTTTAACGGTGCAAAAGTCGCGTTCAATATGAACATTGATCCGCACATCTGGTTCATGAAGCTCTACATTTGAACGTTCGCCGAGATTTTGCTGCTGCTGGTCAACGATCGCATTTTTGATCTGGAGAGATGTGAAGTGGCTGTGGTTGAGGCGATCGTTTTTGCCTGTGGTATTCACTGCCAAAGTCATGTCTGGGGTGAGATAGTTTACCCAATCGATAGTTTGAATGCCGCGATAGAGATCCTTGGCATCAAGGCAAGGAAACTCACGGATGTTCACCAAGATTCGGAACGGCAGCCTAGCCCAGAGGTTGACGCGATAAAGTAGGGTGCGATCGCCCTCAAAGGCTACACCGCAAAACCCAGGCTCGACTGAATGAGCGCCTAGCTGCTCTAACTCCTGAGCCGCGAGGGTTTCTAATCCACGAGCAACCGTTGCAAAATACTGATTCATCCTCTAATCCAAAGCATTGTCTTCACTGCTGACCCATTGACGCACTTTAGCTTAACTCATATCTTGCGACATTCTCTCTCGTTAAGTCTGCGATTACAACCTTTTAAGTAACTCAGTATAACAAGAGACCCAGACAAACAAAATCAAGCCAAAGTAAGGACACAGCAAATATTTTTGGAAAGAGATTATTATTTCTTCATTTTAAGTACTATCTTAAATCCAATTAACCAGGGTAATATCAAGCTGAAATAGTGTTCAGGCACTTTGCAATATAACCCATTAATTAAAATAGTCAGAGGGATAAACGAATGACTTTAGTATCTGATATTGTTCTGCTAAAAGACTTAACATCGTCATCAGATAAGGATTTAGCCCAGGAAAAAGCCGTACTTCCGGCGACGGTAAATCGGTTAACCAACCCGATGTTAGCAAGTATCTTTGGTAATGACCTGAAATTTGGTATTGCTTCCTTCAAGGATAAGCCAATAGCGCCTCTTGGGGGTTACGCTGACTATGTATATAAACCAGAAGTCGCTTTGACAAATAATGTAACAACAATTAAAGACCAAATCTTTAACCTTGAAGCCTTTGGTGGCAATGATGCGCCCGAATCACAATTAGACGCACTCTTGTACACAGCTTTAGATAGCGGTGGCAGTCTCGGTTACAGAGTCGGTTCATTTCGGGTTGTTATAATAGCTACCGATAGTACTTATCATGTTGCTGGCGATCGGGCAGCAGTTAGTCCAAGTGATACTATTGCCAATAATGGAGATGGTGTAATTGATCCTAATGAAGATTATCCAGAGATTGGACAAGTAAAAACTGCGCTAGAAGCAAATAACATTATTCCCATTTTTCTAACTACGAGTAATGTTGCAGCCGATTACCAGACACTAGTTACCCAGCTTGGTCGAGGTAGTGTCCTGACTCTTGGTTCTAAAAGTGAGAATTTTGCTGATGCCATAAAAGAGGCAGTTGCTCGAGCCAGAAATGTGATAAGTACTGATGTTGTTACGACAAATGGAGACGATACCTTTAGTTGGGGGAATTTTTCGGCTGGCGATAAGGTTATTTTTGCTGGGGACGGTAATGACAGAATTTCGCTTTCTGGTGTTATTGGTAACCATTACATTGATGGGGGAGCAGGTTCTGACACCCTTATTGGTGGAGATGGTGGAGACAGAATAGATGGGGGTAGTGGTAACGACAAGCTTGTGGGGGGCAAGGGTGATGATATTCTTTTTGGCAGTAGTGGAAAAGATATTCTGATCGGGAATAAAGGCAACGATTACCTACAGGGAGATAGTGGGGACGACTTCTTAAAAGGAGGCGCTGGTTCAGATAAGTTTGCATTTGCAACAGGATCAAAGTTTGATATTAAGGAACTCGGAGTTGATATTATTAGTGATTTCACTCCTAATGAAGACAAGATCCAACTATCTAAATCTACCTTTACCGCTCTAAGTAACTCAGTCTTCCCAACTGAATTAAATTCCGCAGACTTTGCCACAGTGACGAACGATACTTTGGCAGTAAATAGTAATGCGGTGATTGTTTATAATAGCGTAAATGGTAGTCTTTTTTATAACCCCAATGGTTCGGCGGATGATTTTGCGGATATAAATTCTGGGGGAGGTAAATTTGCACAATTGGGTGCTAGCTGCTTTCCTACTCTAAGTACCGCTAGTTTTGAGGTAGTTTTGTGATTGATTTAGCTTATTCAACTTCACCCAAGTGACTTCCAAAGAATAAAGTACTCAGTAAAAGTGAGATGCTCCCAGACAAACAAATTGAATTGAGATTAATCTAGGACTAGCCCTTTCAAGGTGGGTAAAAATTCTCGAAAATAAATACCTCTCTAACCTCTTATCTCTGTGTTGTCTGCGCCTAATAAGGTGAAATAAATTACTTTTAAACCGCAGAGGCACAGAGAGCGCTGAGAAAAAACAATCTTATTTTACGAGTCACCTTGAAAGAGCTAGTCCTATAATCTATATTTTTCTAAAATCAATCATTGTCTGGCGATAAGTATCCGGCAAACCTGTATCAAAACACTGGCCTTTAACAACATATCCGATCATTCCCTCTTCCTGACACAATCTATCAAGAGAAGATGTTAACTGAAATTCGCCTCTTTCTCGGAAATTTTGGTTTATCTGTTCTGCTAAAAAGTCAAAAATTTTCGGCGTAAGTAAATATAAACCAAATATACATAAAAACTCATTTTCTGCCATTCCCTCTACACGCAAATGTTGTTGTGCATACTCAATGGTAGGCTTTTCATAGAGTTGTGTAACTTCCAGAATCGAGTTTAACTCTTGCCAAACTCCTGTTACACATCCAGATATATGAAGAATTTCTGCTGGCGTTGTAGTTAAGCTAACAACGCTTTGATTAACTTGTTCATAAACATCTAAAAGTTGACTAGCACAAGATTTGTCAATATCAGATGCATAAATATGGTCGCCCAACATTAGCAAAAACGGCTCATCTTCTACCCAATCTTTGGCACAAAATACGGCATGACCATAGCCTAATTGCTCCTCTTGCAATAAAATGGTAATTTTGCTACCTAAATCTTCGAGATATCGGCTATATTCTTGATTTTGTGGTGAGAGTTTATTTAAAAGTTCTTTTTTGGGTGGGTTTTTAAATAAATCTTCAAATATTTCTTTATCATCCGGCTGTACCACAATCCCCACTTCTGTAATTCCAGCACTAATTGCCTCTTCAATAATTGCTAAAATCACAGGTTTTGCCCTACCATCTCGATCAATAATCGGAAAAAGTTCTTTTTTCACAACTTTAGTAGCTGGAAATAACCGAGTCCCAAAACCAGCTACCGGAATCACAGCTTTTCTAACTTTATTTTTCTGCATAAATTTCCCCTCCTCTCTCTGTGCCCTCTGCGCCTAATAAGGTTCGTCACCCCAGCTTCTCAAACAAATGTGCCAACACCACATTAGAAAACAAAAACCCCTGGGGATCAATCAAACGCAACCTTCCCTCAGTAACTTCCACCCAACCTCGATCAAAATACCCTCGCAAACACCTGCAAATCTCCTCCACCTTCTCTTCCCCAAACCCCTCCGCCAACGCCGCCAAACTCACACCCTCTGCCAAACGCAACCCCAACATTAACGTTTCTAACAATACTTCCTTTGGGGGAGTCACATCACAATCAATCACACCGCC
The DNA here is from genome assembly GCF_036917635.1 of Nostoc sp. Classification (GTDB taxonomy): domain Bacteria; phylum Cyanobacteriota; class Cyanobacteriia; order Cyanobacteriales; family Nostocaceae; genus Nostoc. The sequence goes on from NZ_JBALCW010000079.1 coordinate 7,732, forward strand.
AGCTTCCACCCACTGGTAATACTCCCTAGTTTTACGGGGACGAGTGAAGCGTTTCCCCTCAACATAACTCGCCGCACCCATACCAAAGCCATAGTAAGGGCGGTTTTCCCAATAGACTCGATTATGCCGACACTGATGACCAGGTTGGGCATAATTGGAAATTTCATAATGCTCATAACCTGCACTAGTCAAAACTTGCTGCCCCATCTGGTACATTTTGACTGTAGCTTCATCCGTAGGCATTGGAGTATCGCCAGGTTTGTAGTAACGACCAAAGGCTGTACCTGGTTCGATGGTAAGATCGTAGATGGAAATGTGAGTGGGTACGATCGCTACCGCTTTTAAGAGAGAATCTTGCCATTGATCCAAAGACTGATGCGGCAACCCAGAAATTAAGTCTAAGCTAAATTTGGGAATCTCGACTTGGTGGATTAGTTCCACAGCTGCAAAAATATCTTCAACTGAGTGCGATCGCCCGGCCTTTTGCAATAATTCTGATTGAAAGGCTTGTACACCTAAACTTACCCGGTTCACGCCAACATTGCGATAACCTGCTATACGGGCTAAATCAAAGGTGGCTGGGTCAATTTCCATAGAAATTTCTGCCCCAGATACAATACCAAAATGCTTCTCTAGCTCTGTTACTATCCGTTGTAACTGCTCTATTGATAGCAGCGAAGGAGTACCACCACCGAAGAAAATTGTCTTCAAGGGTTGACCAAATGCTGGTGTAATGGCAATTTCTTGACATAGCACATCAACATATTGGGAGATAGTACCAGATGTTTCGCCCCGCAAGCGATCGCCCACAACAGACACCGGGAAATCACAATAAAAACACCGCCGTCTGCAAAAGGGAATATGCACATACGCAGAACTGGCAATTTCAGAAAGACTAAATTTTTGACTCATTTTGAGAAAAGATGAAGTTAAGCCAGCTGCGAATTAGAGACAATGAAAATAAGCAGTTCCTTTACAAATTTTTGTCGTTTTACAACGAAACAATGAAAAATATGAAGATAAAAGCCTTTAGTTATAATAATTGCAGATATTGCCCTACTAAACCCTTAGTGTAAGTCAATATTGATTAGTTTATCTTACCGATGAAATAAAAAATACTTAACTTTCTCGGTTACCACAGTTGCAGGAAAACAAGACAACCATGCTTGACGCCATTATTATTTTCTCATTTATTCTGGCAGCGTCGGGAATAGGGTTCTACAGCATTGAACTACTGCCCAATGGCACACTAGATCAGGTAACAAATCTTGAAGCTTTACGCTTAGTTGTTGCCGTGTTTGCTGCTATTATTGGTGGTGCGATCGGGCTGAGTTTCCAGACGACATATCGTCGCCTAGAATCACAAGTCAAAGAAATGCCTCTGGAAGTGATATTAACTCGTGCGATCGGCTTAGTGATTGGGCTATTGCTAGCTAACCTGATGCTAGCCCCACTATTTTTGCTACCCATCCCGGCAGATTTTGGATTTATTAAACCACTGGTAGCAGTTGTCGGCAGTATTATCCTCTCTGTCACTGGCATGAATTTGGCAGATACCCACGGGCGAGGCTTATTGCGCTTCATTAATCCCAACACTGTCGAATCGATGGTAGTGGAAGGAACGCTAAAACCCGCCAATACCAAAGTTTTAGATACCAGTTGTATTATAGATGGTCGCATTGAAGCGTTACTAGAAACAGGGTTTTTGGAAGGGCAAATTCTTGTACCGCAGTTTGTCTTGCAAGAACTCCAACAAGTAGCCGATGCTAGCAAAGACCAAAAGCGGGTGCGGGGAAGACGAGGACTAGAAATTCTCAACCGCATTAAAGAAGAATATCCCGATCGCATCGTGATTAATGCAGTTGACTACGACGATATTCCCACAGTAGATGCCAAGTTAGTGCGCTTTGCCCAAGAAATTAGCGGTACATTACTAACCAACGACTACAACTTGTCTAAAGTCGCCAGTGTTCAGAAAGTCCCTGTTTTGAATGTCAATGATTTAGTAAACGCCGTCCGTCCCAGTTATTTACCTGGCGATAACTTGGATTTGAAAATTCTCAAGGAAGGCAAAGAACCCAGTCAAGGTATTGGCTACCTAGATGACGGCACAATGGTAGTTGTTGAAGAAGGCAGCAATTATGTGGGTGGTGAACTGCGAGTAGTAGTTACCAGTGCTTTGCAAACTACAGCAGGAAGAATGATTTTTGCCAAACCCCAAGCTTCAGCGTTAGCCTGAAACAATGGGATGTTTAATTAGAGTCACACTTCCTAATCGGTGCAGTCAACCTGCACCGATTATTTATTGATTAGACTCACCAGACTCACTTACCTGTAAATACTGTAACTGCTCAATTGATAACCCTGTCAATCTTGCTATCTGTTCTAATGGCATACCAGTATTAAAAAGATTGCTTGCAACTTCAAGTAAAGCTTCAGCCTTACCTTCAGCTTTACCTTCAGCTTTACCTTCAGCTTTACCTTCAGCTTTACCTTCAGCTTTGCCTTCTTCTAAAATATCTTGATAAATCACTGACTCGCGCATAATATCTGACCTCAAAACTCGTCTGATAACCTCTTTGTTTAATACTAAACCAGCTAAAATCGCCGTGGAAGCAGCAATATTACTTTGATTTCTTGATTCTGTCATACTATTAATTTCCCGTGCAACTTGGTTAAGCACGGCTTCTGGATCAATTGTACTACTCAAAACCGCAAAGGGTAACAGTCCAGACGTTCTCAAAAATACTTCGGTTGGTTGTTCCCAAAGTCTGATAACTGAAAATTCATGGCGTGTCCCAGCAATTGTAAATGTATTTTGTTGCACCAAATCTGAATTTGTCTGCTTGAGGTAAATCACAACTTGATGCATTGCTTTGTCTGGAAAGCGGCGATACACTCGCAACCGATAGTCAATCATCCGAAAAGGAATTTCAGCATCAACTTGGGTTTGAAATTCCAAATGTAAGATGTTTTGCTCCGACTGTAGCAGAATGAGGGCATCAGCACGAATGGGTTCGAGAGATAATTCTTTTGGACTGAGTTCGGTTAATGTAATAGGTTCGCCTAATAACCAAGTGGCGAAGTCGCTGGAGAAATTTTCAGCTAAAAATTTACAGATATTGTCAAACATTTTAGAATTTTACCAAATAGCTTACTCATTTGCTATTTATGTGAAATATGATGCAAATACTCACCGGAGGCGATCGCTTAAAATTATAATTTATAATAATACTCAATTGTGTTCGTGCAGCGTCTCATAAAAAGCGTAATTACGAATTAATTTAAAGTGCTGTTATGAGTTGTTAGCATTCTGAGTATTATGAAGCGCATTTGCACTATTATGATTAATATTTTTACAATAACTTCATTATCTGCTTTTGTATTTGCTGGTGCCACTAGTTTATTGCTCGTGCAGACAGTTACAGCTAAACTAGTACAGACAAAAAAGCAAGTAAATCAACCAATACCATTTAACTCAATAGTACGAATATACCCTGCAAATAATAGCCTACCAGCAAGTCGCTTGATTACGATTGAACGTGTTCTCAAAAAGTCTAGTAAGATGCAAATTACAGAAGCAAAACTTACAACATACGAGGAATTTGCAGCCGAAACAGGAGAGTACAAATCATCGATTTCTAACAATCGAATGGTGTGGATAGTGACTGGTTATGTTCAAGGTCAGTTGAGTATGTCTAGAGGTAGAAGCGTCTGTACTGATAACGCTAAACTTGTGGAAGTAATGGATGCAGAAACTGGCGATTCTTTTGGTAGAAGTATTTACTGTCCCCCAAAAAACGAGATAAATTTTATGCCGTAAAGTGGATTTAGAATCAAAACAACTGGGAGTAAGCTGTTCCACAAATAAACTTGCATATACTGGGCGGGCAGGATGCCCACCCCACAAGAGTTATATTTAATAAGGGATTTCCAAGAAAGAAATTATTCAATAAAACGAACCTTATTAGGCGCAGAGGGCGCAGAGATAGGAAGAGGAAAGAGGATTGTTATATGAGATTTTTGGATATTTTTAAATTTGGAAGTCCCTAAGGGTTATGCAAGCTTATTTTTTTTTAGCTTATATCACTTTTGTAAAAACACGCCTGCCCTAGCGAATGCAATTCGCGGCTATCCGAGACTTTACCCACCTCCGTGGGTTTCAACTATTTTTAATGCTCATAAATCTCTAATGGTAAATTATCTGGGTCTTTAAAGAAAGTAAATTTTTTATCTGTAATTTCATCAACTCTGATATTTTCTACCTCCACTCCTTTTGATTTTAAATAAAAAACAGTTTCCTCAACATCATCAACTTTAAAAGCAAGATGCCTTAAACCACAAGACTCTGGTTTACTAGGTCGTTCTGGAGGATTTGGGAAAGAAAATAGCTCTATTTGAGCATTTTCTCCAACTCGTAAATCTAATTTATAAGAATTTCTTGCGGCGCGAAAAGTCTCTTGAATAATCGGAAATCCTAAAACTTCTACATAAAAATTTTTGGAGCGATCGTAGTCAGAACAAATAATAGCTACATGATGAATACCAGTGGTTTTCATTGGTGTTTTGCTTTTTTAGTACAATTCTTAAGAGAGTGGACGTAGGTTATAACGACAACCACATTACATCCTCTCAAGTATATAGCGGTTCTTGTTTGCATGAAGTATATTTTTAAACCTCACCCCCAACCCCTCTCCTGATCAAGGAGAGGGGAGTGTTTGCAATATCAAATGCGGGGTGAGGTTATAACTGTGTTGCACCCTTCAGGAGAATCGCTATAAATTAAGCTTTAATCTTTTTAATTGAGCTTACCTTTCTTTTCAGGAACAAGCCAATGCTACCAACAAGAAATGTGCTACCTAAAGTACTAGGTTCAGGTACTTGTCGATAAGAAACTGTACCGGAATTGGAAGTTTCGGAGGAGACAGAAAATAATGTTCCAGCAATTTCGTAATTTTTGTCAGAATTAGCTTTGTCTTGGAAGCTGTATAGCAATCCAATCGGTGCGTTATCTGCTAAGGATACAGTTGGAAATGCAAGGGGATAATCTGGATATTCAACATCATCCTTTGCGGTGTAAATCTTGGGGTTATTATCGAATTGAAAAGTTAGCGATTGAACTGGCGCTACCGGGATATTATCATTACTGAAAGTTGAGTCATCAAAGCTAAATAGACCGTTACCCTTAGCTGTAGAACTATCAACAGTGAAAGCATAATTAATAATTGCAGCCGATGCGGATTTAGTGGTTAAAGTAGCTAAACTAAGAACTAGACTAGTAGCGATCGCTAATTTTTGAAACAATTTCATCTCAATTTTCCTGTTGCATTAGATAAATAAACTATTTAAACCCTGTAGAGACGTAGCACTGCTACGTCTCTACATTTTCTGCTACGTCTCTACATTTTCACCAGACGCCTAATATTTACTTCTTAGCGCCAGTAGATTTATTCATTTCACTCAATTGCCAATCCTTTAGAAGTTGAGCGCGATTTTGCCGTAAGTTTTTACCGTTACGGTTTTCAGGATAAGGAATATTATTGCCCTTAATTCCTGTCCAAAGAATTTCGTTGAATTTCTCTGCATCAATCTTATCTTCACCGATAAAATCGAAACCTTTGGTTATAGCAGCCCACCATTTTGTATCATTTAGAATGGGCATAGCTGCTGTATTTTCAACCTTGGGGTCTTGGCAAGCTGGTACTAGTTTCGGATCTACAGTTTTAGCACACAAGTTACCTGGCACAATAGCTTTGTAAGGCTCAAAGTTTGGTTCTCTTGTGAAGGCATCTGACATTGGTTCAGCATTAGCATCAGTAATTGCCAAATACTTAATGTTTAACAAATCCTCCATTGTCCGCAATATATTAATGGTGTTGTAGTTAGTGCTAATGAGCGCACCCCGTTTTGTATAGGGCGAAATAACATAGGCTAACGAACGGTGGGAATCAACGTGATCCGGCCCATTTTGGGAATCATCTTCAATGATGAAAATTGCTGTTTCCTTCCACTCCGGCAGATGAGAAATTTTCTCTACCAACTTGCCAATAGCATAGTCATTATCTGCCATTTGCAATTCAGGAGTATTTAGTCCAAATAAAGCAGTGCCAAAAGAACCAAAATGATCGTGAGATAAACGCACAAGCATTAAATTGGGTAGTCCATTTTGCTGAAGATCCCTTTCCCATTCCTTGTACAAATAAGTATCAGCATTATTTTGATCGAATGACCGGAAATAAAGATCGGTTTTATCCAACAATGCAGTTTTAGTAACAGGAGCTTGAGGAATCTTATCAGCGTAAGGGGTTGGGGAGATGGGGATATAAGCCGGGTTTTTCGGATCGGGTTTGGTTGGATCAGTTTGGCTAGTGGTGTAAGGAATTCCGTTATCAACGAAGAAACCGTAATTGCGTACAGTCTTGCCAGCACGTAGCGCCGTATCCCACAGATAACCACCAATGGCATCCGGTTTGAGATTACCATCTCCTTCGGGAGCATCAACATCCCTGTCTCCAGGTAATATGGAAGACTCCCCAGAAGGATCTAAAACTCCTGTTATACGAGTATTAATTGGCGATTTATTCGAGGAAGTTTGCCCTAGTGCAAGACTGATATTCCGATTTGTACCTTCGTAATCGTAGGTTAAGCCGTTAAAGCCCGCGTTACCGTAAAGAACTGATTGGCTTTTTTCGGTGTAGTCTGTAGTACGACCGTAAGTAGACCAGTTCCAACCTACTCCACTGGATTCGCCACTGTCGTAGAAGTTATCAAAAGTTGCAAAGGCAAGGGACAGCTTGTGATGGTTGGGTGAAATCTTGTAGGGAAACAAGGTAAGTGCTGGGTCGCCATTACCGATAGGTAAGTCACCGAGTACCTGATCGTAGGTACGGTTTTCTTTAACTATATAGATAACGTGCTTAATTTTGCCTTGTAAATACCTCATTATCCGGTCAGGACGACGACTATAAAAACCGTTGTTTTTGTCTACCTGCGTTGAAAGTGTAGCCAAAGTACTGCTACTTGGCACTGGAATAATTGAGATTCCAGCTTTTTCTAAAGCCCAGTTGTAATCGTTTTTAAAATTGGTGTTACGTGCAAGTCCGGCTGGAGTTGTCCGATTGTTTGACGGGTTTGGGCCAGAATTGCTCTTGGCATTGACAACGTAAAGTCTTTGACCATCAGCGCTGACACTTACAGAATTAGGATACCAGCCAGTGGGGATGCGTCCATTCACCCGACCACCTTGCAAGTCTACAACAGCGATCGCATTCTCGCCGCCTAGAGTAACATAAAGTGTTCCTCCATCTGGACTGAGAGTTAAAGAGTTGGGATTAGCACCTTTGTATTTATCACCTGGCCGAGACAGAGAGATGGTTTGGACAACGCTATTGTTATTTGTATCAATGACTGAAATCGAGTCATCATTACCATTAGCTACGTATAGACGATTTTGATCGGCTGAAAGCAGTACTTTGTTTGGCTGGCTACCTGTTGGTATCCGGGTGATTTGTCCAGAAGTAATGCTAACAGCAACTACTTCGTTATCGCGCTGACTACTAATGAAAACTTTCGCTGCTTGACCGTTTTCTGCATTTTTGATAGCGACATCAAAAGGAAATTCACCCGTTGCTATTTTATCGCCTGCCCTAAAGAACTTAATTTCTTTAGTTACCTTACGGGTAGGAGTGTCAACGATTGATATAGAGTCATTCTCAAAGTTTGCAGCCACTAAGGTTTTGCCATCTTTACTAACTGCAATACCCGCGACAACTGCTCCTGTACTCACAGCCTTAGCTGGTGTATCCTTCAACAAACCACCATCATATTTAGGGAAGGGGGCAGTTTGGTTAGAATTGTGACCTAGTAAAATAAAGGGGGCATCTGGTACATATTGGCTACCATTAGATGCATAAACATACACGCGATCGTCAATTCCGCCTGAGACAAAGAAACGTGAGCCATCTTTAGCCCAAGCCAAACCGTTATAGGTATTAGGAATATTAATTTGTTGTTTTTTAACTAACTTACCGCTACTGACATCATAGACAAAAACCCATTCTGCTTTGGGGGTTGTTGTACCACTTGGCTTACCAGTTAGCGGATCTAATACAGGATAAGTGAAAGTAATACCTGTATTTTCATCCTTGAAGTTTTGGTTATAGCCACTGGTAAGAACCAGTAGAGTTTTTCCATCTGGGCTGAGGGCTGTGCTTACGGCTTCAGCAGCATCAGCATTATTATCTGTACGCAAACCAGTTCCTAAAGGTGCAAACGTCGAGCCTGGTGCTGCTGCGGGCGTGATGATTTGACCTGTGGGTAGCAAAGCTGCTCCACTTTCTAAGTTACCAACGGGTTTGGTAGTTCCAGCACTAGCTGGTTGTATACTTGCACTCAAGCTACTTAACAGCAAAAGACTTAATAGATACCCTTGGTTTCTACTAGTTTTCATGCAATTTTTCTATAATAGGGATAACCATAACTATTGAAGTACAGATATTTATGGTTAATGGTTAAGCTATCAGTAATTTTTGGTTATGTTTTGGTTGTGGCGGATTTTATTTAGTGGTCTGTCGCATTAGTTATGAGGGGTGAAAAAGTTCGTAGTAAGGACTTTAGTTCTAGATTTTTAAGCACGCTTTGTGCTTATTACAAACTCATCAAATTTAATGAGATGAACCACTAGTTAAGTTTTTTTGTAACACCTTAAGTAGGTAGACAAGATAAAATTAAACTATCTAACCAAAAGTAAAATCTCTGTATTTGGCTCGTAGTTGCGCTGTCTTGCGCAAGACAGCGCAACTACGAGCCAGTGATGATTATTTGCGCCCACTTACTTATATCATGTTCGATGTTGCTGAGTGGAAATATAGTAATCAGGTTTTATATCTTAAATTACTTGCAATTTGTTTTAATTTTTAACTTGCCTGATGAATTCCGATTATTTAATTTTTACGTTTTAGGCTTTATCTTTATTTAACTTTATATATAATGTGGTTTTTTTGTCTCTTGCTAGTAGATTGAGAATGCTGCTGCTTATGGTTTTAAGAGAAATTTTAATAGTCCTTGATTAATCTAAGCTTAATTTTTACTTAATAATTAATCCTAGATAATAAAAAAGTAAAAAAACTGACAATATTCTTCAATAAATACTGTCTTTTAGCAATGGAAGTGATATGCTCAACAAAAGTATTATTTTGTCCTTGTTGGCGTTATTTGTAATGGCTCCTGCCGCCCATGCAGAGGTTAAATTGATTGCAATTGGGAGCCTAGATGGTAAGATAGGCGATCGCTCCACCGAAACATCTGCTCCCCTAGAAAACGGCGTTCCGGGAAATCTCTTGGGTGGTCTAGGGTCGGGACTAGCCTATGCTGGCAATAATACCTTTATCGGTGTTCCAGACCGCGGGCCAAATGCGGTATCATACAACAGTGCGGTGAGTGACACAACATCCTATATCAACCGCTTCCAAACTATCCAACTGGAACTTGTACCAAGCAATGATTCATCAGCATTGCCTTTCACCCTTACCCCTTCCTTAATTGACACAACTCTGTTATCAAGCAATCAGCCTCTTTACTACGGAAGTGGTGCGGGATTGGGTGTACCTAGCGGTGTCCCAGCCCTGAATGCTAACAGTAGAAACTATTTCACTGGACGCTCAGACAACTTTGACCCCAACCAAATCTCAACATATTCCAACAATGCGCGTTTCGATCCTGAAGGGGTGCGTGTATCCAATAGTGGAGAGCAGATATTTATCTCGGATGAATACGGCCCCTATATATACCAGTTTAACCGCAATACAGGTAGGCGGATGAGGGTCTTTAACCTACCTACCAAGTTTGCAGTCAGCAACTTGAGTCCCGTTAGTGATACAGAGATTAGTGGTAACACGTCTGGTCGGGTTGCGAACAAAGGCATGGAAGGACTTGCAATTACTCCCAACGGTAAAACCCTGTTTGGCATTTTGCAGAGTCCACTGCTTCAGGATGGTGGTACTGGTGGTGCTTATACCAGAATCGTCAAGATTGACATAGAAACAGGTGCCACCCAGGAATACGCCTATCAGCTAGATAATATTGGTACGTCGGCTAAACCGAAATATCCTACCGTCAGTGAGATTTTGGCTATCAGCGATCGCGAATTCTTAGTAGATGAACGCGATGGCAAAGGTTTGGGCGATGGCTCTAAGGCTGCCTTCAAGAAGATTTACCATATCGATCTGACAAATGCTCAAGAAGTTAGCAATATCACTGGGGAAAGCAACCTTGTTGGCAAGGCGGTCAGTAAGACCCTGTTTCTCGACGTGGTGCTTGCACTAACTCAAAACGGCATCAAAGTAGAGGACATTCCAGCCAAACTTGAAGGTTTAGCCTTCGGAGAAGATGTGGTTATCAACGGAGTGACAAAGCATACATTGTTCATTGCTAATGACAACGATTTTGTTGGTACTATACAGGACAACTTGCATTTGACAAGTGTTGACAACCCAAACAAGTTTTTCGTTTTTGCGGTTGACAGTATTGACTTGCCAGGTTTCGTACCGCAGAAGATCAAAGGAAAAAATTGATATTGAGTTGGGTTGATAGCGATGTCTACGAAGGGCTACGCCTACGCTAGAAGCTGTTAGAGTAGGCAAAATGCCCACTCTACAACCTAATAAGGTTAAACCCAACTTTCCCAAAGAAATTCTCGTACTTGTTGCATTCGCTCAAAGTCACTATTACATGAAACGACAATCAACGAGTGACGTAAAGCTGTCGCAGCTATCCAGAGGTCATTTTCACTAATGCCAATGGTAGCTAATCTAGTTGTTCTACGTTTACTTTTTTCTTTCGGGCCAAATTGCTTAATAATTTCTGATTTTAAATCACCGTAAATTTCTGTTGTTTCTTTGTCGATTCCATATAAGTTAATTCGTCGCAAAAACGCATTTATTTTGATGAAATTAGCGGCTTTTTGCTCGGAATTTTGTGCCATAAAGCGTAGCTCCCCTGCAACAATGACACTAGTTGCTAGTTGTACTTGACCAAGCGAACGCAAGTGATTGGCGACACTTGGCACACCTTCCATCAAGAAGGAACAGTGATTAGTATCAAGTAGATACATGATTAAAATTCTAGTGGCATACGACTAGAATGAACTAGTTGCAGGCATTCTTTAATGTCCGAACCTGACCAACTTCCGACAAACTCTAATAAATCTTGGGCAGTGGAACCTGTTAAAGTATCCTCTGCTATAAGTGCTTGCTCTGGTTGGTTATTTGCGGATATGCCGATTTGTTGATGTTTGGTTTGTAACAACTGAACAAAGTCTAAAATTTCCTGTAATAGCGGTTCAGGTAATTTTTCTAGTTCTTGGGTAATAATTTCTTTAATTGTCATTTTTACCTCTGTGTTTACACAATTTTCCAGTCGGAAATTACTTGAGCAATCTTTTCCATTAATTTAATTATCGCTTGTCTATCGTCGTCGCTAGGCTGGTATTCAAGTCAGCTATCACCCTCAGATTGATTATTTTTGTCTATGAGTGTGCCGATTTTCGTAGGAATTAAAGAAAAGAAAAATCAGATTTGACATTACTTCACATCTTTCTTGTGCGATAATGGTATCTCCATTGCATGTGTGTCTGGTTGCCGATGTAGATATTACTGAACTGAGATTATTAATGAAACTGAGGCAGGATCAACCCACTCATTTCCTTCGTAGTACTCAAAGTGGCTATGATATCCTGATTCTGTACTATCGCCAAAATTAAACCAGTCTGCAAATACTTTCAGTTTTTCTGGTGTTCCTTCAATCTTTAAAGAACTGCCAGCAACCATAACTTTGACAGAACAATCACTCTTACGAATGAGCAACGAATTTAAACAAGAATCATAAGGTTCTGGATCAACTTCATTGGCAGGAATATAAACTTGCACATCCTGAGCTTCAAACAATTCAAGAATCGATTGGCAAATGTTTCTTAAATCTCCCGGTGTACCTGACAGATCAATCTCACCGCCATAATGGTCGTTACTAAAACGGATATGAATCATACTTGTCCATCTCAACCATCCATTACCTTACGCTAGATTTTTACTATTCCTGTAAAACGGTTTTTGATACAATCCTAGTTTTCTTGAGATCAGCTTCCGAAAGTTCTTCCCCAGCTTGCAGGCGAGTGGCGGAAGTTTGCAACACTGTCGCTCCACCTTTATCTCCGATTTGTAAAGCGGTTTTCGCGGCTGTTTGTAACATTGTGGCTGCACCAGTGCGATCGCCTTGTTGCAATTTCGCTTAGGCTAACTGAGTTTGGCGATACTTTACTTGAGCTTGAGGTCAGGAATTACCTGAATCAGTTCAGTCTGGAAGGCTTTGTCGTAGGTGATGACAAGTAAACTTTCGAGTTCAGCCTGAGCCATGATCATGCGATCAAAGGGATCTCGGTGGGCAATCGGTAGGCTTCCTGCTCTGAGCGCATGGGCTGTGGTGATGGCAAGTTCGATAAATTTAGCCTGATGCAATATCTGTGAATATTGCTCAACAAGTTGTTTGGCTTCGGGTAGTTTACCTATGCGGTATTTGGTGGCAATTTCCCAAGCAGAAGCACTACTGACAATAATGCGATGATCTGGGTTGCGAATGATGCCTCGGCAGTCAGTGTGGAGTTTTGGATCGTCAAAGAGCCACCACAGCAGGATATGGGTGTCGATGAGGTAGCTCATTCCCATTGCTGGAGTTCCTCTTCTGGCAGTGCTTCAAAGAAAGCATCGCCGAGTTGTCCTTTCAATAAACCAGGGGTGCGGGGTTGTGTATGTTCTTGACTTAAACCTAGCCGAAAGTAGTGAATTAGGTCATAAAGTTCTGCTAGTTTGTCTTCGGGGATGTCTTGCAATTCTTGGACAATCTTCTCGATCAGCATAAGTCAAACTCTTCGGTGGTTGTTAATCAATAAGTTAGGAATATGCGACTAAGTAGGTAGCCGTAATTAAACATCTATATCAAACCTCACCCTCAATCCCTCTCAGAACTCACGGAGAGGGAAGCCGGAGGCAGGGTGAGGTTTTATATTTAATTTGACCCACTTACTTACTAGTCTATCAATTTGATTTTGTTAAGCTTGTTTGTACTATCCAAAACCTTGTAGAGACGCGAAATTGTACTTCGTCTCGCTACGCTAACGCGTCTCTACATCCCTCATTTTTATGTTGACAGACTACTACTTTGTTGCTCAATTGAGGAATAAAATATTTTTTCTCGCTTTGCGACAAGGCGCGAAACTTTCATACCATTAATCAGCAACGCTGGATTTTTACTATTCCTGTAAAACGGTTTTTGATACAATCCTAGTTTTCTTGAGATCAGCTTCCGAAAGTTCTTCCCCAGCTTGCAGGCGAGTGGCGGAAGTTTGCAACACTGTCGCTCCACCTTTATCTCCGATTTGTAAAGCGGTTTTCGCGGCTGTTTGTAACATTGTGGCTGCACCAGTGCGATCGCCTTGTTGCAATTTAGCCTCAGCTAACTGGGTTTGGCGATACTTCGCTAATGCTAAAATAGAGTGTTGTACCTGGGGATTCGAGTCCGGTTGATACGCCTGCACTACATCTGCATACACTGGCACGAGGGACGAAAGTAAACCTTGTTGATTAACCAACGGGTCATCATAACGGATTTGCAGATGAGCGATCGCTTGTTTCCCTTCTGGCAATTGTCCCAGATAAATGTTAGCTAAAACTACCCGTTCTACATCCTGCATCAAATCTCCCAAACGCACAGCGAAACGTCCATCAGCTTCTGCTTCCACTGGTAACTCGATTGTGTCTGGGGCAACTTGGGCAATGGGTTTTAATTCCGCTAGGCGGACATTAGGTACTAGAGATAACAGCAAATAGGCATTAGTTAACCCAATAGACTGAATCCGCCCAAACAGGCGGCTAAATTGCTCCACAGCTTGTTCAGGATGTTCAATATAAGCTAAACTTCCACCACCGACATCGGCAATTTTTTCTAGCAAATCCTGATTCCAGCTATTGCCAAATCCGAAAGTGTTGATAGTTAGGTTCAGCTTGGCAGCCTTTTGCGCCAGTTGAACACAGCGTTTGTTGTCATCTCGCCCAATATCCCACTTCCAAATTCGCAAACCGCTTTCACCATGCCCATCCGTCAGCAGAAACGCCTGGGAAACAGCGCCTCTTGTCCCCTTCATCAGTTCTGTAATTCCCAATTCCAAACCCTCGGCAATTACAGTACCGCCGCTAGCAGTCAGTTTGCTTTTAATTTGAGATTTGATGCTTTCGGGGTCTTCGATCGCTTGGTTAGGGATAATGACTGACGCAGAACCGGAAAAAGCCACAACTGAGATGCGATCGCCTACTTTCAACCGATCTATTAATCCTTCCACTGCCTGAATCACAGTTTTAATCGGTTGTCCATGCATAGAACCACTTCTATCCAAAATCAAGCAGAGATTAAGGGGTAGATTTTGGTCAAACTCACCAGCGATCGCAAAAATTGTCATTGCTAATTGACGTTGGCTACAAGTTTTAGCCATATCAACATTATTGTCATTTAACGCCGAGAGCAATTTAACTTTCATCTAAACCTGAGTTTACTGGGGAGGGGTATCTTGCAAAACTGTTTTAGAGACAATTCTGGTTTTCTTGCGATCGCTTTCAGATAAATCTCCACCAGATTGCAGCTGGGTAGCAGAAGTTTGCAACACCGTCGCCGCGCCAGTATCTCCCATTTGCAGTGCAGTTTTAGCAGCCGTTTGTAACATTGTCGCCGCACCAGAGCGATCGCCCTGTTGCAATTTCGTCTCGGCTAGCTGGGTTTGGCGATACTTAGCTAATGCTAAAATAGAGTGTTGCACCTGGGGATTCGGGTCTGCTTGGTAATTTTTGACTACATGGGCATAAACTGGGACATTTGGTGTAACTAAACCTACCTTGTTAGCGGCTGGATCATCGTAGCGGACTTGCATATTAGCGATCGCTTGTTCACCTGTTGGCAATTGTCCCAAATAAATATTAGCTAAGATTACCCGTTCTGCATCTTTCATTAAATCTCCCAACCGCACAGCGAAACGTCCATCAGCTTCTTGTTGCAGTGGTAACTCAATTGTGTCTGGGGAAACTTGGGCTACAGGTTTGAGTTCTGCTAGCCGGACATTGGGCATCAGCGAGAATAACAGATAAGCATTAGTCAACCCCACCGTTTGAATGCGGCTAAACAAGCGATTAAACTCTTCCACAGCCTGTTCGGGTTTTTGAATATAAGATAAAGTACCTAAACCAGCATCAGCAATTTTTTCTAAAACATCTTGGTTCCAATTGTCACCAAATCCCAAAGTGTTTAAAGTCAAATTATAGCTAGCAGCCAATTGAGCGAATTTTAAACAGCGATTATTATCACCGTGTTCATTTTCACCGTCGGTTAATAAAAAAGCTTGGGAAACAGTATCTTTTTTGCCCTTTGCCAACTCCTCAATGCCTAAGCGCAGTCCTTCGTCAATCGCAGTTCCACCATCGGCGGCGAGGCGATTAATTTGCTGTTTGATTTTCTCTGGATCTTCGACACTTTGACTGGGTACTAAAACTTTGGCACGGTGATCGAAAACTACAACACTGAGGCGATCGCCAGGGTTGAGTCTATCTACCAGACGAATCGCTGCTTTTTTGACCGTTTCTAGCGATCGCCCGTTCATAGAACCACTATGATCGAGAATTAGGCATAAATTCAGAGGCACATTCCGATCCTGATTTTCTGCCTTCGCCGAAATCGAAATTCCCAACTGACGTTGACTGTTCAGTTGATTTGCGTCCAAATTACCATCATTCAAGGCAGGCTGCAAATTAACCTTCATAACTCAAAGTCCCTATTCAGGATATACATATTAAAAAATAACTTCAAAGCAACACTTTAGTTCTACGGAAAACCTATCCAACACAAATACACTAATTTGACACTCCCCTGGCTGAATAAGTATCGCTACGCTCACCTATTCGGAATCATGGGGATTCTACATTCACAGACTCGCCGTTAGACGGCAGGCTTGCGCCAACCGCCCAAGAGGGCAAATCTCCTGTAGCGTAAATTCCGGTATGCCCTACCGTACTCAATCCTAATCTTAAAATATTGATGCTAGCATTCAAATCTCTATCCACCACGTAGTCACAATGAGGGCAAACATGGGTTCTCGTGGACAAAGATTTTTTCACTTTCTCGCCACAGTTAGAACAATTTTGGCTTGTATTATAGGGAGGAACAGCAATGGTTACTTTCCCATATTTATGTCCAAAATATTCTAACCACAAGCGGAAAGTGTACCAACCAGCATCGCTAATAGATTTAGCTAGATGTCGGTTACGTACCAAAGCCTTCACATTCAAATCTTCATAGGCTACCAAATCGTTAGATTGGATGACGGAGTACGCTAATCTTTTGCAATACTCTTTTCGTTGCCTACTTACCCTTAAATGTTTACGGGCATACCTATTTCTAGCTTTGTGGTAATTGTGAGATTGCCGAGCTTTGGCTTTCTTCTTTATCGTGCTAAACTTCTTGGACTTTTTACGATTAGCACGGTTTAAAGCTTTCTCAGACTTGCGGTAAAACTTAGGGGCGGGTTCCACATTCCCTTTACTATCAGCAATGAAACATTTTAACCCTAAATCAATACCAACTACTTCAAAAGTTGGTATTGATTCAACCCTAACATCAACATCAATCGCAAACTGAGCATAATACCCATCAGCCCGACGTACTAAACCGACTCTTTTTATTTGCTTAATATCGTAGTAGTTTAGATCGTAGGTTCCCTTTAGTTTTAGGGTTCCGATGCCTTTTTTATCTGAGAAAATAATTGCTTTACGATTAGTCGAAAGTTTGTAGCCACTTGTCTTATACTCAACTGAGCGACAATGTTTTTTAAATTTAGGGAACCCCTTTTTGCCTTTAACTTTCTTCTTGCAGTTATTGTAAAACCGCGCTATCGCCGACCATGCACGTTCAGCAGCAGATTGTCTAGCCATTGAATTAAGTTCATCGGCAAAAGAAAATTCTTCAGCCAATACCGCACAGTATTTATTGAGGTCATATCTACCTATACTTTTGTTGTCCATCCAATAACGTAAGCACTTATTTTGGACAAATTGGCTGGTATGAATAGCCTCATCAATAGCCCGATACTGCCTCTCTTTCCCTTTTACCTTAAACTCGTAAACTATCATGGCTCGACCATTATTCACCACAATAGTTATGTTATCACGCTTTACATAAGCTAATTGATCTGTGGAGAAAAATAAAGCGTCACCAAGGCGTAAACGCCTTAAATCATTTTCATCCCTGGCGTCTTCGTGGATGTGATCCGATTAAGAGATGTCTGAAATAAATAAAAACTTAACTAGATTGGTTGAGTGCGTAGTCACACCTAATGGTGTAGCAGTTTAGGAAAGCTAGATTTTGATAAGACTTAAAATACAAAAAAATTAATTGAGTACGGTAGGGATACGGTCATTTACGCTTTAGGAGAATTAACCTCTACTTGGGTTGGAGTAATTCTGCCTGAGCAAGTTGGCTCGTTGATTAAAGAATCTCAGTGTCTTTCGACCTAAAAGTGTCAAAATCAGAATATCTTAGAAGCCAAGCATTGGCAGATGCGAAGCCACCTTCAGCATTAGGGAGAAATCCGCACCTTGAGGAAGGCTGGCATCGCGCTAGGATGTATTACAGTTAACGGCATAGTTTCAGGCGATCAGTTGCTATGGACATTTCCCCAATTAAGGCTGTTCAAGCCCCATATTACGGCGATAACTTTTACCGGACACCACCGCCAGATTTACCTTCCCTCTTATTGAAGGAGCGGATTGTCTATATTGGGATGCCACTGGTACCTGCTGTCACGGAATTAATCGTGGCCGAATTGCTGTTTTTGCAATCCGACGACCCCGAAAAACCAATTAAAATCTATATCAATTCCACCGGCACTTCCGGTTACAGTGGCGAACCCATTGGCTTTGAAACCGAAGCCTTCGCCATCTTTGACACAATGAAATATATCAAGCCTCCTATCCACACCATCTGCGTCGGTTCCGCGATGGGTATGGCAGCGATGCTACTCAGTGCTGGTACAAAAGGTTGCCGCGCTAGTTTGCCTCACTCCTCGATTATCCTGCATCAGCCCAAGAGCTACGCCCAAGGTCAAGCAACGGATATTCAAATTCGCGCTAGGGAAGTTTTGGTAAATAAAGGGGCGTTAGTTGATATCTTGCATCGCACCACTGGACAGCCTCCAGAAAAAATTACTAAAGATATGGATCGGTTGTTATATATGACACCCTATGAAGCGAAGGAATACGGATTGATTGATCGAGTTTTTGAGAAAGAAGAACTCGCAAATCCCCCACTCCCTGCCAGTGTCCTTTAATTTAGTTAGGAGTTATGAGTTATGAATTAGGAGTTATGAGTTATGAGTTATTGAAAACTCCTCACTCCTAACTTTTAACTCCTAACTTTCAACTCCTAACTCCTAACTTTCAACTCTCCCACCGCCCCCAAATTATTAAGAATGGAGTAAATTATGCCTATAGGCGTTCCTAAAGTTCCTTACCGGATGCCGGGTGGACAATATACAGATTGGATTAGCATCTACGATCGCCTTTACCGGGAACGGATTATATTCTTGGGGCGAGATATTGATGATGAAATTGCCAATCAAATTATCGCTGTAATGCTGTATTTGGACTCAGATGATCCAGGTAAAGATATTTATATATACATCAATTCCCCCGGTGGGATGGTTACATCTGGCATGGCTATTTTTGACACCATGCAACATATCAAATCAGATGTAGTGACTATTTGCGTCGGTTTAGCGGCTTCAATGGGGTCTTTTCTGTTAGCAGCTGGCACCAAAGGCAAACGGCTAGCATTGCCTCACTCACGGATTATGATTCACCAGCCTTCAGGTGGCACCCGTGGACAAGCAAGCGATATCGAAATTGAAGCTAAAGAGATTCTGCGAATTCGTCACGAACTCAATGGCATCTATGCCGATAAAACTGGTCAGACCATACAAAAGATTGAAAAAGATATGGATCGCGACTTTTTCATGTCTGCCGAAGAAGCAAAACAATACGGTTTAATTGACCGTGTGATTGAAGAACGAACCTCGGTAATAACAGGGGAGTAGGGCAGAGGGGGCAGAGGGAGCAGAGGGGGCAGGGGGGCAGGGGGAGCAGGGGAGGCAGGGGGAGAGTAAAAACTCCTAACTCCTAACTCCTAACTCCTAACTCCTAACTCCCCACTCCCTTCCCCAAACAAATTGTCAACATTGAACTTAAAAATAGTAAATTAGCCCTTATTATTAATAGTTTAGGCGTGAAGCAGATAGCTGATAGCCTCTTGCTGGATATTCGATAGCTCATAGCTCAAGATGGATCTTGGAGATTGCTACCGTTTACTAGGTTTGAGAGCGGGAGCTTCTTTTGTTGACATCAAAGCGTCTTACCGACGATTGGCGCAGCAATATCATCCCGATATCAACCCAGATGACAACAAAGCCAAAGATAAGTTTATTGCGTTGACAGAGGCGTACAAACTCCTGCTGACGGTGGTACTGCCAGAGGAGACTGTGGCACATTCAACTCAGGTGTCAACGCATAGGCAGAAAACACCAGTAACAACGGTGATAAGCCAAGAACCAGGGAAACCAAAGCCGCCTAATGTGTTGGAAATAGAAGAACGGCTGAAGTGGAAAACTTATGAGCAATTGCAGCAATTTTTGCAAGAAAGACGATTTCCGCAAGCGATCGCCCTGGCGGAAGCTTTAGCAGATCGTTTGTCAACAGATGCAGAAGTCCGTCAATGGCTAGCGATCGCCTATCAAATTTGGGGACGGGCGCTAATTTCCCAAAACCAGCTGCTCAAAGCCAGAATTTATCTCAAAAAAGCTCTGAAGACAGACCCCTATAATAAAAGTCTCTGGTATGAAGTCCAGCGCGATTTCCAACGATTAGAACAAATCTTTTAAAGATTCAGAATTAGCCCTTTCAAGACGGGTAAACTTTTTGGACAATAATTCTTCTTATTTCTGTGTTATCTGCTACTAATGCAGTTAAATAAATTCCCAAAAAAGTGCTAAGTCACATTGAAACGCCTGGTTCTGAGTATAAAAATTTTACCAAAAACCTTGATTTCAGGATTCTGTGAGAAAATAAACGCTTCAATTCTCGCTTTATTTACAGTTGAAAAATAGACTCTTATTTTTCTTTTTTCAGAGTGATTAAAGAGGTTTAATTACTCTAGCTTTTTGTTACATACTTGGAAATTATTCTGCCTCCTTTTGCTAATCTGCAAGATGAGGTAAACAACTCACATTAATTTTGAGGACTGTCTACTTTTAATATATTGTGGAGAAAGAATATGCGCGGCGAATCTAACTACCCTGATGAACCTCTAGAACCAAAAAAACCACCTATCAACCCACCTATCAACAAGACTTCAGCGGCCTTAACCCCCGTAGCTCCTTTATTGCCATCTCCTTCTGTACTGCCGTCTATACAGCTGGACACTGGTACCATCAGTTTTAATAATGGAGTTCCAGTGGGAGGCTATTCGCACCTGAGTTTATTTCCAAATGGAGCTTATAGCTTTACGGGTCATTTCCATGATAGTGGCGCTACTAGCTATGATACTGGACTTGTTTTCGCACTTAAGGATAGCTTAGGTACAACTTTCACGTTCTCGCATACGGGACGAACTCATGGCACTTTTGAGTCTGGTTCTCGAGATGATGATTGGAATGAATCCGGTACTAATCCAGTGCTAGCTGCTGATTGGGGCAATATATCGAGTGGCTACAGTTGGTCTTCAAGAGCTGGTGCAAATCTCAATTTAGGGGGAATATTTGATGAAGCAGTTAAGATAGTAGGTTACGCTCAAACGGTAATTCAAGTTGTTGGATATGTTATTGGATAAGAAATTAACACCATAACAACGCTCTAACAGTGAAGTGCTAACAATAGACATCTCCAAAAATGAATCTACAACCTGTGCAGCTTGGGCTGATACCTAATTTCTAGAGATGTCTAATCCTCTAAGCACAAAAAAGCCACCACTAGCTCTGCACATGAGGATAAGTTGTTCCACAAATAAACTTGCATAAGCTGGGCGGGCTTTTCGTCCCCCCCCACAAGAGTTTGATTTAACTCGATTATGCAACTTAGATGTTTTTCAGCTTATCTCCCAGCAAGTAGATCCCGCTTCAGCAACAATTAGAGTTACTGCCGTTGAGGTCGAAGAATTAAGCAAGGCAGAACAGTGCGATCGCCTACATCTAGAGCGCCGTGTGGAGAGAGGGGTTTTTGAAGCGGTTAAGGCACTAGCAGAATTGCGCGATCGCACCTGCTGAATGTGGGTTAAATTGTTAAGTCCCTTGTTGCTACAGGTCGTAAGTTGGAAAGTCTGACCGGAGGTTTCCTTCGATCAGACTTTCCACAAAATCTAAAATTGGCACGGTCATTGCCGCCATCCGCGCAGCACTGCTCCCAAGGTAGCGATTCCTTCCACAATTTTCTGTGTTGGCTGAAAGCTAAAAGCTAACCTGATAGCATCATCCCCCTGTCCATTGATGTAACAGCGAGTCCCTGGCAGAAAACTGACGCCGTGTTCACTCGCAGCCATTAGCAGTGCTTTGGCGCTAATATCTGAGGGCAATTTACACCAAACGAAGAAGCCGCCATCGGGACGCTTTGCAACTATATCAGTGGGAAACTCTTGAGCGATCGCCTCTAACAACAAATTGCACTTATGTTTGTAGCAGGCAATTAACTCCTGAATGTGATTATCTAATTTGCCTGTGGCACAATAGCGGGCGACCACATGACTGACAAATGGCCCTACAGGCCCCTCACTTTTGAACATTGCCAGCCGCTGAATAATCGCCGGATCGCCACAAGCCCAGCCCAACCTGATACCAGGCGCAATAATTTTCGAGAAGGTACTGACATATAATACCCACCCCTCCTTGTCCAGGGTTGCCAGGGGAGGCACAGTTTCTCCTTGGAAGCGCAAATCGCTATAAGCATCGTCTTCTATTACCACCACGCCATACTCAGCCGCTAATGCTACCAGTTTTTGGCGGCGAAATAACGGCATAGTAGTGCCTGTGGGATTGTGAAAGGTGGGGATGGTGTAAATAAACCGGGGTCGGATGCCCTGCTTCTTCAAGTCGCTCAATGTTACTTCTAGGGCATCTACATTCATCCCCAACTCATCCACAGGAATGGTAATTATGCGTGCGCCAGCTTGGACAAATCTAACAACTACTCCCAGGAAGGTTGGGCCTTCCACAATTACTACATCACCAGGTTCGACAAACACATGTGGTAGCAAGCCCAAAATCTGACCAGAACCATAGCCAATGATTAGGCGATCGCGATCGGTAGTGATTCCTTTAGCCTGCAAGCGGAGGATAATTTGCTCGTATAGTTGAGCTGAAGGTGGCCCATAATTAAGAGCGATCGGAGCCTCTTCTAACAGCACAGAGGCACTTGCAGCAGCCAAGTGAGCGTGAGGAAAGAGAATTGGGTCAGCTAGACCGTAGGTAAAGCTGACAGTGGCGATTTTGGTTAACTCTGTACTATAGGTTGGTGGTGCGATGTTTCTAGCTCGTTCGGCGAACAAATCAGCAATTCGGTAAGCAGGGGTAGTGGCAGCCATAAGAAGTTCAAAATTGAAAGTCAAAATAGAGAACACACAACAAGGCAATTAGCGAAAATCACTTTTCAAGAAAGTGGGGGTCTTAAACTTTCGTTAGTCGCCTAGAATTCATGGTGGATTCTGGCTGCTGACGGATGTATTCTTCCTTATAACATGATGACGAGTATCGTGAATATTGACTGATAGAACGGAATTACTGACAGTGAAATTAATTAACCTCAAAGTGGCAGCAGCTAATTCTAAGCTTAGGCTGTCTACTACTGATTATTGCCTGTAAAAGTTTCTATCCCACTACTAACCCAGATGCTAAACTTCTCAAGGTTGCTACAGACCCTACGTTTATCCCTTTTGAAATCCAAAGGGCTAGCGGGAACTTGGAAGGTTTTAATATTGATTTGATGAATGCGTAGGCGTAGCCCGCCGCAGGCATCGCTAAAGTAGCAGGTTTTGCAGTCCAGTTTGAAAGCCTGCCCTTTGATGACATGATCTCGACCTTGCAAGCCAACTCCGCAGCCAGATTATTGACAATAGGGAATAGGGGATGGTGAAGAGGACTTGGGAACTCTTGAGAATTAGGGATAAGCAGAAAGACTTGTTGCAAGTTCTTACCTCAAGTCACCTTTTCCCCTTATCTTTGCTGCTCCCCATTCCCCATTTCTAAGCAATTGGCTGCCAATATGCCAATATATTAAATCCCACATTCCGCACTTCAATCAGTAGTATTAATAAACTACATTTAAATAAAATTCCAAATTATAATTTGGACTCCTAAGTAACCCTGAAAAA
>NZ_JBALCW010000080.1:0-5385 GCF_036917635.1 Nostoc sp.
TTAGCTAATGCGACTGCCAAGGTTAATCTTTGTTTTATTCGGTTGATGGTTAAGAGGCTTGCTGCACCTTCTTAGATGTCAAATGGGTTCTATATTGCTAACTTTGGTATTGTCTAGGTAATTATAGACTCTTCTGGAAACTTCACGGACAAAATCTCCAGCTTTGGGATCGTAGTTTGGTCTTTGCACCAAAACACCTGCTAAATAGCTTTTGCCGTTGGGCATTTGAATTCTGATGATTGTGCTGAAGCAAAGAAAAATTCAGATTCTACTTATGTAGAGTCAATTTATTTGTTAAAGATGACTTTTGTCAGTACTGGCATAATTCAGGGGTTAAGGCATCGCTTGAAATGGACTCTGCAAGAATTGCTATTTGCTGAGTAAATTGGAATATAGAACCAGAAAATTTTTCTGTGTAAACTTGACCAGCAAATGGTAATGAAAAAATATTATCAAGATTTTTTAATCCGTGATTGGGTGCAAAGCGATCGCACACGAGCCGCCGAAGTCATCAGTTATGTATTATCAGAATACGGTCTGGGTTGGGAACCAAAGGGTGCTGACCGAGATGTGCTGCGAGTAGAGGAATATTATTTAGCTACTGGGGGAGAGTTTTGGGTAATTGAACACCAAAGCCAGTTAGTAGGTACTGGAGCATACTACCCCATACACCGTGGCAAAAAAGCTGTAGAAATCCGCAAAATGTATCTTTTGCCCAGCATCAGGGGTTTAGGATTAGGGAAATATTTGTTACAACAGCTAGAAGCAGCGATCGCAGACCGTGGTTTTGAGCAAATTTGGATTGAAACCGCCAGCGTTTTAGTAGAAGCAGTCAAGCTGTATGAAAGCAACGGCTACACTCCAGCAACGGGAGTAGAAACAACAAGGTGCGATCGCGTATATGTTAAATCACTCCACAACGGTTATGAGTTATGAAGTTTGAATTTTTAACTCCTAACTCCTAACTCCTAACTCCTAACTTTTAAAATGCATACGTGGATTAAAAATCTTACAGGCTTACTCAATCTTTTTCTGCAATCCCATTGTCCTCTGTGCCAACGTGCAACCTCGCAAGAATTCTGTCAAAATTGCACCAGACAACTGCAAAAATGTCAACGTCAAGACCCGATTTCTCTGTGGCAAGAGCCAATACCAGTATTTGGCTGGGGGGAGTATGGTGGGCCGGTGAAACGAGCGATCGCAGCGATGAAATACGACAATCAACCCCAAATAGCTCGTCCTTTAGGTCGCTGGTTAGGAGAAGCATGGTTGTTAAATTCACCGAGGCGAGATAGCCACCCTGTGGTGGTTCCCATCCCACTTCACCCTAGCAAGCAAAAGCAACGTAAATACAATCAAGCCGCACTGATAGCCCAAAGCTTCTGCGAAATAACTGGATTAAAATTGAAACTAAACGGTTTAGCAAGAGTGCGAGAAACTGAAGCCCAATTTGGTTTATCGGTATCTAAACGAGAAAAAAACTTGGTTAACGCTTTTGCTGTAGGCCAAGAATTTCGCTATTGTCCCCCAAATGTCCCAGTGCTGTTAGTGGACGATATTTATACTACTGGTGCTACTGCTAGGTCTGCTGTGCAAACACTTCGTCAAAATGGAATTCTGGTCTTAGGATTAGTAGCAGTAGCCACTGCCGTTAAAGACGGATAAATCAAGAATTAATGGACAGCCTTTAGCATATAAATGCATAAATTGACCGAATTACCCTATTTTTGGAGACAAAATTCTTTGAAATGTATGAATAAAGTTTTTGCGGCAGGTTTAAAACAACTCACGATCATTCCTGCCACATTGCTGGCAATAGATATAAGTACAAGTACAGCTTTTGCTCAAAATAAGTTGTATAGTCCAATTCCTTTGTCTAATAGTACTGAATTTTCCGATACCCTCTCAAACAAAGATATTCCCACAGGTCAAGGTGGGTTTGCCCGTGATTACACAGTGAAGTTACAGAAGGGCGATAATTTAGCAATTGACCTGTCATCCGAAAACTTTGACAGCATTATCACCCTGCTAGCACCTGATGGATCGACTTTGGCAGAAAATGATGATGGCCCTGATGGTACTAGCAATTCCCTACTATTTACTCGCATCGTAGAGACAGGGAATTATGTGATTCGTGTCCGGTCTTTTGGGGAAACTGGGGTTGGGGCTTTTAAACTTAAGGTGACAAAGCTGGAACCGATTAAGTAAAGTTAGGAGTTTGGAGTTTGGAGTTTGGAGTTTGGAGTTTGGATTTTTAACTTCTCACTTTTGACTCCTCACTCCTAACTTCCCAGAGCGGTCAATACGCAGAGAAATAAAGCTTCAGTCCACTCAACGACTGCGCCATAGGTATCTCCTGTGTGTCCGCCTAATTTGTGGTTGAACCACGCACCAGTTAAGGTAGCGATCGCACTTCCAGCAATTATCATTGCCAGTGCGAGAAATAGCTGCTGTTTATCTATCAACCAAACTAAACCACTCAAACCAAACAGCAACAACAATCCTGGTAACAAATCTTTGTAAGAACGAATGGCTTGTTTGTGAAGCGCACCTTTACCAGTTGGTTTCAGGTAAGGATATCGTGCGATCGCTACCTGTTGTCCCCAACGTCCCCAGCCACAAGCAGCCATCAGCAACAACCAACGGTTTTCTGAGATGTCCGTCAAAGCTGCTATTTTTAGGATCAGCAAGGCGATCGCTGCCATTGCCCCAAATGCACCTGTAGCACTATCTGTCATCACTTCCAGCCGCCGATTTGGGTCGCCCACTGCCAAACCATCGGCAGTATCCATTGCCCCATCTAAATGCAGTCCTCCAGTTATGGCAATCCAAACGCTGACTACTAAAGCACTACGAGTTAACACTGGCATACCCAGATAATCCATCCCCGTATCCAATAATCCTAAAATTCCCCCAATTATTAACCCTACAATCGAAGCAAGACGTGCCACTCCCCCAAAGTCTAATCCGTCCAAATACGGTACTGGAATACTTGTATAAAATATAATACTAGCTGCCAGCTTTAACAGCAGCTTTTTCCACCACTGTTGGTGTTTCGTCATCTTAGTAACACTAATATATGGTTAATTGCTGGATAATAGACTTGGGTTAAGTAAAACCAACATGAGCATACTTTAAAACTTTAGATAAGATTTACTTCTATTAAAGATACTCCTTGAAAATTTTGTTATGCTGTTCTAAGTGGTGAATAAATAATGAAAGTACTTTTTATACAAAATAACGAATGATTCAGGAAATTAAAATTTCATCAGCGATCAAAATTTGTGTTTTGTATTCGTTAACTAAAAACTTACTCGAAATTATTTAGACGATTGCCCCACAAAATTGATATTTTTTTAAATGTAGGAAGTAAACAAGCTATTCAATTATGACAGTTTAGCTATGTTGTCGCTCTCCTTAGCTCAATCGCTATTTTCCTATGAGTCACCATCTACCCGACATCAGGATACCAGCTCCGTGCATTATTAACACGGGCATCATTGTGAATAAGCTCGACATCCGGCGATTGCTGACAGACTTAGGTCGAGTCCACTACATCTACACCCAAGAAGATAAGGTACTGAGCGAGGGTGAAGGGGATGTGATGGAAGTTTTCGCCAATCCGCAAAGGTCTACCTTAGTGGCTAACCACGCGCTATATCTAAATGTTTGTAGTTTTGATTACTTGGAACTAAAACAGTCGGCGCAACAAGAAACCTATTTTGATTTGATGCAAGAAGGAGTGTGTCTGCGGTTAATTCCCCGCTCAACCCCCCTACAAGAGCGACGAGAGCGAACCTTCAATGTCAGCGCCATAGAAGCGATGATGGAGCAAGTCCTCTCCGCCAGATGGGATGCAGAAATTGACGATGATTCTGATTCTTTCTAAATAACAATTAGTCCAGTATATACTCGTAAAGTTGGTAACTAGATTAGTAGTGAATCCTTAAGTGTTCACGAAAACTTAATTGCCAGTTTTTATGTTTGTCCATAATTTAGCCAAATAATCTTAGTCTTGCCCTAATACCATTTGGTTTTATGGCTGCTAGTTATGGATTTCTGAAACTCTTTACCGATTAGCGTTTCACAATCCAAAATCTAAAATCTAAAATCCAAAATCCAAAATGGTATGAGTGCGAATTTTTCCTTTGAATGTCTTGCAAGCTGTAGCCAAACCAAAGCTAGAGCCGGAGTGTTTTTCACTCCTCACGGTGTTGTCGAAACCCCCAGATTTATGCCAGTGGGAACGCTGGCGAATGTCAAAACTATCACCCCATCTCAGCTACGAGATACTGGGGCGCAAATGATCTTATCTAATACTTATCATCTTCACCTACAACCAGGGGAAGCGATCGTGGCTGGGGGTGGTGGGTTGCATAAATTTATGGGTTGGAATGGCCCAATGCTTACAGATTCGGGTGGGTTTCAAGTCTTCAGCTTAAGCCAGATGCGGAAAATTACTGAAGAAGGCGTCACTTTCCGATCGCCCCATGATGGACGAATTATTAACTTGACGCCTGAGCTATCCATCGAGATTCAAAATACTTTGGGGGCTGATGTGATTATGGCCTTTGATGAGTGTCCGCCTTACCCAGCGACTCGCCAAGAGGTTGAAACTGCAACTGAGCGCACTTATCGCTGGTTAGAACGCTGCATAACGGCTCATCAACGCAGCGATCAGGCGTTGTTTGGGATTGTACAAGGGGGCGTATATTTGGATTTGCGTTGTCGTGCGGCTGAAGCTTTAGCTAAGTTGAATTTGCCCGGATATGCCATTGGTGGCGTGAGTGTGGGAGAACCGCCAGAAATGATGGCTGAGATTGTGAAAGTCACAGCACCGCTTTTACCGCCTGAAAAGCCGCGTTATTTGATGGGTGTCGGTACTTATCGGGAAATGGCGATCGCGATCGCATCTGGTATAGATTTATTTGATTGCGTAATTCCCACCCGTTGGGCCAGACATGGTACAGCGATCGTCCAGGGTGGACGCTGGAATTTAAAAAATGCTAAGTTTCGTGAAGATTTTACGCCATTAGATGAAACTTGTCCCTGCTACACTTGTCAAAATTTTAGCCGTGCTTACGTATCTCATTTAGTGCGATCGCAAGAAATTTTAGCTTATACCTTGTTGAGCATTCACAACATTACCGAACTAATTCGCTTTACGCAGCATATTAGAGAAGCAATATTAAGCGATCGCTTCACCACAGAATTTGGTCACTGGCTCAACCAAGAAAGGGGAGATGAGGAAGATGGGCGGTAAGAGGGGGGAGCAGGGGAGATGAGGGAGATAACTCCTAACTCCTAACTCCTAACTCCTAACTCCTAACTCCTAACTCCTAACTCCTAACTCCTAACTCCTAACTCCTAACTCCTAACTCCTAA
>NZ_JBALCW010000081.1:0-21028 GCF_036917635.1 Nostoc sp.
ACAAAGCGCACTATCAGCTTTGTTGTCAATGATGGCAGCTTAAATAGTACTGCTGTAACCCGCGACATTAATTTCACTGCCGTTAATGATGCCCCCACAGATTTGGAGTTAAGTGCCAACACCGTCAACGATGAAGCACCAGCCAATACTGCCATCGGCACATTCAGCAGCACTGACCCAGATCAAAAGGATAATTTTGCATACAGCTTAGTTTCGGGAATTGACGATGTTGATAATAATGCCTTCACCATTAATGGCAATAGCCTCAAAATCAACAATTCTCCAGACTTTAAAACTAAGTCTAGTTACAAAATTCGCGTCCGTACCACTGACAATGGTAATCTCACCTTTGAGAATGGGTTGACTATTAATGTTAATAATGGTAGAGAAATACCCAACCGTCTTACTAACCCGAATGATGATGTCTTCAACATCAAAGGTAAGGATGCCAAAGTCAAACTGGAAATAAAACTCACTGGACACAGTTCTAAGAAGGTGAATGAACTGGGTTTATTTACTGTTGATGATGCTAAAGGTATGATTGACGGTATTGCCCCTGGTGCTGAAGGTTATGCCAAAGCAGCTTTAAAACGGTCAAAGGTAATTTTATCCGCGATCGCTAATACTCCTAATGGATTTGACTACAATAATCTCAGCAGTCTGCTGGAATTAAATTCTGGTCAGAGTTTTAGATTCTTATTAGTCCAAGACGGTACGCTTGATGCTGTACGCAACGATCCTAATTCCATCGGAAAATTACTGTTTTCTAGTGTCTCAACCCAAAAAATTACAAAGTTGGGTGATGATGGTTTCTCTCTAGGTTGGAAGGATACTTCTGGTAACAGTTCTACAGATTTTAATGATCTGGTAGTGAAAATTAAACAGACAGATCAAGCTTTACCTTTGGGTACAAATCTCCAAGATAAATTCCAAGGGGAAGTGATTGATTTGCGAGATGTCAAACAATCAGTCAACGCTAAATTTAACGTTTATAGAGAGGCGTCTTACAACAATTACGTCGGGTTCTATCAGGTAACTGATGAAAATGGTGGAATTGATACCAATGGCGACGGCAAGCCTGATATTCTCACCGGACAGGCTGGTTATACTCAGGCTGCTGTGCGTGGTAGGATTGCTGGTATTGATTTGAGTGTGAGTAATGAAGGTAGTGCTACTTTGAGTGGTACTTTCCAACCTGGGGCGATTTTTGTTCCCTTTATTATTGTTAACGGTAGCCCTGATGCGCTTTTAGATAAGGATTCTAATAACGATCCGGCGGTTTATTTTCCATTCTTGGGTGCTAATTCTGATAAATCGCCTCACATTCGCATGTTAGCAAGTAATACCTTTGGCTTTGAGGATTTGCCTGGTGGTGGCGACAAGGATTTCAATGATCTGATTATCAAAGTTATGACAACTACAGTTTAGGACTCATAATTAATAGTTAGATTTGCTTGCTCGTTTCAAAGAAAGTATTTCATGAACGAGCAAGCTTTTTCTATTTCAGAAAATTTTTGGACAATCCCTGCATCACGCCCCTATCCATTTTGTTGTGTCTGATGCGGTAGCGTAGGCGTAGCCCGTTGTACTCTTCGGGGATCTTGCTACGCGTAGCGTCTGGCAGAGAAGACATCGCTTGAACACATTCACTCACTACTCATTCATTAAAAGCTGTAATCTGCATCTGGCAAGCATTTTTGCTTTTATTACCCACATTCCGCACTTCAAAATGTATTATCTATCTTTTCAATAAAAATTCCTAATAATGTTCAAATTATTAAGTATTAATATTGAATACCATTGGCGATTTATGTTGTTGATTTAACCATTTTTTTCCACCTATGGGAAATCTACGCATATTACACGATGAAGTGCGGAAAGTCGGTTATTAGTGCCATTACCCCATATCCTTAAAGCACTCCCCGATATAAACTCAAAGAAGCCCAATAACAAAATTATATAGGAGGGCTGACGTTGCAAGTTAAAGCAGCAGTAGCTTACAGCGCAGGTAAGCCGTTGACAATTGAAACCGTTCAACTATCCGGCCCACAAGCTGGCGAAGTCTTAGTTGAGGTGAAAGCCACCGGAGTTTGCCATACCGACGCCTTTACCCTATCTGGTGACGATCCCGAAGGTTTGTTTCCGGCAATTTTGGGGCATGAAGGTGCTGGTGTGGTAGTGGAGGTAGGCGCTGGTGTCACCAGTCTCAAACCAGGGGATCATGTAATTCCCCTATACACTCCCGAATGCCGCCAGTGCGAATATTGTTTAAGCTTAAAAACTAATCTTTGTCAAGCGATTCGCTTAACTCAAGGACGCGGTGTCATGCCCGATGGCACTAGTCGTTTTAGCATTGGTGGGCAAATGATTCATCATTATATGGGTACATCTACTTTTGCCAATTATACGGTGCTGCCAGAAATCGCCTTAGCAAAAATTCGGGAAGACGCGCCATTTGATAAGGTTTGTTACATTGGCTGTGGTGCAACTACTGGTATTGGTGCAGTCATCAATACTGCCAAGGTGGAACCGGGAGCAAATGTTGTGGTTTTCGGCTTGGGTGGTATTGGTTTAAATGTCATCCAAGCGGCGCGGATGGTAGGGGCAAATATGATTGTCGGGGTGGATATTAATCCCAACAAACGCGCTTTGGCAGAAAAGTTTGGCATGACGCACTTTGTCAATCCCCAGGAAGTAGAGGGTGATTTAGTTCCCTATCTGGTTGATTTAACAAAAGGCGGTGCTGATTACAGTTTTGAATGTATCGGTAATGTGAAAATTATGCGTCAAGCATTAGAATGCTGCCATAAAGGTTGGGGTGTCAGCGTGATTATTGGGGTTGCTGGGGCTGGACAAGAAATCAGTACTCGTCCTTTTCAATTAGTAACTGGGCGCGTTTGGAAAGGTTCAGCATTCGGTGGTGCTAGAGGACGTACAGATGTGCCGAAAATTGTTGATTGGTATATGGAAGGTAAGATAAATATTGATGATTTAATTACCCATGTGATGCCTATTGAACAAATTAATGATGCTTTTGAATTGATGCACAAAGGTGAATCAATTCGGAGTGTGATGATTTTTTAATTTGTAATACTTCGGCTACCCTCAGTACAAGTTCGTAATACTTCGATTACGCTCAGGACAGGCTCAGGACAAGTTCGTAATTAAGAAGGGTTTGTAGCTGATGCTTATGCAGATAGTCTTGTTTCAAGTAAGGTTTAAATCTGTATCTGAAACATAATTATGAATTTTGAAATTATGTAGAGACTACAAACCTGAAAAACGGCAAAAAAACTGATGCAAAACTTCTATGAAGCAGACTTCTACAGTTGGACTCAAGAACAGGCTAACCTTCTGCGTCATCACCAATGGAACAAGCTTGACCTGCCCAATTTAATTGAGGAAATTGAATCTTTGGGAAAAAAGGAACGCCAAGAATTGAGAAATGGTCTTAATATATTAATTGGACATTTGCTCAAATGGGAATATCAACCTAAGCAAGGAAGTCGTAGTTGGTTAGCGACAATTAGAGGACAACGACCGGAAATTCTGAAGTTGTTAAGTGAAAATCCTAGCCTGAAAACTTACCTTGAAGAAGTAGTTCAGGAATGTTATGACAACGGTAGGGATTTAGCATCAGGAGAAACAAATCTGCCACCCTCAACTTTTCCCAACCAATGTTTATATCCTTTTGAGGAAATTTTGAGCGATCGCTTTTATCCGGGTGAGCCTACAACAGATGATTTAATGGGATAAAAGCGATGTTTAAGACGGGCTAGGCTTACGCACTCATGAGAAAGTATCGATCAATTTCTGCCGTAAGTATGTCAAAGTCTACAGGCTTGGTCAAGTGACATTTAAAACCAGACTTAAGCGCCAGATCCCGATCCTCCTGGCTACCGTAGCCGGTGAGTGCAATCAGAATTGAGCGAGTAAATTTGGAGTCTTTACTCAATTCTTCTGCAACGGCGAATCCATCCATTTCGGGAAGTCCAATGTCACAAATAATCACATGAGGCTCAAACTCTCTTGCAGTTTCTATCCCTGAAATTCCATTGTTAGCAACAGAAACTTCATGTCCGAAGTACTCAAGCACTGCTTTTAATGTTAGGGCTGAATCTTCGTTATCTTCGATGACTAAAATCTTCAACGATTTTTTAGCCGCTTCTATAATCTCCGGCTCGTTATCCCAAGCTGGAATCTCTTCGCATACAGGAAGAGTAACTTTGAATTCTGCTCCCAAATTGATTCCTCTACTTGAGGCTTCAACATTACCACCATGAAGTTCTACCAAACTTTTTACTACCGATAATCCCAAACCTAGCCCGCCCCTCGAACGGTCTAAACTGCGATCGGCTTGGGTAAACGGCTCGAATAGTTCTGGTAAAATTGTCGGGTCTATGCCTATACCTGAATCTCTTACAGATAATACCCCTACACTACCTGAGCCATTTTCACCCGGAATACATGAGAGATCCACCCAGATTGTCCCATCTGGCTTGGAAAACTTTAAGGCGTTATCAAGAAGGTTCCCAAAGACTTGGAAGAACCGCGTCTGGTCAACATAAGCCCACAGAGGCTTGTTTGGTAGGTCTTGTACTACCTTAAGGTTGGATCTTTTTATTGCTTGTGCATGGTCATTGAGACTCTGGCGAACCAATTCTACCAAATTAACCTTCTCCAGGTTTAATGAAATTTTCCCATAAGTAATCGACGATACATCAAGTAACTCATCGATCAATTTCGAGAGGTGCTTAATCTGGTGTTGCATCATTAAAACTGTTTGTCCAACTGCACCAGTCTCGCCTAGCTTTAACTTGAGAAGCTGAACCCCGTTCGAGATGGGAGCAACAGGATTCCTCAACTCATGAGCTAGCATCGCAATAAATTTGTCTTTCAGGGCGTTTTGGTTCGTCAATTTCTGGTAAAGTTGAACGTTAGCGATCGCAACTGCTGTAGTATCTGTCAAAATCTCAAGCAGTTCTATCTCTTCGGACGTGGCTCGGTGTTGTGTACTCCAGTAAGCTCCGATCGCACCCAGTGGCTCAGAAATCCGTATGGGAACCATCACTAAACTCTTGACAAAAGTTACTTTATAAGCATCAATAGGAATTCGAGCATCCTGGTAAATGTCTTCAATTATGGCAGCTTGTTTATTGAGCATTGCCCAACCGGAGATGCAAGACTTGAGCGGAAAACGCATCCCTTTCCAAAGTGGCCCGATGGCGTTTTCATCGACGTAGTGGCAACATTCGCCATCTCGCAGTACAAAAGTTACTCCATCAGCATTAGTCAGATCGCGAGCAGCCAACCGCACAATCTCAATAATTTCTTCAATAGTCCGCACACAAGCCAAATCCTTCACGACCGAAAGCAACCTATTGTAAGACCGAATACTATAGCTCTGATGTGAATTCTGTTCTTGAGAGATGGAGATGTCTAATATATTTTTCATAAACCACTCTGAATAAAAGGGATGTCTGTGCAAAAACTCAGGTAAGGCGGGTAGGTTTCAGCAGACACCTACTCTATAATCGTAATCTTAACTTTGATGTTAGGAATACGATCCATCACCGCATTTTTGTTGTGATTTTTTTTGGTATAAATAGGTTGAATTTACTAGATGATTCCTTGGAAATATACTCTAAGGGCTAATTCAACTTGTGGAATGGAAGATGTGTAGGCGTAGCCCGTTGTAGACATTGCTTATGGACATCAATTCCTCAATGCAGACAAATTATTAGGAGCAGCCCTTTTAAGGGAACATTTGTACTATCAAATAAATGATGTTTTAAGCCCAATTTTGATATTTTGGCTAAGGCGTAGGCGTAGCCCGCCGTAGGCATCGCTTAATTTACAGTCCAAAAAGAGAGGAGTTTAATGCATAATCCCCGTTACTGGAATGTCAGTAACGGGTTCTATGTTAACTAGCTTGATTAATACGCCGTTTTAACTCAGCCTCTAATTGTTCTGGAGTGCTGACCACTACCCCCGGTTTCGTTCTCATGATGCTGAGGTAATGCTGAAATGCCTCCTCATCCTGGGGGTTTGATATCACATATTGTCTTAATTGTTGCTCATTAAGAGTTAAATAGTCTGTCATCGGATAATGTTCTCCCCATTACTAAGAATTTCTACTTGGATGGGTTCGCCTATCAAAATCACGATTCGGCTTGTCCTCTGATCAAATCTAACCAATGCTATATCTCTAAGCAAATTACTAGCCCGAACGCAAAAGTCAAAGAATGCTTTAAGTTGCTCGATGGTTGGTTCCATACCTCTTACCATTGAATAAAATTAAATCGGTTAGGAGAGATTTCGGTGTATGTCATAGTGTGAGGATTTTTTAGTGATCGCTCTTTATCTGAAGTTGGTCGTCAAAAGCTTGAAACGACCAAATTCCGTTAATACACAAGATAGTATTTTTGTACAGTGCGTAAGTCCTAATTATTTAGCGATCGCCAAATAATACTCAAATCGCTTTCGGAGTTGTTCAACCGTCAAATTTTGAGTCCAGTATTCCACTAAGGCGTGACCAAAGGCCCAAGCGTTGCGATCGGGTGAAGCGGAATTTTCCAGCAATAGCGGCCAGAGGGATAGCAATTCAAAGTTGAGCGGGTTAGGGTTAGCTGTATTCAAGAGCGAGAAAAGCTCATATCCCATTTGGAGTTTACCAATCACAATCGGCAACTGTTCCACGGGAATTTGTTGTGCCAGCATATATGCTAGGGCTGGAGATCCGGTTGAGAGCGTAGAAATAAACTGGAGAACGGGACTTTTGAGCAATGCCGTTAGTCCCTGTGTTGTGGCCATTTGGAAGGTGTAATCGTCGATGATTTTGGCAGCAGCGAGGGTGCGGGCTTCGAGGTTACGCAAAAAGCGGGCGAGACGGAGTTGTTTGGATGGTGCGATCGCATCTATTAATCCTAACGATAGCCCCTCTACTCCCCAAGCGATTCGATTTGTTTTGCTCTCACCTGTAACCACAGGCACAACTAGATGACATCCCAGCAGTTTTGCACGATACTCAGTAGCTTCTCGAATGGCAATTTCTTTGGGGCGATCGCCCCATTCCCAATCATAAGGGGGTTGCCATTCGCGGATCGGACGCAGACGATCTACTTGAGTAACGATCGCGATTGCAGGTAAATCTGCAACTTCTGCTTTGATGTCTTGCAAAAAGTCTACATCCATTTGCAGGGCAGGATCGAGGGCAGGGGTGACTAATAACAGCAAATCGGCGTTGATGGCATAATCAAGCACTAGATTTCTGAGTTCGGCACGGTTGACTTGTTCGTAACCAGGTGTATCCAAAAGCGTTAGGGTTTCCCCACTTTCAGTCTGCCATTGATAATTTTGAATGCGATCGGTACTGGGTAAAACATCAACGGCTGCGAGATCCGCCTGAAATAGCGTGTTAATCAGGCTACTTTTTCCCG
This sequence comes from Nostoc sp., assembly GCF_036917635.1. Taxonomy (GTDB): domain Bacteria; phylum Cyanobacteriota; class Cyanobacteriia; order Cyanobacteriales; family Nostocaceae; genus Nostoc. The sequence goes on from NZ_JBALCW010000081.1 coordinate 7,440, forward strand.
ATCCCGTGCGCCCTACCAGCAGAATATTCACGGGTTTTTGCTCAACTACCTCGGCGGGTTCGGCTTGAGTCAGGATTTCTCGGAGGGTTTGGGTTTTTGCCTTGGGTAAAGTCGTGGATACTACGGTTGCTGAAACTGGTAATGTGGTACGTCCGTAAAGAGCGATCGCCTGCCGACATAAGTTTCTCAGGGCAGCTTCTCGAAATAACTGGCTCAAATTCCCCAATAATTGCTGAGTTGCCTGGTTACTAGAACCCTGACTGACTTGTTTTGCCACCGCCGCCACCGGATTTAAAAGCCACTGGGCCCAACTCCAAGCTTTCCAAAATTTCCGAGCCGATGGCCCTAACTTCCGATAGACTTCGTAGCCTTGGTATGCTTGCCCAACCGTCACTTGATTCAGGATAGGGGATAACTTTTGCATCCACCGATCCATATCATCTACCGTTCCTCGAATCAACCCGTAAGCTTGGGGGACGTAAATGTTCAGTAGCGGATATTGAATTTGAGGATTGTAAATATGAGCGATCGCTACAACCAAATCTTGGCATCGGGTCCAAAAAGTTTGCCAGTCTTCCCAAATCGGGCGATCGCTTTGTGCTGCTTGCAAAATCTCTTGAAGGGCGGCTTCTGCAAGCTTTGTGACATCAGTTCCCACTGGTAACCCTACTCTATCCTCTGCTGTAGATTCCAGTTCTTCTTGAACTTGGGCTAATACAGCTTCTACCTGGTTAACAGCAGGTTGAGTCCATTTGACCAATAGCCAACGCCAACCAACGAATAAAAGCGTGAATACAGCCCAGATCCAATTAATGCCCCACGCATGGATTTGTAAACCAGCGGATACTAGTAAGAAAATGACGATAAACGCGATCGGGATTGCTAAGACGACCCACTGCCACGGTTTTAATCGCACCATTGCCCCATACCTGCTTTGCTTAGACTGCTTATATTCCTATTGTTAGCGTAATATAGCTTTTCGCGATCAAATGAGGTACATCAGAGCAAGCAAGGAGCTTGCTCTTAGGGGGTTGGAGGTGGGGTTCTTGTATCTCACCAAACTGGAAAACGCTATAGTTCTTTGATGAATGGTAGATTGCTGGACTAACATATATAACTATAAGAAGCTTGGAAATAATAAACCATGCTGGAGAAAAGTTTTAAATGAATCTCAGTGTATTGGAATGGGGATTAGGCTTTTGAGATTTTGAGTTTTAAAGACAAGCCGAACTTACAAAAGTCCGGCTGAGTTTAATCAATCGTCTATACGCAGTAGTTTGCGATAAAACGGTTGTGAAAAATCGGTCGCACGATAACGTTTATAGTTATCCATAACTTCAATTAAAAAATTAATAAACTCGAAACTAGCCATCATCAGTTCGTAACTTAGTTCAGCATTGCCATCAAACTGGATTCGGCAACGGGTTAAGTCTGAGGGTAAAGTCCCAACATTCCAGGAGGCAACAAAGGGAACATGTTCACTGGCTTCTATCTTCCGGTGTCCCTCCAACACCCCTTTTTGATAAAGACTAATGGCATAGGGTAAGAAATTGCGCCTAGCGCCCTGAACGTAAGGTAAGTAAACACTGGCTTGTTGTTGAGTAGCAGGCTGGAGTTGAAGTTGGTCAATAGACATTCTTAAATATTCCTCAAATTAGTTGGCAACTGTGGATATTAGTGGATGTTAGTAGTATTCCCAAAATATGTGTCTAAAGCACATAGTGGGGAGTGGGGGGATCAGGTGGATTGTTGCTCCCATTACTCCCTCATCTCCCCCTTGCCCCATGCCCAAAAATGAAGTTACTGCTAAGAAATATTAAAATTTCGGTTAGAATAATGCTGCATTAACTTTTATCGACGCTCGGGAAGATAACAGTAAAAATCCCCACTCTAAAGTTGTGGATGTTATTATTGCTGTTTCTCCCAACGACGAGCTGCTGCTAGCTTGTTATTACTTTGCCCAAACCGGAGTTCTCATTGAAGAAAGTCCTACTCTACAAGCTTCCTGCCTAAATGGCTATCAAAGGAATCAAACATCCTCTAAGAGTAGCAAAGGTGGTTAAACCAATTCGCAATTCGCACTCTTGCCGGAGGCACGCTTTGTGCGTTCGCAATTCGCAATTACGTTTTGTAACGAAGAGTGCTGTTGTGGGGACGGAATACGACACACAAAACTTCGGGGGATTTAGCGCTGCATTGCGGTCTTGGGGTCTCCCCCGCCGCAGGATGCGCGAAGCGCTGTAGAGGAGCAACTTTGCATTCGCAGTCCCCGACACTTTCAGCTGCTGCCGTCGTTAGGCAGGGGAATTAAACCCGAAACTTTGTTAATGCGAGGTAATTACGTAGAGTGGCGGTAACAACAAAGGTAGTCCCAGCAGCTTTGGTTTAGGAATAGCGGGTATTGCAGTTTGCCCATTCCGATTAATATCGGGAAAAGTAGCTTAGGGATATTTGTCCGTAAAATTACTAACTGTAGACAAATACTGGTTTTTGAATCAAGCAACCTAACCTATGCCAGCGAATTCCTGGCCCGAAGAAGATTCTTATCAAGAGCTTGATCCGCTCAACTCCTTGTTGTCTGACCTATCAGCAAATGAGGAGTCAGTGTTAGAGACTGATCCTGTGTCTTTAACACCCCGGTTTCAAGGTCGTAGACGCAAAGCGGCTCTAGTCTTGACTATCGTCTGGAGTGGCACGATCGCTCTACATTTAGTTTCTTGGGCTTCTATATTTATTCTAGGACTGACCACCATTCTAGGATTTCATGCCTTGGTGGTAGTGTTTACTAAATCCCGTCGTTATCCAAAAGAAATACAGGGAGATTTACCCTCTGTATCTGTGTTAGTGGCTGCGAAAAATGAAGAAGCGGTAATTGCTAAATTAGTTAAAAATCTTTGTAATCTGGAATATCCAGGTGGGCAATACGAAGTATGGATAATTGACGATCACAGCAGTGATAGCACACCACGTTTATTAGCAGAACTCCAACAAAAACACGAGCAGCTGAAAGTACTCAGGCGTTCAGCAGAAGCTAGTGGTGGCAAATCGGGGGCGTTAAATCAGGTATTGCCTCTGACAAAGGGAGATATTATAGCAGTATTTGATGCTGATGCCCAAGTGACACCAGACTTGCTGCAACAGGTAATACCTTTATTTCAAAGAGAAAAGGTGGGGGCGGTGCAGGTGCGAAAAGCGATCGCCAACGCTAAAGAAAACTTTTGGACTAAGGGTCAAATGGCCGAAATGGCTCTTGATACCTGGTTTCAGCAACAGCGAACTGCCCTTGGTGGCATTGGCGAACTGCGGGGCAATGGTCAATTTGTCCGGCGGAGAGCCTTGGAAAGCTGCGGTGGGTGGAATGAAGAAACCATTACCGATGATTTGGATTTGACAATCCGCTTACATTTGGATAAATGGGATATTGAGTGTGTTTTCCATCCAGCGGTGCAAGAAGAAGGAGTGACAAGTGCAGTTTCACTTTGGCATCAGCGCAACCGTTGGGCAGAAGGCGGTTATCAACGCTATTTGGATTATTGGGATTTAATTCTCAAAAACCGGATGGGAGGGCGCAAAACCTGGGATTTGCTGATTTTTATGCTGATTATGTATATCTTACCCACAGCAACAGTCCCAGATTTATTAATGGCGATCGCTCGTCATCGTCCACCCATGTTAACTCCCATCACAGGCTTGTCCATTTCTATGTCGATGGTAGGAATGTTCACAGGTTTAAGGCGGGTACGTCAAGATCAAAAATTCCCACTTTCTACATATCTTACGATGCTGATGCAAACCCTGCGTGGCAGTTTATATATGTTGCACTGGTTAGTCGTCATGAGCAGTACCACTGCCCGGATGTCAGTAAGACCAAAGCGCTTAAAATGGGTGAAAACTTTGCATACTGGGAATGGGGAATAGCCCCTTTGGGAAATTAAAAATAACAGAGGCAGGAGGCACGAGGCAGGAGGAATAATGCCCTCTGCCTCCTGCCTTTTTCACTGTAGACCATAATATTCACAGTTCGTTTTTTCTTCTGAAAAAGCTAGACTAAGCTAAAACACATTTAATTTGCAGATTAAAATTTTATCAATATCTTGTGGGGTGGGCAACATGAGCGCCCTGATGATGCAACTTAAATGCCGATTAGCTTCCTGATGAAAATGAATGAAGAACAATGGCGGCTACTTAGGAAAGAACACTGGTTACTGCTTAAGCAGCAATTTACCATTGGTCGTAAGTTTTGGGCAAAAGTAGGAAAAATTAGACCTTTTGGCATATTTATAGAAGTCGATGATTTTCCAAAGGATTCCTATAGGTATATAGGTTTAATTCATATTGGGCCTATTTTTTACTACAAAGAGGAATGTAAACCACTACCTCTAGATCCTGCTCAGTGGCCTCAAGAAGGCACGTATATTTATTGTATGGTTTATTATTATAGAGAAGAAGACGACAACAATAATGGACAACTTTGCTTACGTTGGCTGGGAGAAACCAGTCAATCTCGACCTGAAGCATAGCGATTATCCCTCACTTTAGAAGCAACTATATGGAACTTCTAAAGAATAAATTACTCAACAAAAATCAGTTGTATCGCATATTTTATGGTATAAACAAACAACTAACGAATTAAACAAAATAAACTTAACTAGTAGTAAAACTAAAAATCTAAGTTGGATATAGCTTTCTAGTATTTTATTTTCAATAAAATCATGAGTAAGATATAATTAGTAACATCAGCTATTATTATTTTTCCGCATAAAATAACTCTTATTCTTTTCTCAGATTTTAATTCAACATTAAGAGCATTATTCATCATCAAGTTCTGATTCTTCTACCCATTCAGGTGTAGTTATGGAGTCTGAGGATTCTGGGAAATCATCTGCAAAGCGGATAATTTGTCCATTGAAAAATTCTGCAAAACGTTGAGCTGCGATCGCTACTTCGTCAGGTTCCCAATCAGGTGCGGGTGTTCGCTTTACAGTTGGAGGCAAAGCTTGCACCCCATTTCCATTTGCCCCATTTCCGTTTTTTGCTGCTGTCGGTGCTGATGGTGGAGTGATTGGCTGTGGTGCTGGACCTGGAGACTGAATTTGCTGGTTATAACTGGCTGTCGGTGGTTGCTGAACGCGAGTAGAGTCTTTTGGGGGTGGATTTTTTTGGGCTGAGGTAGGAATTGCAGAACTGACTTGTTCCAGAGTTACCTGAACTTCACGTTGAAAAGTCTGCTGGAAAGCTACTTTCATCATCGGGAGATCAGATTTAAGTGTTTCATACCATTTAGCCCCTTTAACAGCAATACGCGCTACAGTACCGTTAAACTCTATTAGCTGGCACATTTGCCCCAGTAAAGCTTGCCTGGAAGGCATCGGAAAATTAGCACGCACTTGTTGCCAAACCTGAGTTAAGTCATATTCTGCTTCCCCAACAACTTCTGAAGTTACTGGTTCAACGTTCGCAGGTGGTAAGGGTATTGATACTGGTTCTGGGGTTGGAGGTGAAACTGAGTTAGCAGCAGAATTGTGATTTGTTTGCCCTTCTACTGAAGAAGATGAAATGACAGGCTGATTTTGGGTAGCCGCTACATGATGGTTTCCAGAATTATTATTTTTTTGCGGTTCAGCTACAGGTAAAGAAGAGACTGGGTGATTTTGGGCAACTGCTAAAGGATAACTTGGAGATATAGCAGGTGTGTTGACTCGCTGCGTCACACTTGGGGCTTGTGGCTGAATAATCGTCGCACTGGGTAACAATCCTAGTAATGTTACTTCCAACCACAAACGCGGCTGGGTGGTATTTTTAATTTGCACTTCAGCTTCTCGCAAATGTTTTTGTCCTGCCAAAATCACGCTCATATCGAAGTATTGATCAAAGTCAACCAAGGCTGTCCAGGTTTGCTGAGTACAAGCAACCAAATCGTGGCGATTGGGTGCGGTTTTAGCAATGAGTAAATCGCGGTAGAAGGCGGCGAGATTTTGCAGAAGAGTTAGCGGTTCTCGACCACGATCTAGAATGTAGTGAATACAGTCTAGAACTGCTTCGGGTTTATCTTGAGCGATCGCATTTAACATCTCCAGCAAATCCTGTTCGCTTACCGTCCCCACCAAATCCCAAACTCTATCCAGTGTCACTTCACCCGCTAATAAACCCAATTGGTCGAGCAAACTTTCGGCATCTCGTAACCCTCCCTGAGCAAGTTGGCCTACCAGGGTGACAGCATCGGGTGAAATATGAATGTTTTCTTTAGATGCGATCGCACTTAAATGCTTTACCATCGCCTCTAACTGAATGCGTCTAAAATCAAACCTTTGACAGCGCGAAATAATCGTTGGTAACACCCGTTGCGGGTCTGTTGTCGCCAACACAAAAACCACATGCCTCGGTGGTTCTTCTAATGTCTTTAGTAGCGCGTTGAATGCCTGAGTACTGAGCATGTGGCATTCATCGATTACATAAACCTTGTAGCGACACTGCACAGGAGCAAACTGGGCTTTTTCAATCAATTCACGGATATTATCAACACCAGTATTACTAGCGGCATCGATTTCAATTATGTCTAAGGCGTAGCCCTTGGTGATTCCTTGACAAACTTCACACACGCCACAGGGTTCAGCAGTGGGCTTGTCACTTTTGAGACAATTGAGAGATTTAGCCAGAATCCGCGCACTAGAAGTTTTCCCCGTACCTCTTGGCCCAGTGAATAAATAGGCGGGGGCAATTTTGGATGTGCCGATCGCATTCGTGAGGGTGGTAGCGATCGCCTCTTGACCCACCAGTTCAGCAAAACTTTTGGGGCGATATTTGTGATGCAGGGGTTCGTAAGACATGGAAATATAGACTTCAATGCCTTTCAAAGTTAATTAGTAGCACTGAGTCGAGTTTAGGATTCAATTATTTTAGACTCTTGTACCTGCTTGGTTTGTACATATTGCCATAGCCCTTGCGCTCAACTAATGCCGTGAATTTTGGCACCAAAGAAAGCAAGTAACCAAAGCTTGTCCTCTACTATGATTTCAATATCAAAGTATTGGAATTATAGCATACCATTTAGTACATTTGTTCTTACTGGGGATTGGGGGGATGAGGGAGAAGATTAATGACAAATGACAAATGACAAATCCCCAAAGAATTTTAATGACTGAACTAGCGCCATAGTCCAGTGCGATCGCTACAATCTTAGGATAAGCAAAACTCGATGGTGCAGCAGATGCTCAAGCGGCTATTTCAATGGCTCAAAAAGCTTTTTCAGAGCTTGTTCGGTGGAAAACAGGCTGCCTCAAAATCTAGAGGAAATGTGCCAAAAGAACCAGCGCCAACCCTAACCGATACCGATCTGGAATTTCTCTTCAACGAACTTTTGCAAGGAGTACATCAAGCACGAGGGGAAGCGTGGGCGCAAAAGTGGCTGCATAATATTGAACATCGCATTTCAACTGAAGACTGGGTTGAGTGGTTAAGGCGCTTTGGCGACAGATTGCTAGCATCACCTACACCCAATAATGAAATAGCTGCACGGTTAGTACAATTGGGTGAGTTGAGCATCCCAGAAATCGGAGATGTTGCCTATAGTATCGGGATGCAGTTGTTGACACGCAATCAAGGCGAACCAATTTGGGAATATGAAGGGCCAGATGCTTTTAGCACGATATCATCTGAGCCAACCGCCCCCATATCAGAGTCAGTAGATACCCCAGAGAACCCCCCAGAGGGAGAATACCAAACTGTCACCATAGAAGAGTTGTTTGTGATGTTGCAGCAGGATGAAAACTTACGCCAGCAAATTGCTCAACAGCTTGCCATTGAGACAGATGATCCAGAATTGCTTGTCCAGGCATTGGTCAATCAATTATATCCTGCCGGTCAATCGACTACAGAGCAAACAGAAAATTAACCACTTGGCATCAAGAGTCGAATCTAGGAATTGTAACGTTGTAATACTCTACTCTTGAAGTTTTGTATATTTTTTGCTAACGTGCGACGGAAGCCCTGTCTTGATCTAATGGATTTTTACGTAATTGATGATTTTTTTAACACAACGATGGCTACAATCTAGAAAAAGAAAATCCAATAGTGTGGCAGATGCTCAGGCGGATATCGCAGTCGCTTAGAAGGTTTATAAAGCGCCTCATTGAAAGTAAGCAGGCTAGTTCTCTCAAGGGTGCAAGAGGACGCAATCTGGTGGATATACTACCAGAACTAACCAATGCGGAGCTGGAACAATTGTTTATCCAATTGTTAGAAGGCGTGCATGAAGCACGAGGACGACAGTGGGCATTGAGGTATCTGCAACGAGTAGAAAATCGGATTCCGGCTGAACGCTGGATAGACTGGTTGGTGATGTTTGGCGAAAGCTTGCTAGCTTCACCGGCACCAAATCCGCTTTTAGCAACAAAGATGGTGCAATTGGGGGAACTTGGTGTTGGCAGAATTGGAGATGTTGCTTATGACATTGGCATCCGATTGATGCAAAACTCACCTTCACAGATAGACTATGAGGAGAATTATCCAGAAGAGAATTTAGAAATCACTCCAGGGCAAGAAATACTCGGCAATTTAGGCGAGCAGTTATGGGAGTATGATCAGCCAAATGTAATAGAAACTACTCCAGGGCAAGAAATACTCCGCAATTTAGGGGAGCAGTTATGGGAGTATGATGAACCAAATGTGGTAGAACGAACAACAGATGAAGAAATTATCCCAACTTCGCCTGGGCAAGAGTTAATCCGCAGTTTAGGTGAGCAATTATGGGAGTATGATGAGCCAGATGTTGAACCAATAACGTCAGCGCCTGAAAACGCCTCTAGGGAGGAAACATTCACCGAGAATTTAGAGGAACTGGTATTAGATGATGAAAGGGAAGATGCCGAAACCACAATACCCGAAAATTTCCCTCTCCCCGCCGCAGAAGATTCAATCACCTCATTAGCACAACTCAGGTTCGATGATGATGAAGTTGTTCAAAGTAGAACAAGAGCAAATCTCCTTTCTACTAGACAAAGAAATGAATTAACAACTTCTCCCTCAGTGGAAACCTGGGATAACACTTTGACCAATTTAGAGCCAAATGTGGCTAATACATTAGATGAGTTGTGGGTGAGATTGGATCAAAGTACCAATTTAGTCCAGCAACTTGCTTCTAATTTAGCAGTTCAAAGCAGCAATTCTCCTGGTATAATTGCTCCAGATGGTGATGATCCTGTTACCCAAGCTCAAGCGTGGTTTTATCAAGGTCTAAGCCAAGCGAAAACAGGCGATTTGTTAGGCGCGATCGCATCTTATGACAAAGCCATTGAACTTCAAGCAGAATTCTCAGAGTATTGGTTTAACCGAGGCTTGACGCTGTTCCATTTAAAACGTTTTGATGAAGCGATCGCATCTTACGAAACCGCCACACAACTGAAACCCGACTTCTACAAAGCTTGGTACAACCGGGGTGGAACTCTCGGAGAATTAGGATACTTTGAAGAAGCGATCGCTTCTTTTGACAAAGCCATAGAAATCAAGCCAGACTACCAAGAAGCATGGTCTAGCAAGGGTTTGGCACTGCTGAAGTTAGGTTGGCTACCCGAAGCTATTTCTAGTTATGACCAAGCGCTACATTTGGAACCAGAAGACCAAGAAAACTGGTATCACCGTGGCATAGCCCTAGCTGTCGGCGAACAATTTACAGAAGCGATTATATCTTACGACAAAGCGCTAGAAATTAACCCAGAGTATCACGAAGTTTGGATAGACCGGGGTGTAGTACTGTTTAATTTAGGAAGATGGTCAGAAGCGATCGCCTCCTGGGATAAAGCACTGTCAGTTCAATCCGACTTCTACTTAGCTTGGTACAACCGGGGTATAGCGTTAGACAACTTAGGACGTAGACAAGAAGCGATCGCCTCCTATCAACGAACGATCGCCATTAAACCCGACTTCCACTTAGCTTGGTATAATCAGGCAGTAGCATTGTTTTATTTAGAACAATTTGTTGAAGCGATCGGCTGTTATGACAACGCTTTGCAAATTAAACAAGATTATTGGGAAGCTTGGATAGGTCGAGGAACTGCGATCGGTCATTTAGTGTCTGACACATTGCTAATGTCGAGTAGTATCACAGCGACAAATCCCGCCTTACAACAGGGCGGCTACGAAGGTAAATTAGCCAGCTATGAGGAAGGGTTAAAGCATCTGCGGACAGATACCCATCCAGAAGGTTGGGGTAGATTGCATTTTGCGATCGCTAATACCTACTACGATCAAGGCAAAAAAAATACTAATCCCCGCGATTATTGGCGCAAAGCCGCATCTGAGTACCATCAAGCGCTGTTAACCCTGACACTAGAATATTTTCCCCAGATGCACTTAGAGGTTTTACAATCTCTAAGCAAAGTTTTAATGGGTTTGGGACAAACAACACAAGTTCAAGAATTGCTGCAACGCGGTACAGATTTATTGCTAGAATTATTAATTGAAGAAACTCGTTCAGATGAAAGTAAAAAACAGTTAGCCCTGAAATTTGCAGGCTTTGACCAATTGGCAGTTGACTTAGCCGTAGAGTCTGGTGATTTAGTTGAAGCCTGGGAAATTGCCGAACAAGGCAAAAATGCTTGTTTAAACTGGCTGCTTTATGGCTGGAATGATAATATTTACTCGCCCCATCATGGCGCAATTCAACAACTATTCAATCCTACAACAGCAATTATTTACTGGCATATTAGTCCAGTAGCCTTACACACATTTATTCTCAAAGACCAAGCGCCATCACCAATCCTCCTATTTACACCCATGCAAGATACTGGGGCAATACCTTTAGGAGAAGACGCTATCCGTCTAAATGAATTACCTCTACCCGAAGCAGTACAACGCTTAATTGAATTTGAAACTTGGCTAGAAGATTGGCATCAACAATACCAAGAATATCGCAGCACAGCCCAAGACAAAGAAAGTAAAAGCCAGCATTCTTGGCGGGTTGATATGGAAGAAAAGCTGTTGCATCTGTATGAAATTCTAAATATTCCGACAATTGCACAGGAACTCGAAGGCATCAGCCAACTGGTTTTAATTCCTCACCGTGACTTGTACAGATTGCCCATTCATACCCTTTTCCATCTTCCTTCCCCATCGTCGGAAGCATTGCCCAATGTGGAGTCAAATTTCAGCGTTACCTATCTACCTAGCGCCCAAATAGGTTTGTCAATAAGAACTGAAGATATCTGGCAGTGGCAAAATCAATTGTTACTCAGTGTTGAACAACCAGAGAATACAGGTTATCCCCCACTTAAATTTGCCAAACTTGAGTCTGAAGTTATTAGCCAGATGTTCAATAATACCCAGCAAATTCAAGGTTCACAAGCTACGAAAAATATTGTTGAAAACGCCTTACTTGATAATTATAACATCTTTCATTTTACAGGTCATGTCATTAATAATTTGGCTGAACCCAAAAAGTCAGAATTACTATTAGCCGGTGAAGACAAACTTACTCTAGATGAAATCTGTCAACAAAATTTAGCAAGTTACAACCTTATTACCCTCTCGGCTTGTGAAAATTTAACTACTAGCAACCACACTATCAGCAGCGAATATGTGAGTTTAGTGACTGGTTTGGTGAGTCAGGGCGTTCCTCATGTAGTGAGTACTCTGTGGAGTGTAGAATCTTCAGCTAGTGCCTTGGTAATGATAGAGTTTTACCGACGATTACGGCCCAATAAATCAGCAGTTACAGCCTTAGCTGAAGCAACCCGATGGCTGAAAGAACTAACTGCTGGAGAACTAACAAAATGGTATGAAGATGTCTTGAATAATCTGCATTCTGAAGAATTACGAATTCAAACTTATTTAGCGACACAACTATATAGAAATAGTAAAATGGCATCAGATAAAAATCTTTATAATCATCCTTACTACTGGGCAGCATTCACGATTACAGGTAAGCCGAATTAATCATTTGTTCTGCTGCTAAAGCTGCTGTTTTATTCCCCATCGATTCTGGCTTCTTAGAGCTAGAAGTTTTATTTGCAGAGGCAGGACTACCTGGAACAACAGCAGTTGGTGTTTAAGATATAAGTAAGTGGGCGCAAATAATCATCGCTGGCTCGTAGTTGCGCTAAAGCGCAAGAGGGCGCAACTACGAGCCAAATACAGAGATTTTACTTTTCGTTACTAGTTTGGTTTTATCTTGCCTACCTACTTAGTACTAGTAGATTTTTCAGGTATCTTCCCAGAACTACTTAGTATCAGTACAGTAAATAATGTTAGTTGCGATGGCTATGGTGGACTAAATAATAAGGTATTTAATCCACCATTGTTGAGTTTAGTTACTAATGAGAGCCGACGCAGTTAAAACTTGACTCGTCGTCAGAGTCAGCTTTACTCCTGATCAACTTTTTCGATATCATCAGGTGTACCAGTGGCAGAAATTTTTGATGTGCCAGATTTACCTGCACCTGAGTTGCCGCCAGAAGCGCCAGCACCCCCTGAGTGTTTAGAGTCCGTGTTACCTTGTTCTTCTTGAAGCTGTTCAAGGCGGTTTTTTTCTTGAGCTTTATCTTTTTGGTCAGCCATATCTTAAAAACATTTTTCGCATAGCGATCGCTTTTAACTCTACCATTTTCCCGATTCTTGCGACACCAGAGGCAAAATCTCTTTGCACACATGGCACGGCCTCAACATTTACGTGCTGGCAAACGTGATTTTAACAGAATTAGTCGGGCGATGAACAGGAGCGAAAGCTGGCTTTAAATAAGAAAGTTTATTTAAGCCTAATCTAACTCCCTGCGTCCTTCCAATGCCCTTGCCAGAGTCACTTCGTCGGCGTACTCCAAATCACCACCTACAGGCAAACCAAAGGCAATCCGCGTCACCTTGGTAAATGGTTTCAGTAGCTGACCGATATACAGTGTTGTTGTCTCCCCTTCTACACTTGGACTAATTGCCAGAATTACTTCTTGAGGTTTTTCCTGACTCACCCGACGCTGCAAAGCCACTATAGTCAATTGTTCTGGGCCAATTCCATCAATTGGCGAAATCACCCCACCTAAAACGTGATATTTGCCTTTGTACTCGCGGGTTTTTTCCAGCGCAATCACATCGCGGGGATCTGCTACAACACAAATAGTTTTGTTGTCACGATTGGCATTGCGGCAGATTTCGCAAACAGGTTCAGCAGATAGGTGAAAGCAAACAGAACACAAGCCTATCTGTTTTTTTGCTTCAATCAGCGCTTGTGCCAAAGCTTCTACTTCTGCTTCTGGTCGCTTCAAAATATGCAAAGCCAGTCGTTGGGCAGATTTGGGACCAACTCCCGGTAGGCGTTGCAATTGCTCAATTAACCGTGCTAAAGGGCGTGCGTAAACCGTTGTCTTGTCTCCAGAATGTTTTTACCATAACTATGATGACATTCTTGCAGAATTTTGGATTGCTCATTTAATTTATCAGATGTGAAGCAGGGTGTGCACACCTCCCCTGCACTGCAAAAAATCACATCATAAAAGTTAGTGCAGTTTAAACCAGGACTTACGCAACTGGCACAGGGCGATCGCAAAACAATAGTACAAATGTATTAAGGCAAAGGAGATATCTTTCATTTTTCATTAGCTCCTATT
>NZ_JBALCW010000082.1:0-80702 GCF_036917635.1 Nostoc sp.
TAGCTAATGCGACTGCCAAGGTTAATCTTTGTTTTATTCGGTTGATGGTTAAGAGGCTTGCTGCACCTTCTTAGATGTCAAATGGGTTCTATAAGAGAGGAACTTTAGTTTTGGGCGGTTTATGCCTAGAACGAAATACCCCTGAGTGGGGAGTAGGGAGTTATAAGTTTGGAGTTGAGCCTTTTAACTCGGACGTTGAGCCTCTGAACTTGGAAGTTGGTTTAAAACCCCTGCATTATTACCCACACTACCCCAGCCGTTACTAGAGGCACACTGAGGTTATCTGTGCCGTGGGGTGAAATTCCCTCTGCTAGGGTGGCGAAAGTAGCAGTTACCACTGCTGTCAACAAAGCCCATCGTAAACCTAAAGGCGTTGCTAGGGGACTCAGTGAGGAACCAGGTAGCAGCAACAACACTAAGAAAATTGCCACTGTACTCGCTACAAACATTGCTGCTGAACCTTCCCAAGAACGCACAGAATTTCCCACTTGGTATTTATGCTGCCCGAAGCGTCTACCAATTAATGCTGCTAGTGCATCACCCCAGGTCATCGCCATTATCCCAGCAACTGCGATCGCAACGCTATCTACTGGCCCATCTGGTCGCCACAGTAGCCCGAAAAGCAGCGTCACTGAAATAGCGAAATAAACTGTACCAGGGGAGCTATCCTGGGTATCCATTGCGCCGATGATTCGGTAGCGGTAAAACAGGTAGTTGAGTCCAATAAAGCTAGCAAAAGGTATAATTCCGATTTCCCAATGCTTAAACAGCAGCAGGACACCGAAAACCCACATCCCTGCACCAATATGGATTACCTTCCGAGTCAAATCCGGCTTCACACCAAACAGCCTACGCAGTCCCTCGCCAATAACAAGCAGACTAGTTGCGTAAATATAAGAAATTGCTAGTCCGATAAAATCATTTGTCATTTGTCATTTGTCATTGGTTATTCGCCTCATCTCCCTCACTTAGATCGATCGCTATTTCGTCTCAAGTTTTTTTCTACTAACGAAACACTACCAATACCTTGAAGAATACCACGACCGATTAAACCTAAACCTCTACCAATTATTTGGGTGAGAATGAAGACTATACCGCTACCAATAAAAGCTAATAGTGATTTTAAACGCGGTGCGATCGCATCACTAAATTCTAAAAGCAATGTCACTACTAAAGGAATATTAGAAAGTTTTTCTAATTCCTGATTTCGAGGAGCATAAACTGATATATTGGCAATACCACGAGGCGCAATTACAAATAGTTCATAGCGACTTTCAAAAATTGCTTTTGGCTCACTTATATAATTTTTTAATCGATATTTCCACGACAAATCATTTCTAAATCGTTCAATCTCTCTTGTGGAAATTAATTGCCGTCCATAAAAATTTTGCTTAATCGCCTCTACATCTGCTAAAGAGTTTAACAGTGGTTGCGCTACCCCATTCGCTACCTGAATCAATAAGTTCTCTAAAATCATTAATGCTTGGGACTTGGCTTCAGCGCTGACTACTGGATAGGAGGTATTATCAATGTTCAATTCTGTTTGAAACATTAGATAGGAATACAATTCCAAAACTAAGGGAATTTTATTAAGAATATCTCTTTGCACAACTTCTATATTTGGCAATAAATAATTAACAATTTCTAAGTTTTGATTTCCTACGTTTATCCGAGAAAACTTGCCAAAAAAAGCTGTAATTGCTGCTTGCCATAACTCGCTTAATAATCTAAATTTGACTTCATATAATTGATTTATCTCTATTTTAGAAGCACGCAATTCATCCAACTGTTCAGCCAGTTTTTGCAAGATAAGATAAAGTAATTCTCGTTTTTTATCTTCACGAAATATGTCAATTTCTAAAGGTATATCTGTAACATTTCTTAAAGGAAGTTGAAGTTTGGTAACACAAGATGCAAATAATGCAGATTGTAGTGTTCCCGGACTAAGTAAAGGTGACATTTGCCTTTGTTGAATGGCACTACTCAACGAAGGATTGATAGGCGGCTCATCAGCAACGAGAATATCTGACTC
Organism: Nostoc sp.; assembly: GCF_036917635.1. GTDB lineage: Bacteria > Cyanobacteriota > Cyanobacteriia > Cyanobacteriales > Nostocaceae > Nostoc. The sequence goes on from NZ_JBALCW010000082.1 coordinate 2,033, forward strand.
TTGCTTTTCTTGTGATGAAACCAACAATCGATTTAGCAACCAATGAGCCGCTACCAGTTCTCGCCTCTGTCCAGCTAGAATTGCTCGATCTAATACTGTTAGTCCGGGAACTTGTAATTGTGCTGTTACTGCGGCTAGAGTAGCTTCAATGTGAGAAATTCCTGACAAACGTAAATTATTTCGGAGTCTATATAAAGGGAGGGGGGAATTAGGAGTTGGGAGGAGGGAGTTAGGAGTTAGGAGTGAGGAGTTAGGAGTTGGGAGGGGGGAGTTAGGAGTTATTATTGCTTGCGTGTCGTGGAACCAATAATCACCACTATTTGCAACTTCTTGCATGGCGGCGACTAATTCAGGAAGTGGTGTACCTTTGGGGCAGTAGCCATTAATACCAATAGATTTGGCAGCTAATAGCAGTCCTTGTTCTTGAATAGAACTGAGAAGCAAAATTGGCAGGTTGGGATATAAGGCTTTGAGTTGGCGACAGAATTGTAACCCTAGCTGCTGACTGGTGGTGGAGCGACCATTACCGAATTCCAAAACTACCAAATTTACCTGATTTGGGTCTTCTTTGGCAATTTCTGCTAAAATCTGCAAAGCAGTAGGATCATTTTCTACCACTGCTGTTATCTCTAGGTTAGGAATTGCTTCTAGAGCTACCCGTAATCCCAAACGAAAAATCGGGTCTTGGTCGATTAACAATAATTTTATCGGGCGATCGCTCATAGTCTACTCAGTTACACAAGCACTGTTTTTTACCAATCAGAAAACAACTTTGATACAAAACTTTGTCTTCCCCATTGTTACCTGTTTTCGCAAACTGATAAATCGATCATAATTGCCTTATGCAGCCGTCACTGTGTAATTAAATGAACCTGAGTATTCGGCATTGGTTGGCAGAACGCGATATCGCAATCAATCAAATTAGAGGATTTTTGGCGGGACAATTGGCAGGTATTGCCTACCGGATTGTTCAGGATATGGAAGTCAAAAGCTTGATGCCTTTTGATATCTGTACTTTGGTAGAGGTTTTAGAACTGCCCCTAGCTATTGTTTGGCAAGAAATACAATGTCATTTCCCAATTGACAGCAAACCTGTTGCGTAGCCTCAGCCAAAAAACACTGTTAAAACTTAACGAAAGTACATGGCTAGCCTTTAAAATTGTCTATCTCCAAGCTTTGCAAGCAATTATAGAGCAGGAAGCAAGCCTGCAAAGACCGTGGCTAGACCGAGCAAATATACTCATCGCACCACAGATGCTCAAGGAGGAAGTGGGTATCACCCTCCAAGATCCGCAGCCCCAGAAATACCGTTACCATTGAAGCGAATTATCATTCAGGCGTTAGATGGAAAGGAACTCAAACAATGGTTTCAGCAGTGGACAAAAGTACAATCGTTAGCGATCGCTCAAAATTTCTTTATATTTTTAAAACAGGCGGGCTTATTTAACAGTCAATCAAAGTTAAGAGAATTATTTGTGCTTGTCCGTCAACCCCTGATACTGCATTTGTTGGGCATTTTACACCGAGAGGGACTGCTAGATGATGAACTATTATCCTTAGCTGCTAATAACCGAAAGTCTTCTCTGTTATGGGAAATTCATCATCGCCTGAGTCGATGGTTGTTGGGCTATCCGCTAACTAGCGGTATTAAGAGGATGCTACTGCGATCGGGATTGGCTCATATTCATCAGACTCCAGAAGCGATCGCTAATTTACTCGCTAATCGTCATCCCCAAGATTTACTTGAGCAGATGCAAGCGATCACTCTGAAAATTTTACACTCACAACGTCATCAAATTATTTTGCCTGGTAAATTTAATCCTCTACCAGAGTTTTATTTTAAAATTCGGGATTTAGAAAACGCAGCAAGTGCTTGATTCTCCTAGTAGCGTTGCCCAGCATATTTACAATTTACTGGGTTACGGCATACTTAGCCAAGAAATTGAGTATATGACGAGGGACTTCCAAGAAATAAATTATTCCAATAAACGAACCACAGAGACAAGGCAGCGCGGTCTTGGGGGTTTCCCCCATGAGCGACTGCCGCACAGAGAACGCAGAGAGAAGAAATAGAGAGAGTTTTTGCGTTAGTTTTGGAACATTTTTTTATTTGTCAGTCCCCGATCATGATGCCGATGATGAGACAATTTTTGGCAATAATTATATTGAGGAATCGGGAATCGCTTCATGTCCCCCTACCCCTCTTGCGGGTTACGGTAGCCAATAAAGTTAATACTGTAATCAGTAATCCGCACTCCTGTTTCTTCTTCAATTTTGCGGATTAACTCTTCTGGTAGTTCCACATGGACATCAAGAATTTGATTTGTATCTATACAGTTTACATGACTATGAGAATCACTGATATTGCCGTACAAGCGCCCATCACAGCGTTCAATACACTCAATGATGCCCTGACTGGATAATGCTTCTAAATTTTGATAAACAGAGGTATGACCGATATCTTTACCTTGTTGGTTTAAGCGATCGTAAATCTCTCTGGCAGAAAGATGTTCATTTGCTTGCCAAAGTAATTCCAGAATAAAGCGACGCTGGCGGCTGACGCGCATACCCCGCATTTGGCACTGCTCAAGCGCATCTTCTAGAGAACGAATTGGTTTTGGAGAAATTGTTTGTTTTTGCATATTACAGCTTCTTAACTGTTAAGGAAATTTTCCCATTTAAATGTTTATTGCTTATTTATATGCAATGATATTGCACACGAGCTTTTCACCTGTACTTGTGTTTTGGCTTTTGATGCTGCGGAAGTTACAGGTTGCGATAATGATTTTTTGGATTATTGATGGCTATTTTGACAGACCTTCATCTAAAACAAACTCATTACAACTTTAACTTAAAATTGCTATAAATGTCCACCTTGGGAAAGGCAACGCCTGTCCAAGTAGGCTAATTTTTATCGTGTAATAATTTCTGAGAAAAATTTGGGCATTTATCACATTTACGAATGTAACATTTAAGTGTGGAAATTCAGTGTACGTGAGAGGCGACGCCGAATAGCGGTCACTGAGCGCAGCCGAAGTGAGCGCCGCAGGCATGGCCATCTGCTCATATCAAGCCTAGCAACTAGATGTATATTTGTTATAATTAGCGAAAACTAAGAAAAAATATCAAATAAATTAGAGAAGGTCAGACTTGTGTATAAAACTTGTATAAGTTGACCAATTATCAGCAAAAAAAGTATTAGTAAATAATTTATTTGTAAAGGTCAATCTAGCGTCAATCCTTGAAAGCTGCTACTGTATATTCTCGATCCTACAGTTGAGCATCAAAAAAGTGGCTGCTGAATCAAAGACAATTGCGATCGCACTCAATAATGACTTCATTAACAATCTGGATCTGTCGCCTGCGTCAACGGTGATTGAACAACTGCTGCAAGATGGGGCTGCATCCCATGAACAGCAGCTACGCTTTGATATCAATTATCAACTCGAACCTGGCGATCCCCGGGAACTCTCAGAAATTCCAGAGGTGCGCCTGTGGTTTGTACGCCTAGATGCCAAATACCCCTGGTTGCCATTTTTACTAGATTGGAAAGCTGGAGAATTTGCTCGTTATAGTGCCATGCTTGTACCACACCAGTTCAGTTCCAAAGAAGGCATTCAGTACAATCCTGAAGCCTTAGAAATATTTTTGATGCACAAAATATTTATTTTAGGTGATTGGCTCAAACAACAAAATATCCCCAGCCTCTCGCGGCTAAAGTCTATGGCCCAAATGCTGGGTTATGAATTAGAGGATGCTTTTTTTGAGATATTTTAACGAATCGCAAAAGTCCCCACTTTCAATTTGAAATAGTTTTGCAGTACATCAAATCTCAAGAAGTGCTTAGTCTTCTGTCCCATTAATTTTGCGGGACTGCGAGATCCCCGACTTCTTCAAGAAGTCGGGGATGTGAACACCACGAACCTCTGAAAACTTTTGGGACAGACTACTAGTGGTCTGTCCCATTAATTTTGATGAGTGAATAAGTTCGTAGTGAATTAGTCGCTCAGAGGGGTTTCCCCATGAGCGACTAACAAACCCCACTAGACATCTCCAGAAATTAAATAAATATGCGTAACCTGAAACCCTTGTAGAGACGCGAAATTTCGCGTCTCTACATTCATTGTCGGAGATGTCTATTGGGTAAGGACTTTAGTCCTTGATTTGAGCGCCCAGGCGCTCACTACAAACCAAGCATTGTTGACTTGGCGGACTACTAGAAAATAATTGGAGACTCATCATAAGCTAAAAAACATTTAATTTGCATAACCCTTATTAAACATAACTCTTGTGGGGTGGGCCGAAAAGCCCGCCCAGGATATGCAAGTTTATTTGTGGGACAGCTTATCTCCCTATCCCCACCCTCAGATGAAGGCAGGGTGGAGACTTTTGCGAACTGTTAAATTGTGACTAATGGTTTTTCAACGGGGATAGGCGTAGTCAGTGGATCAAATCCTAACTGCTCAGTAATGCGCTCTCTAGCTAAAAGGCGGTATTCCCAAAAATGCTCACCAGCAGCACATAAACCTAAATACATATTCACGAATTGGGGCTTGGTGTAAAGAATAACCCAAAGCTGTTGCCAAAATTGACCCCGAATTTCCCGCCGTTGCCAACCTTGTCGCCACAGCAAGTGAGCAAGTAGTCGCAGCCCTTTGCCAGGAGGAAAATACATCGTCTGCTGTAGTTGAGGATTAGGTGTAATCTTGAGGCATTGTTCAAAACAACGTCGGAGATAGTTTTTGGGTTCGTACATTCTCCAAATTGCCTCTAAATATTCTTTAGCAACTTCAGCCATCGGACGGGTAGGAACAAAATTCATTAAGGAATTCTGATCCCCCACCTCCAAACCTCCAAATCCTTCTAATAATCGCTCCTCTTTTTTTAGTCTTTCCCAGAGGGCAGTATTGGGAAGGGCTTGCAGTATACCTAGCATCGGTTGAGGAATGCTGGTTTCTTCAATAAAAGCTTCAATTCGCTCCCCAGCGCCAGTTTTTTCTCCATCAAAACCAATGATAAATCCTGCATAGATTAACAATCCAGCTTCATTGATGTTACGACAGGCTTCTAACAAAGGATTCCGGGTATTTTGAAACTTGCGAGTGAGTTGCAGGCTGTCTTGATCTGGTGTTTCAATACCCAAAAATACAGCATAGAAACCAGCTTTAGCCATTAATTCTAATAGCTCAGTATCTTCTGCTAGATTGACAGAAGCTTCAGTCATGAAGGTGAAGGGATAATTGCGTTCCTGCATCCACGGAATTAATGCTTGTAAGAGACGTTTCACATTGCGCTTATTGCCAATGAAGTTATCATCAACTACGAACAGAGATCCGCGCCAGCCTAAGTCATAGAGGGTTTGGAGTTCTGCTAGGGTTTGACTGGGTTCTTTGGTACGTGGTTTGCGACCGTATAAATTGATGATGTCACAAAATTCGCATTCAAAAGGACAACCGCGAGAAAACTGGATTGCCATCATTAAGTATTCATCTCGCTTGAGTAAATCAAAGCGAGGTATAGGGCTTTTGCTGACATCTGGTTTTTCTAGGGCGCGGAAAGTTCCTTGTTCTTCACCTTTGGCGATCGCATCTAAAAACTGTGGAACTGTAATCTCCCCTTCATCTAAAATCAAGTAGTTAGCTCCTGCTTTGTGAGCAGGTTCTGGTACTGAAGTTGGATAAGGTCCACCCACAGCAACTTTTTTCCCCAGTTGCGCTGCTTTGTGAATTTGGGCAAGAAAGTCTTCTTTCTGTGCAAGCATGGCAGAAAGAATTACGATGTCGCACCATTGCCAATCAGCATCCGTTTCTTGGTTAACATTGCGGTCATAAAACCGAACTTCCCAATCTGTTGGTAGCATAGCGGCAACAGTCAGAATCCCTAGCGGTGGAATAACTGCCTTAAGTCCCGCTATTTTCATAAATTCGTCGTAAGACCAAAACGTTTTGGGAAAACGAGGGTAGAGTAAGAGTACTTTCATTGCTGTAGTCCTCTAATTAAATTTTGGTTGGAAAATTTTTTACTTTTGATAAAACTGTATTTTGGATACTGATTGCAGAGATGATGCTACAATCGCACTACCCCTATTCTTTCGCTATCTGTCTTTAGACAGACATTTGCATCGGCAAACGTGATTTTTTCGCAGGATTGCCACCGTTGTATTGAAGGAGGCAGAAGGCAGGAGGAGCAAATCATCCTTTTATCCGACCCTTTTGTTTCGTGAAGAGTTTTTATAGCAATCCGAGTTGAGTTAAAATCTCTAATTCCGTCACGGCGAGTTGACCTGGAAAATGTCAAAATTAAATGAGTTTTGCGTAGGCGCAAAGCGACTTTTCGCCAGACATCGCCACTTTACTAGGGCGGATTTGAGATAACTAAGTTGAAATTTATGGGCAAGCAACGTGTTCTTTCTGGAGTTCAACCAACGGGCAATTACCATCTAGGTAACTATTTGGGAGCCATTCGCAACTGGGTAGAAGGTCAGAGCGAATACGAAAATTACCTCTTTGTGGCTGATTTACATGCGATTACAGTCCCCCACGATCCAACACAGTTGGCAGCTGATACCTACACTCTTGCTGCTCTGTATCTAGCTTGTGGTCTTGATTTAAACCACTCCACTATCTTTGTCCAATCCCACGTTTCCGCCCACAGTGAACTCACCTGGTTGCTCAACTGCATTACACCTCTAAACTGGCTGCAAGACATGATCCAGTTCAAGGAAAAGGCTGTTAAACAAGGAGAAAATGTGAGTGCAGGCTTATTGGATTACCCTGTGCTAATGGCATCTGATATTTTGCTTTACCAAGCTGATAAAGTGCCAGTGGGTGAAGACCAAAAGCAACACTTGGAGTTGACACGGGATATTGCAGCTCGGTTAAATCACCAATTTGGTAAACCAGATCAACCAGTTCTAAAGTTACCAGACCCTTTAATTCGTAAGGAAGGGGCAAGGGTGATGAGTTTAGCGGACGGTACACGCAAAATGTCGAAGTCCGATCCTTCAGAGTTAAGCCGAATCAGTTTGCTAGATCCACCAGAACAGATTCAATACAAGATTAAGCGTTGCAAAACCGATCCGGTTCGTGGGCTGACTTTCGACGATCCGGCGCGTCCAGAGTGTAATAATTTGTTAACGCTGTATACATTGCTTTCTGGTAAAACCAAGGAAGATGTAGCCGCTGAGTGTCAGGATATGGGCTGGGGGCAATTCAAGCCATTATTGACAGAGACGATAATTGAGTCTTTGAAACCAATTCAAGAAAAATATCAGTCGATAACGGAGGATAAAGGCTATTTGGAGTCTGTGTTGCGGGATGGAGGGGAAAAAGCTAGAGCGATCGCAAATCAAACTTTATCACAAGTAAAAACTGCTTTAGGTTACTCTCTTCCTCTATAATTTGTCCCTTTTCGGTGTGATTGGCTATACCATTTAAGAAATTGAATTTCTTAATTTTATGCATCACACCCATAGCCCCACAGCCTTTCGCAAAGCTGTACAAGCAGGTGAATTTCTAATTACCGCCGAGGTAGCGCCGCCGAAAGGGGGAGATCCAGCGCACATGATTCAAATGGCGGCGACTCTTAAGGGAAGGGTTCATGCTGTCAATGTTACTGATGGTAGCCGCGCAGTATTACGGATGTCTTCGTTAATGGCGTCGGTGATTTTGTCACAAAACGGTATAGAGCCGATTTGTCAAATTGCTTGCCGCGATCGCAACCGCATTAGTTTACAAGCTGATTTGATGGGCGCTCATGCCTTGGGCATACATAACATTTTAGCTTTGACTGGCGACCCAGTAAAAGCGGGCGATCATCCAGATGCCAAATCAGTGTTTGACTTGGAAGCCGTGCGACTGCTGCAACTGATTCGGAAGATGAATCAAGGCGTTGATTGCAACGAGAAACCTTTAACTGATGGAGCGTTAGATTTATTTGTTGGTGCAGCAGTAGATCCACAATGTAACAGTTGGTCGGGTTTGCAAAGTCGATTTGAACGCAAAATTGAAGCCGGAGCGCAGTTTTTTCAAAGTCAGTTAATTACAGATTTTGAGCGGCTAGAAAAGTTCATGGATACTATTGCTGCTGGCTATAAAAAACCAATTTTGGCAGGAATTTTTCTGTTAAAATCGGCAAAAAATGCCCAGTTTATTAATAGATGTGTTCCGGGTGTAAATATTCCCCAACATATTATTGATAGATTGGCAAAAGCCAAAGATCCTTTTGAGGAAGGGATAAAAATCGCCGCCGAGCAAGTGCAAATAGCGCGGCAATTGTGCCAGGGTGTGCATATGATGGCGGTGAAGAGAGAAGATGCGATCGCACCAATTTTAGATTTGGCTGGGGTTGCTCCACTTAATCAGTTGGTATCCAAGTAAACAAATTGATGGATTTTTTTATTAAAGCAGATGGGAGCAACCATCTGCTTTTTTTAACGCCGAATCAGATGCCTGATTTTTCACGGTATCTGGAAAACCTCACTTCTATTTCTCTCTTCCTTTAAGGAGAGAGACTTTGAATTTTCCCCCTTAGAGGGTCGGTAAGGGGGTTAGGTTAATCGTTAGCTTTTCCACATGATCTGAATTGTCAGAATCAGACGCGGATACACTATTGCGGAGGTAGCTTTAATTTTTTGACTACTAGGTTAAATTATTTGCTTTCTCAACTGCTCCCTTTAACTCTTCAAAGGTAATACTACCGTCTTGGTCTGAATCATACTGTACTAGTAACTCCTGGGGACTACTGGTATTTGTTTCTGATATGATGATTGCACTTAAGCCAGGACTTAAAAAAAGCTCATTAATGGAGACTTTGCCGTCTTGATCGCGATCTAATTTATTAAAAAGAGATTGAAGCTCTTGCTCGGTTGTCATAAGTTTCTATCTGAATTAATCTTTCAATTTAATATCTCAAAATCTTGACAAAGACGCAAGGATAGTTAGTACAGTTAAAGTGTAGTCTGTGATACAGGGTCTACAGTCTGACAATGAAAATCAATCGGCACAATATTCTCACACAGCAAGAAATACAGCTAATTTTCAGTGATGGCTTAGACAACGACCACGATACCTGCGGCGGGCTACGTCTACGCACTTTGTTTGGTGTCTGGGCGTGCTGTTGTCATCTATCCGCAACGAAGTTTAGATCCAAACGATCGGCTACCATATAAGTTGCTGCTCCTCGGTTCACAAGTGCAACGCATTTATCTAGATGAATTAGATACAGGTGAGAACTCAGTTCAAGTTGCGATGGTTAAATTAATTATCGAAAGGGAAGAGACAGCCCCGGTTGTTGGCATTGGGGTTGAGTGTGGAACAAGTGGCGGTGGCTCTCGATTTGACAGTGGAGCAAGTACAGCAAGTAGCCCAGAATCAGTCTAGCTGATAGTGGGCGATGCTTGCGTCTAATATAATCAGCAAGTGCGTAGACTGCGCCTACGCACTTCAAAACTTGGGTTACATCTTACCGTGTTGCAGCACTTGTTGTAGATGTTGGCGAATCTCTTGTGCGTGTTCAATATCAGATTGGCGCAATTTTTGGAACAACTCTACACAAGGCTGAGAACCTACTTGTTCTGCATCTTTAATGTAGGTATCGTAAGCTTTAACGGCTTCTGCCTTGTTGTGCAAAATGGTGACAAAATCGTATTCCAAATCGCTAATCGCTTGTTGAGATTGTCCGTTACCTGTATTTGTAGTCATTGCTTAAACCTCTTTTAGAATTTCTAATTAACTTTATACTCACCCTTAAAGAGCGATTCATCTTCCAAAAAGAGTATATTTCAATACGTCGGAAGTACCTTGCAAAAGTAAGTTATACCATTTTAGATTTTAGATGCATCCAAGTTACTGATACAACCTTAAGCAAAGGAGTGGAGAGTAGGAAAATACTTTTTCACCACTCCCCACTCCCCACTCCCCATTTTCATAACAATTTATCCAAGCGGTTGATTTTCATCACATTGACGTGAATACTGGAATTCCAACTCATTTTGCCGTTCTCTACCTCCCCTATACGCAACCGGACAAAACTTAGTGTTAGCGCTCATACAATCCATGTGTGGCGTTTTAGCACATACCACAAGTAATCCACCCAGAACAAACAACAAACCACAAATTGCAAGCGTATTAACCCAATAAATTTCTAGCGCTCCGTGAACTACTATTTCTCGCAGTAGAGATACAATTGTTACCTCAACTGCCACTCCCACAGAAATACTATGTTCTTGCAAATAGACCATTAATAGTCGGAATAATTCGACTAAAATCAACACAAATAGTATTTTTGCAGTCATATGTTGATAGTCTAGTGGCTGCGTGATGGCGATCGCTATCCCCCACAATTGGATTATCATGACGGCGAACAATCCCAAACACAAAACAATCACAATTAAGTCTTGAAAGGCTTCCATGTTGCGAACAATTGAGTGCCGATCAAGCCAGCGATCGCTAAATAAAAATCGACTTTTCTGGCGCTTTTGCATGTACATTTTTTCCAATCGGGACAACTTCAGACAACACCAGCAAGTCAACCCAATAATTTTATATTATGCAATATTAAGCTTTTGTACATCAGCGAGGTTTGTAATTTAAATTTTGTGCTTGTTGCAACAATTGCTCGGCATTTTTCGCCCACTGAGGATTCTTCTGAGCATTATATAAATCTCTAGCAAATTGCAATACTTGTACTGCATCCCCATATTGCTGTAACTGCATAAAAGCTAACCCTGCACCATAATAAGCGTTGGGATAGTTAGAGTTAGCTTCGGCTGATTTTCTAAAAGCCTCTAATGCCTCTTGCAACTTGCGTTGCCCAAACCAAATTGAGCCGAGATTGTAGTAAGCTTCTGGATACTTCGGATTAATTTTTACTGCCTGATTAAAAGATGCGATCGCTTGATCGAGTTTGCCTTGTTGGAGATAACACATCCCTATATGATAAGGAGGCTCTGGTGCATTTTTGCTATATTCTATGGCTTTTCTAAAAGATGCGATCGCTTGCTTACAATCTCCTTGCTGCTCTCGTACCAATCCCAAGTTATAATGGGCAAATCCGAGTTTAGGATCGAGTTCTAAGGCTCGTTGCAAATAATCGTTAGCTAACTGTAAATTATTACCCTCTAACAACGCTCCACCTAAATTAGCAAAAGCTGGAGCAAACTTAGGATCGGCTTGCGTCGCTCGATAAAATGCATCCGCAGAGGGTTGCAATTGTCCCGTTTGTCGGAATGCTAACCCTAAATTATAGTGCGCTGGTGCCAATGTCGGATTTAGTTTAGCTGCTTGTTTGAAGGCTGCGATCGCATCTTGTACCTTTCCCGCCTGAATTGCTTGTAAGCCTTGGTTTAACCAGTCTATAGCAGTTTTACCATTAGATTGTGCCAGCTTTGAGGGAACAGGAGCAGATAGAGAAACAGAGGGAAAGGTAATACTAACAAGCAGCATCAAGCTTACTAACCCGGCTATGCGATATTTAAAAAATGATTTTCCCATTGATTTTCTGACTTGCAATACCTTCAGTTAAATTTACTTTATAAAAAGTTTTTTACAAAAATTTTTATTTCGCCATAAAAACCGGTTTTTATTAAGTTTTATTAAGGTAAATCTTACAACAGGCTACAATTTTTTTAAATTTAGATTAAAAGGAGCATAATAACAAATTAAAGAAGGGGTAATTTTGACTCCATAGAAGCACTTTTTATCCCTGATATATACACAATCATGCGGTTAGGAAAGACTTACCGCAAGGGAGGTTTTATAAACGAAAAAGTAAAATCGGGTTCGCGGAATGTTGCAATTGTCGGGCCTTATTTAAGTGGAAAAACCACTTTACTAGAAAGCTTGTTATTTGTCACAGGGGCAATTTCTCGCAAAGGGAGTGTTAAGGACAACAATACAGTAGGAGATAGTGCTGCAACTGTTGAGTGGTAGACGGGGGCAAATTTTAGGTTATGAGGGCAGAAACGATTGGTCGGGCTGGGATAATATCTCTGCATACTTGCCACAAGCAGAGATGCAAAACTTTATTGTAAAGCTGCGATCGCTCACCTTGGGTCTTGGTTCCTTCCACTGGGAATATGACCATCTCCAAGAAGTGCCAGAAAAGCTTGCCGAACGTGTTATTCATAACAATGGTAATGGTCCTAACGGCAACGGCAAGTAATTTTGGATTTTAGATTTTAGATTTTGGATTAGGGACTTCAAAATAAAAAATACCCAAAAAACTGCCGAAAAAACTCTCTCCTGCTTATTCCTCTGTGTTCTCTGTGTCTGGAGTAGTTCGTTTATTTGAGTAATTTATTTCTTGTCAGTCCCTTAATCTAAAATCAACACTAGCCCGGAACTTGAAGTTTCGGGTTAATTGACTTGACTGCTGGGGTATTCTGAATTCTATCTTCTGACTCCTTCTCATATAAGGCTTTACCAGAAACATATTTAATAAGGATATTTGCAATCAACTATTTATCGGGTTCAAGTTCTTCCTGCTGGCTAGCAACTTCAAGCCAATCCTGAATCGCATCTTTAAGTAAGTGCGATCGCGCGTTCCTGTTTTGCGGTATCCAGTGGATCGTAGATGTAAACGAGAATGTTGGTATCAAGTAAAATCCTAACGTTCATAAAGGTCTTCACGCTGCCAATCCCGACCTCCAAGTTGAGCAGGTCGAGTTTTGATTTGATCAATAAATTCTCTTTCGGCTTCCCACATTGCAAGATTGGTTTGGCGTGCCGTTATTTCACCAAGATGAAGGTCAATGGCTTGGCGAATAATCTCTGCTTCACTTACACCCGCTTGTTGGGCGATCGGTTTTAGCAGATGTTCTTGACGTGGTTCAATATAAATCTGCTTACGAATTTTGCTCGACACAATTTACATTATACATTACTTGTTTGGAAAGTGCGATCGCACCAAAGCTGAGATTCCCGAACTTTCTAAGAAATTGGGAATCTTTTTCAATCTATCAAAGGATTCGTAAACCACTAACTTTTGTGAAACAATATTAGTTTCATAAAAGCCTTTGGGAATTATGTAATTAAGTATATTCGTCCTAATTACACAAAACAACTCATGGGCTTTATAGTCTCTCTTCTAACTACCCTAATTGCAATTCTTGTTTATCTCAGTACAGGTAGGATATCTGATGAAAGGTCACGTTTAGCAATACGCACAATTATAATATTGATTGGCAGTATTGCAGTACTCAATTCTATTTCTAGACTTTTGGTAATTGTCCCACCTGGTAATGTCGGTGTCGTCAACTTGTTTGGTGAAGTTTCCGAAACTACTCTTAATCCTGGTGTTCACTTGCTTAATCCCTTTAGCAAGGTGCTGAATTTTTCCACTCGCATTAAGGATGTAAAAGAAAATGTAGATGCAACATCTCAAGAAGGTTTGAGCCTAAATCTTGATATCAGTCTTCAATACAAACTCGATCCGCAAAAGGCAGCTACAGTATATAAAACAATTGGAACTGATGAAACACAACTGGTGATTTCCAGATTCCGCTCTACTGTCCGCGCCATCACGGCTAACTACCCAGCCAGTGCTATTTACTCTACCAAACGCCAAGAAATCGCCCAAAAAATTGATCAACAACTCACCCAAGAGATACCCGCTTTGGGTTTCATCGTAGAGGAAGCTCTTTTAAGAAACGTCAAAATGCCTGATACTCTACAAGCTGCAATTCAAAACAAACTCAAGACAGAGCAAGAAAATCAGCAGATGACATTTGTTTTAGAGAAAGAGCGTCAAGAGGCAGAACGAAAGCGTATTGAAGCGCAAGGTATAGCTGATTCCCAAAAAATTATCTCTGGTGGACTTACCAACCAAGTCCTACAATTACGAGCAATTGAAGCCACAGAAAAGCTAGCTCAATCTAATAATTCTAAGCTTGTAATTATTGGTTCTGAAAAAGGTGCAGTGCCTATTCTGATCCAGCCAGAAACAGGAACCTCAAAGCCTTAAAATTTTCTTATTAGGTTAATGGGTTGACAGAATTTCAATTGTATGAGCTATACACTCTACATTATTTACTAGTAAGGTGCGTAGGCAATGCCTGTCGTAGGCATCGCTCACTCTCGGCGTTAGTTCTTTCCACTGGGAATATGACCATCTTCAGGCGGCAAGTAATTTTGGATTTCTTTAAAATCAAAGCCCTACACTTAAAGGTACAGGGCTTTTTGTTAATTAATATTTAATAGGTTTTGGACGTGCTGTTGAAACGTTAATCCTTCTGTGTTCCACCGTTCTTGGAATCCTTGTATATTTTCCAACTTTATTGCTTTTCCATTGGGGGGGAAATTAATATCATAACCAAATACTGTATTCTTATCTGGAGGATGATCCCAATTATCCGTCATCCAAACTACTTGGACAATCCGATAAATATTAAATTCATCTCCAGCATTTTTGTCAAGAGAGAATTGCTTATCCAGTACTTTTACAATGTGCGTTACTTTACTACGTTGTCTTAAAATTATGAGTTCATCTTGTTGTGGAGTACTGGCACTTATTTTGTCTCTACCTTGAAAATTTCTCCAGTGTAAAGCGAAAATCTTTAAGTCTGGATATATGGTAGGTATACTGTGATAAGCCCAATGTTCACCATCTATAGGTTTTACGTTTTTAGTCCAAATTAATCCATTTAAATCCATAACTATTTTTCAATGCTGTTCTAATAGAGAAGCTATAGCTATAGTTATAGTTTTCCCTGAAATATAGCTCAACTAACAACAATTGTTTTTTGAATATCTTGTTAAAAGTTTAGTAGTCTAACATTATTCCTTGCTACGATAGTCTCATATTGGCTTTTGCAAGCTTCAACATGAAATTTCAATGGTAAGTAATGGTAACACTTCAATTACGACAATTAAGTGTTCCGCCGGGACATAGAGTAATACTCCACGATGTTAGCTGGCAAGAATTTGAGGCAATTTTAGAAGAACTTGGCGACCATCGAGCCGCTCGATTGGCTTACAGCAAGGGAACTTTGGAGATGAGAATGCCATTACCAAAGCATGAGAAAGCCAAAGTCATCATTGGGGATTTGGTGAAAATTCTACTTGAAGAGTTAGAAATTGACTGCGAAACATTTGGCTCAACCACTTTTAAACGTGAAGATATGGCTTTCGGTGTAGAACCTGATGACTCTTTCTACATTCAAAATCATGCTCAAATGATTGGTAAAGAGCGAATAGACTTGACGGTTGACCCGCCACCTGACCTTGCAATTGAAGTTGATGTTACTTCTAAAACTCAACTGGATGCTTACGAAGTATTGCGAGTTCCTGAACTGTGGCGATATGAAGATGGTAAGCTACAAATTAATATTCTTCAGGATGGCAAATACATTGAGTCTGAAATTAGTTCTACTTTTCCCAACTTGCCCATTATTGAAGTAATTCCCCGATTTATCGAACAAAGCCGAACTTTAGGTAGAAGTCCAACACTTAGAGCATTTCGTAAATGGGTAAGAAAGCAAATCACCGAAACTTAATGTAATTTTTTCTCCATCCGCGCTAAATTTCCTACGCAATGGTCGAGTTGTTTTATTCCCACTTTGCTGCTATTTGAATGATACAGTATGAGCGTTGCTAAAAACTGATAACTATGAGCGGCGAGATTGTCGAAAAACTAAAGCAAGCTAGTAGTGGCTTGTTAATGATGAGCGAATCAGATTACCCTTTTGAGGTTGTTCAGTGGAAAGGTGCTGCACCTGCAACACAGGAGAAAATATTACAGCTAACAGGTTCTCAAGACTTGCCAGTAGAAATAGTAGACTTAGACTATCTCTTTCGTAATTGTGCATTTGAGCAAGAGTGGCACAATAAATTACAGAAAAAAGATGTAAAAAAATTTCAAACACTTATTCAGACGCTTAAAGATAATCTTAGTGACATCAGGGTTTATCGTGTTGGGCAAATAAATATTGACGCCTACATCATAGGACAAACTAAAGACGGTGACTTAGCTGGAGTAGTAACAAAACTGGTTGAAACCTAATAAACAGTTTGGAAATTTATCTAAGGGACTTCCAAGAAATAAATTATTCCAATAAACGAACCACAGAGACAAGGCAGCGCGGTCTTGGGGGTTTCCCCCATGAGCGACTGCCGCACAGAGAACGCAGAGAGAAGAAATAGAGAGAGTTTTTGCGTCAGTTTTGGAACATTTTTTTATTTGTCAGTCCCTAAATAAAAGCTTAGTACTCTGTCAACCCCAAAATGACGGGTGAAGGTGGGGAGTAGGGAGTAGGGAGTGGGGAGCGGGGAAAGAGTTTTTTCTGTTTCTCAAATGTCTTTATATTCGTCAAAATGTATTTGACAGACTACTAGCCGCACAGATGGCTAGGCTTTCTCATTTTTGAAATAGATATCTCCAGAAATTAAATATGCGTAACCTGAAACACTTGTAGAGACGCGAAATTGCACTTCGTGCCGCTACGAAGAAAGCGTCTCTACATTCATTGTCGGAGATGTCTAATTATCCCAACTTATAAATTATCAACTTGCCCTTCTATTACAGACTGAATAGATGTTGAGACTTCTGAGAGAAAATTGTATCCAGTTAGGGATTCTAATGAGTCAACGCTAACCCGATAGTTTCTCCAATTCGCTGTTCGCACCCCTTGCATATTGGGAATATTGACAGCAATTACTCTTGTGCTGGTTGTCACGCCAGCAAGACCTGAACCTGGATTATCCAGTACAAGAAGAATTTTCCAAGTTGTATTAGGGACTTGAACCCGTCCATTAGCTATTGTATAGAACCTTCCGTTTGACCCAGTACCGCCCATCCCATATCCACCAGATATGATGTAGAGTTCTTTACCCTGTCCTACTAAAGTTCTGGCATATTCCTCTAAGTTTGCCCAAATTCCCTGATTGTTATCTGGGGCTTGAGCAATCATGTTGCTCATTAAAAAGGTGGCAGAATTATTGGTAACACTATTAGTTCTGTCACCACTAGGTGTCATGTGACCACGATCAAACCCACTTCCACTAAAATCGGTAGATTGAACTTGATAGCACCCAGAAGGAAGTGTTGTATCAGCCCGAAAATTATCTTGCCTTGGTGTGCTACCTAACCAACTACTATTCAACTGCCAAGACACCCAATTTGCTCTACCTATTGAGCAGTTGTAACCAATTACATACTGTGGTTTTACCAGCAAATAGTTATTTAGGCTAGAAGTTCCCGCATTGCTGGGGTTGCCAAGGGTTAGGTGAACACTTACTGATGACTGGGCTGGTACGATCTTTCCCAACCCAATTATCAATAAAACTACTACCACAAATGGTATCAGAAACTTGAAAATCTTGGTTTTTTTCACGTTTTTGTACTTTTGATTGCAAGAACAGTGGACGAGTTCTTCACTTCAATATCAAGCATTCAGTGATACAAAAATAAAGATTTTTGTAATGGTAAATATGTAGTGACACAATAGCTGGAAATCTTTGTTCGGCAAGAGTTAACAATCAACAAATCACTATACCACTAGTTTGATCAGGCAGGAGCGATGTCTACGACGGGCTACGCCTACGCTCAACATTTGGCATCCCTATACTAAGATTTATACATCTAATTACCAACACCAATCTTTTTTCTTAGAAGAAATTTAATTAAATGCCTGTAAAACTCAAAAAATTAGGAATGTCATTCTGAGCGGAACGCAGGGGAGAGAAAAATTTAACCAGATGTTTCGCTCCGCTCAAGATCACAATTTCAGTATTTATGCAAGATTAAGGTAAGTATACCTATTGTCTTAATCTTTAATTTTCTCTTTGCAGTCGCTATTTAATTACCTTAAAATTCTCAATTGTGAGATATTTTTCTTCATCAGCTATCTGACTATTGTAATCGATATCAATTTGGGTTGGATAGCCGAATCTAGCATTGTACCGTACATTCAGGCTGAAGGCTTTACGGTTGATAGCATCTTGAATCACATCAAACAGTTTAGGAATTGTGTTGTAATTTTGAAAGTATTCTCGATTAACTGGTTTACCTGTAGCTACAGAAGTGATGGAAGTTGTTTGACCATTACGTACTTCAATTACTACTGGCCCCCTAGCATCGCTTATACAAAAGCAACTATTGCTAAGTTCATAACGATAGTTGGAAATATTTTGCTGATTCCAGAAACGGCGATTAAATTCTAATCGCTTTTGTAATTGCTTTAAATTCAAGTTATTCTTCGGTGGCGATTGTGCTATCTCTATGGGAGATTTAGACATTACTGGTAGGTTCAGTCCAAAAGATAGCAATAATCCGGCACTGATAATCATAGGTAAACGCATATCAAGCCCTTGGATTTCAAAAGTATTATGTATGTATTATATATATTAATTCATCTACTTATTTAAGGACACTTTATATTTTTATTAAAATTTATCAGTGGTATACAAGGGCAAATAGCAAATTTATGACTCTACGGAACTGGTTGCTGAGTGTAGTCTATAGCTAAATCAGATCCGATGTAATCGCATACACGCAAGAATATTTTCTCTATGGCGTAAAATTTTTACTGTAAAAAACAAATGTTTTATTTAAAGTATGAATAAATCACAAAGTTCGTATATTGTCAAGGTTTCTGTTGGTAATTGCGAAATTGTCCCCAGCGAGAAAGTTGGCGACGATAATCTACAGATTATAGAACAGTGGGGGCCTTTTAGTTCACAAGAAGAAGCGATCGCTCGGCGTGTCGGACTTATTAGGGCTGGAAAGTGCCAACCAGTTTAATTTAGGAGTTAGGAGTTAGGAGTTTGGAGTTAAAAGTTCACAATGATGGTTTTTATTCATAACTCCTCACTATTGACTCCTAACTTTATTCCTAACTTTTCATTTTTCTGCTGTGGCTGCGCCCACAGCAGCAATTTTTTTACCTATTACGTCCACTGCTTTAGCGAATTGGGGATCTGCTAAAGTAGCGAGTTTGTCACGTCCATGAAGCCACAATTCCTCCATCTGCGCTTTAGTCAAATCTACCTTCACATCTGGACTAATACCTTTATGATTAATATCTGTACCGTTGGGGGTATAGTAATGAGCAATTGTTACCGCCAATCCTGAACCATCTTCCAAGGGACGCACTGATTGCACTAATCCCTTACCAAAGGTTTGAGTACCAACCAAAGTAGCACGCTTGTTATCTTGCAAAGCCCCTGAAAGAATTTCACTTGCACTGGCTGAACCTTTATCTACCAGCACCACCAACGGTTTATTTGTCAAGGCGCGTCCGTTTGCTTCTTCTTTTTCAGCCTCTCCTTGGCGTTCAACGGTGGAGACAATCTTACCTTTATCTATCCACATCCGGGCAATGTCTACACTGGAGAAGAGTAAGCCACCGGGATTACCACGCAAATCCAGGATATATCCAGCTACCTTTTTGCTTTCTAAATCCTTGATAGCGGTTTGCATTTCTTTACCAGCATTGGCGCTGAACTGGTTGAGGCGAATGTAGCCAAGATTACCTGCTGGAGTTTTCTTTTGCGAATATTTAAGTGGATGAATTTCAATCCGTGCCCGTTTGATGTCAAACTGTTTTGTCTGACCGTCACGCTGAATCGTTAAGCTGACTTTCGATCCTGCTTCACCTCTAATCATGGATACTGCCTGATTAGTATCCATCCCTTTGGTATTTTTGCCGTCGATTTTGATGATGACATCTTTTGCCAAAACACCAGCTTTATAAGCTGGTGTATCTTCGATTGGCGCAATTACAACCAATTGCTTGGTTTTTTCATCCTGGCTAATCGTGATCCCAATCCCTGTCAATTCTCCAGAGGTATCCACTTGCATATTCTTGAATTCTGCTGGGTCCATAAACCGGGTGTATGGGTCTTCTAGCTTTTTGAGCATTTCCCGAATGGACTTATACGCTTCCTGCGGATTACTGTAGGACTTGCTCAAGTATTCTTTACGAACAGCTTGCCAATCTACTTGATTAAAAGTACCGTCTACATATTGGCGTTGAACAATTTGCCAAACTTCATCTACTAATTCTTTGGGACTTGCTTTAAATAAAGCCTGACCTCGGGAATGAATGCCAAGGCTAGCAACAGCGATGGTGGAGAGTGTCACTGCCGTAGCACCCAAAACAAGCCTACTTTTTGTAATCACCATAATGACAGCTGCGTCAGAGGGAAAATATATAGTCAGTATGCTCAATCTAACACAGGCTACCACTGTAGAGACCGAGTATGTATCCTTAATTTAAACAAAATACTTGACAATCCGGCGAACTTGATGGTTTATACAAAATTTTGGGGAGTGGGGAGTGGGGAGTGGGGAGTGGGGAATCGGGATCGGCACAGAAGGTAGGAGGCAGAAGTTCTAAAATGTTTGAATTTTGAATGCGTGAATTTTGAATTGATTTCTCCCCCCACTCCCCAAACCCCTTACGGTTCTACCCAGCGTTCATCTGCCTTAATCAGGTTAATTAATTCCTCTACACCTTTATCTTCTGGGACTTTTTTAATTTCCTCTCTACCACGATACAAAGAAATGTAACCAGGTGTTTTGCCAACATAACCATAGTCGGCATCCGCCATTTCTCCCGGACCATTGACAATACAACCCATAACCGCTATGTCAAGACCAGTTAAGTGTTTAGTGGCTTCCCGAACTTTGTGCAGCACTTCCTCTAGGTTAAACAAAGTGCGTCCACAGGAAGGACAAGCGACGTATTCCACCATAGTTTTTCGCAATCCCAAAGCTTGGAGAATGCTATAACAGACGGGAATTTCTTTTTCTGGTGCTTCTGTAAGTGACACGCGAATTGTATCGCCAATGCCATCAGCAAGTAAGGTAGCAATACCGGCGGTGGATTTAATTCGCCCGTATTCGCCATCACCGGCTTCGGTAACGCCTAAATGTAGGGGGTAATCCATACCCAGTTCATCCATGCGCTTGGCGATCAGGCGATAGGCGGCTAGCATCACGGGTACTCGTGAGGCTTTCATGGAAATTACTAAGTTGCCAAAATCCAGAGATTCACAGATGCGAATGAATTCTATGGCAGATTCCACCATGCCTTCTGGGGTGTCACCGTAGGTAAATAGCATCCTTTCAGCGAGGGAACCGTGATTTACCCCAATTCGCATCGATTTACCTTGATCGCGCAAAGAAACTACCAGAGGTTCTAAGGTTTCGCGGATTTTATCGCCAATTTCGTCAAATTCGGTTTTAGTATACTCGGTTCGATTGACGTTGGGCTTTTCAAAGACATATAACCCCGGATTAATCCGCACTTTCTCTATGTGCTTGGCAACTTCCACGGCGATTTTTAGTCCGTTGTGATGGACATCAGCCACAATAGGCACGTCTTGGTAAGTTTTAATTAATTTGTGTTTAATTTCTGCTAAAGCTTTAGCATGAGCCATACTAGGCACTGTGACACGGACAATTTCGCAGCCTATTTCGTGCAGACGACGAATACCAGCCACGGAACCATCGATATCAAGGGTGTCTTCGTTAATCATTGACTGCACCACAACCGGGTAGCCGCCGCCAATGGTGACATTTCCCACCTTTACGGGACGAGTTTTACGCCGCTTGATAGTTGTATCAAAGGTAGGCTGGCTGGATGTAGTATTTGAAGTATCTACTATGGGCAGAGTTTGCATAACCTGATTAGGTAAATTTGCTGTCGTAAAAATATCAGATTTAATAAATCTCTGTTTCCCAGATTGCCACAGGTGGTGGCTCTTTTGGAAGATTAATATAAAAAAAGGAAAATAAGACAGGCAAAGAAATAAAGAGCAATTCAAATATTTTGCTCATTATGAATGTGAAAATTATAATTTTCACCCCTAACTCTGCCAATTTTAGATTTGGGATTGAAGTAAAAATCTAAAATCTAAAATCTAAAATCCAAAATTGAATGACTCCTAACTTGAAAATGGAACGCCCAATTTTATACTTAGTCATAACTAACCACGGATTTGGTCATGCTACCCGTATGGCATCTGTAGCTGCGACAATTCAAAAATTATGTCCAGAAGTTCTGCTAATTCTCGTAACTACTGCCCCGCGCTGGTTGCTAGAGTGCTATATAGAAGGCGATTTTATCTATCGTCCCCGTGCATTTGATTTGGGTGTGGTGCAAACCGATAGTTTGACAATGGATAAAGTAGCGACTTTAGAAAAGTTGCTCGATATTAAGAAGCATCAAAATTCGCTCATTGCCTCAGAAGTGAATTTTATCCGCCAAAATCGCGTTAATCTCATTTTGGCAGATATTCCCGGACTCGCTCCTGGGTTTGCCAAAGGTGCAAATATTCCCTGCTGGATGATGAGTAACTTTGGCTGGGACTTTATCTACCGAGATTGGGGAGGTGAATTTACCGCAGTTGCAGATTGGATTAGTGATTGGTACTCAAAGTGCGATCGCTTATTTCGTCTCCCCTTCCACGAACCAATGCAAGCTTTTAACAATATCACAGATGTCGGTTTAACAGGTGGTTCCCCCCGTCACTCTGCTGATGATTTACGTTCTCTTTGGGGAATAACTGCACCAGTGGAAAAAACTATTTTGTTAACCTTTGGCGGCTTGGGTTTACAGCAAATTCCCTACGAGAACCTGCAACGATTTCCAGATTGGCAATTTATCGTCTTTGATCAATCTGTCCCTGATTTACCTAATTTAGTTAAAATTAGCGATCGCAAATACCGCCCTGTAGATTTTATGCCTATTTGTGGGCGAGTCGTTTCTAAACCTGGTTACAGTACTTTTGCTGAAGCCGCACTATTAGGAGTACCTATTGTTACTATCCCCCGCGAGGATTTTGCCGAAGCAACTTTTCTCATAGAAGGCATTACTAATTATAACCAGCATCAAATCATTACCCCATCTGAATTTTTTCAAGGGACTTGGGATTTTCTGTATAAGTTACCTCAATCGCCAAAACAATCTGAACCAATTGCTAAGGATGGTAATGAAGCGATCGCTAAAGCTATTCTCAATTATTTACACACGAAATAAAGTTATTCAAAACACCATCAATTAATAATGGAATCTCCAGCAATAGATAAAGAAACTTTAGAATTAGCCACCCAAGATGTGCGTCGAATTCTAGAAATCCAAAAAGAAGAACAGCAAATTTTAATTACTCAGATGAACATTCTATTTGTCACAAACAGCGCTATACTAAGTTTTTTATTTAAATGACTCACTACCAAAAGCTACTAAAAATTTCCACCACTGGTAAATCTTTTTACAACATCACTGCAAAAATTGCAGCCACAGTTGCAGAATCGGGAGTTGAAACTGGTCTTTGTACTCTATTTTTACGCCACACTTCAGCCAGTTTAGTCATTCAAGAAAATGCCGATCCTGATGTCCTTGTGGATTTAGCTAACTTTATGGCAAAACTCGTCCCAGAATCGGGAAAATACATTCACGATGCAGAAGGGCCCGATGATATGCCGGCACACATTCGTACCGCACTCACCCACAGTTCTGAACATATCCCCATTAATCGTAGTCATTTAGTACTGGGAACTTGGCAAGGAATTTATATTTGGGAACACCGCCAGCGGAGTCATTTACGAGAATTGGTTGTCCATATTTCTGGATAGGCGATTCTCAAGTTTTAAGTAGGTAGACGTAATTAAACATAAGAAAGAACCTCACCCTCAATCCCTCTCCGATGCTTTGGAGAGGGATTGAGGGTGAGGGTGAGGTTTTATATTTAATTTCACCCACTTACTTATTTATTTAAGGTGGAGTCCTGTAGAGTCTAAATACTCTAGTTATCCCGCTTAACCTTTGGGTATAATCTGATAAACTCGCGGTGATATACATCTAATAAATTTCGCCGCGATCGCTTTGCCATGAAAATTAATCAAATCCACGCTCAAAAAATCGTGTCAATTTGTAAATTCAAAAGTAAAGTTTATTTGTGATTATTAAAAAATCTCCTTGTCTCGATATAAACTAATATTTAGTGTAAGCTGTATGGGCTATTTCAATTACTATGAAGCAAAAAGTGACACCAACTCATACTTTCCAATTAATTGATAAAATACTTGCCCAACAGTCGATTAATTTATTATCACTTAATCCCAATAAAACATTAATTACGAGTTTTGCCGAATTGGAAAATTTAATTACTGAACAAAACACTGATATTGAAATCTTCATAACCCTTCAACAAACTCTCGAAAGCATAGTTATTACTCAGTTGCAAAACTTCCCAGAAAACATATTCTGGGATTTTGATTTTTTGGTAAGTAGTATGCTTAGGCAGGCTTTAGTAGCACATGAAGGTGCTATAGCTTTTTTAAAATTTTTTGGTGAAAAGATGGTTTCTCTTACACAAATGTTCGGAAATAAAACGGAAATGCGCTTCCGTTACGTTCACGATTTTATGTATGGGTTTGAGTGGGCAAGATGGATACAAAAAGAGCCACAAAAACGCGCACATATAGAGCCTTTTAGTCTGGTTTTTTTAGATTATTTGCTCATCAAAGGTAAAGAACTTTTACAACGGATTAATCACGGACAAATCACATCTTATAAGTTATGTGACACAGGCTACCGTAATCCCTTCACTTTTTCTCGTGAACCAGAAGATGAATATCGTCTACTAACTTGTCTTGCCCAAGAAGAACTTATCCCAGTAGCAGTGTGGAACTGGAATGCTAGCCCTGTCTGGAACAAACCTTTCCAAGAAATGCGCCAGCAATTAGCATTAAAATTAAATATTCAACCACAAAGACACTAATTAGCAATTAAAATTAAAAATTGCTGAAGAGAATAGTTATGAAAATTGCTGACTTAATTACTTGGTTTGAAGCATGGGCAAATCCCGCTTGGTGTGAAAGCTGGGATAATTGCGGCTGGCAGATTGAACCAGGAGTGTTGCCGGAAAAAGCACGGGTTTTGGTATGTTTGACACCGACTTTGGCAGTAATGCAGGAAGCGATCGCAGAAAATGCTAACCTGATATTTGCCCATCATCCCTTGATTTTTACTCCTCCTAAATCTTTACGCACTGGGGAAGCGATCGCGGAAATAGTACGGTTATCCTTTACCCACAATATTGGTATTTACACTGCTCACACCAATTTCGACCAAGTACAAGATGGTACTGCTGACGTTTTAGCTCAAATTTTAGAACTCAAAGAAGTTACTCCTATACAACCTACACAAGCAGGGTTAGGATATGGTCGTATTGGTTTGCTAGAGCCATTTTTGACATTACAAGAATTACTCGCAGCCATTCAAACCCGACTTGCTCCCCCTAATTTGATTTTTTCCCCAAGTGCTGATTTACAGCAAACAATTTCACGACTTGCTGTTTTGGGTGGTTCCGGGGCTAGTTACATTTCAGCAGTCGCCAAAAGTGGTGCCCAAGCTTATCTGACTTCTGACTGTAAGTTTCATCAGTTTCAAGAAAGCCGCGATCGCAATCTCATTTTAATCGATGCCGGACATTACGCTACTGAACGTCCGGCTTGCGATCGCTTGGTGCAAAAATTCCAGTCCTTAAACCTAGACTGGGTGCAATTAAGTCAAAAGGATGAAGATTTCCGCCAGTTTTTTGCTTGATTGCTTATTTTTCACTATATTTTTGGGATACTTTTTAAAAGTTTTTCTATCTTTTAATATTGTGCAATTATCCGTCATCTCAGTACTAACATTTTTTTGTAACTATTATCTACGTATATTCATAGATAGATGCACCCAAATCTTATATTGTGAACAAGTTATGTGATCTAAATCACCAATTAAATGTAATTATAATCACATGATATTCATGTTCCATATCAATTATTATCAGAGGGAAATGTTCCACACTTGACGTAACAATTTGTTTACTCTGTCCTAACCAAGATGATTCGCACACTCGTTGAATCTGCTTTTCAAACTGGATATCTTAGTGTTGAATCTGAGGGATTACTCCATCAAGTGCTAGTAACTAAATGCTGGAAGGAAGAGGATTTATCGGATCTCGCAGCCCTATACGATGCAGTTCGGGCAGGTAAAATAAAACGAGAAGCATCCTCGTCGAACGTGCTTATGGAATTTCCGCTACCATATAAATCTTGCTGATACTCCAAAATAAAAAGGGTAACTTTCTGATATTTCCCCTTATCCCCCCATTTCCTTTGCCCCTGAAGCTTCTCCCCTTATTCCGTTGCCTTTTCCTTAGCCATCATCAGCCAAAAACCTGCAAAAATCAAAACTATTTAGGTGTTATTGTTGAAAACCATCAAGGTCAGCAAGAGAATGAGTTAAGATCATATACACATGGGTAAAAGTAAAACCAAGTCCCCGGACTTCCCAGCAATGCCAATGATTATAAGTAGGCAAGTTAAACAACCGCAATCAACGATTGGTTTGGAGTATTGTTTATTACATAATAGTAACAACGACTCACCAGCAAATATCAACCTGGTTACGACAGGTTCCAAATTGTTTGACTTCGATGAAGCAGACATTCCGTAGAATGAGCCGGAGGGAGATTGAGTTCATTAGCTAAAACAAGCATTGATTTATGATCCAAAATTTCTCAATATTTGACAACTACAAGCAAGTCTTGGGATTGGGTGATGAAGCTTGCTTGTTTTCAACAGTGAAATTAACCTCTTAAAGGTGTAATGTAATTGGGTAGAACCCAGATTTTGACAGGTTTAACTACGTTGTTTAAAAAGGCAGAAACAGTACATGCTACACCGCAAGATTTATCAACTCTGTTGCGATGGGCGCGAGGTATGTGTTTTCTTGCGGGACCAGCAACGCTGGATTGAACGCGCCCGCATCATCGACATAGAGGGAGATTTAGTGACTCTACGCTATGAAACAGAAGAAGAGGACGAAGTTTGTTCTTGGGAAGAAATGGTTCGCCTCGAGAGCATTGGTGCTGTAACGCAAAAACTGGCTTCAGTACCACGCGGTAATGTGGAACCTTTGATGACTGAAGACTGTCCCGAGGCCGAACGCATCCACAACCGTTACACTGACTCGAATCCAGAATAATCAGTCATTAGTTAATAGTCATTAGTCATTCGTCATTCGTCATTAATTAAAAATGACAAAAGACACCGGATTAATGACTATTGGCTCTCATTGAAACCTTCAAAAGCAGGACAGTAACCTTCTAGAGTTACCTTAAAGTTATACAACGGGGAAGCTGGATTCCAACATCGCTGCCCCCTTTGGTGTCGGCAAGTACCGCAACAGTCTACATCTGTCCATGTATAGCGATCGCTACTTTGGTTGAGCAATTCTCGTTGAGACAATCCCCTCAATACTAGTTCTTCGCCTTGCCAACGAGCTTCGATTAAACCAGTATCGGCAAATTGCCGCCAACGCGGATCGGTAGTAATCACATCGGCTAGGGTGATTGTGATTACTGTTCCCAACTCTGTCAGTTCGCCTTCGTAATTAGTTTCTGGTGCTGCGGGTTGTAAAAATGTATCGCCGATAGGCAATTCTACTAAAGTATCAGCCGCCGGGGAATGGACATGGTAGCGGTTTTGTAACTCCTCTAAGCTAGTCAGGTCTGCCAAGTAGGCAGGAGAACCGTGAATAAAAATGACGTGCTGGGGTCGCAAATTATGAATTAGCTGCGTAGTACCAGGCCCATCACTATGTTGAGCCAAGAGATAGCTTTCAACAGTGGTGGGTGCTAAATATTCTTTGTTAACTTTTATATCAATTTTTTCTGGTAACAAGATCAGCCAAGGTCCTGTGTCTAGTTGGCAGTGCTTACCCAAATCATCTGTAGAGTCGGTGAGGACTATACAAGGTGACTTACCCACAGTAGGACGATGTTCTGGTTGTAAACGACGCACGCGGGGACGCACCCGTTCATCCCAAAATAAGGGTTGATGGCGGGCGAAGTTCTGTACAGATGGGGGAAGGTGGGGTAACAGTTCTAAGTAGGCATCACACCCAGTAGCGACAGCACCATCTACCCAGATATCTAAATCTCGTCCGGTGAAGTGGTGATGAGAGCGTAAGAGCATTAATAATTCTTGACCCAATCCTAAAGCAGGGGTGGGAAGAATTACAGAACAATTCTCAGCGATGGCGCGATTAATTCTTTCTGCTAGTTGATTTTCTTGGTTGCGGCGGTGAGGATGACGGGATGTGCCATAACTGCCTTCAATAATTAGCACATCCAAGTCTAATCCTCGCAGTTCCTCTAAACGCAAACCTTCTACCAACCGGGAGTTTGACAGGAAAAAATCTCCTGTATACAGTAGCTTGTAAGTACGTTGCTTCGTGGTGTAGGTAAGGAGAATTGCCACAGCCCCCGGTAGATGCCCGGAGGGAAATAATTCTGCCACCAAACCATCTTGGAATTCCACAGGCGATCGCAACGGCAAGGCATGACAAAATTCGGAAATTTTCTCTGGATCTTGGTCTAGCCAATTCAACGGCAGTAACTTGCTGGTTACTTCGCTACCATAAATAGGTAACTTGGGAAAAGCTTTATGCAGTGCCAGTAAGCCTCTGGCGTGATCTGGGTGGGCGTGACTAATTAAAACCAAATCTGCTGGGGAGGACGAATCAATTCCCCGTACCGACTTACTAAGCCCCTTCGCCAGCGATGAAATATCTTCCAAACCACAATCTAACAGGATGCGGTGTGGTCCCATCTTCACCAATAAACACACACCCTCATCGTAATGCTGCACACTATAGGGCAAACATTCTAATTCACTACCCCCGAACGCAGCATCTACGCCAGAGGATGCCGATAGATTATCCCTCATGCTCTCCTCCTCCCCTCAAACCTCATCATCATGGACATATCCCAAAAGCCAAAAATTACACAAATTTTGGTTTTGTGACTTAGGGGTAAGTTTTATCGTGCGCCCCTACACCCTGAGAATACAGATTTTTGATTGGGGAGGACGCCTCCACCGAACCCGCACTGGTTCAGAAAGGTGGACTAACCAGAAGCCATCAAATTACTAGCTCAAGGATGCCTCTTGTTTATTTTCCCTTTGCAAGTTCTGAACGCTCTTAACCAACTCACTCTAAGGCAAGTCGCCCAAGCCTTTACAGATTTATCTCAATGTGCAGAGCCATTGCCGTGATAGTTATCTGAATCATAAAATCCATTTTTCGTGCCAAAAAATAAGCACGAAAGCGTAAAGATAACTGTCAATCCAGCTAGAATCAGCTTTACATCCATTTTTTTGCTGCCCCTTAGTTTTAAAGACTTTCCTATATTAATTTAGTGCTTCCGCAATTAAACGTAATCACTAGAAAATCTTTACTATGGTTATGTGGATTGGGCAATAGGTAAATTTACCGCAATCAGTCAGATTGTAGAACCTTTCGGTTCACCTGTCCATTGATCTAGATTTGACCTTGAAAGGGCTGGTCTTACTTAATATTAAAAACAGGAGCAATTATTTCCCAACCCCTAAATAAAAATACCTGTGTTGTATGACTATCGAACGAATTCCCCAAAAACACTATCCCAAAGCTGAAATTGGGCGGCGAGGTATGGCATTAGGGCTTGATTTCCTTGGTGTCTGGTTAGTCAGTTCCCTGCTGGGAGGGGGCGATATCGGGATTCAATTTGTGCAAATCCTAGTTTTTGTGATCCTTTGGCTGATTTTGCGGGTGGTGGTGGTATACAACAATCAAGGGCAAAGTTTAGGGCGTTGGGCGTTCGATTTAAAGGTATTGGAAGTTGAAGATGGGGAAGTAGTCGGCAGAATTCCAGATTTGCTTTCACTGGTGAAGCGAGAGGCGATCGTTGGCTTGAGCGCCCTTTTAGTGTCAATTGCCCTGAGCAATATTGGAGCCAATCCCACTGCTATACTGCTAGTACTTCCCTTAGCTATTGATTGTGGGACTGCCTTCTCTGATACCCAGATGCGGCAGGCTTTACACGATCGCTATTGTGGAACTTTCATCGTTTCATCGCGTCGTGGCTACTCGCTCGATATAAAAGTTAAAAGATTAGTTGATAATATGCGGCGGAATGTGAGAAGATAGTCATTTGTGTTAATTCTCTTCAGGCTTCACTGTTTGTAAGATTATGGCTAAGAGTAAAGGTGCCCGCATTATTATCACACTAGAGTGTACTGAGTGCCGGACAAATTCAGACAAGCGTTCTGCTGGTGTTTCACGTTATACCAGCACCAAGAATCGCCGCAACACCACTAACCGGCTAGAACTGAAAAAGTTCTGCACCCACTGCAACAAACATACCGTTCACAAGGAAATTAAGTAGAGATGAGTTATTTCCGTCGTCGCCTTTCTCCGATCAAGCCAGGAGAGCCAATCGATTATAAAGATGTTGATTTACTGCGTAAGTTTGTCACCGAACGGGGTAAAATATTGCCACGTCGGATTACTGGGCTTACATCTCAGCAACAGCGAGAGTTGACATTAGCAATTAAACGTTCGCGCATTGTGGCTTTGTTGCCATTTATCAATGCGGAAGGCTAAAACAATTTTGGATTTGGAATTTTAGATTTTGGATTATTAAAGAGAATGTCCAAAATCTGAAATCTGAATCAGAGAGTGTAAAATAGATTGCTGCATAAAAAACGGTTGGATTTAGGGATTTAACACCAGTTATAAAATCCCTTCGGGTTCAGCAGTCGCTCATGGGGGAAACCCCCAAGACCGCGCTGCTTCAGCAAAATCTAAAATCTAAAATCTAAAATTATTAGAGTGCGAGAGTTGTGGAGAAGGGGACGCTAGTTGAATTTAGGGTTCAAGGCGATCGCCGTCTGGGCATCGTAGAACGTCCAGACGGTAAAACCCGCTGGTTTGTGGTAGACGAACGTGGTCAATCCCACAGCCTCGCGCCTAAACAAATAACTTATACAGTTACCGGACAGACGTACAAGCCCTCAGAGATTGCCAGCTTTTTGGAGCAGGTAAAGCCTTATTTAGATCCATCTAGCTTAGAAGTGGCTTGGGAACTATTGGTTGAGGATGGGGAAACAGTCACCCCAGACCAAATGGCAAATTTGCTATTTTCTGAATCAACAGCCCCTCCTTGTTACGCCGCCCATTGCTTGTTATCAGACGACAAGCTTTATTTCAAGCAAAAAGGAGACGCTTACGAGCCGCGAACTGCTGCTCAGGTGGCAGAACGCCAGCATCAGATAGAAGTAGAGGCACTAAAAGCTAAGGGACAGCAGGAATTTTTAACTCGTGTAGAGCAGGCGCTCAAAGGTGAAGCAGTAGAGTGGGGGCGTCACGATCGCCAGCGCTTAGAAGGACTCGAAAAATACGCTGCGTTGATTGCTGACACCGTGCGGACAGGAGTAAATTATGACTCCTTGGCTCGCGCTTATCCGCCAAGCGCTCCAGTATTAGAAACTATGACCATGCTGGGACGACCCACAACACCCCAGGGAGCCTTTCAACTGTTGGTGGATTTGGGTTGCTGGAGTCCTTATGAAAACTTGTTCCTGCGTCGTTCTTCAATTCCGATCCAATTTCCTAATAAGGTATTAGAAGTGGCGCAACAGCGTTTGGATTTCCCGCCGATTGACTCAGATACAAACCGCCTTGATCTGACTCACCTGAAGGTCTACACCATTGATGATGAAACTACCACAGAGATCGACGATGGTCTGAGTTGGGAAGTACTACCCGATGGCCAAGAACGCCTCTGGGTGCATATCGCCGATCCGACTCGATGGTTAGTACCGGAAGATGAATTAGATTTGGAAGCCAGGAAGCGGGGTAGCACAGTTTATTTACCTACCGGGATGATTCCCATGTTCCCGGAGGTATTGGCGACTGGTCCGATGAGTCTGATCCAGGGACGGGTTTGTTGCGCCCTCAGTTTCGGAATTATTTTAGGTACAAGTGGGGGAGTAGAAGATTATAGCATTCATACCAGTTTGATTAAGCCGACTTATCGTCTCACCTACGAAGATGTAGATGAAATGCTGCAATTACGGGTACAGGCAGAACCGGAAATTGCTGCGATCGCAACTTGGGCGCAGAAGCGCAAAGCTTGGCGTTACGCTCAGGGGGCAATTAGCATCACCATGCCGGAAGCGATGATCAAAGTCAAAGATGACGAGATCAATATTGACATTTTGGACGATTCCCCATCACGGCAAGTAGTGGCAGAAATGATGATTGTTGCCGGTGAAGTTGCGGCTCGTTATGGTAAAGCTCATAACATACCTTTGCCCTTTCGCGGTCAGCCGCAACCAGAATTACCCCCAGAAGAAGAATTGCTGCTACTTCCCCCCGGATTCGTTCGCGCTTGCGCTATGCGTCGTTGTATGCCTAAGAGCGAAATGAGCATTACGCCTCTGCGCCATGCTGGTTTGGGTTTGGATACCTACACCCAAGCAACCTCTCCCATCCGTCGTTACAGTGACTTGCTTACCCACTTCCAACTTAAAGCCCATTTGCGGGGTGAAGTTTTACCATTTACCGCAGATCAGCTTAAAGAAGTAATGATGACTGTCACCAGCATTACCCAAGAGGTGACGATGGTGGAACGGCAAACTAATAGATATTATGCTCTAGAGTATTTACGCCGTCATCCAGAGGAAACTTGGGAGGTAACAGTGTTAATGTGGCTGCGAGAAGACAGCAACTTGGCTCTAATTTTGTTAGAAGATTTGGGCTTGCAATTACCAATGGTTTTCAAGCGTTCCGTGAAGTTGGGCGAACAGATATTGGTGAAAGTTAGCCACGCCGATCCGCAAAAAGATATGATCCAGTTTCAAGAAATAGTTTATCAAGAAGCCCAAACAGCAGCGAATTAACTAATTTGTCATTTGTCATTTGTAATACTCGCCAGAGGCTAGTATTATCAATTACGAATTATTTTAATCTTGCTCTAACCCCTGTCGGTTAGGATATAGGGTAAATGGAATGAGGTAATAGTTGTGAATATATCTTTGACCCCAGAACTGGAGCAGTTGGTTAAGGATAAAGTTAGTAGTGGGAAATATCACTCAGTTAGTGAAGTGATGGGTGAAGCATTGAGATTGCTAGAAGAACGCGATCGCATTCGAGATCAGCGTCTAGCAGAATTGAAAGCTAAAATCCAAGAAGGAATAGAAGCCTCAGAGCGTGGTGAAGTAGTCGATGGCGAAGAGGTGTTTGCAGAAATTGAAGAAGATATCCGACGCGCTGAAGCCCAAATGCAACAAGCAGAGGCTGCTAAATAATGAGTCGGTATGTTTTAACAATTCCAGACAAGCAAGACCTCAAGGAGATTAATCGCTATATTATCCGCTTTAATCCTGCTGCGGCTCGAAGATTCAATGAAAAATTTAAACAGCAGTGTAAATTGCTGGCTGATTTCCCTAACATGGGGCAAAGTTGCGATAATTTTATAAGCGGTTTACGGAGTTTCCCCGTAGAAGATTATTTGATATTCTATCGTCCCATTGATGACGGTGTGGAAGTTGTGCGTGTTATCAGTGGTTATCGGGATTTAGAGACAGTTTTCTTAAGTGAGGATATTCCTTAAAATTGCATTTGATCTAAGGGTTTTTTCCCATCTCCTCACACCGTGCTTTTGCCATCACAGCCTGGATATAATCATTTTTACCACTAGTATAAGCCTCGCGATCGCTCCGAAAACTTGCCGCCAAATCGCGTTTTAAAGCTTCATATCGTTTTGCCTCTTCAGGATGTCTCCTCAGATAGTCGCAAAATAGCTTGTGCTTCTCCCAAAATTCGCTGTCAGCCTCGACTATGTGAACATGATGTGTACGTTGCTTTCCGTATGATGGCATTCCTTTCACAAAAAACATCCGTCCTGGATCTGGGTTTTCACGCCAATAAACGTATCCCAACGATTCCAATGCCGGAATAGTAGATTTCGCATTTACTAAGGAACGGACTCCTACCATGATGTCAACAACTGGTTTTGCTGCCATTCCTGGTACTGCCGTACTCCCAATATGTTCAATTTCCACAATCAAGTCATTGCCTACTAGTTGCCAAATCCGCTCGGCTTCTTCTGTAAACAAAGTCTGCCAATGTGGGTCATATTCGACTATATTTACTTCATCCATCGGTGAAATTAATTTTGTCTATAACAGTGGTAATTGGTTAAATAATTTACTTAATTACCATTCAAGCAATTTTATTAGTATAATAATGGATCGTGTCGAATTAAAGCTAGATCATGCCTAAACTAAAGACTCGTAAAGCAGCGGCAAAGCGATTCCGTGCCACCGGTACCGGCAAAATCGTCCGTCGTAAAGCGTTCAAAAGCCACCTTTTAGAGCACAAATCTTCCAACAAGAAGCGTAGCTTGCGCCAGAGTACACTTGTACATGAACGCGATGAACTTAACGTGCGCTTGATGCTCCCATATTTGTAAGTATTTTAGGAAATAAGTTATGACACGGGTAAAACGCGGTAATGTAGCTCGGAAGCGCCGCAATAAAATTCTCAAACTAGCTAAAGGTTTTCGCGGTTCTCACTCAACTCTGTTTAGAACTGCGAACCAACAAGTGATGAAGGCGCTACGGAGTGCCTACCGCGATCGCAAAAAGAAAAAGCGCGATTTTCGTCGCCTCTGGATCACCCGCATCAACGCTGCTTCAAGGCAACACGGCATGAGTTACAGCCAGTTGATCGGGAACTTGAAAAAAGCTGATATCCAACTAAATCGCAAGATGTTGGCACAATTAGCAGTCCTCGATCCAGCTAGCTTCGGTAAAGTTGCTGAACTCGCAAATCAAGCTAAAGGATAAAGGTGGCAAGGGATGTATAACAGATGTAACAGATGGCAAGTAATTACTCGGTTACATCTGGTATTATCCGCCACTATTTTTTTGATATCTTGCTTTTCCATAGTGGGGACAGGATTAACTGGATCTGCTGCCGAAATCCCAGAAATTCAGCAGCGAGGCTATCTAACTGTTGCCGTTAAAGATAACTTGCGTCCGTTGGGATTTAGAGATGCTAACGGCAATTTGCAAGGCTTAGAAATTGACTTAGCACAGCGATTGGCACTTGACTTAGTTGGTACTAAGGCTGTCAAATTGAAACCCGTAGCGAATAGCGATCGCTTATCTGTAGTCTTAGACAAGAAAGTTGATTTTGCGATCGCTAGGGTAACAGCAACTGAATCTCGCAGCCGCATAGTTAATTTCAGTGTTCCCTACTATTTGGATAGCACTGTATTAGTTACAAAAGATCCCTCTGTGCAGAAATTGAGTGATTTTGCAAAACAAAAAATTGCCGTACTCAACAACTCCAGCACCATCGCTAAAGTGCGGTATTATGTGTCAAACGCCGAGTTGATAGGAGTAAATTCATATCAAGAAGCGCGAGATAAAATAGAAAATAATGCAGCCTTTGCCTTTGCCGCAGATGCTAGCGTTCTGAGTGGTTGGGTGCAACAATATCCCCAATATCGGCTACTGCCAATTAAGCTATCAACTGAACCCTTGTCTGTAGTTATGCCCAAGGGATTGCAGTACGATAAGTTAAGACGAAATGTGAATCAAGCGATCGCTCGTTACTTAGAAGAAGGTTGGCTCCAGCAACGTGTTCAATATTGGGGCTTACCGTAAGGAAGTTAGGAGTTAGGAGTTAGGAGTTTGGAGTTTGGAGTTTGGAGTTAGGAGTTTGGAGTTAGAAGTGAAGAATTATCTCCCTCATCTCTCTCATCCCCAATAGGCTGATAATAGATTACAGAAGTAACTTTTAATATTTTTATTTGCAGCAATGGATAACAGTCTAGCCGTTG
Organism: Nostoc sp.; assembly: GCF_036917635.1. Classification (GTDB taxonomy): domain Bacteria; phylum Cyanobacteriota; class Cyanobacteriia; order Cyanobacteriales; family Nostocaceae; genus Nostoc. The sequence continues at coordinate 37,708 of NZ_JBALCW010000082.1, forward strand.
TTTATCTCTCAGTTTTGGTGGTTATACTCACAATTGCAGCCGTGAGTGTTTTTCGCCAGATTTTAAAAACTCGCAAGATTGAAGGCTCCTTTGGAAGATTGCGGAAGAAGTTAGAGAAAGAAAAGGGTACGACTCAAGAATATTATGAGTTAGGCAGTATTTATTCAGACAAAAAAATGTATTCCCAAGCGATACTGCTGTTTCAAAAAGCTATCAAAGCTGCCCAAGAAGAGGGAGAAGAAAATATTGCCCCTATTTACAACGGGCTGGGTTATATTTATTTTATCCAAGAGCAATATGACTTAGCAATTCGTCAGTATAAAGAAGCCCTAAAAGCTAAACCAGACTACGTAACAGGGTTGAATAATCTCGGTCACGCTTATGAGAAAAAAAAGTTAACTACTCAGGCGTTACAAAGTTACGAAGAAGCACTAAAATTGGCTCCAAATAACCCTATTGCTAAACGTCGTGCTGAATCTTTACGTCGTTTAGTTTCTGCGTAATTGCTCAAGCGTCAAATAATTTTGGATTTTGGATTTTAGATTTGATGTTGATCCAGTTAACCTCTCTTGATAAATTATGAGCTACATCAATTAAACCGCGTCTATCTTGAAACCTGTAGTTCTTTGGTGATGAAAAGGATTTGCCCTCATCCCCCAACCCCTTCTCCCAGATTTGGGAGAAGGGGAGCCAGAACTTCAAAGTCCCTCTCCCATACATGGGAGAGGGATTTAGGTTGAGGGCAAAAACTACGGTTCTCAACTTAGATGAGGTTTAAATCAAGGAATATATTGGGTTTCATAATTGGGGACACTGTTAGCAAATTAATTTGGCTTTAGCTTTTATATTTTATCGGGTTTCAATCTTAGGCTTGGAAATAGATAAATATAAGTCTTTTGTAAAAATATCAAAGATGATTAAGCGGCTACATTTTTTTTGGATAGCTATTACTATCACTGTCGTCATTTCTATCTCACTAGGACTAATGGGAATATTGACGGCTCAACAGCCTTCGATTTCCCATCCTCTCACTTCGCTAACAGAGGTAGAAATTAGCACAGCTGTTTCGGTCATAAAAAGAGAAAAAACTTTGAGCCAAATGGCAGTTTTTCCACTTATTGCTTTACAAGAACCAGATAAAGAAGAAGTTCTGAGTTTTACACCGGGTAAAGTCTTCCAGCGAAAAGCTTTTTTGGTAATCTATGAGCGATCGCTCAATAAAACCTATGAGGGAATTGTTGATCTAACAAGCAAAACCTTAAGTTCTTGGAAAGAAATATCCTCTGTTCAACCTGCGATCGCCAATCCAGAATATGAACTGGCAACTCAGGTAGTTAAAGCCGATCCCCGATGGCAAAAAGCGATGCAAAGGCGGGGAATTACTGATTTTAAGCGAGTCAAAATCAGTTCCTGGTCCCCAGGTATCCTGAGTCAACAGGAAGAAGCGGCAGGTAATCGTCTTTGCCGCAGCTTATCTTACTACCAGGGCAAAGGCTGGAATTATTACGGTAGTCCTATTGAAGGAGTGATGGCAACGGTAAATTTGAACACAGGTAAAATTGTTAGTTTCGTTGACAAGGGAAACGTACCTTTCTCTAAAGACAACTGGAACTACGATGTAAAGTCTTTGGGCAAATTACTTTCAGCGCCTAAAGCATTAAAAATTCTCCAACCAAATGGTGCAAGTTTCCGAATTAATAACAATGAAATTAACTGGCAAGGTTGGAAGTTTCGGTATTTAATGCATCCTCGGAATGGATTAATGCTGTACCAAGTGACCTACAAGGACGGGGAAAATATTCGACCAGTTTTATATCGCGCTGGCCTATCAGAAATGGTAGTTCCTTATGGCGATCCAGATCCCACTTGGTCGTTTAGGAATGCATTTGATGTTGGAGAATACAACTTTGGTTTGCTAGCAAATACGATGGAGTTAGGTAAAGAAATTCCTGAAAACGGTTTGTTGCTGGATGCTATATTTGCTAATGAGCAGGGAGAACCTTATAAGATACCAGGGGTTGTTGGTATCTATGAACGCGATCGCGGAATGCTGTGGAAACACTATGACTACAATACTGGGCGTAATGATGTCCGTCGCAGTCGAGAATTAGTGATGACGATGACTGCGGCCGTTGACAACTATGATTACAGCCTTAATTGGATCTTTCACCAGGATGGGACTTTGGAAGTCCAAAATGAACTAACCGGTATCGTACTGGCGCAGGGAACGGCTGCTCAAAAGCAATCTGAGGATGATTCCTATGGTCGGCTAATCGCTAAGAATATCTTCGGAGTAAATCACCAGCACTTTTTCAACTACCGCCTAGATTTCGATGTCGATGGGCAAGCTAATTCTGTGATAGAAATGAATGTGAAAGCTTTGCCGATGGATGAGAAAAATCCTTTAGGAAATGCGATCGCAATTACAGAAACCCCACTCACAAAAGAAACGGCTGCTGTGCGCGATTTGGATATGAAAAGCAGTCGGGAATGGATGATTGTTAGTGCAGATAAGAAAAATCCGCTAGGGGCTGCACCTGGATATATGCTGATGCCTGGTGGTAACTCCATATTTTTCCCAGTGGAAGGCTCTAACATCCGTCAAAAGGCAGAATTTGCGACTCACCACGTCTGGGTAACAAAATATAAACCTGCTGAACTCTATGCTGGCGGTGATTATCCCAACCAGACTCAACCAGGACAGGGTTTACCAAAATATATTGCAGACGATGAATCCTTGACGGGTGAAGATATCGTGCTGTGGTACACAATGGGCGTAACTCATATTCCGCGATCGGAAGATTGGCCTGTAATGCCTGTTCACCGAGTTGGCTTTAAGCTAGTCCCTAGAGGATTCTTTAGCCGTAATCCAGCGATTAATTTACCAGAGTAAAATATTCGTTTTCTCAAGTTTCCTTGGTTCAGCTTTTTCGCAATCTGTAAACCTGTAACTTGAATGCTGATAAGCTAAAAAACATCTAACTTGCATAACCCTTGTTAAATATAACTCTTGTGGGGTGGGCATCCTGTCCGCCCAGCTTATGCAAGTTTATTTGTGGAACAGCTTAAGCTTATCGTAGTCCAAAAACTGACAGTTTTCATTCATAGGATACCTCATGAATTTTCCAGAAATTAATATTCCCGGTGAAGGCACACTGCACGCTCGTTTAATTACTTCCTTGGGTCAAATTATAGTTCTTTTGGAGGAAGACAAAACCCCCAACACCGTCAAAAATTTTGTAGGTCTAGCAACCGGGACAATCGACTGGAAAGACCCTAAGACAGGTCAATCTCAGAAAGGGACTGCTGCCTACGATGGAGTTCGCTTTCACCGAGTCATCCCTGATTTTATGATTCAGTGTGGCGATCCCCTGGCTCGTTATCCAGATATGGCCAACCGATGGGGTACTGGTGGGCCAGGATATCAATTTGAAGATGAATTTCATCCTGAATTGAAACACTCTAGTGCGGGTATCCTCTCAATGGCAAATGCAGGACGCGGTACGAATGGTTCGCAGTGGTTTATTACAGAAGGGCCAACGCCTCATCTTGACCGCAAACACAGTGTTTTTGGTAAAGTTGTCGAAGGTATGGATATAGTCAACCGCATCGCCAATGTGCCTGCGACTAGAGATCGTCCGAATCAAGACGTAGTGTTAGAAAAAGTAGAAATTTTTCGCCAGTAACTAACATCTCTCTAGTATACAAGGCGGAAGTCAAAAGTCGTTTGTAGTGAGGACTAAAGTCCTCACTACAAACGAATCTCAAGATTTTTTACATTACAAGTTAGCCGACAAGCGTAAAGCTCAGTCCCTTTATGGCTGAGATACAAGCGATCGCGCAAGTTTTAACCCCATTCAGAATTAATTTTTGGTTGTTCATTTCAGGGTATGGTATATAGTATTCCGCCACAGGTAGAATAACCGCTAGCACAAATGGATAATCAACCCCAAAACGATTGGCTAGGAAAAAATAATGGCAAGTGGGTAGTGAATGAACCACTTTAAACATAACTAGGATACCAACGCGTATCTAAATCCAGCAAACTAACTATTTTTCAAAAAACATTAAACGTACCGTGGGGCACACGGGAACAAGAGAATTCGTTCTCTAACGCTTAGGGAGATGAAGCCCGCTGGGATTATCTAAATTGAACTCGATGCTTGGTTCTATTGAACAGGTTTCAGGTTTAAGTACTGCCGCAAGGATAGGTGATTTTAAGGCACGTCGATGAACTAAGAATCTCAGGTCTGAAGACCTGAGAGTGTCAAAAGTCTTCACTTCTTCAGAGCTACAAGTTTTGAGACAATCAGAAACGATTTAATAATAATCAAGCACTTATAGTCCACTCTTATCGGACTCCGTGTTATTTCTATTGAAAAGGGAGAACACAAACATGAAATTAGCTTACTGGATGTATGCAGGACCTGCCCACATCGGCACTCTGCGAATCGCTAGCTCTTTTAAAAATGTGCATGCGATCATGCACGCCCCCATTGGCGATGACTACTTTAACGTTATGCGCTCCATGTTATCGCGCGAGAGGAATTTCACTCCGGTAACAACCAGTGTCGTCGATCGCAACGTTTTGGCACGCGGTTCTCAAGAAAAGGTGGTAGATAACATCGTCCGCAAGGATGCCGAGGAACACCCAGATTTGATTGTGTTAACTCCCACCTGCACTTCCAGCATTTTGCAAGAGGATTTGCACAACTTTGTCGAACGGGCGCAGTTGGAAGCGAAAGGAGACGTAATGCTGGCGGATGTGAACCACTACCGCTACAACGAACTGCAAGCCGCCGATCGCACTTTGGATCAAATCGTCCAATACTACATTGAAAAAGCCCGGAAGCGGGGCGAATTGGCACAGGGCAAAACAGCAAAGCCCTCAGTTAACATTATCGGTACTACTACCCTTGGTTTCCACAATAATCACGACTGCACCGAACTCAAACGGCTGATGGCTGACTTGGGAATTGAGGTAAATACCTTAATTCCCGAAGGTGCTTCGGTGAATGACTTGAAGAAGATGTCCCAAGCTTGGTTTAACCTCATACCTTACCGTGAACTCGGTTTAACCACCGCTCGTTACCTGGAAGAACAATTTGGCACACCCTATATAGACATTACTCCGATGGGTGTAGTGGAAACTGCCCGTTGTATTCGCAAGATTCAGCAGGTAATTAACGCTCAAGGTGCAGAAGTTGACTACGAAAACTTCATCAATGAGCAAACCTTGCATGTTTCTCAGGCTGCTTGGTTCTCCCGTTCCATTGACTGTCAAAACTTGACTGGCAAAAAAGCTGTAGTATTTGGTGACAATACCCACGCCGCAGCCATTACCAAGATTCTGGCGCGAGAAATGGGGATTCATGTTGTTTGGGCTGGAACCTACTGCAAATATGATGCAGACTGGTTCCGCGAACAGGTTAGCGAGTATTGCGATGAAGTGCTAATTTCCGAAGATCATGGTGAAATTGGGGATGCGATCGCTCGTGTCGAACCCTCTGCCATTTTCGGCACCCAAATGGAACGCCACGTTGGTAAACGTTTGGATATTCCCTGCGGCGTAATTGCTGCACCAATCCACGTTCAAAACTTCCCCATTGGTTACAAACCATTTATGGGTTACGAAGGGACAAATCAGATTACAGATTTGATCTACAATTCCTTCACTTTGGGAATGGAAGATCACCTATTAGAAATCTTCGGTGGTCATGATACTAAAGAAGTTATTACTAGGGGAATTTCTGCTGATTCTGATTTGAATTGGACAAAAGATGGTCAAGCAGAATTGAATAAGATTCCGGGATTTGTTCGCGGGAAAGTGAAGCGTAATACTGAAAAATTTGCCCGCGATCGCGGTTTCAAGGAAATCAACGCTGAGGTACTATACGCCGCGAAGGAATCTGTCGGGGCGTAGCTTAACGGGTTAGCGATTTTTAATAATAAAGGGCATATCTTAAGGAATGCCTTTTATTATTACTTATTCTGACTTCAGCAGACGAATAAAGCCAGCTTGTTCAAAGTGGTGATCTGTGGTTAATGACTCTTTAATACCAAGCTGTTGCATGACTATAAAAGAAGTGCTATCCACCAAAGACCAAGCTTTATCTTCTCTAGTTTTGAGTAGCTCCCAAGCTGCTGAATCTATTGCTGGTTCAATATAAATCAAGTTGATATAAGGAGCGGTTCTGACAGCTTCTACATATTTAAATAACTGCGAACGAGGTACACGTAAAGGGCTATTCAGTAAAGCCACCAGTTCAATCACAACATAATTAGTTGTTACCATTGCTTGATTTTGCTGACGTTTATGTTGAAACCACTGCTTTGCTTGTTTATGGTAAGACTCAGTTGCAATAAATAAATTAGCCCACCCGGATGTATCTATAAAGACTTTATTCGCCAATTTTTAACTCCTGCTGCAAACTTTGCTGGAGATATTTATCGTGGTTTTCTCCTACATCAGAATTATCAAATTTCAATGTACCTAGTAAAGGTAAAATTGGATCGAATTCGGAGATATTTTCCTGTTTAGCTGATTGAGATAAGGATTGTAGAATTAAATCTTCTAAAGATAGATTCAGTTTTTGCGCCTGAGCAGTTAATTTACTTTCTAAGTCATCTGACAACTGTATTGTTAATATTTTAGCCATTTGATTTACCAGTTACGGATGTTTCTAATCCTATTATATGCCCGCATAGCAAGTAGAAAAGAGTAGTTGTTTAGCATGGAAACGATCGCAACTATTTGTAAAATGTGAATTAGAAGTTTTACGTGCAGTAATAATTTCAGTTAAAAGAATATAAATCTATTGAAGCACCAAGAAATTTGCCTGCGATCGCGGTTTCAAAGAAATCAACGCTGAGGTTTTGTACGCCGCGAAGGAAGCTGTCGGGGCGTAGATTGTGGAGTTAGCGATTATTTAAATTAAAGGGTGTCCTGTATGGATACCCTTTTTGCTTACTTATCCTTGATTTACTCATGATGTACAAAAAACTGTAGTACATACAGTTTTTTTTTCATGAATTTCATATTTTTACAAAGATTTTATGTTTTTGACTGCTAAATTATTACAGAAGAATTAATGTAAATTATATATAAATGAAGATTGAAGAATTTAACTATGAAAAATCAGCTTTAATTGCCGAACTCCTCCAACTTAGCATTAAACACAGTCCTGAGAAAATTGTGCGGATTGCCAAGCAAACTGATGGTAAAATTCTATTTTTAGAAGAGGGAAATGCTGAAGCAGGACTCCAACACATATTGCAAGAACATTCTTTAGAGTTTGCTGATCAGGGAATCGAGCCAAGCCAGATACCAGATGCAATTATCACCGCAGTAACCCAAGGTAAAATAATTGGTTATCAAGGAAGAAAAAAAACTCGCACTATTTATGAAGTTAATTTTAATGGCAAAATCCAATACATCTGTGTGACTGTAAGCGATAATGGATATATAGTTGGTGCTAATCCCAGAACTTCCTCATAATTCGGTGAAGTAACTATGGCAGAAAAAATCAAACTTATGGCTGATTATGGATGCTACCCGCTATGGTGGGCTAGTTCCGATAAAGCTGGAGATATTGATCCTCTTATAATGCCATTAAGTCAAGAAACTATTAGCCGTTTAGAAAAATGGGCAGAAGTTTATGATGCAAAGTTAAACTGGAAAGATCCTAATTCTTCAGGTTTTCACAGTTTAGAGGCTAAAACGGCTTTTGAAGCAGAAGGAATTAGCTTGTGGAAGCGACTGCAAAAAGAACTTGCACCCAACTATGAAGTTTTATATTTCAGTGAAATATTACGTAAAGTTGTAACTGATACTAATGAATTAGACTCTTTGCGTACTATCTATGCTTAACTGATAGTCCACGAAAAAATTAAGCAATGACAACAGCTAGTTTATTTCAGTGGGTAGAACTGAAGCAAGATGTTCCTAATAGCCCTGTAACAGCTGGCAATAGGGGGGTTGTATTAGATCATCTACGTCCTACTAAAACTCAGCAAGAGCCAGGATATATTTTAGAAGTCTTTAAAGACGGTGAAACTCTAGATGTAGTTAGTGTGCCTATTTCCTGGGTCAACCTTCTACCTGAAACCTGGGGAAGTATTGAACATGATACAAGACAGACAGTTTAAAACATCGCGGTTTCAAAGAAATCAACGCTGAGGTATTATACCCTGCAAAGGAGGCTGTCGGGGCTTAATTTAGCGGGTTAACAATATCAGCAGTCAGCCTTGGAAGTTGACTGCTGAATTATGATGTGAGTAGAGCTAGCGAACTACCTAGTCTTTTTGTTTAGTGTTTTGATTAGTTTAGTAATCAACTTTAATTGGATTTGGGAAAAGTAACTCATTGAAATAATGACAGCTACTGCAATTCCTCCATCCATCAATATGGGAATTGAAACTGCTGGTGGGACTGGTATTGGAGGATCACTTAGATTGGAAGAAACAAGCATCTCCTGCTGTTTTTCTACCTTCTCCACTATCTTTTGAGCGTAAAAGTCGTATTCCCATTTTTGGAGAAAAGAGGGTGAAGGCTGGAAAAAACCAATTCCATTCTTTTTATTCATAGGTTCAAAACCCACTAAATTTATAGTTTTCAGACTAAAGCCTGTTGCTAGTGGGTCTATCAAGTGTGTCAAAGATGTGAAGAATTGTTAAGCAGAATAAGCACCACCCTTGCCAGCAGAGACCTTTGTACCTTTTTTCCAAGCATAAGAGTAGCTTTTTTGCCAGGTAGCTGATTCTCTCTTACGAATTGAAGTAGCTATATGGTTCTGAAAGTCGTAAAATGCCGTCATAAAGGTATCAAAATTTTCTTTAATCCGTCGATTTGACCTTGCCTCTATCCGACAAAAAGTAATAAAAAGAAAGTACCAACGTCTTTCTTTAACAAAATGTTTCTTTTCTAATGATTTATAGTTCTTAACTTCTATTGAATTACGTTGCTCCTCAAGAACTAACTTTGTCGTTCCATTTTTATTCTCTACTAGATGAGATTTTTTGCCTGAGTTAATCATTTCCTTGATTTTTGGAAGTGATTTTTCATAATGATTTTGTAGACAAGGTAAAAACTCATCTTCTGCTTCTTCTTCCAAAAATGCTAATAACATTTCCAAAGGAGATTGGAAAGGGTACTTAAAAGGTAAGTTTGCTTTTAGACATTTTTCTCTAAATTGCGGTTCAGCAACCTGTACCAATTCCCATAAACCCATCAGATAGTTCATCCATCGTCGGTAGTGTTCACAAGTATGAGCGTTAATTTGCTTATTATCAGCAATAACGTCAAATGGATTATGTCGGATAGAATGACTTTCTTTCCAAAATACTGATAGTAATCCATAATTAAGCCTTAACCTCAACCACTCGATTCGTTGCTCGTCTGTTTTTGCTTGAGATAGTAGTCTATCGGAAGGTAGTTGGGCTAGATAGTCGCTAATCAAGTGATATTTCTGTTTTTTTGCGTCCGTAGGTTCATTCATAGTTGTATACTAAGTACTTAGAAATTTGAGGCACTTATCAATACTGATTTTAGCTAAGACACAATTCTCCAACTAGTCTAGCTATTATGTTCTGTTAGCGATCGCTGCTGCAACCCCTCAAGCGATCGCACTCCCTAACGCAGAGATTTACTGATAAATAAAAATTAAAATAGAACAAATATCACAATACAAAATTATTACTCCGGGGATTTAATAGGCAGAATAACCTACTAAAGCCTTAACCGATGTATCTCCCATAACGAAGTAAAAAAAGCATCATAAAAGCCTCGCAATATCTCTTATAGAAAAAAAGCAGATGCGTGTTAGTGTTTTAATCTCATCGTCTTTCCTTCGGGTCTTTCCCTATGCATCTGCACTATTTACACCCCCAACACCTTGAAGAATTAGTCAAGAGTAGTGGTATAGACTTACACTTAGTGCAACTCAATTTTAGGTCACTCCAAGGCGTAACTGCTTATGAGTACCTATTGATTTCTGAGCTACTCCCTCGCACCAATACCGGAATGGTGAAAGCTGCATGGTTGCAGCGTTATGCTCATATTACTGAAGGTGGTTGGTGGTGTTCCGGGCTAGACCCTTTGAATAATTGGCAAATGATGGAATGGGGATGCTTTAAGCCAAACCAACCGCGACAGAATCATAATGGTAAGTCCATCAAATACGAGCATCCCCCCAGCACACCAACGCGGGTGTTTTGTTTGCGGGTAACGCTGCAAGTGTGGCAGCAAGTCGCTGGACGTTACAATCTGGTCATGCCTGACAATATCACCATTACTGCTGATGGTGAAGCTGAAGGCTTTTGGCAATGGGTGATGCAACAGAATATTTCCCTGATTCTCTGCGAAGGTGTGAAGAAAGCAGCAACACTTTTGACGCAAGGATATGCAGCTATTGCCATTCCCGGAATTACCAGTGGTTATCGGGTTGTTAAAGATGAATTTGGTAAAGTTACTCGTCGTCAGCTAATTCCTGATTTAGCAGCATTTGCAATTACAAAGCGTAGCTTTTATATTTGCTTTGATTTTGAAACTCAACCTAAAACAATTGCTGCTGTAAATAATGCTATTTCTCAACTTGGTTGTTTATTCCAGCAAGAAAAATGCACTGTTAAAATTATCGAACTTCCAGGAATAGAAAAAGGAGTTGATGAGTTTATCGTTGCCAAAGGTGCAACTAGTTTCGATAAAGTTTATCGTCAAAGTGTTGATTTAGAAATTTATCTTGCTCAAACCAAACCCCACACTGAGTTAACTATTCCTGCTGCACTCACCTTGAACCGCCCTTATATAGGTGAAATACCTTTCCCCACTTCTGGATTAGTAGGAGTCAAATCAGCAAAAGGAACAGGTAAAACTACAGCCCTGCAAGCCGTTGTTCAGCAAGCAAAAATTAGAAATCAACCCGTTTTGTTAATTACTCACAGAATCCTACTAGGAAGATTTTTGTGTGAAAAAATTGGTATTCAATGGGGAACACATAAAGAAGATGCGGATAAAAGGATTGATAAAACACTTACCCCCGCTCCTCCCATTCTCCGCTCCCTCTCTCCTCAGCAGTCTCTTGGATTGTGTGTTGATTCTATTTGGAAACTTAACCCAGAAAATTGGCGAGGAGCAATAGTAATTCTAGATGAAGTAGAGCAATCTTTGTGGCATCTATTAAACAGTAATACTTGTAAACACAAGCGTGTAAAAATATTAAAATTATTCCAGCAACTTATTTCCATCGTTTTAACAACTGGGGGTTTAGTAATTGCCCAAGATGCTGATTTATCAGACGTATCACTTGAATATTTACAAGGATTAGCAGGAATTAAATTAACACCTTGGGTAGTTCTCAACCAGTGGAAACCTCAGCATGGTTGGGACGTAACTTTTTATGATTCACCGAATCCAACACCGCTAATTCACCAACTAGAATTAGATTTACTTGCTGGACGTAAATGTTATGTTACTACCGATAGTCGCGCTGGGCGTTACAGTTGTGAAACAATTGAACGTTATCTCAAAGAACGCTTACAAAAATTACGAAGGCAATTTCCCAAAACTTTGGTAGTTAGTAGTCATACTACAAACACACCTGGACACGAAGCCGTTGATTTTATTACAGCTATCAATCAAAAAATCTCTGAATATGATGGCGTTTTTGTTACCCCTAGCCTTGGTACAGGAATTAGTATTGATGTGCAACATTTCGACCGGGTTTATGGTATTTTTCAAGGGGTAATTCCTGATTCGGAAGCAAGACAAGCATTAGCGAGAGTGCGGGATGATGTGCCGCGTGTTGTCTGGTGCGCGAAACGAGGTATTGGTTTAATTGGTAGTGGTAGTACAAATTATCGCTTGCTATCTGACTGGTATCAAGAAAATCAAAAAGAAAATTTAGCTTTGCTTAGTCCACTGCATAAAATAGATGTGGATTTACCTTTAGTTCATGATCCGATTCATTTGCGAACTTGGGCTAAGTTATCTGCACGGGTAAATGCTTCTATCCGCCTCTACCGTCAATCGATGCAAGATGGTTTAATTGCTGATGGGCATCAAATTCAGATGCGGAGTAATGCTGTTCACAATAATATTATTCGGGATTTACGCCTTGCATTTTTGGCAACTGACGCTGATGATTTAGCTACCCGCAGAAGATTAGTTTTGGAAATTGTCAAAGTTCAAAAAGATTGGGCGCAAAGCCGTCAAAAAGCTAAAGAAATTAAACGCAAAATTAAGGATATTAAGCAGCAAAATCAACTATCGGTAGCAACTGCTGTAGCTAATGCTAAAAATATCGATTATATAGAATATGAGCAGCTATTAGGGAAGCATTCTCTGACTGATGGAGAACGCAACCAAATTAATAAATATATTCTCAGACAAAGGTATGGTGTAGAAGTTACTCCTTGGCTGAAATTGCAAGATGACCAAGGATATTATCGTCAATTGTTAATTCATTATTATCTAACTCACGAAAGCGAATATTTTCACGTCAGAGATCAGCAAGAATGGCATCAACAATTGTCTTGGGGTGAAGGGAAAGTTTTTCTCCCAGATTTAAAAACTTACACGCTCAAAGTTGAGGCTATGAGAGCTTTGGGAATGCTTCAGTTTCTCGAAGCAGAAAGAGAATTTACTGAGAGTCATCCAGATTTGATGTTGCTGAAAAATATTGTTTTTCAGCATAGTAAGCATATTAAAAGAGCGCTTAGTATTAACTTAATCGGGGAGAAAGAGCAGGTTTCAGCAATCAAAATACTCAGCCGATTGTTCAATTTGTTAGGCTTGAAACTAAAGCGGGTAAATGAGGTTTATCAAATCGACCTAGAAACACTTTATGATGGCAGGGAGAGAATATTTACAGTTTGGCATCAACGGGATGAGTTGATGTTGGCTCATGTTAAGAGTGTTGGCTATGAATTGCCTGATTATTCTTCAGACTGGAAGTTTGAAATTATCCAACCCAAGGCTTATACCACAGTAGCTAATATCCTTGACAGCTAAAGATAGCAGTCCTAAATCATTTGTAAAAATAAATTAACCACAGAGGCGCAGAGAACGCAGAGAGAGGAATCGGAGATTTTCACGACTCATTTAAGATTGCTATATCAAGCAAACGGTATGTCTAAAGACAGCCAAGCATTAGTCATACAATTAGCCCAATTTCTACTTTGCCTTCAGCCGCGCCTGCTTCACCATCGCAATTAGAGTTTGATGGGCATCTTCAGCATCTGCTAAAACACGATCAAAGTCAATGCGAACTGGGACAGCTTCCCCATTTACTTGCGCTGTCAAATCCATCCCTTGTGCATCAATTGACAGCATTTGTGCTGCACTAGCATCTGTGACACCAGCAAAAGCCTTAGCATAAAGAACTATGGCATCAGCATGATCGTCATTCATGTGCTTGCAGATGCGCGAACTAATATCAGCAGAAAAATCTTTAGACATTGTTGAGATAGAAGCAACAGCTTAAATTTTAAGCTAAGAACGCGAATGAAATTTGGTGATTTTCTTTCTTAGCACTCAAGACTATGCATTTTATCCCATTGCATAATAAATTAATTTTATTTATATGGGAATAATTAAATTAAAATAAAACTTATTCAGTATTTCTACCTTCTATTACGGAAACCAGACAGCTTAAACTGTAGCAGAAGTATTAGCCAAACTATTGAAGCTAAGAGACAATGAGCGAAACTAGCCCCAGACGAATTGTAATTGGGGATGTGCATGGACACTATGAAGGTTTGATGACATTGCTGGAGGCGATCGCCCCCACGTCAGACGATCAAATCTATTTTCTGGGAGACTTAATTGATCGTGGCCCTCATAGCTCACAAGTAGTTAATTTTGTCAAGCGACATAACTACCCATGTTTGCTGGGAAATCATGAGCAGATGTTATTAAACATTCTGACCAATCACAGAACTTCCTCCCCGACGATGCAAGCATGGCTGTACAGTGGGGGACAAGCTACCGTAGCCAGTTACCACGAGGCTTCAATTCCTGACGATCATCTGGATTGGTTCAAGAGTTTGCCTACATATCTCGACTTGGGGGATATTTGGTTAACTCATGCTGGTGTTGACCCTTCCAAGTCTGTAACAGAACAAACTGCCGATCAACTGTGCTGGATACGAGAAGAATTTCACAGCATTGAAAAACCCTACTTTCCAGATAAGCTCATTATCATCGGTCACACCATTACCTTTACTCTGCCGGGTGTTTCTCCTGGCAAACTGGCACAAGGAGAGGGATGGCTAGATATAGATACTGGCGCTTATCATCCCCGGAGTGGCTGGTTGACTGGACTAGATGTCACAAACAACCTGGTTTATCAAGTTAATATTTTTAAAGACTATCACCGTACCCTGCCCTTAAAAGATGTAGTGATTAGAGTTGATCCAGCTAAAATCAAAGTCGATCGCCGCAATAAGAATTGAGCAATATTCGAGATGAGGGGGATGAGGGAGACAAGGGGAATAACCAATGCCCAATACTTAAATACCCTCAAGACCTCACTAATGCTCGCATATTAGCTCTATAACTAGCCTTATCCAAGCCATAATTTTCCTCACTAGGTTGAGAGTTAATTGCACTTCTGAGGGCTTTAATGCGATCGCTCGTTCCGGGGTGCGTACTTAAAAATGTCGGAGCAGAACCACCCTGTTTCAGCAGCTTTTGCATAAAAGAAACCATTGCAGACTGGGCGTAACCAGTTCGTGTCAAAGTTCGCAGTCCTCTTTGATCAGCCTCAAATTCATTGCTACGACTGCGTGGCAAGTCTCGCGCTAGCTGTACACCAATTTGCACCGCCGTATTCCGGTCTAAGCCAGCAGCTGTTAATAGACCACTTTCCAGTGCTTTTTGCCGCATCTGTTTAACTACGTGTTTGCCGCCAATGTGACCAATTTCATGGGCGAGTACACTTGCTAGTTCCGCTTCATTGTCTGCGGTTTTCAGCAAACCCGTGTGGACATATACATAGCCGCCCAAGGTAGCAAAAGCATTAATACTGTCATCCTGAACTACTTGGAAGGTATAGGGGAGATCGGGGCGATCGCTATTAGCAGCTAAACGCCGACCAACTTGTTCCACATAGCGATTAACTTCTGGATTGCGGTAAAGCCGCACTTCACTACCGACTAATTCTTGATTAATCTGCTTACCCAGATCAACTTCCTGGCGAGGGGATATATTAGAAAGCTGAAATGCCTGAACTCCTTGGAGTAGAAGAGGCAAGAAATCTAAAGTTCTTCCAGGTAGGGGTGTACTCAAGCACAGACTCAAGGCAACTATCACTGAAATTAAAGGATAAAACCAGCGACGCCGCGACACACGGTAATTTGCAACAAAATTCCAGTTGAACATAATAGGCTCTGAAGATTATTTTGGGAGAACATAAAATGATGGGACAAATTATGAGACGGATTTAGAGTATTCTAAGTTGCATTCTTAAATCAAGACCAAAGGAGTTGTTATACAGCTAATGTTTAGGCAAATCTACCGAATTACTGGGGTTAGAGACTCCCTCTAGAGATAGGCTTAAACACTAGATATTACTTTCTGGGTGTGTCAATCTTAACTGACAAAAGTTTAAGGGTTAGCTGCCACCCCTGCCAACTTACGAACTCGTGATAAACTGTCGCATAACTGCAACGCCCAGCCGCTTTGAGTTATTACCAAATAGGGAAAATTACTATTCCCATCGAAAACCTTCTTGCTACAATCAATTACTTCGCTATTAGCTCGGAAAACTTTTTATGGCTATTTTAGATTCAAAAGGTCGCTTGTTCGGCAAAATCAACCTCTTAGATTTAGGTGCTGCGCTGGTAACTCTGCTCGTTATATTTGTCGTCTCGTCTAGCATCTTGTCTAGCTTGGGTGTTGCCCAAGTTGGTGAGAAAACAGTACCCATAGAAGTAGACCTAGTAGTTCGTGGTTTGAATGTGCGTGACCCGGAACAATTATTCAATAACGGATTAAAAAAAGGCGGGAAAACTAATGTGATTATCCGCAATCAACCTCACGGAGAGATTGAGATTAAATCCATTCAACAGCTACCTAGAACAATCAATATTCCCCAACCTGATGGCACTGTTAAAGAATTACCAGATCCAAAAACCAACAATTTTAGTACCGATTTGATTTTGACTTTAGATGGCAAAGCTCAACTGACTGATAATGGCCCCGTTCTCGGTAACAGTAAAGTTAAAATTGGTATGCCATTTGAGTTGGAAGGCTATAACTACAACTTCAATGCAACTGTTATTGATGTCAGATTAAAAGACAAATAGCATTCACATTTTTGCCTTAAAAAAATAATTTGATAAACCGAATTTTATATAATTTCCAAAAACTCGGTTTATCAGATTAATCAATTGAGGTTAAAACTACTGAGCAGTTTTCGCTTCAAAGATTAAATACGTCCCTCCTAACCCTTCTACAATTGTGCGTGTATTGGCAATCATCATTTTCTGATAAGTGTCAGCCTCGGTTCCGGGTTCACCAAGTCCCTCAGCATACAACTTCCTATTAGAAATTTTTACTCCAGCTTGTCTAGCTACAGATTGAAGCAAATTAGGGTTAATTGCCGCCTCAGTAAAAATTGTTGGTACTTTAGCCTGTTTAATATTTGTAACCAAAATTTTCACTTTTGCATCTGTCAGGTTTTCGCCAGTACTAATACCTTGTAATCCCCCTGTTAATGGAATACCGTATGCTTTGGCGTAATAACTCAGTGCATCAGAAGTTGTAACTAATTTCCGTTCTTTGGGAGGTATAGTGGTAATTCTTGACTTAATCCAGCTATCTAGTTGAGTGAGTTCATTTGTGATTCTTTTGGTATTGCTGGTATAAGCGTCCGCTTCGCTAGATTCTAATTTTCTCAAGTTACTATTAATTACCTCCACCATCCTGATAGTATTCTTGGTATTGTGCCAAAGATGAGGATTAGTTAGATTATTGTCGCTTTTCTGAAACTTTTGTGGCTTAGACATTGCAAGTTGACCAACGGCTATTTTTGGTGCAGTGTTTTTAGTCACTTTAATTAATTTGATCAAATTTGGTTCTAAATTATAGCCACTATAGAGAATAAGATTAGCTTGCTCAATGGCTCTACGATCTTCCAGCTTTGGTTTATAAAATTGGGGGTTAGCACTAGGGTCAATTAAGCAGGTGAGGTTAACTGTATTTCCGGCAACTTGTCTGGTTAAGTCACATAATACACTTGTAGTTGCAACGACTCTGGGAAGATTCTCATTTACCTGAGTGGTTGTCTGAGTGAATGCAGTTCTTGCAGTTTGATTTCCACACCCAACAAATCCAATCGTCAAAGCAACAAGAATAGCTCGGAAGGAATTAGTTGATGGTAATTTTTTTGACATCCTAAACTCCTACTGGATGTGTAGAAATAATCATTATCAGTAACAGATTAGTGAAATACCAAATGGAAGCCTTCGACAAGCAAGACGTTAAAGGCAATACGCTTTCCTCCCTAGCCCTCTTTGTTAAGGAAAGAAAAAGAATTAGAGCAAGCCTTTTTAAAGGAAGAAGAATTAATAGATTCTTTCCTTTTCCCATCGCACGTCCAGCAATTTTTCCTTAGTAAACCCGAAGTGAGGTTTTTGCAGGCAAAATGTTAGTTAAGGTCAGGCGACAGACTGGAAAACTGGTAGTGTAAAAGCACAATAATAAAGGTGAGTGATGCTGGGGAGCCTGCGGTAAAGAGGGGAGCATCCCGTCAGGTGCAAAAACCTTGATAGCCCTCATCCCCTAACCCCTTCTCCCAAACATGGGATTCGGGGAACTAGAATTATGTCTCCCCTCTCCCAAACATGGGAGAGGGGCTGGGGGTGAGGGAAAAGATTTAAGCCAAGATTGGGATGCTCCGGTAAAGAGTGTAGTGTAGTTCTCTCACCGTCTGTTGAAGGGGCTATACCATTGTGCTTACATTCCACAAAGGTCGCAAATGATCTAGGATTATCAGGTTAAGGAGAGGAACATAGTAATGCTGGGGCTTATTGAGCATACGGGTTGATTTCGCCTTCCCGAGTCGTGAATCTAAGGCAATTGTAGCTGTGGTTTTGCGAACTGTGGGCATCTGGGGGTTACAAAATTGGCGAATTGGTGATTTTTTAGCGTTAGACTAAATTTTACCTAGTAAAGCCTTTCAATAACGCTCAGAGCATCATCTAACTGCTCTTTATTGAATAATATCGGCTGTACTTTGTGCCAGAATTTTTATTTTTTAATTTCTTAATCATTAAATAAGAACCAAGTCAAGTATATAGAAAATCCCTCAAAGCTGATATTGGTGAATATAAACAATGGTTATTTTAGTTATCCTCGTTAACACCCTCATTTCACTGATACTACTCTATGTGGCTTGGCGAGTGTGGCAACTCAAGCAGCAGTTAGCATACATAGCAGATAGGTTAACCGCCTATGAAAGTTGTACCCATGCAGCACTGAATAAAGCACCCGAAAATATTTATCTCAGCCAGGAGAGTATTTATAGCTTACGGCAGAAAAATCAAGTACTACAAATGCAAATCCAACAAGTGCGGCAAATTATCAGTCTACTTTTGCTAGGACAGCAAATCTGGCAGCGTTATTTTCGTAGGCTACATTTAACACCAGCGAAAAGAACTGTTGGAAAATGAGTTATGTCAACACATGAACATTTATAATCAGGGGTGACACACTGACGCAGTGACACGATGAGACAAAGACGCGGGGAGTTTTGATTATAAGTAATTAATGATTTTGATATTTAATGAATAAAAGCAACTTTTTTGGCTGATATTTTGTCACGATAGATTAACTGAATAAAATCGGTGGAGTCTTACAAGTAGAGAAAACCCACTTAAAATGGGTGTAAGGAGAGAAAGAACAAGATGTCTAATAACCGTTCTGGAGTATTTTTTGGCGGTTTGATGCTTGGAGCTACCATCGGTGCTTTAACCGGTTTGCTGGTGGCTCCCCGCACAGGGCGCGAAACGCGTAAAATTTTGAAAAAATCTGCCAATGCTATCCCAGAATTGGCAGAGGA
This sequence comes from Nostoc sp., assembly GCF_036917635.1. Classification (GTDB taxonomy): domain Bacteria; phylum Cyanobacteriota; class Cyanobacteriia; order Cyanobacteriales; family Nostocaceae; genus Nostoc. Next base: position 56,769 of record NZ_JBALCW010000082.1, read on the forward strand.
TTTATCAACAAGTGTGCAAATCCAGGCAGATCGTCTATCTGCGATCGCACTACGAAACTGGGATGATACTTTAGATAGATTACAGGAAGCGATCGCAGCAGGTGTAGATGCCAGTCAGAAAGAAAGCCAAGTCATAAAGCGGCAAACATCTGTTGAAGACTCAAATTCGCTTCTCCAGCAACTAGAACGTTCATAAATGACATTACCGTGATTGACCCCCTGTTTTGGTTGGGACTTTCTTTACTCTTAGTCGCCACAAGTTTGACTGCGGTTTTAGTGGCGGCAATACCTGCTTTGCAGGAGTTAGCACGCGCTGCTCGTAGTGCAGAAAAGCTATTTGATACACTCTCGCGCGAATTACCACCCACTCTAGAAGCTATCCGTGTGACTGGTTTGGAAATCACTGACTTAAGTGGTGATGTTAGTGAAGGTGTAAAAAGTGCTAATCAAGTCGTGAAACAAGTCGATCAAAGCCTTGATAGTGCAAGAATTCAGGCTCAAAATCTGCAAGTAGGTACACGCAGCATATTGGTTGGCGCAAAAGCTGCTTGGAGAAACTTCACGCGCCAAAAACCCACAAGGCGAACACGCGATCGCCTCCCAAGTAACGAACAACCACCACCAACGTTGCGAGAACGAGAAATGCCCAGGCAAGAAAATCGCCGCATAAAAACAGAAATATACCGCGCTAATGACGGTTACAACGATGCCCCTAGCTGGGAAAGCAATTTCGATGACGAAGATTGATCAAAAAAATGGCATGGGGCATTGCTTGTCTTCCTTATGCGGTGTCAAAACGTGCTATTTTTCCAGCTTAAAAAAAGTGATCTTTGTTTATGGATAAACTTTGGCATTGTATCGATCAATTTGGGAAAACGGGTGAAGCATATTTTAATGAAGCTGTCTTTTTAGGAGAAATGTGCTTGTTCCCAAATTTCTGTCATGAACCAAGTACATACAAAGTTGTTCATAAATTTGTAAATAGCATCAATAGCCAAGATAAATATTGGGACAGTTCAATAGGTGATTTAAAAGTATTTGCAAAACCTAGCGGATATCGCAGTTTTGATAAAGGCTACATTCGCACCCATGATGTTGTCAATTTGTGTAACTTCGGCAAATATTTATATCCAGAGGTTGGACACGAATATCTTCTAAAAATTCTGTCAAGCTAGCCAGATTATTTTCCTTACGTTGGGATTTTTCCATCATGAATGTCAGTTCACCCTGGACAATTACGCAACTGGCAATGTTATTTTCTCCAACTTCATTCACGCGACGGATAACATTTGGTTCGCCTAAAATAATGGCACTACAATGATTTGTATCCAGTAAATACATTATTCAGATAGGTTTTCTTCATCAAATTTAGCTTGACCACGGGTAGCATATACTGCTTGAAGGCATTCTTCAAAGTCGTCACCTTCCCAAGTGCCAGCGTGTCGAAGAATGGAACGCCCGGAAGCAGGACGATATGTAAGTTGCTCTTTCTCACGAGAAGTTTCTGTAGAATCGCTTAAATGGATAGGTTCAAGCTTACCTGCTTCCAACTCCTTTTTTGTATAGTTAACCTTAATAGAACGGATCACATTGAGTGCTTCTGTTAGCAATTCGGGCGGTAAAGTTTCTATTTCTTGGATTAATAATTCTTTGTTAGTCATCTCTCACCTCTAATCATTCCCCTTTTATTGTATGGGGAATTCCGCTATGGCTTAGTCAAGTTTGAGTTGTTAAAAACTTTGAAGATAATGATAGGAGACGAACGACGCTTACCTCCTACTCCTCTACTGAGCCATAATTATCATTTTTATTCAAGATATTTTGCGTCTTATAACTGATTTACAAAATTTACTTTATATGGTAAGTATTTCCCACTACCCAAAAACGCTTTGCTTTGATCCCTTAGATTAGAGTAAAGTAAACAAGTGTAAAGAACTATCATTTTTCTAGTACTCTTTTAAAACAACTTGTTCACTTCCACCGTTGATATTTGTATAAAAAGGTCTATGCAATCTTGTTTTTGGCGACGAATTCTCGTATCTATTGCAGTATTTTTCCTGGCTGGGTCAATTTGGGTGATGCATTCTCCCCCAGCACTGGCTTATGACAATCCTGAGTTACTTCCTAGCACCTTTACCCCAGTTGTAGACTTAGCAAAATCTCTTCCTGTGCTGCAAGAAGAAAAGCTTGTCAAAGATTTAGAGCAGTTTGAAGTTGATACGGGCTGGAAACTGCGAGTATTGACCCAATATGACCGTACCCCAGGTCGGGCAGTTATAAAATATTGGGGTTTGGATGACAAAAGCATTCTACTCGTTGCCGATTCTCGTGGCGGTAACATCCTCAGTTTTAGCGTCGGCGATGCTGTTTATGAACTTTTACCTCGGACGTTCTGGATAGAACTGCAAACCCGCTTCGGTAATTTGTACTTTGTCCGCGAACAAGGCGAAGACCAAGCCATTCTGCAAGCTTTAGAATCAGTTAAAGGCTGTTTGCTCAAAGGTGGTTGCAATGTTGTCCCCGGACTGCCACGAGAGCAATGGATTCTCACCTTGATTGCCTCAATTATTGGTGGGGTGATTTGTGGATTTGCAGGTCAACCCCGCGAGAAAGGACAATTTTTCGCTTGGCAATGGGCTTTAATTTTCTCACCTTTGTGGGGAATCTTGTTTCTTGCCTTTGGCATTGGGCCAGTAGTGACACGCACAAGCGACTGGTTACCTCTAGTTCGCAATATCTCTGGGTTTCTTATTGGCGTCTTAGTTGCCTACCTATCTCCTGTTTTCAGTCGGCCTTCTTCGAGTAATGAGTTATGAGTGAGGATAGACGCGATTAATCGCGTCTGTACAGGAGTGAGGAGTTTTTACTTAACTTATAACTCCTAACTCCTAACTACTCACTCTCTGAAGCTGATAAGCTGAAAGCTAATATTTGAGAAGCTCAACAAAAATGGAATGGCACCTAACTGATGCTCAAAGTTTAGCAATCATTGATAGTGAAATTGAAAATCATGTCTTTTCACCCGCAGAGTATGAGATTGTGCGTCGGGTAATATACTCTACGGCTGACTTTGAGTATAAGTCTTTGATTCGTTTCTCTGAGCGTGCCTTGCAAGCAGGAGCAGCAGCACTAGCCGCGCGTACCACAATTGTGGTAGATGTCCCAATGGTGCAAGTAGGTATTGCCTACGAGATTCAAAACACCTTTGCTAATCCCCTGTATTGCAGCATGGAAGCTCTGACACGTCCTCAAAAAGAAAAAACTCGGGCAGCATGGGGAATAGAAACCTTAGCAAGGCGTTATCCAGAAGGCATTTTTGTGGTGGGACAAGCTCAAACAGCACTAACAGCACTGGTGGATTTAATTGAAGCCGAGGAAATTAGACCTGCTTTGATAATTGCGACTCCAGTGGGATTTGTCGATGTTGATGAAGCGAAGAGGCGCTTACAAGACTCGCTAGTGCCTCACATTACAATTGATAGTCGCAAAGGTAATGCAGTTGTAGCAGCTGCGATCGTTGATGGATTGGTAGACTTAGCTTGGCAAGCCTATGGACAAGATGGAAATCGCGGCAGTTAGGAACTTGGCTCTATCTGACTCTTTAGGGCAAATACTATTTTAAAATACTCAAGATCCCCATATTTTTGTTAATTAGTGCCGAGTAAGGAGCCTTTTCTTGTGGGAACTCAACGCTTCCGTTTAATCGCATTTCTTACAATTCCCCTGATATTAATTCTTTTGGCAGAGGGAGGAAACATAAAAGTATTTTTAACTCAAAAGGTTCGTCAGGTATCCACTGATGGTCAGGAAAAGCTTGTATCCAGTAGCAAGCTAATCAGCACTAACAGGACTCTGAAAACATACTATGTTAGCGGTACTGGAAACGACAACAATACTGGAATTTCTTCCTCATCCCCCTTTAAGACCATTCAAAAGGCAGCAAACCTGACTAATCCTGGGGACACTGTACTTATTATGAATGGAGTCTACACGAATGCAAGCCCGAATGGGCAGGTAGTATCTATTACTCGTTCTGGAGAAGCAAATGCATGGATTAAGTTTAAAGCATATCCTGGCCACAGTCCGAAAATTCAGCACAATGGATGGAATGGAATTTTAATTCACAATGGAGCGTCATATATTGAGATAAACGGGCTTGAGGTGATAGGGAACAATGCCAATGTAACTCTTGATTACGCTATGAGTGAGAAAACTAACAAATCAAACCCTCTGACAAATGGAAACTGCATCAGCCTCGATGGGCGAAAAAATGGTCATATTCACCATATACGTATTGTCAACAACAAGGTACATGGGTGTGGAGGAACAGGCATTTCAGCGATTCAATCGGACTATGTGACAGTAGATAATAACGTGGTGTTCGATAATGCTTGGTACAGCGTTTATGGTTGCAGTGGAATTTCAATGTTGAGCAATTGGAATTTTGACAACAACCAAGGATACAAAATGTTCGTGACCAACAACAAGACCTATAACAATCGTATGTACATTCCTTGGATTGAAGTCGGAAAGATCACAGACGGTAATGGCATTATTATTGATACTTCAAGAAATGATCGTAATGACGACTCAGAATTGGGTGCATATAAAGGACGTACTTTAATTCAAAACAATCTTACATTTAATAATGGTGGTTCAGGTATTCATACATTCTTAAGCGATCATATTGATATTGTAAATAACACTGCTGTTTTAAATAATCAGAGTCCAGAACTTAACGAGGGACAAATATTTGCTAATAAATCATCTGACGTGAAAATTTTAAGAAACATTTTTTATGCTTTTCCTGGGAAGATTACTAACAGTAATTATAAAAATGAAAGCGTTGTTTATGACTATAATATCTACCTCAATAATTCTAAAGTAAGTGTTAAGGGGGCTGACGATATTGTTGCAGACTCAGAGTTTTTAAGAAATTATCCTACTCTAGAAAAAATATCTGGCGATTGGAAATCGCGGCTAGATAAACAAAATCCGCCAACGCGGGTTTATGCAGAACCTAAGTCGGCAGGTTTTGTTTGTGGGTCAGTGACCTATCCTTTGAAGGGGAAACTCATCAAAGTAGGATGTTCCCGTTCGTAAATCTTTTGATTGCGGACTAGTTTAGTCTTCTGTGCTACGGCGTCGCCGACGCGGCTTTTGTTGTTGGTCTTCACGCAAGCGGCGACCAACTTCGTTAAAGAAATCTCGCCGTAAATAAGGATAATCGCTAACCCACAGGTCACGGCTAGGAAAGTATATATCGCTGAATTGTTCAATACTGCTCAAATCTGCGCGATTTGACATCACTACCATTTCGGCAATTTGACCGCGAGTAATAATTTTGTGGGCAGGACGTAATGGTGCTACAAACTCAATGCTAAATCCTGTTTCATCACCCACCTCTAAGTTAATCTGTTTTTCTCGATTTTCTACAATTACCAATTCGCCTTTGCTGTTGACTGTTTCAGTTTTACCCATCAACTGGTCTGTAATCCACCAATCTAGCACTCGACCACGGAAAAAGCCGCCATACTTATAACGGCGGCATTCCAAATTCCGCATACTTGCTTGAAACACTGGATACCACAGCCAAAAAAAAGCGCTAACTACCCCTAGCACAAATACTATTGAAGCAAATTCAAGCTTGAAAACGAATGTTACAAGCAAAATAGCAACTACGGCAACTACAGAAATTAATAGCCGTTGCAAAAAATTTGAGAACTTACCCCAGTAGTACTTATACTGCAAACCAGTGGCAATTAGGGGGACAACTTGTTCAAATTTCTGGCGAGTCAGTGGTACTAACATTAGGCTGAGTCTTAAAGTTTAAAGTATTTTTTCTAATCCATATACTAACGACTTTAACGCTAAGACTTTGCGAATCGCTAGTAGCACTCCTGGCATATAACAAGCGCGATCGCTCGTATCATGTCGTAAAGTATAAATCTGTCCGGCTGCGCCAAAAATAACTTCTTGATGAGCAATCAACCCTGGCAAGCGCACGCTATGAATTCTAATCCCTTCATCTGCTATACTACCTCTGGCTCCTGGTAATTTTTCCGTTTCTTCTACAAGAGCAGGGTTAAAAGTTTTACCCAATTCTCCTAGTAACTGCGCCGTTTGAATCGCAGTACCACTGGGAGCATCAGCTTTTTGGTTATGATGGAGTTCGATAATTTCTACATGGTCAAAATATTTTGAGGCTGCGATCGCAGCTTGTTGCAATAGCACCATACCAATGGAAAAATTAGGAATAATTAGACAACCAGTGCTAGCTTTATCGGCAAAGTCTGCCAAGTCTTGAATTTGTTGTGGACTTAACCCAGTGGTGCCAACTACTGGACGAATACCGTAGGCGATCGCACTACGAATATTGTCATAAACTGAATCGGGATGGGTAAAGTCTACAATCACTCCTGGAGGTGAGTGTCTGTCGCCAGCCACATACCCCAACATCGGTTCTAATTGATTGGTAATCGGCACTTCCAGGGGTTCGCTTAAACCGGCTAATTCTCCAGCATCTTTATCTTGATGTTCTAAACTGTGGTCAATTGCACCCACTAGGTTTAAGTCTGGCGCTTGCGCCACCGCCTTAATCACCTCACGGCCCATTTTACCAGCAGCACCGTTGACAATAACCGGGATAGGAGCTTGATTCGTCATAGGTCGAGAAATACTTTTTCAGGTAACAAAGGAATTGTAAAGACTTTGGTGATCTAGTAGCTAGTTTCTCAAATCTTTGGCTTAATTCCAACTACCCTGATTTATGCAGCTAATCGCTCAATCTTTCTGCTCTCTACAGCAGTTCCGTTCTCATTTTCATCTCACTATCTTAGCCAGTAACTGTTTTATTTTCCCTACTTCACTCACCACACCTTTAAAAATAATTCCATACTGTCCCTGATAAGTAGTTCTTATAAATTATATAAGTCTTTTTTTGTCAAGTCTAGTTGACTATTTGTAATATTTCTATTAAATTTAGTTATATAACTTAGCAAAGACTAAACTTAACTCTCTAGCTGGTATTTGCTAAGAAAAAAGATTTCGGCATCGGTATATTCATCGACATTTGGACTTCTCCCATCTACCTCGGCTATCAAGTCGGGGTTTTTTGTGTTTTCAATTAGCCTTTAATTTCTTTAACTTTTCTTTAGTCATCTTTGAGATGACTTTCGCTATTAACCGTAGGTTTCTAACCTATGGGGGGTGATGGTTTCGGCGCGAGATTGGAAATTAGGTATTTGAATAATTGTGGAATATTGGCTTGACAACAAGTCCGCCTCAGAATTCATTCTGAGGCTCATAAGTAGGTAGGCAAGATAAAACCAAACTATGTAACGAAAAGTAAAATCTTTGTATTTGGCTAGTAGTTGCGCCCTCTTGCGCTAAAGCGCAACTACTAGCCAGTGATGATTATTTGCGCCCACTTACTTATCTGCCTTTGTTGATAATCCTTGGAATTAATTCCGAGGCGGGTAGGCGATGTTTAGGACAATCTCCGCTTACGCATTTCACACCACTTGCGATACACCAGGGAGTCAGGGAGTATCTGCCGACATTTGAGTATTTATCTCTCCCGATATAATGCCTCATGCGAAGCGTGCCGGTTGGTGGGAGAATAATAACGAGAAATGATGCAAGCCTGGTGTTGTCTCCAGCCCAAAGGAATCTGTAAAAATGTGGAAACGAATTATATTAATTTTGCTATTGGTGTTGAGCTTCAGCCTGAGTAATTCTGATGTAGCGGCAGCATCTGGACTCAAAAGCTTTGTAGACACTAGTGATGGCTATCAGTTTTTATATCCTAACGGCTGGCTGCAAGTTAAAGTCGCCAACGGGCCAGATGTAGTTTTCCACGATTTGATTGAGGTGTCGGAAAATGTTTCGGTTGTGATTAGCCCAGTTCCAGAAGGCAAAACTTTGTCAGAATTGGGAACCCCAACAGAAGTAGGATATAAGTTGGGAAAAGCGGCTCTGGCACCTCCTGACTCTGGTCGTTCAGCTGAATTAGTCAATGCTGTACAGCGAGAAGTAGACGGTAAAATATACTACCTTTTAGAGTATGAGGTTAAACTCGCCAATCAACAGCAACGACACAACATCGCCAGCGTTGCTGTTAGCCGTGGTAAACTTTTTACGCTCAACGCCTCAATTCCTGAAAAACGCTGGCAGAAAGTTAAACGAATGATTGATGAGGTTGTAAATTCTTTTTCTGTTTATTAATTGGGGACTGGGGAGTGGGGATGAGGGAGCAGGGGGAGCAGGGGGAGCAGGGGAAGCAGGGGAGGTAAGGGAAGAAAAATTATTGATTAATGACCAATGCCTAATGTACAGTGACCCATGCCCAATACCCAATTACAAAGTTTGTCATAAATATCATGAAAATTCCACCTTTTGTACTTGCCTCAGCTTCCCCAGCCCGACGCCGCTTGCTGCAAACTGTTGGTATTGAACCGATAGTTAAACCAAGTGATTTTGATGAGTCGCAAATTGAATTAAGTGAACCAGCAGAATTGGTCAAAACTCTTGCTCAATACAAGGCGGAAACTGTAGCCCCACAGTTTGAATCGGCTTTGATTATGGGTTGTGATTCGGTTTTGTCGATGAATGGTGAAATTTACGGCAAACCACCAAATACCTCTGAAGCGATCGCCCGTTGGCAGATAATGCAAGATAACTTTGGTGACTTGTACACAGGTCACGCCTTAATTGATATAGCTCAAAATCGTAGTATAGTCAAGTCTCAAGTTACAAGAGTTTACTTTGGTCAAATGAGCGATCGCGCAATTCTTGCATACATTGCCACAGGTGAACCCCTTAAGTGTGCTGGAGCCTTTGCAATTGAAGGTTTTGGTAGTTTCTTCGTCGAAAAAATTGAAGGCTGTCACACTAATGTAATTGGACTCAGTTTACCGCTACTACGGCACATGCTAGGAGAACTAGGATACGATGTCATTGATTTCTGGCAATAGCTTAGATTAGTCATTAGTCATTAGGGAACTCCAATAAATAAATTATTCAATCTTGTGGGGTGGGCATCTTGCCCGCCCAATTCACAGGACGGGCAAGATGCCCATCCCACAAGAAATATTGTGATATTTTATTACTTGGAAGTCCCTTAGTGAATGCCCAATGCCCAATGCCCCATGCCCCATGCCCATCAAGTATTTAGAATATGTCATTTACTTCTATACCCTCGCTACGTGAACAACAACATCCCCTAATTCGTCAGCTAGCTGATTGCATTGAGGCAGTTTGGCATCAGCATTTGGATCTATCACCCTACCATTTGCCTGATGAGTTGGGGTATGTGGAAGGTAGACTAGAAGGCGAAAAACTGACGATTGAAAACCGTTGCTATCAAACGCCCCAGTTCCGAAAAATGCACTTAGAACTAGCAAAAATCGGAAATATGCTAGATATTTTGCACTGCGTCATGTTTCCCCGTCCAGAATACAACCTGCCGATGTTTGGTTGCGATTTAGTTGGGGGTAGAGGACAAATTAGTGCAGCGATCGCAGACCTTTCTCCTATCCAATCAGAGCGCACTTTACCAGAATCTTATACTTTTGCACTGACACAGTTAACAGTGCTTAACTTTTCCCAACCCCGTGAATTACCTGAATGGGGAGATATTTTTTCGGATTTTTGTATCTTTGTGCGTCCCAGTTCCCCAGAAGAAGAAACAATGTTTCTCTCGCGGGTGCGAGAATTTTTAGATATTCATTGCACCCAAGCGATCGCCTCACATCCTGTTTCACCTGAACAAGTTACACAAAATCTCGCCGGACAACACAACTACTGCACCAAACAGCAGCAAAACGATAAAACCCGCCGCGTACTAGAAAAAGCCTTTGGCCTAGCTTGGGCAGAAAATTACATGACCAAAGTTTTATTCGACCTCCCAACTTAATCATCCCCTCATCTCCCCCATCTGTAGGCTCTGTTACGTTTTCGCGTAATGGATAAATGTAGAATTCATTCAACGAGAGTTTAATGGAGTCCCAAAACAGCAACAGGGAGAATAGTAAGGTCTTTGAAGCGAATATCACAAAATGGTTTGCTGTCTTGGTAGGTGCAAGCAACTAGCCCTACTAAGTCATTGACCAGAAAGTTAAGGAAACTCTAATGTTAGAAATGCTCAAGTTGACAGATATTTTTTAGTTAATTAATCCTTGATTCACTTAAGGAAGACTAACTTTTTTACCAAGATTGTACCCAGCAAAGGCAACAGTCTATTTTTGACGTTTCTTTTCGATTTTGTGACTAACTATAGCCCTAGTTAATCTAGCAGTAAAGTACCGCATCATACCAATTTGGGATTTTGTGTAGAGAGATGAGATATCGCGTCTCTACATCTAGATTCATACTGCTTGTAAATTCTGCTAACTTCCATTGCACTCATGTCTCAATAATACTCAGAGTTATTGAATAGCCCCCTACTATAGCGTTTCTCAGTATCAATACAGACCTAACAGGAACAGCCCCAACCCTTGTAGCGTTGGGGAGTAAGTAAGCTTCAAAGCCTCTCTCCTTAAAGCAAGAGAAAAATGGAAGTAAGGTCAAAATGTGTTGCATACAAACAAGCGACGCCGAATAGCCCGTCATAGACATCGCTATAAGAAAACACTATTTTGTCAAACCATAGTGTTAAGCGTTCATCACACAATGGATTTTAAGCTTTAAACCACTGTTGTTTGTCCTAAGCGGCTGGCTGTTGATTAAAAACCTTTTTATTTTTACTTCCATCAGCACAATTCAGGTAAATGGGCAACATACTATGTCAAGGGTGACTGAAAAGCCAAAGCCAACTGAGCAGGCATTTAATCAAGAACAACCTAAGATTTGGTGGGGTATCGCTGTAGCTGTGCCAATAGTAATCGCGGCTGGGATACTAGGTACAGCTAAAATCGAGCAGCTCAAGAAACTAACTACATCTGTTCCTGTAATGCCATCTACCAATAGCATTAGTGCTGTAGGGCGTTTGGAACCGCGAGGCGAAGTTGTTAAATTGTCTGCCCCATCATCAGGATTAGCACCATCGTCACGAATTCAGCAACTTTTGGTGAGAGAGGGTGAACAGGTAAAGCAAGGCCAAATTGTCGCAATTTTAGACAACCGCGATACCCAAATCGCCGGACTACAAGAGGCAAAAGCCAAAGTCCAAGAAGCCCGTGCGAATTTAGCGCAAGTCAAAGCCGGATCTCCAAGAGATATTCAAGCTCAAAGAGCGGTTATTGCTCGCCTACAAGCGCAGTTAATTGGGGAAAGCAATGCTCAAAAAGCGACGATCGCACGGATTGCAGCCCAGTTAAGTGGTGATAAACTTGTCCAACAAGCAACTGTGAATCGCTTAGAAGCTGAACTCAGTGGGCAAAGAGATACTCTTAGAGCAACGCTTACACGTACTCAAGCCGAACAGCGCAATGCTCAAGTCGATGCCGGACGTTATGATTATTTATACAAAGAAGGTGCTATTTCTCAGCAAGAGCGCGATAGAAGACGCTTGAGTGCAGTAACTTCTAATCAACAGGTGGCCGAAAGCCAAGCTACCTTAAAGCAAACATTGGCAACTCTACGACAGCAACTTGCCGAAGCCAGAGCTACCCAAATACAAAATTTAGCAACTTTGCAACAGCAGCTAATCGAAGCCAAAGTTAACCGTGATAAAACTGTAGCAACTTTGCAAAGACAAATCGATGAAGAAAAGGCCAAACTGAGCAGAATTTTAGATGTTAGTCCTACCGATGTGCAAGTAGCGCAAGCCCAAGTTAGTAATGCGATCGCAAATATCAGAAAAGCCGAAGCACAACTAAGGTTAAGCTACGTTCAAGCACCAATCGCTGGAGAGATTTTAAAGATTTATACCAAATCAGGCGAAGCGATCGGTGCAAATGGCATTGCTGAAATTGGACAAACTAGCCAAATGTTTGTGATTGCTGAAGTCCCTGAAGACAGTATTGGTAAAGTGCGTATTGGTCAAAATGCCACTATCAGCAGCGATAATGAAGCATTTAGCGGCGAATTAAAGGGAACTGTTACTGAAATTGGCAGAAAAATTGGCAAAAAAGATGTATTGAATACAGATCCAGCAGCAGATGTCGATGCCAGAGTTGTAGAAGTGAAAATTGCTCTACCTCCAGCAGATAGCCAGAAAGTTTCTGGTTTAACTTACGCCAAAGTTGTTGTCGAAATTAATAATTAATTACGAATTACGAACTACGAACTACGAATTATTTGAACTCTGCTTGGATGCCTATAAAATGACTCAAAAAATACCTCTGTCGTGGCTACAACTGACAAGAGAAAAAACTCGCCTAGCTGTAGCTTTAGCAGGAATTGCTTTCGCTGATATCTTAATGTTTATGCAACTCGGCTTCCGAGATGCTTTGTATTATAGTAACGTTCGATTCCATAACAGCTTGCAAGGCGATATTGTTTTAATTAACAGTCAATCTAGCGCTATCCTGGCGATGAGGGGTTTTTCTCAACGGCGGTTATATAAAGCTTTAGAGTTACCCGCAGTCCAATCAGTACATCCAATATATTTGGACTTTACAATCTGGAAAAATCCTGTAACAGGCCGTCCTCGCAGTATCTTGATATTTGGCATGAACCCAGAAAGTAATCTAGTTAATTTACCTGGAGTTCCAGAAAATTTAAATAAACTTAAATTACCTGATGTAGTTTTATTTGATCGTTCTTCTCGGCTAGAATATGGGCCAATTGTTACTAATTATGAACAAGGAAAGACTGTAACAGCAGAAGTGCGAAGGCGGCGAATTAAAGTAGAAGGACTATTTACATTAGGTGCATCATTTGGTGCAGATGGAAATTTAATTACAAGTGATATTAACTTTCTGCGAATATTCAGCAATCGTCAACCAGGATTAATTGATATCGGACTGATTAGATTAAAACCGGGGGCTGATGCTAACATTGTTGCCCAAGAACTACGAAAGTATTTACCTAAAGAGGTCAATGTTTTAACTAAGCAAGAATTTATTGATTTTGAGCGGAATTATTGGGCAAATAGTACAGCTATTGGGTTTATTTTCACATTAGGGACTGTCATGGGTTTCATTGTGGGGACTGTGATTGTTTATCAAATTCTTTATACAGAAGTTGCAGATCATTTAGCTGAATACGCTACTCTCAAGGCAATAGGTTACACACAAAAATATTTATTAACAGTCATTCTTCAAGAGGCTTTGCTGTTAGCCATTTTAGGATATTTTCCTGGGATAGTTTTTGCTTTTTTTATGTATGACAGCGCTAAAAAGGCAACACTTTTACCAGTTTTTATGAGTTTTGACCGAGCGGTAATGGTGTTAATTTTGACTATACTAATGTGCATTATTTCTGGAGCGATCGCAGTCCGAAAATTAAGTTCTGCCGATCCAGCAGATATATTTTAATTAATTTAATCTTAATTAAAATATATTTTCTAAAAAACCTAGTTTACAATTAACAATAAATAAAAATTTATTCTGATTAGGTACTACAGTTAAAATTAAAATAAAACTCAAAAATGCTAAAGTTATAAGTAATAAAAACATGATCAAAAAACAACCTGTAATTGCCATTAAAAATCTCAACCACTACTATGGCAAAGGCGCACTGAGAAAACAGATATTATTTGACATCAACCTAGAAATTTATCCAGGTGAAATTGTAATTATGACCGGGCCATCAGGTTCAGGTAAAACCACATTACTGAGCTTAATTGGGGGTTTGCGGTCTGTACAAGAGGGAAGTTTAAAATTTTTAGGTGAAGAACTCGTTGGCGTCAGTCAAAACAAACTGGTGCAGATGCGACGCAACATTGGTTATATTTTCCAAGCTCACAATTTGCTAGGGTTTTTGACAGCAAAACAAAATGTGCAAATGGCGGTAGAATTGAATGATAATATTTCTCAAGCAGAAGCAGTGGCTAAATCAAAAGCCATGCTGGGGTCTGTTGGTCTAGAAAAACGAGTTGATTACTATCCAGACAATCTTTCTGGTGGACAGAAACAAAGAATTGCGATCGCCCGCGCCTTAGTTAATCATCCCCCACTGGTGCTAGCAGACGAACCAACAGCAGCATTAGACAAACAATCAGGACGCGATGTCGTGGAAATAATGCAAAGTTTAGCCAAAAATCAAGGAACTACTATCTTATTAGTGACACACGACAACCGCATTTTAGACATAGCCGATCGCATCGTAGAAATGGAAGATGGTCTTTTAACCCGTAATTCCCCCAATGCAGCTATTGGGTCATGATTTTAGTCATTAGTCATTTATCCTTTGTGAATGACCGAATTTTAGATTTTAAATTTTGGATAATAGAATTGAAGATTCAAAATCCAAACTTTAAAAAGGGTTACAAGCCCCCGAATTTAAACGCGCAAACAAATCTAAAATCCAAAATCTAAAATTGTTTGACCAATGACTAATAACAACCATAATTTATTGTCTAGCCGAGCCTGATTTTTTCATTCCAGGTGGGTTTGGCGGAATTGGGGTATTTGGTTGGCGACTAGTACGAAAAGTCACATTAACGCCTTCATTTGATTGCTCCAGCACCAGTAGAGGCGTAGGTTTAGCTTTTTGATCCCAATGCATAGTAGCAATCCGACCTTGAATTGTTGGTTGCCAACTATCTTCGTTTTCTGTGGGGCTTAGGTAAGTTTCTATACAGTCAATAATTTGACTAATAGTTGCAGAAGTCGCTTGCGTCGGTAACTTCATTAACCGGATTTGAATCCGAAAAAGTACTCTTTTAGCACAGTTCGGCGGAGTACCAGTTTCATACTCTACATCAAAAATTTCATCTACTTGCCGTGCAGCGTTATTAGCAATTCCGACTGAGCCAAGTTGTGCTTGATTTGGACGCAGGGCTTGAGTAACTTTTTCTTTGATCTGAATCTTCACTTGATTAAGGATTGCAAAATGAAACACTTCTTCTGCCATTCGCATTCGCAGATAATCCAGGTTAAAGTCCCGTGAGTTGACCAAATCGGGATTGGTTTCCATTTTGCGAATCGTTTCCAGCGCCAGCTTAAATTTTTTATCTAATTCTCGCGCACGGAATTGTTCAAACTTAAGTTTTTTCTCCAGCTTATTCATCTGGAGCTTACTATACACTATCATTGCAATCACCGCTAAAGCCAGTCCTCCAGAAGTTGCCAGCAATAATACTGGTATTTGAGGATTACTTGCTGGCACTTCCTGGGATGCGTTTTTAGGCTTTCCTGGGGTTTGGGCAAGAAATATCGAAGTGGACATGATTGGAAACTGAAAAACTTGACTCCTGATGTTTAGGATGCCCAAATCTTCAATCCCATCTTGCTGTATGATTAATATTTTTTACAGCCTTTTACAAATTACGTATGTCCAGACACCAGAGCATCCCTGCCCTGCCTGAGTTTTCATCTACAAGCTTTCTTCATATTCGTCTGATAGCCACAGATATGGATGGCACCCTGACTAGACGAGGAAAATTTACTCCCGCACTACTGCAAGCTTTAGAAGATTTAGCCGCAGCTAACATTAAGGTGCTAATTGTCACAGGACGTTCTGCTGGGTGGGTGAGTGGATTAAGTGCGATTATGCCAGTCGCAGGTGCGATCGCCGAAAATGGCGGTTTGTACTTTCCACCTGCGAACCACAAACCAGTAATTTTAACACCCATTCTTGATTTAGCTCAACATCGCCAGCACTTGGCTACAACTTTTGAAAATTTACAAACCAAATTTCCCCAAATTCAAGAATCTGCTGATAATCGCTTTCGCATCACTGACTGGACTTTTGATGTAGCTGGTTTGGATCAAGATCAACTACAAACCCTAGACAATCTCTGTCAACAAATGGGTTGGGGATTTACCTATAGCAACGTGCAGTGTCACATTAAACCTCAAGGGCAAGATAAAGCTGTAGGATTGTTGCAGGTATTGCGCGAATATTTACCCCAGTACTCACCAGAACAAATTATTACTGTTGGCGATAGCCCCAATGATGAAAGTTTATTTGATCGGCGTTATTTTCCTATTTCTGTAGGCGTGGCGAATGTTCTGGAATATGTGAATCAGTTGAAATATCACCCTGCTTACATTACCACTGCTGCCGAAGGGGAAGGATTTTGTGAGTTATCTAGTTATATTTTGAAAAGCTTGCACATTTCAACTTAGACAGAAGTAGAGTTATTCTACAATAATCTTGTAGCACTGATTTTACAACCATGACGGCTACTTTACCAGTTAGTGTCGAATCAGAAATTTTCTATCCCAGTGCTGATGGTCAACCAGTGGCAGAAACCTATGACCACCTTTATGCCTTGCTAACTACCTTGGAAGTCCTAAAACAGTATCTGGCAAATCGTCAGGCAACAGTATTGGGAAATCAATTTCTTTACTATGCACAAGGCTTTCCCAAGTTGCGGGTAGCCCCAGATGTGATGGTGATTTTTGATGTTGCACCTGGTGGTCGGGACAACTATAAAATCTGGGAAGAGGGTCAAGTACCTATAGTTATTTTTGAAATGACATCCTTTGCTACTAAGGGACAAGATGAAATCTTCAAAAAGACTCTCTATGAGCAGCTAGGTGTCAAGGAATACTGGCTATTTGACCCTAAAGGTGAGTGGGTGGAACAACAGTTACGTGGCTATCGCTTGCGGGGAGAAATCTACGAACCCATACAGGATGGACGCAGTGAACCGCTACAACTGCGCTTGGTGATTGAGGGAAGGTTAATTGGGTTTTACCCTGAGGATACAGGGGAAAAATTACTCATCCCTGATGAACTGGTACAGGTTTTACAGCAGGAAGTTTTAGCAAGACAACAAGCAGAAGTACTTGTAGAACAAGAACGCCAAAGAGCAGAACAAGAACGCCAAAGAGCAGAACAGGCAGAATTGCAGATAGAACAGTTAAAGGCAAGGTTGCGTTCGCCCTTGGCGTTGGCGCAGCCATCGCTCAATGTAGACCCTGATACTATTCAGCTATAACTCTTCCAAATATGCTAACCTAGTATGGTTAACTAATCTCGCACATCTGAGAATTCGGGTGTTTCCCAATTGGGAAATGCACTTGGATGGAGGTTTAACCCGAATCGGAGTTAAAAATATATGCCAGTAGTTTCATTGGCTCAAATGATGGAGTCAGGGGTTCACTTTGGGCATCAGACCCGGCGTTGGAACCCAAAAATGTCTCCTTACATTTATACTTCCCGCAATGGTGTGCATATCATCGACTTGGTGCAAACTGCCCAATTGATGGATAATGCCTATAACTACATGCGATCGCACGCAGAACAAGGGAAGAAATTTCTTTTCGTCGGCACCAAGCGCCAAGCAGCCGGAATTATTGCCCAAGAAGCCAGCCGTTGTGGTTCCCACTACATTAACCAACGCTGGTTGGGCGGAATGTTGACCAACTGGGCAACCATCAAAACACGGGTAGACCGTCTGAAAGATTTAGAACGCCGTGAAGAAACTGGCGCACTAGATTTATTACCGAAAAAAGAAGCATCAATGCTACGTCGGGAAATGACGAAGCTTCAGAAATACTTAGGCGGCATTAAAACAATGCGAAAAGTCCCCGATATCGTGGTAATTGTAGACCAACGGCGGGAATATAACGCAGTTCAAGAATGCCAAAAGCTGAATATTCCCATTGTGTCTATGTTGGATACAAACTGTGACCCAGATGTAGTAGATATCCCCATCCCAGCAAACGACGATGCTATCAGGTCAATTAAGCTGATAGTCGGAAAATTGGCGGATGCCATTTATGAAGGTCGTCACGGTCAGCTGGAGGCTGAAGAGGATTACGAAGATTACGACGGTGGTGAGTATGACGAAGACTACGAAGAAACCGAATATACTGACGCCGTAATTCCCGACGAGGAAACAGAAGAATAAGTAAAGCAGGGGTCAAGGAACTGCTCCGTTGGAGGGCGGTGGCTGGCACAGTAGCAGCAAGCCGCCCTACAAAAACGGCAAATCGGAGGCTAAGGTAGAGGCAAAAAAAAGTCATACCTTATAACTTGATTATTTTTTCTACCCCACCCCTGAGTAAGATAGAAATACTCAACACCCGTGAGCGATTACAACTCGAGGTCAAGTTAGGAATTGAGGCAACATGGCGGAAATATCTGCAAAACTCGTCCAAGAGCTACGCCAAAAAACTGGTGCCGGCATGATGGACTGCAAAAAGGCGCTGATAGAGACTGAAGGCAACGTAGAAGAAGCCGCAGACTGGCTACGGAAAAAGGGCATCTCTAAAGCGGGGGCAAAAAGCGATCGCATTGCGGCAGAAGGTCTAGTAGACACTTACATTCAGCCCGGTGGTCGAGTTGGTGTACTGATCGAAGTCAACTGCCAAACCGACTTTGTTGCTCGTAATGAGGCTTTTAAAGCTTTAGTTAAGAATCTAGCAAAGCAAGCAGCTACTGCTAATAGTGTTGAGTCTTTGTTGGCTCAACCCTATATTGATAATGAAAATGCGACTGTAGAAGAATTCATCAAGCAAACCATTGCCACCCTCGGTGAAAACATTCAAGTGCGTCGCTTTGTCAATTTTGCACTAGCAGAAGGCACGCAAGGTGTAGTAGACAGCTACATTCACACTGGCGGTCGAGTTGGTGTATTGGTAGAACTGGGTTCTCAAACTGAGTCAGCCGCTACCAATCAAGAGTTCCAAACCTTGGCACGGAACACTGCAATGCAAGTTGCGGCTTGTCCAAATGTCGAGTATGTGAGCGTAGACCAAATTCCCCCCGAAGTTGCCCAAAAGGAAAAAGATATTGAAATGGGCAAGGATGATTTGGCGAACAAGCCAGATAACATCAAAGAAAAAATTGTTCAGGGACGAATTGAAAAACGCCTGAAAGAATTGACTTTGATCGATCAGCCTTACATTCGCGATCAAAGTATTTCTGTGGAAGACCTCTTGAAGCAAGCAAAGGCTCAATTAGGCGAAGAGATTCATGTGAGCCGTTTTGTCCGCTACATACTGGGCGAAGGCATTGAAAAGCAAGAAATTAGCTTTGCTGATGAAGTCGCTGCACAAATGGGTACTAAGTAATATTAGTTAGGAGTTAGGAGTTAGGAGTTAATAGGAAGTTGCTTCATAATTCATAACTCATAATTCTTAACTGCTTAAAGAACAGGTCAAGCAAATAGCCTGACCTGTTTTTTTTTAGTAGAGACACGAAATATCGCATTTAATTTAAAATATAAAATCCTCTGGAAAGTTCTTATAAAATAAAATTGTACATTTGTACTATGTAATAGTTCACATGGGCAAGAACGAAAAGATATGGCAAGAGCAATCGAGCGAATTGAACGGGATATTGCAGGAATAAAAGAAGCGATTAGGGCGATCGCAGTAGAACTACAAAACGCTTATGCTAGTTATCTAAACACCCTGGGGCTAGCTGTACGAAAACAGTTGATTCTGGCGAGTTACCACCTTTGTACTCAGGGGTATCCTGAAAACTTTCTGCATTTGTCATTGAATCAGCGCCAGCAATTGCAACAAGCTATCCGTAAGTTAGGGCAAGTGGCGGCAGAGCAGTTGCTTGCTTGTATTAAAGTTGGGGGAGATGAGGGGGATGAGGGAGTAACATCCTCTTTATCTTCTGGGCTTCTGGATACCTCTAATTCTCAATCTTTGGGCGCCGACACCTCTAATCCTATAGAACTAGTAAAATGGCAACAGAATTTAGAAGAGGTCACGCAAGATATACTGAAAAAACTTTCGCATGATGCTAATATTTTAATCCAAAAATCTGGGGTATTACCTAAAAAACTACCAGAACCGATTTTAGCAGCTGCGGCTGCGGCGGCATCAGAAGCCTCTGGTGAGGTTATGCCAGGGCCACCCAACTTATTAAACTTAGTAATTGAAATTGAAAATGAGCAGCAGTCAGAAGATTCTGGACTGACGCAAGTTATGGCTATTAACCTGCGGCTAGGAGAAATTGAATTTGCTGATGTAACACTCTCATCTGAGCGCAGGCAAATCCGCAGTATTTTAGTTCAGGTAAACAAGCTAGGACGGGAGTATCAAAAGAAACATAGAGAAAGAGCGATCGCTGAAGCTGAAGCTGCATGGCGTGCTAGTTGGTTTGAATAAAGTTATGAGTTATGAATTATGAATTATGAGTTATGAGTAATTTATTCCTAACTCCTAACTTCTGACTCCTAACTCCTAACTTCTGACTCCTAACTCCTAACTTCTGACTCCTAACTCTGCTGACCAATGACTAATGAAAAACCAGATTGGATAAGATTGCACAAAGCCTTGGCAATAGAAGCTGAACGCGGCTTTACAGACTTGATGGGCAGAGAATACCGTTTCAGTGAATTTTTAAGCCTGACTTTGGGCAAATTTCCAACAGGCTTACCCCAAACTGAACGCCGCCGTTGGCAAGGACTAGCGGTGCAATTTGCTAGTTATCCACATCTAGCACTGGAAGAAAGACAACATTTAGTAGCAGAGACTCGTAGATATCTCTCCCAACTACAGCAGGAGGAACAGGGGAGTAGAGGAGCAGAGGAGCAGGGGAAAATTAATCACTTCAAAATCCCAAATCCCAAATCTCCAATTGTTGCTGAGGTGAGTCGGAGGCTTGCACCGAGCATTGAGCAAAAACTCAGCGATTTACCAGAAATAGGCTTCAAAAAAGCTGATAATTTGGCACGGCTTGGTTTACACACCGTCCGCGATATGCTTTTCTACTATCCTCGTGACCACATTGATTATGCGCGTCAGGTGAATATCCGCGAGTTACAGGCGGGTGAGACGGTGACAATAGTGGCTACAGTGAAGCGTTGCAACTTCTTTACTAGCCCTAAAAATCAGAAATTATCAATTTTAGAACTGGTCGTAAAAGATAACAGTGGTCAAATCAAAATTAGTCGTTTTTACGCAGGTACGCGCTTTAGTAGTCGCGCTTGGCAAGAAAGTTTAAAACGCCGTTATCCAGTAGGTAGTATTTTGGCGGCGTGTGGGTTGGTGAAAGAAAGTAAATACGGCTTGACACTGGATAACCCAGAACTAGAGGTTTTGGGAAATCCAGGAGATTCGATTGAGTCGCTGAATATTGGGCGGGTAGTGCCAATTTATGGACTGACTGAAGGCGTGGTGGCGAATACAGTGCGACAGGCGGTAATTACTGCTTTACCTGCTGCGGCTAGCCTGAAAGACCCCTTGCCAAGTGGTTTGCGACAAAAGTATGGTTTGATGGAATTGAAAGATGCGATCGCTAACATTCATTTTCCCAGCGATAGTGACGCTTTAAAAGTTGCCCGTCGTCGCCTAGTTTTTGATGAGTTTTTCTACCTACAACTTGGTTTACTACAACGTCAACAGCAAGCAAGGGCGATTCAAACCAGCGCCATCCTCGTTCCACGCGGTCAACTTGTAGAGAAATTCTACGAAATACTGCCTTTTCAACTCACTGGCGCACAGCAACGAGTCCTCAACGACATCCTCAACGATTTACAAAAACCTGCACCAATGAATCGTTTAGTCCAAGGTGATGTCGGTTCTGGTAAAACGGTCGTTGCCGTGCTAGCTATCCTCGCAGCAATTCAATCTGGCTACCAAGCGGCGCTGATGGCTCCTACAGAAGTTTTGGCAGAACAACATTATCGCAAGTTAGTTAGTTGGTTTAACCTATTGCATTTACCAGTGGAATTACTGACAGGCTCCACCAAAACTGCTAAACGAAGACAAATACATTCTCAGTTAGCAACTGGTGAATTACCTCTGTTAGTGGGAACCCATGCATTGATTCAAGACCCTGTAAACTTCCATCAACTTGGGTTAGTGGTGATTGATGAACAGCATCGCTTTGGGGTAGAACAACGGGCGCGTTTGCAGCAAAAAGGTGAGCAACCCCATGTGTTGACTATGACAGCTACTCCGATTCCCAGAACCTTAGCACTGACGATACACGGGGATTTAGATGTCAGCCAGATTGATGAGCTACCGCCAGGACGACAAAAGATTCAGACAACAGTATTATCAGGTCAGCAACGCAACCATGCTTACGACCTCATCCGGCGAGAAATTGCCCAAGGTAGACAAGTTTATGTGGTTTTGCCCTTGGTGGAAGAATCAGAAAAACTGGATTTGCGATCGGCTGTTGAGGAGCATCAAAAGTTACAAGAAAGCGTTTTTCCCGACTTTCAAGTGGGGCTACTGCACGGTCGCATGAGTTCAGCCGATAAGGACGAATCTATTACCAAATTTCGTGATAACCAAACGCAGATTCTAGTTTCGACTACTGTTGTTGAAGTTGGTGTAGACGTACCTAATGCTACAGTAATGCTCATTGAAAATGCAGAGCGATTTGGCTTATCGCAACTCCACCAACTGCGGGGGCGTGTTGGTCGTGGCGCGGCTCAGTCTTACTGTCTGTTGATGAGTAGTTCCAGAAGTCCTGATGCTCAACAACGCTTGAAGGTGTTGGAACAATCTCAGGATGGTTTTTTCATCTCCGAAATGGATATGCGTTTTCGTGGCCCTGGGCAAGTATTGGGAACTCGTCAATCAGGAGTGCCAGATTTTACTTTAGCGAGTTTGGTTGACGATGAAGAAGTTTTACTTTTAGCGCGGCAAGCAGCAGAGAAAATTATAGAGATGGATGCAACTTTAGAGCGTTGGTATTTGATGAAAGAAGAGTTGAAGTATCGATATGAGCGATTGATGGGTGGGGCGATTTTGACATAATAAACTTCTTTTTTGTTGAAGTTAATCAACTTATACAGTTAAATTATAAATTAAACTCTTGTATATACGCGATTTCAAGCGTCCGGTTGTTACAGTGTTAATCAGATGACAAATTAAAAGCATCTGAAAGGTTTTTGAGAACAGACTCTATAAGAATACAAATACAAAACAATAGATAAGCGATCTGCGGGTTAACAAAATTCGGAATTTATCCAGGAGAGACTGCAACCGTGAAAAGGCATGGCTTGCTAAATAAGTCTTACATTCTGTGACTACGATGCTTGTTTAGCTCAACGTTAATATTGTATTGCTGTTAGAGAGTGAAATTGTCTCAATTATCGGGAGCATCCCAAATGTGCAAAAACGTTGATAGCCCTAACCCCTTCTCCCAAAGATGGGAGAAGGGGAACTAGAATTATGTCTCCCCTCTCCCAAATATGGAAGAGGGGCTGGGGGTGAGGGAAAAGATTTAAGCAAAATTGGGATGCTCCACAATTATCAAGCAATAAATTTGAAATTTACTAAGAGGTTGTTTGAAAAGTCCTCTTGCCAGTATTAAAAGTTTTAGATCCCTCTAAATCCCTCTTAAAAAGGGGGACTTTGATTCCGTTGAATTTCAGCGCAGTGAAGGAACTTAACGATGAGGTGGCTACTACCTGTAGTGGTGGCATTACTTACCAGGGAAGCAACGACCCAGATATAATTTTATACAACGATCCAAATGGACAAGGGAGGAGTCTAAATATCAATGCATCGATAGGTGATGGCGATCCCAACATTGGGATAGATAACGAAGGCAGTATTAACAATTTCAACGATCAAGCCTCGTCTATTCTGATTATACGGGGTAGTTGGAATTTCTTTCAGGACTCAGGTTTTAGAGGACAGGCTACTGGTATTCTCGGTCCAGGAGTTTTATATAATCTTGGGGCTAATAACGACGCAATCACTTCCGCGTTCCGTGTAGGGTAGATTTGACTTAAGAGCAACCTTAAAAGTTATTTTTGTCTAGAGGGCAAAGCTACCTCAGAGTATAAATATCTGAGGTAGTTTAATATCCGTATTTATCTGTGTTGCCTGTACGGCATCAAAAACTTCAGTAATTGAACAATGAAATACAACAGCGTACTGCAACACAGTGAAGAAGATTGTGGCGCTGCAAGCCTAGCCACAGTTGCCAAACACTACGGACGCACCTTTA
>NZ_JBALCW010000083.1:0-22833 GCF_036917635.1 Nostoc sp.
CAATATCCCTTCGATTCAGCACTGGCATTACAGGTGTTTTTTACCGCTTGAGAGTCGATGATGAGCAAGGTTGTCCATTTGGCTTTTTTTTCACCCGACTTTCCGCACTTCATCGTGTAATATGCGTAGATTTCCCATAGGTGGAAAAAAATGGTTAAATCAACAACATAAATCGCCAATGGTATTCAATATTAATACTTAATAATTTGAACATTATTAGGAATTTTTATTGAAAAGATAGATAATACATTTTGAAGTGCGGAATGTGGGTTTCACCTGTTCGCGTACTTGAGCGTGTAAGATGCTCATCAGTTTGTCGAGTACTCCTTCAGCCCGCCACTGTTTGTAATGCCAATATACCGTCGAATAGGGAGGCAAATCTTTGGGCAAGTCTTCCCAATTGCAGCCATTCTTGAGTTGATAGAAGATGCCATCCAAAATTTCTCGCTTTGTCCAGTTAGGTGGTCTCGTCTGCTTTTTGGGCGGCAATATTTGAGGCAGTAGGGGTTCGAGGATTCTCCACTCTTCGTCTGTGAGGCTGCTAGAGTATGGCATTACTACTTTATACAACTTTTGCGCTCACTTTACTTCAACACAGTAAAAGATGTCAAATGGGTTCTATAAGGCTAGAAGCTTTTGTGCTGTAGTCTAAGCTATCACTAAAGCAAAGGATTTACTTTGAAAATCTGATAAATTTTATTCAAATTCAAAACAATGTTACTTGCGTCTTGCTGCTGAAAGGCTTTTACCCCTGTATTCATTAAATTTTTTATGACAACCTCAAGTTCAAAAACAGCACTTAACTCTACAAAAACCTGGATTTGGCAAGATTTCCCGATCTGCTATCAAACCCAAGGAAGCACTGGACCAGCTGTTGTCCTCGTACATGGATTTGGCGCTTCTTGGTGGCATTGGCAAAAGAATATTCCTGTATTAGCACAAAGTTGCCGTGTTTATGCTATAGATTTAATTGGTTTTGGCGCTTCCGCAAAACCTCAACCTGGTGAAAAAATTGCCTACACACTAGAAACCTGGGGACAGCAAGTGGCAGATTTTTGCCGCGAAGTAGTGGGTGAGCCAGCTTTTTTAGTGGGAAATTCTATTGGCTGTATTGTAGCTATGCAAGCAGCAGTAAGCAACCCAGACATTGCCTTGGGAGTTGCTTTGCTCAACTGTTCTTTAAGGCTGTTGCACGATCGCAAACGGGTAACTTTACCTTTATCTCGTCGTTACGGAGCGCCTGTGCTGCAACGCCTATTATCTATTAAACCAGTTGGCGATTTCTTTTTCAATCAACTCGCCAAACCAAAAACAGTAAGGAAGATTTTACTACAAGCTTATGCTAATCCTGAGATGGTGACAGATGAGTTGGTAGATATTCTCATGTCACCAGCAAGTGATCCGGGGGCTGCTGCTGTGTTTCTTGCTTTTACTTCTTATTCTACAGGGCCATTACCAGAAGACCTTTTACCACTGTTACCCTGTCCGGCGATTATCTTGTGGGGAACGGCTGATCCGTGGGAACCAATTAAGTTAGGGAGAGAATTAGCTAACTTTCCGCAAGTAGAAAAGTTTATTCCTTTAGAAGGAGTGGGGCATTGTCCGCAGGATGAAGCGCCGGATTTAGTCAACCCGATTTTACTCGATTGGATTTTGGAGCGATCGCAGTCATAAACTATTTTGATGCGATCGTTTTCAATGCTGGGGAAAAGTAAACTATTGCTAGTTAGTCTTTATACAATGGGGAAAAAGATGCTTCCCAAGATAATCTGAAGCTTTGGTCATAAATGTGAATTCTTGTTAACTAGTTTAGATGAATGTGATTTAATCGTTTCGGATACTACCATCAGTCAAAATAGTGTTCTGATAAATATTACCTTCGAGCCAAGTACACTCGATATTAGCTCCAGTCAGGTTGGTGTTAGTTAAGTTGCTGTTGACGATTTCGGCAGATCGCAAATTTGCATACGTCAGAGCGGCTCCAGTCAGATCAACTCTATACAGGCTAGCTCTGACCAAAATAGCTCCACTTAAGTTAGCTCCACTGAGATTAGCTCCATCCAAACAAACCGAATTGAAAACAGTTCTACTCAAATTAGCCCTGCTCAAGTTAAAGTTTTCCATGTACGAGTCAGACAGATCCAGCCCACTGAAGTTGACTCCACTCAGGTTAGCAATCAAACTAACACGGTAAATATCACCGCCGATATACAATTATACCCAGTGAAATCTCTAACCCCAGTAGCGTAGAGTTCGAGTATCTCTCCATTCTTAAGCAATGGTTTGCTTAGGCTCATATAGCAATGCTAAATGAAATACAAACTAATAGTACATTTATACAAAACTTAAGTTCTTTACCAATCACCAAGAATTTGATTTTCCTAAACTGCATCAGTATGAACCCTTTTCGTATCTCAAATTGGATTGCTATAGTGCGTTTTATGTTAAGCTTCTGGGATTCAGGGGTAGGTTGAGTTGAGGAACGAAACCCAACACCAAGAATCCTTGATTTTGTTGGGTTTCACTTTGTTCAACCCAACCGACAAATATTTGATTTTTTCAGAGTAATAAAAGAGCGTTAGGAATAGGGTACTCAAGGCAATTACTAACTCAAAACTAACTGACTTAAAAAGAAGGCAAGGGCTGCACTGCCCAAGGGAACCGTTAAATTGTCAATACCCAAAAATGAAACAGCCTCTAAAGCAGTAGCTATAACTGCCACTATCAGAGATATCGCCCAAGTTTGCCAACTGTTTCCTTGAGTTCCAACTAAAATCAAACTACTGACAACATAGCTAATGAGCATCATCGTTAGGGAGCCTTCCCAACTTTTTTCTGTCCCAAAAACTTTATACTTGTGTTTACCAAAGCGTTGCCCAATTAAGGCTGCTAGTCCGTCTCCCCAAGTCATAATCAAAATTCCTAGTGCTGCGTATTGGGGTTGTTGTAAATACCAGAACCAGGCGACTAATATACCGAAACTGACGGAGTAAAAAAATGTTCCTAAACTTTGCCGTCCAACGCTATTAATACCAGGAAGAATGGGCAATCGATAGGATAATAAGGTGATTGCACTCGCTAGAATGGAAGCTGTAATCCCTACACTGGCGGGAATATCGAGCCACCAAGCGATTAAAATCACGTTACCAGTGCCAATATGAACTATCTTCCGCACGATTTCTGGCTTGCCGGCAAAGCGGTTTACCACCCATGCAATTAGGAGGATGAGTAACACCCAAATTGCAGCCAACGCAATTTGCAGCCATAAAACCGGAATTGAGGTGAAGTCAGAAAATGTAATTAACAAAGATGCGACAAAATGAAAAGTTTTACCCCTGTTACTAATTTATAAGATTTGGGTAGCTGCAATGAAATTATTATTTATTTGGCTGATTCGGGGGTACCGAATGTTTATCTCGCCTCTGTTTCTCCCGACTTGTCGATTTCAACCAACTTGTTCGATGTATGCTATTGAAGCTATTGAACGATTTGGAGTGTTGCGTGGTGGGTGGATGGCAACTCGGCGGATTTTGCGCTGTCATCCGTTTCATCCAGGTGGTTACGATCCGGTACCAGAGGTGGTGGAAAAGGTGGAGGGGGAGTAGTTTTGTGCAAATGGTGGTGAATTGAGGGTTGGGATTTAAACGCAGAGGGGCGCTGAGGGAAGCGCAAAGGAGCGCCAAGTTTGTTTTAGTCTATTTGCTGGGAAGTCCCTTACTAAAGGAAGTGTTCGTGGGTATAGCTATTTGGGGAGATGTCAACGGATGAGGTTGTCATCTAGCGTGGGAAGGTTGAATAATTTAATTTAGGCTTACGATGATTAATCCTACTGCGATTTCTATACCTGAACCACAAATTCCTACTCCAGGGCCGAATCCGTTACCTAGTCCTGAACCTGTACCGGGGCCAGCTATTCCTCAACCGTTACCTGGTCCTGTACCAGAACCAGTACCTGCTCCGATTCCTCAAACAGTTCCAGGGCCAATTCCCCAAACCATACCGGAACCTGTTTAGATTACCTTGGTAATGTAATCCAAAATCTCAAATCTAAAATCCAAAATGCTAAGAGCCGGAATTGTCGGACTTCCCAACGTCGGAAAATCTACTTTATTTAATGCTGTAGTTGCTAATGCTAAAGCTGAAGCCGCTAACTTCCCTTTTTGCACGATTGAACCGAATGTCGGCGTTGTCGCAGTACCGGATGAACGGTTAAATGTTCTTGCTAAGATTGCTAGTTCGGTACAAACTATCCCGGCGCGGGTTGAATTTGTAGATATTGCCGGTTTGGTTAAAGGTGCAAGTCAGGGTGAGGGATTAGGGAATCAATTCCTGTCCCACATCCGGGAAGTTGATGCGATCGTCCATGTGGTACGTTGTTTTGAAAATGATGATATTATTCACGTTGCTGGTTCTGTTGATCCAGCACGAGATATTGAAATCATTAATATAGAACTGGGTTTATCAGATTTAGCACAAATTGAGCGGCGAATTGACCGCACTCGCAAACAAGCTCGTACTAGCAAAGATGCACAGTTTGAAGTCTCGGTTTTAGAAAAATTAGCTGCGGCTTTAAATGAAGGTAAATCGGTGCGTCAGGTAAGCTTGAATGAAGAAGAAACAGAAATTATTAAAGGATTAGAACTGCTCACTTATAAGCCGATTATCTACGCGGCTAATGTATCTGAGGATGAGTTGGCAACGGGTAATCATTTTGTGGAAACTGTGCGGCAAATTGCAGCGACAGAAAATGCCGAGGTTGTGATAGTTTCGGCTCAAGTTGAAGCGGAATTAGTAGAGTTACCAGAGTCAGATAAAGCTGATTTCCTCGCGTCTTTAGGTGTGGAAGAAGGCGGTTTGAAATCATTGATTCGGGCAACTTACATGCTTTTAGGCTTGCGGACATATTTTACTTGTGGCCCTAAAGAAACCCGCGCTTGGACAATTAATGCTGGAATGTCTGCACCTCAAGCTGCTGGTGTAATTCACAGTGATTTTGAACGGGGATTTATTCGCGCCGAAACTGTTGCTTATAAAGATTTGGTAACGACTGGTTCGATGAATGCTGCGAAGGAAAAAGGGTTGGTTCGCAGTGAAGGTAAAGAGTATGTTGTGCAGGAAGGGGATGTAATGTTGTTCCGATTTAATGTGTAGGGGGAATTAATCAGTGGCCGTTATCAATGAGATAATGGTCAACCTACACTAAGTTGCGTAGGCTTTGCCCGCCGTAGGCATCGCACTATAAACCTTGACACTTCTTAAGGAAGGTGCTAGGCGATCGCAAATAAAGCTGCAAGGGGACGTTGACATCGGCTAATAAAACATGTATCTTCAATGTATATACGGTAGAAAAATTTTCACTCCCAAAATCTAAAATTCGGGCGTGTAGACCGCTAACAAAATTTTTGGAGATAGGTATGACCGCAGTTGTTGCTAAATGGGGAAATAGTTTAGCTATTCGGATTCCAAGAGCGGTAGCTGAACAAGCAGATGTAACGGAAGGGACAGCTATAGAGCTTAATGTGGAAGGTAATAATATTATAATTACACCACGAAAAAGAAAAAAGTATACTCTTGATGAGTTGCTTGAAGGTATGACTCCTGATAAATTTCATCCTGAATTTGAAACTGGAAACGCTGTGGGGAATGAAGATTGGTAATTAATCCATACTTTCCCAACAGAGGAGATATTATCAAATTAGAATTTGGAGCTACACAACAGTTTACGGTTGATTCGATTCAGCGTGCATTTGCCCTCTATACATCAGGAATGTCATTTGATGACATTGCTAGGACAATGAACAATGAATTACAACAGCAAGGGCGGGAGCAAATGGGCTACCGCCCTGTTCTTATTATATCTCCAATTAAATACAATCGAATCGCTTCTTTAGTTTTAGCGTGTCCGATAACTAGCAAGGCAAAAGGGCTTAGTTTTGAAGTTCCACTTGTTGAGGGAATGCAAACAAAAGGAGTTGTGTTATCCGACCAAATTAAAACACTCGATTGGAAAGCTAGAAAGGTAAAATTTGTTGAAACTGTTTCACAAGATTTAATAGAAGAAGTACAGGCAAAGCTCGAAACATTAATTTTTTAAAACTAATTTTATTTAAATAGGACTTACGCACAAGTAACGAAAAATAGAACCACTCCAGACACAGATAAGGGACTTCCAAATAAAAAAATATTCAATTATTTCTTGGAGTTCCCTAAATAAGAGTTTGATAGGTATTTTGCGTAAGTTCTGTTAAATTTAGAAGTGCGATCGCACCCTCAACAAGCTATGATTTAGGACTCCTATCGTTCAACTATTTCCACCTATAATGTATACATAAGAACCCAAGTTCTCATCATCTGTACCAACAATCACACCGCCTTCTGCACCGGGAACAAGTTCTATACCTTCAATTTTGTGGTAATTAGAGCGGTAAAGGGGAACAAGTTGAGAATTTTGCCGCCATGCAATTTTGTTACCACGAAATCCCAAGTAACCAGCGACATACACAGCTGACTGAAATGGGCCATCATCTCCGCCATCACTTGCTGAGGTGATGTATACAATTCCTACGGGGTCTACTTTAATATCTGAAATATGGCGAACATTGCCAGATGGAAACGGTACTTTCAGATTGGCAGAACCTACGAGAGTAATTTGATATTTAGCTAAGTCAAACATTCCCCAAAAAATAGTTGCTGGTTGTTCTCTTTCGCCTCTATGTCCCCAAATAGCAACTAATTTACCGTCTATATTTTGTAATCCAAATGCTTCAAAATTATTTCCTTGAATAATTCCTGGTAAATCGAATTCTTTGATAATAGAGATGGTCTTCTTAACAGGCTCTAAACGGATGTAATAAGCTTTTCCAGAACTGCTTAAAGCGATAAATGAGAACTTTGTTTTTTCTGGAACAGATGTTAAAGCTTCTAAATCAATGGGTAATTCTATGTTGCTCGGCCAGTTCAAGGGAAAATATTCAGGTTGGTTTTTACCCTTAATGCTGATAATTGCTAAACGACCTTGGTTTTTTTGTTTGTTGTCATGGACAATCAGAAAATCGAGCTTATTAGTTTGTTGCTCTATCAAAGCCATACCACTGATACCGAAAGGGATACCACCGCGAACCGGACGCCAATCTTGCGCCCAAACTTGCTGGGATATCAGTAACAATGCACCTAAGACTACTATATTGATGATTAACTTAAGAAACCGAGGCATATTGATTTAGCCAAGCTGTGAATATCGGTAAAAGGAGTGTGTTAACGGATGCTCAATCAAATCAAAGCAATTTGCACCCACATCAATAAAGCAGCCTTTTGTACTCTTAGCCATTAGTAAAATTACGCAATTAATTCACCTAATTTTAGATTTTGGATATGACTGTGGTTAGCATAACTATTTATATAAACGTCAGTAAGATGAAAAAAATCTAAGGCAGCATGTAAAACCGACTTTCCGCACTTCATCGTGTAATATGCGTAGATTTCCCATAGGTGGAAAAAAATGGTTAAATCAACAACATAAATCGCCAATGGTATTCAATATTAATACTTAATAATTTGAACATTATTAGGAATTTTTATTGAAAAGATAGATAATACATTTTGAAGTGCGGAATGTGGGGTAAAAATAAGTTGTACAAATTTGATTTGGAATAGGTTGCTAAATATAGCTTTCACATCAAAATTGTTCAGGTTATTTTTACACAAGCCCTAAAATCCAAAATCTAAAATCCAAAATTGTTTGACTCACGATAATACTGTCTGTAAAGAAAGCAATAATTCGTTGACAGTATAGGGCTTCGACAAAAACGTATTCACACCAATAGCAGCTAATGCACTGAGCTTATTGTCAGACATAAGTCCACTGCTGGCAATAATTCTGACTTGGGGGTTGATTTTTCGCAGGGTACGGATGGCAATTAAACCATCCAGCAAGGGCAGCATAATATCCATTAGTACAGCACTAATTTTGTCCCTATTTTTAGCGTACAGCGCGATCGCTTCAATGCCATCACTGGCAATTAAGATTTTATAGTTGTAAGCTTCTAGTGATGTTCTGGTAATCTCTTGAATGGCAACTTCATCATCTACAACCAAAATCAATTCTCCATGTCCTGTCTGTGGTGGCAATTCTTCTGGAGTGAGTGTTTCCATTCCTTCCACTGCTGGTAAGTAAACCTTAAAGCTTGTGCCACTTCCCAGTTCGCTATACACATCCACAAAACCTGCGTGGCTTTTAACTATCCCCAGCACGGTGGAAAGTCCTAAACCAGTGCCTTGTCTCACATCTTTTGTGGTAAAGAATGGCTCGAAAATTCTATCTAAGATTTCTCTAGGAATTCCAGTCCCAGTATCAGAGACAGTTATGACTGTGTAAGGTCCCTCTTTGGCTTCTAGGTTCATCCTGGCGTAATTTTCGTCAATCAACACATTCTCAGCAGAGATACTCAAACTACCGCCATTGGCCATAGCATCGCGGGCGTTAACGCAGAGGTTCATCAGCACTTGATGCAGTTGGGTGCTATCTCCAGAAACCATCCACAAATCTTGTATTACATCAGTGCTGATTTCTATGGATTTGGGAAATGTCTCTTTGAGAATCTTGCCTAGTTCCACAATCAGATGTCTGAGTTGCAAAGTGATGCGCTTCCCTTCTACACCCCGCGCAAAAGACAACACCTGTTTAACTAAATCAGCACCGCGTCTAGCGTTGATTTCTAAAATTTCTAGTAGATGACGGGTGCGCTCATCTACATCGGGAAATTTAAGCGGTAGCAGTTGCGCTCCTGCCAAAATCGGTGTCAGGATATTGTTGAGGTCGTGAGCAATGCCACTAGCTAAAGTGCCTATACTTTCCAGGCGTTGGGCGCGAAACAATTGGGCTTCTAGGTGTTTTTTCTCGGTAATATCTGTGTCAACGCTGAGAATTGATTTGGGTTTCCCTTGTTCATCGCACACCAAACTCCAGCGACTAGCAACAAGGATTTCTTTGTCCATTTTAGTAAGTTTAGTTAACTCGCCCTGCCACTTTCCTTTACTTATAACTTGCAATAAAGCGGCTTCGATTTCTGGCGAAGGTTCGTCATACAAAAGCTCACTAGCATTTTTGCCCCAGGCTTCTGTCGCTTTCCAACCGTAAAGTGTTTCTGCGCCTTTGTTCCAGAAGATAATTTGATTGTTTAAATCTCGCAGACAAATGGCATCTGTGGTGACATCAAGTAATGCTGCTTGTTCGCGGATTTTTTCTTCTGCCAATTTGCGTTCGCGTAGTGCGGCTTGTCGTTCGCTAATATCAATACTGGCGCATGTCACGCCAACAATTTCTTGCGACTCGTTCCACAATGGCTCAACTGTCAAATCGTAATATCGAGTTGTATCTTTGATTGTTATTGATACTTCCTCTCGCATTCCTATGCCAGTGGTTAACACTCCATGTTTAATTGTGGTGAGACGTTGAGCATCTTCAACTGGAATAATATCCAAGTCTTGTTTGCCCAATATTCCCTCAACCGTCAATCCAGATGAGGGATTGTAAACCCAGGTGTACCGTAAATCGCAATCTTGGTTGTAGACAAAGATGGGAGAGTTTTTCAGGGCTACCCGAAATCGTTCCTCACTCTGTCGCAAGGCGTTGTCTGCCCGTTGACGTTCGATGGCATAACGCATGGAGCGCACCAGCAAGTCACCAGTTACTTGCCCTTTTACTAAATAATCTTGCGCTCCTTCTTGCATTGCTCTAATTGCTAGGGTTTCATCGTTTATACCCGTCAGCACAATTATTGGAGTGCCTTTTGCTTGATGGTGAGCGATGACAAACGTTTCCAGTCCCTGGCTATCTGGCAGCGAGAGGTCTAACAAAATTACATCAAAAAGTTCCTTAGCTAAGTAGTTGAGTGCTTCGGAAAGCCGATCAACAGGCGACAAATCAACTACAACTGTGGTAACCTCTTTTAAAAAATCTTGTAATAAAAATACATCACCAGGGTTATCTTCTACTAACAATACTTTAATATTTTTACCTGCCATTTCTATTACTCCGGTGGCAGTTTTACGATCGCAAACCAAAAATTTTCTATTGATTGGACAATTTTAACGAATTGATCGAAATCTACTGGTTTAGTTATATAACAATTTGCACATAAATTATAGGCTTTGAGGATGTCTTCTTCTGCTTGGGAAGTCGTCAAAACTACTACAGGAATTCGTCTGAGGTTTTCATCTCCTTTAATTTCTGCCAGTACTTCTCGCCCATCTTTTCTGGGGAGATTTAAATCGAGCAGCACAATATCTGGATGGGCTGCTTTAACGTATTTATCCTGCTTTCGCAAAAATGCCATTGCCTCCACACCATCTTCCACCACATTCAGGTGAATGGAGATTTTGCTATCTTCCAGGGCAATGCGTGTGAGTTGGGCATCGCCAGGATTATCTTCTACTAACAAAACCTCAATAGGCATAATCGCTTTTATGGTGTCCACAATTGCTTACTTGCTCTATCTGGAATTGTGAAGTAGAAAGTCGAGCCTTCACCCAGTTTTGACTCAACCCAGATCCGGCCGCCGTGGCGTTCTATAATTTTCTTACAAATTGCCAGACCAATTCCAGTACCCGGATACTTTTCTCTACCGTGTAATCGCTGAAAAATTATAAAAATACGTTCACTATACTGGGATTCTAAACCAATCCCATTATCGCATACCCAGAACAACCATTCATCTACCGACGGGATAAGATTTAAACTTTCCCCATCTGGATTTGCATCTGGCTTGGCTACTCCGATGTGAATTCGTGGCTGCTGATTCTGGCAAAATTTGATCGCATTCCCAATCAGGTTTTGAAATACTTGTATCAATTGGGTAGCATCAGCCATTACTTCAGGTAGAAGATCGTGAGTGACAATTGCTTTACTATCAGCGATCGCAATTTGTAGATTAGCGATCGCTTGTTCTAAGACAATACTACAATTTACTGACATAAAGGGCTGTCCACGGGTGCTGACGCGAGAATAATTCAACAAATCATTTATCAGCGTCTGCATCCGCCGGGCCCCATCTACTGCGTAGTTGATAAACTGATCGGCATTAGCATCGAGTTGATTTTTGTATCTTCGCTCTAGTAGTTGTAAATAACTCGTTACCATCCGCAATGGCTCTTGCAAGTCATGGGAAGCTACATAAGCAAACTGTTCCAATTCCGCATTAGAACGAGCCAGTTCCTGACTTTGCTGGCTTTCTTTTTCTAATAGTTGCGCTTGAGATAAAGCAATGCCAATTTGATTACCTATTTGCTTCAACAACTCCGTCTCAAAGTTATTCCACCGTCGAGGTGCAGAACACTGATGAGCCAGCAACAAGCCCCAAATGCTTTCCCTGACGCGAATTGGCACTACGAGGTTAGCCCTGACAGCAAACTGCTGAAGAAATTCTCGATGGCATGGTTGAATGTGAGCAGCTTGGATGTCTTCCATCGCACTCACTCTTCCTTGGCGATATCTTTCTATGTATTCTTCTTTAAAGCAGGAGTCGAGCAAATTTCTTCCTAGAATTACCGGCCAACCAGGTAGCACCGCCTCTTGTACTACTGTTCCCGAACCATCAGACTCTAGTTGAAAAACTAAAACTCGGTCAGCTTGTAGTAGTTTTTGTACTTCAGTAACTGTAGTTTTGAGAATTTCGTCTATTTGTAAAGATTCTCGAATTTTCAAAGTGATTTCAGCAAATAATTGCGATCGCAAATTCTGCCGCTTTAATTCTTCATCTGCCTGCTTGCGATCTGTGATATCAGTATAAGAACCGACCATGCGAACTATATCACCCGATGCGTCCCAAAGTGCCTGTCCTCGATCTAGAATCCATTTATAGCTGCCGTCTTGGCACTGGACTCGATATTCACAGACATAAAACGGTGTTTTCTTGGCAAAGTGGTCTTTCCAAGCTTGAAGTACCCAATCTCGCTCATCGGGGTGGATTAGTTTTGTCCATTCATCCCAACCGTTGGAAACTTCGTGGTCTTTATAACCGAGCATTTCTTTCCATCGAGTTGAGAAGAACACTTCATTAGTCTTGAGGTTCCAATCCCAAATACCATCATTATTACCATGTAATGCTAATTGCCAGCGTTCTTCACTCTCTCGTAGTGCTTCTGCTGTTCGCCGTCGTTCAGTAATGTCTTGGAAATAAACAGACAAGCCATCTTTTGCAGGATAAGCGTGGACTTGAAGCCAGCACTTTAGGGGCTGATAAAACTCCTCAAATTCCACACTCACCTGTTCTAACATTGCCCTGTGATACTCCCGATGAAATGTTGTATCTATGAGTTCTGGAAATACCTCCCAGATACTTTGATTTAATAATTCATTTTGGTTTTTTTGCAACAGTAATTCTGCTTGACCATTAATGTAAGTGAATCGCCACTTTTTATCTAAAGCAAAAAACGCATCAGTGATGCTTTCGAGCAAATTAGCAATGCGGATTCTCGCCGATTCTGACTCGGCGTGTGCTGCTTGTTTCTGGGTTATTAGTTTCTCGGTAACTTGAGATACTTCAGTTACATGACGTCTGAGTTCTAATTGGTCGATTACCAAGCGGCTCAAAGCCACAAGCGCCTCCACTTGTTCTTGGTTCAATTCCCGTGGAACTTGGTCAATTACACACAGAGTTCCCAGCATATTTCCCTGTGGGGTAATTAGGGGTACACCTGCATAAAATCGCATATATGGATAGCCAGTTACTACCGGATTATTTGCCAATTTTTCATCAGCTAGAGCATCAGTAACCAATACAACATTACGCCGTTCTTGGCAAAGGTAAGATAAGCCAATACTCCGGGGCATTTCTGATACATTTAAACCTACTTTTGCCTTAAACCATTGACGGTTTTCATCAATGAAATTTATTAAGGCTATGGGCGTACCACAAATAAATGCCGCTAACTGAGCAAGATTGTCGTAAGCTTCTTCCGGTTCGGTGTCAAGAATTTGATACTGGCGGAGGGCTTCTAGCCTTGCCATTTCTGTATCAATTTGTCCAGCTTTCATTAACTTTTATTAATAAATTTCAATGTAATATTCAGTCATTAGCGCGGCTATCTTAGAGAATAGCTTAATCTTTTTAACAATTCTTAGTTTTTTCCCCGCCTTTGGCTGTTCAGGGAAGTCTGTTTAAATTTTGAGTGATGCTTAGAGTCAGCTATTCTCTGTCTACGCTGCCAAGTTATTGCGTAGGAGTAGCCCGCACCTCTCTACAAGACGCTGCGCGAACGACATGGTTCGACTCCGCTCACCAGCCGTTCAGTGACCATCGTAGACATCGCGCTAATCTTAGTGTAAACAAATTTAGTCTGCATATTGACTTGTTGCAGACTATCTGCTATTAAAACCTCAAAGAGTTCTGACGGACATCCCTCTCCTTAGTAAGGAGAGGGACAGGTTTTGCACAAGCAAAACCAGGGTGAGGTTTCTTTGGACTATTCGATAAAGCGTGAATTGCGTCACCTTAATAGCACTTCTATTAAACCTCTACCAAAACGGTTTCTCGCAGCTTGGCAATCACATCACTTAAATTACCCGTGTTCAAACGGTAACTTAGAGGATGGGCAATCAACCGCGCCGTGCTTTCATAGAGAGTCGCAATTTCAATCAAACCATTTTCGCGCAAAGTCCGCCCTGTAGAAACCAAATCCACGATCGCTTCTGACATTCCAGTAATCGGGCCTAGTTCTACTGAACCATACAACGGCACTATTTCTACAGGTAAATCTAGACTGTGGAAATATTCACGAGCGCAATTCACATACTTGGAAGCAACTCTACCATGCGCTGGTAAATCTATTGGCGATCGGTAAGAACTGGATGCTTTTACCGCCACCGACATCCGACAATGCCCAAACTGCAAATCCACCAAGTGGGCAACTTGCGGCTGCTTCTCCCGCAGCACATCATAACCGACAATACCCAGTTGTGCCTGACCATATTCCACATAAACAGGCACATCCTGCGCCCGCACCAACAAAGCTTTTGCAACTCCCTTAGTGTCAAGAATTTGAAGTTGGCGAGTTCCTGAATCTAAAAAAGCACTAAAATCTAATCCCACAGATTGTAGCAGGCGGATGCTATTTTTAAGGAGTTCCCCTTTTGGCAATGCAACAGTCAGCATTATTTTTCTTAATATCCTTAGCGTTCTGGCAGTTTAATAATATTGAGAATATCTCTATATGCTTACCACAAGCAGCATGAGAATTTTATTAGTTGATGATGAAGTTGAACTAACTGAACCCTTAAGTCGCTTATTAACTCGTGAGGGTTACATTGTGGATGCCGCTTACGATGGCACAAGTGGCAACGAATATGCACAAGCTGGCAGTTATGACCTACTAATTTTAGATTGGATGCTGCCAGGAAAAACGGGGTTAGAAATTTGTCAGCAATTGCGGCGACAAGGTAAAACCACTCCCGTGCTGTTTCTCACAGCTAAAGATACTCTAGATGACCGCGTACAGGGTTTAGATGCTGGTGCGGATGACTATTTGGTTAAACCTTTTGAACTGCGGGAGTTACTAGCCAGAGTCCGGGCTTTGTTGCGTCGTTCCGGTTCCCAAAGCTATGAAACCACTAGCGGACGTTTAACCGTCGCTGATTTAGAACTTGATTGTGAAAATCAAGTAGCCTATCGCCAAGGAATAATAATTGAACTTTCGCAAAAAGAAAGCCAGTTACTGCAATATTTTATGGAACACACTGGGCAATTAATGACTCATGCCCAAATTATGGAAAATTTGTGGCAAGAGGAAGAACAACCTAGTAGTAATGTTATTGCGGCATTAATTCGTTTGCTGCGTCGTAAGATTGAGGTAGGGAGAGAAACTACACTGATTCACACAGTCTACGGCAAAGGCTATCGTTTCGGTGCTTCCTCAGTGGAATCAGTTTAACGAAGAAATTTTTCTATGGTGAACACTGCTTGGTGTTTACTTAAACCCTAATTTTAGCGATCGCACTTTTTTGGAGCGTTATACATCGATAGTTTATACCAATATTATAAAATCACAAAATCCTCTCTGCGCTTTTGCGCCTTTAGGTGATACAATCTCTCAGCCAAAATATATGCAGGTATGACTGAAAACTAATGACTATAGGTTTTTAACAACACCAAAAACTATCATTCAATAATGTTTCTACATCATTAGCAAAAAGACAATCGTCAGGAAATTTTGTTTCATATTCCTTACTCATGTTTTTCTGTGCATTCTGATAACATTCATTACATATAGTTAAAAAATAATTACGTAAACTAGGAGAATCTCGAAGAATACGACTTAATTCCTGTTGTGTACGGCTAATTGTTGCTTCCCAACCGCCATAACATTCTGGTAAATTTACATAATTCCGTTTTAAGGCGTGTTCAAATAAAGTTGTCAAACGACTTTCTAATTCTCGTCTATCTCTCCTCCCCAATCCTTCTATCTCCTCAATTAAGTTTTCCCAGTCTACATTGCTATAATCTTGGGATTTTAAGCTATTGACAGTCTGCTCAATCCATAATGCAAAGTCTGTTACATAGAGAGTTTTTACTGGTGATTGAGTCATAAAAAACTTTAGATTGCTTTAGGAATAGTTTAACCGAATTTAATACCAATTGTTACTATATTGCACCCAACTGAGAACCGCTATAAATTAGACTTTTCAAACAACCTCTAAATGCGATCGCTCTATTTTTCTAAAGGTTATAAATTGCCCCATTCTCAGCTAACCACTGCTTTCGCTCCAGATAATCTGGTACAATTCGCTCTACCAGATGCCAAAATGCACTGCTGTGATCCGGTTCAATTAGATGCACTAATTCATGAACTGCCAAATACTCAATCATCTCTCGTGGTAGCATCGCTACTCGCCAGTGAAAATATAAATCCCCTTTGTGTCCGCAAGAACCCCAACGATTTCCTAACTCGCGTACTTGCACTGAACGAGGTAAGGTAGGAACTCGTTTAACCAGTGCAGTAATTTGTTGTTCTACAATTAGCTGGAGGTGTTCCCGATACCAGTAAATAAAGTGTTCTCGACCTTGAGTTTGGGCTGGGCGTTGTAATTCAAAGCGGCTTTGATATAGTCTCAAAGATGGCTGTTGTGCAAGCTCTACTATTTTAAGCCGATAACTGCGTCCTAAATAATAAAAACCTTCACCTGATACGTATTCTTTAACGCTAACTGGTGGATTTAATGACTCTTTTTTTAAAAGTTTACTGTAAATCCAGTAACGTTTATCGAGTACAATTCTTTCTAATGTTTCTATTGGCACTTCTGGAGGAGAAGCTAAGACTAATTTACCGTCACGTTCCACGGTAATACCTACGCTGCGGCGTTTGGAACTGTGGCGAATTTCAAAACTCAGGTCGCCAAAGGTGATAGTTTTCATGTCATTAAATTATCACGATTTATTCTAGCTAGTTGAACTAATTTATCTGCAACTTCTTCTAATTGGTCATAACTCACTAAATCGCGCTCATCTAAGTAACCTGCTATCCACTTTCTCAAATCCTCTTGGACTATTTGGCTACCCCAATTTACCCGTCGGACTTCTTGGCGGATGTGTTCGACAATTTCCACAGTTTTTTGAGCAAGTTCGGGGGGTTGTTTTTGGGAATATTCGCCTAAAATGTTGAGAAATGGCATTTGAGTTTTAGGATCTAATCCAGTCTCATTTGTA
This sequence comes from Nostoc sp., assembly GCF_036917635.1. Classification (GTDB taxonomy): domain Bacteria; phylum Cyanobacteriota; class Cyanobacteriia; order Cyanobacteriales; family Nostocaceae; genus Nostoc. Next base: position 16,698 of record NZ_JBALCW010000083.1, read on the forward strand.
GTCCGACCAGCTTGGATTTCTTCGATATACTTCCGCAACGCCTCAATTTTTTCATCCCAGTTATCAGCTAAAAATTCCAGAATTTCTGTGAGTTTTTCACTTAAATTTTTGTAGTAAACTGGGTCTTCTTCATAATTTACGCTGATATGGTGACGAGCAGCAAATTCCATTTCCGCGGCTTGGGTTTTAATCGAACGATGGCGCTGGACATGGGTTTTAAAATCCAGTGACATAATATCAATCGGTGGCACTTTTGGGTCAATACCATGCGATTCAATATATTGGTCTATTAATGCTCTAACTTTTTCTTTAGCGCTGACAATATTTAATTTTTCGTCTCGATATAAATCAGCAACTGATTTTTTAATAAAGCCCAGTTTTTTGGCATCTCTGACAAAATTATCAGGTTGACGTGCTTCTTTTCGTGGCAATATTGTATCGAGAGTGTTGATAAAATCTTGGAAATAATCATTAAATTCAACTCTGAGGCGTTCATCTCGGAGCAAGTCTACACAAGCATCTACATTATCAATTGTGCAGTTGTTTTGAGTGAATAGAGCAATAACTCGCTGATGTCTGTCGCGCAATTTGGGTAATTCTCCCCGAATATCAAACCAAGCTAATTCTGTATCAACACTTTCGTAAACTGAGAGGGCAGCAGCAATATCAACACCGTAATAATCTACCACTAAACCTTCTGTTTTTTTATCATTATACACTCGGTTAACACGAGCGATCGCTTGCAATAATTCGTATTCTTTTAATGATCTATCTAAATATAAAACTTGTTCTAACGGTGCATAAAAACCCGTTAACAGCATATTTTTAACAATCAAAATTCCTAAACTATCTTGGTCTAAAGGCTTTTTAAATTTCTCAATATTAATTTCTTGTTGACCTTTATCTGTCCACCTTTTCCAGCTAGGCTCATCTCCCTTATCAGCAGAAATGACAGCAGCAAATTCTAGCTGGCGTAAGGTTTCAAGATGTGGGAGTGCTTGAGCAAAAAAACGAGTTTCCATATCAAGTGATTCTAAAGTTTCAACATCGAGACTTTGCAGAATGACAGCGCGATTTTCTAGCTGTTGTACTATTTCTCGTTGCGCTTCCACAAATGCTTCTTGATAACGGACTGCGGCCAGACGAGTAGAGGCGACAACTTGCGCTTTAAAGCCTCCTGCTAAAATGCGCTCAATATAATGACAGAGCATATTTTTAGCTTTAGCTTTAATTAGTTCTCGTGCTTCACCAACTTGGGTTTTAGTCGCGTATTTGGCTTTAATTTGCGCCCGTTCTTCTGGGGTTTTATCAGCAAAGATAATTTCAAAAAGTCGGTCGAGATCATCACCTTGAGTAATAGTACCTCTAGCTTCTAATCCTTCGTAGATAATGGGCAAAGTAACTTTATCTGCTTGAGATTGGCGAATATTATATTCATCGATAAATGAACCAAAAATTTGCAATGTGGTTTTTTTCGCAGCTTTGACAATGGGTGTACCAGTAAAGCCGATACGGACACAATTAGGTAAGGCTGCTAATAAATTGGTGTGGAGAGTTTTGGCGTGGGAGCGGTGTGCTTCATCAATTAGCACGAGGATATTTTCAGAAGGATTGAGGTTTTTTGGAATTGGTTCAATTTCTGCTTCTTCTTCAGAATCTTCGCCGCCTTTAAATTTCTGAATCATCCCGAAGACTAAGCCCGCACCTGGTTGTTGCAAGTATTGTTCTAGCTTTTTGACCTTTTTAGCTTTTTGTAATGGTTCCCCGGTGAGGACGGCGGTATCTGCGAGTTGTTTTTCTAAGTCTCTGCGGTCAGTGACAACCACAATTTTAAAGCGGCGTAGTTCTGGAATAGTGCGAATTTTCCGAATTAAGTAAACCATTGTCAGGCTTTTACCTGAGCCTTGGGTATGCCAGATAATCCCACCGCGTTGGTCATCTGTGCCATGTTGGGCGCGGGTTTGATTGTGTTCGAGTCGGTGCAGTGCTTTGTATACTGCGCGATATTGCTGGTAACGGGGGACTATTTTGATGGTGCGATCGCCGCTAGTTTTAAATAGGGTAAAATTATGCAGGATGTCGATAAGATTAGCTGGTTTCAACATTCCGGCTATGAGGGTTTGGCGATAATTTAATTCAGAAACGCCTAATTGTGCGGCAATTTCCCCTTGAGGGCTGGGAATGGTATCTTTCCAATCAACATAATGTTCATAATTTGCGCCAATGGTTCCGGCTGTTGCGCGTCCTCTCGATGCTGCTATCATCAGCAGGTTGTAGTGAAATAATTTTTCAGCGCCTTCTGGTTGACTGCTACCCCGTTGGTTGGAATATTTTAATAAGTCTTGAATTGCTTCTGTTATGGGGTTATCGAGATTGGGGCTTTTGCATTCAATTACTACTAGAGGAATGCCGTTAACAAATAGTACCATATCTGGGACAATGAATCCTCGATTGCCAGTTGCCCAAGGTGGGTCTAGTCGGTATTGATTGATAGCTAAAAAATTGTTGCTGTGAAGATTTTCAGGATTAAATTCAATAAAATGAATGGTGTGCTGTTTACCGTCTTGTCCTAAAATAGTAGTACCTTTAAGTAGCAATTCTGTGGCGGCTTGATTGGCTTCCATTAATCTGTTTGCGCCCAGGCGTTCTAATTGACTCACTGCGGCTTGAATTTGGATATCATCTAACCAAGGATTGCCGTTGTCATCTAAGTTGATGCGTTTAATAGCGGCTTTGAGGCGTTGTGTCAGTAGAATTTGTTTGAAGTTTTCGCGTTCGGTAATTGCGGGATTATCCCAACTGCCTTGTATATATTGCCATCCCATGCTGCTGAGTTGTTCAATGATGGGTTTTTCTACATGAATATATTCTGGGGTTGATTGTGGCATAGTGATAGTTTTTACATTAAGGGATACACCTAATATATTTTGTACCAAGCTCAACTACTTAAAAGGTAAGCAGTAAACTTGGCATATATTGGCAATTTTTGCCATAATTACGAATATCGAAAAATAAAAGGTAAAGCATCAATGACGACCCTTAACATATCTTTACCCGATGCAATGCGGGCTTTTATTGATGAGCAGGTTGCAAAAGGTGGTTACAGTACTGCAAGTGAGTATATTCGTGATTTAGTTCGCCAAGCTCAAAAGAAAGCAGATAAAGAGAAGTTAGAGGCGATGTTGTTAGAGGGTTTGGACAGTGGTGAACTTATTGAAGTAACAGATGAGTGGTGGGAACAAAAACGCGCTCAAATGATGCAACGTTTCCGCCAGCAAAAGAAATGACACGACGCATTATTATTACAGTAACTATTATTTATACATTTATAAAAATGTCGGAGTGAGTGGGTGAGTCAATTATCTGATGAGGAGATTTATCAGGAAGTCGGTAAGATAGTCACAAAATTTAACCTGTATAAATGCGACGTATGCGCTACTGCTGTCATGCAGTGGTTAAGAGAAAATGGTATTGAGGGAAAAATTATTTTTATTAAGACAACAAAGCGTAAAGAGTATTATATTTTGAGTAAGCGCTTGGAAGGTCGCGGGATAAATGAGTCAATTACACTTAATGGTAAACACTACGGCGTAGAAGTTCGCGGGCGAGTATTTGATAATCTGTCAATGGATGGATTGACTAGAGAAGATTGGATTGATGATTTTAGCTGTCCAAGTGAACAATTTATCATTCAAGAATTGCCAGAGTTATAAAATAGTTATATAGGTTGAAATGGAGGTTTGATATGGGCGGACTGTATGAAGTTTTGCAAAAAATTAAACCCAGACCGGGGATGTATATCGGTAAGGCTTCGGTGAGTGATTTATTTCATTTTCTTGTTGGATATGAATTTGCTAGGGGAGAGTTAGATATTGAATCTACTGCATGGGAAGATGATTTCCATGAAAATTTCCAGCCTTGGGTGCAGAAAAAATATCATGTGTCAACTTCTAACTCTTGGGCAAAGATTATTATGTTGCACTGTGGGACTGAACAAGAGGGTTTTAATAGTTTTTATCTGTTGTTAGATGAGTTTCAAAATCGAGATAAAAGTTTAGAACATAAACCCAAGATAAGTGTTAGTTATGAAGTTACTAATAAAGGTTGATATCTAGAGATTTTTCACGCGCACTTTGCCAGTTAATAAGTCTTGCATTAGCCCCTGTTTTTGGAGTTTGAGCTTGTTAAGGTAGGCTTCTTCTGTGCGGATGCGTTGATCATAAATCATTAATGCTTTAAGAATGTGCTTTTGCTCTTGAAGGCTGGGAAGAGGAATTAAAAAATCTCTAATTTCTTCAAGATGTAAATTTATAACGGTCATTTGCTTAGACCTTAATCTAATTTGCTTCATTACTACGGGGGATTGCAGAATTTCTGCTAAATAGTAAGAATCAATTAATGTTTTGATTGGTTTAATTAAGCAAAGACTTACAAATATACTAAATTCTTCATCCCAATTAACTACTTTTGTTATTCCGATAGTTCCATTTTTAGAATAAAGTATATCACCAAGTTGAGGATTACATCTCATGCTTAGAATAAAATGCTCTTGTAGTGTAATTCTTTTAACATTATTAAAACTTATTTTATGAGTTTGTATATCAGTGACACGCAAAAAAGGTATTCCATGTTCGACATAAGTGGGAGTAAAATGTGTTCCGTCATTTATTTTTGTTGTAATGTCTTTTAATGCTTTTACTTCCCACTCTATCGGAATTATCCCCAGTGACGAATCTTTGAACTGTTCAGGGTGCGCGTGTGGATCTCTCAATTTGCCATCGTCGTCTAACCCGCGTGTGAGCAAGTCTTGCAGCAGTCCGGCTTTAGTTTGTTTAAGTTTTATAATAAGGGAAGATGTGCGTGCGATCGCATCATCCACCATATCCAAAATCTCAGCAATATGAGATTGTTCAGGTAAAGGAGGAAATCGAAAGAAAATTTTGCGAAATACTGACTGTTTAATTCCTAATACTGTTGAACCTGTTGATTTTTGTTCTAATCTTCGGCGAGATTCAGACCAGTTTAGTAACCAAAATAAATAACCATCATCAAGTTCTTCAGGACTAGCACGAAGTGTAAGAAGACGTTGAGCTAAAGCAATTTTATAACTGGGAACTCTGGCAACATTTCCTAAAGGAGCCTCAGTTGTAAACAGAACATCTTCAGCTTTTGGAAGTCCGCGTCTCATCCAGATGTTATAATTTTTTTCATCAATATACTCACGCGGTTCTGGATCTAAATATCCATCACGAACATTTTTTGCAGTAATTAGAGGAACGCCGGAATTAGTTTTTTCTGGAGTTTTACCTCGATAATCAATAATTTGTTGAAGTTTATTATCTATGGAACATACTTCCCAATCCTTCGGAATCTTCCCAACAGGCGAATCCTTAAACTCTTCATTCTTAACCAAACTCTCACGCATACCCTTGCACACCCTGACACAAAATACCCAAAATCTTATTTATCTCCTTAATGTAATAATTATTCAAATCAATAAACACATCCGCCCCCTGCAAGTTCAAAAACTTCCAAATATCCCCAGTAGTCACCGCCCCGTAAATAGTTTTAATCTCATTTCCTTCTTGCTCATTAAACAACTGTGCCGCCAACATAGCAGCCGCACATTGCCCTAAACCACCTTTAATATTTTCATTTTTCGCCTCCACAATAATCATCACCGGCGCATTAATTGTTAACTGTTCCTTAGAGGATGTTTGAAAAGTCCTTAGTGATGTATCAAATACTTTTAGATCCCCCTAAATCCCCCGATAAATTGGGGGACTTTGATTCCGTTTCCCCCCTTTTTAAGGGCTACGGTGTACACACAAGTCGTATTACCCCCCTTAATCCCCCCTTATAAAGGGGGGAAACCAGATGATTTCCAGTTCCCTCCCCAATATATCGGGGAGGGCTAGGGTGGGGTAAAACCAGTGATATACAGCTACTTTCCCACTTGTGTATACACCGTAGCTTATAAAAGGGGCAAACCAGATGATATCCAGTTCCCTCGCCTTTAGGGACTTCCAACAAATAAATTACCCAATCTTGTGGGGTGGGCATCTTGCCCGCCCATATACAAAGGCGGGAAAGATGCCCACCCCACAAGAATTAGTTGAGTATTTTTTTATTTTGA
>NZ_JBALCW010000084.1:0-13988 GCF_036917635.1 Nostoc sp.
CTATTTTCCGCATAAAAACCTCAGACCACAGAGTGTCATTGCCAGATATAAATCAGGACAAACAAAACAATCCAGATAACATCGACGAAGTGCCAGAAAATAGAAGTGGCATTTACACCAAAATGACCTGTGTCGTAGTTACCAGGAATGAAAGAGCGACCCAAAACAATCATCTGTAACAAAATGCCAGTGAGAATGTGCAAACCGTGGAAGCCCGTTAACAAGTAAAATGTGCCACCGAATGTCCCAGAGGTGAAGCCAAACTCCAGATGGCTCCATTCAATCGCTTGTCCGACTAAAAAGTAACTTCCCATTGCGATCGTTGCCAAGAGAGACAGGCGAAACCCTTTGATATCATGACGTTGAAGGGCTTTTTCTGCTAAGTAAATGACAAAGCTACTAGCAACTAGAATGACTGTGTTGATTGCCGGATCTTTGATTTCTAATCCTGAAACACCAACTGGTAGCCAGTTAGGAGTCGTTGTTTTGTAGATGATATATCCGGCGAAAAAACTTAGGAAGATGACGCTTTCAGACATCAGGAAGATGATGAAGCCAAACATCTTGTTGCCTTCTTCGTCGTGGCTATGTTCTGCGCCTGTGTGGTGCAACTCATTTGAATTGATATAACTGTCCATTGGTGGAACTCTTTTTTACTTTGAGGGGGGAATTTTAAACGCAGAGGTACGCAAAGGGAAGCGCAGAGGTACGCGGAGGGTTTCTGCGTCTTCCCCATAATCTACGTTTGTCAATGTTAAGTGGCTGTGTCCGCCGTTTCACAGGAAAGGTTAGCTGTCAATGGTTCAGATTTGCCGTAACCGTAGGGTTCAGAGATGATGATGGGAATTTCTTCAAAGTTCTCTACTGGGGGTGGAGATGAAACCATCCACTCTAATCCAATTGCCCGCCAAGGGTTAGCGGGTGCTTTCTCGCCTTGCATCCAAGAAATCACCATGTTGAAAATGAAGGGCAAGATGGACATTCCTAACAGGAATCCGCCAAGGCTAGCGATGATATTCCAGAATTGATACTCTGGGGCGTAGGATGCAACTCGGCGTAACATCCCTTGTAATCCCAAAGGGTGCATGGGCAAAAAGTTGATGTTAGTGCCGATGAATGCCAGCCAGAAGTGCAATTTACCCCAGCTTTCGGAGTACATCCGCCCAGTCATCTTGGGGAACCAGTGGTAGATGGCAGCAAATAAGCCCATCGTTACTGTGCCGTAAAGGACATAGTGGAAGTGACCCACTACAAAGTAGGTATTGTTTACGTGAACATCAACTGGCACTGAAGAAAGCATGATGCCTGTGATTCCGGCGAAGACAAACATTACCAATCCACCCAAGGCGAATAGCATCGGTGTATTCAGCCGCAGCTTACCTCCCCAAATGGTTGCCACCCAAGCAAATACTTTAATCCCCGTGGGTACAGATACACACATCGTTGTCAGCATGAAAATTAACCGCATCCACCCAGGTGTACCACTGACGTACATGTGGTGTACCCAAACAATACCGCTAACTACGGCAATCAAAATGGATGAAACGGCAACCACCTTATAGCCAAACAGGGGTTTACGGGAATAAACTGGGAAGATTTCTGAGAAAATCCCGAAGATGGGTAAAATAATCACGTAAACGGCGGGGTGGGAGTAAAACCAGAAGTAATGCTGAAACATAACTGGATTGCCACCCTTGGCAGGGTCGAAAAATGCGGTACCAACTGTGAGGTCGAGTAACAGCATAACTGCACCAGCTGTCAATGCAGGTAGTCCGAAAAGTTGGATGATTTGAGCGCTAAATACTGCCCAGACAAACAACGGCATTCTGAAGAAGCCCATGCCTGGGGCCCGCATCTTGACTATCGTGGTAACAAAGTTGACTGCCCCCATAATTGAGGATACGCCGGAAATTGCCACCGCCAACAACCAGACAACTTGCCCATTAATTAAGTTACCTGTGGGATTTTGGAGACTGACTGGTGGATAAGCCCACCAACCCGCTTGGGCTGGGCCACCAGGAACCAAAAAGCTACCCATCAAAAGAATTCCGACTACTGGCACCATCCAAAAGGCGACGGCGTTGAGACGGGGAAATGCCATATCTCGCGCCCCAATCATTAATGGCACGAGATAGTTAGCAAAACCAACTAGGGAGGGAAATGTCCACAAAAACAGCATTATAGTGCCGTGCATAGTGAACATCCCGTTATAGACGGTGCGATCGACTAAATCTGATTCAGGTGTTAACAGTTCTCCCCGAATCACCATAGCGAAAATACCACCGATGAGAAGGAAGAAGAAAGAAGTAACGAGGTACTGGATACCAATTACCTTGTGGTCGGTGCTAAAGCTGAAGTATTCTTTCCAGTTATTCGTAAATTCGTGGTGCGGCTTCTCACTGGGGAAAATGCCTTCGATTGGGATATTTGTCATCGCTGAATTTCCTTTCAACCGGGATAATTGACCAAAGGAGGTGCCGCAGGTGCAACTCTGACCCAACCAGTTTTGACTGAGTTACTGGCTGCTTGGGCATACTCAGAATTTGCTTGGTTCTTGGCGGGAGATGGTTTTTGGGTTGCAGCTAAGGCTAACCACTGGTGGTAATTTTCTGGTGATTCGACGACTACATTTGCCTGCATGGTGGCAAAGTATGTGCCGCTATATTGGGAATCGGTAAGCCGATATTTACCTGCACGGATGGGGGTAAATTCAAAGTCGATGGTGTGGTTGGGAATAATATCTTGCTTGAGGCGGAATGCCGGAATGTAGAAGCCGTGGAGAACATCTTGCGATCGCAGTGCCAAACGCACGCGGCGATCGCTAGGCAAATGCAACTCGCTACTGGTAATATCTTTCTCAGGGTAGTGGAACACCCAAGCCCATTGTTTAGCTAGAACATCAATCTTTTCGACAGGTTCTGCTAAGTTCTCTTGTGGTGCTGCATAAGCTGATTTCATTGCCAGCGGATTATGCAAGTGAACTAGTTCAGTAGGCCCTTGAATTCCCATTTGTTCGTAGACTTGGTAGCTATAACCTGCAATCCAAAACACCAAGAGAATTGGGATGGCTGTCCAGACAACTTCCAAGGCGACATTACCATCAATCGGGGGGCCGTCAGTGAAGTCATCTTTGACTGCCCGATGGAAGATCACAGAATACATTAGAGTACTTGTTACTCCCAAGAAGATGAAGGCACCGAGGGTTACTAAGAAGCTAATCAAATCATCAATTAGTTGGGATTCGGCGGCTGCTTGCGGAGGAAGCCAGGAGTAAGCCTGTTTGCCGATCCAGAGACTGATAACAGTAACTGCGATGCCTGCGGCGGGCAATGCCAACGCCCTTGTAAGCGGCGTTAAAATATTTAAAATATTCTGGATTTTCATGGTCTGTGGTTATTGGGCATTGGGCATTGGGCAAATGACAAATGACAAATGACTTATTTGAGTGTTGTGTTGAGGTCTTGGCCTAATCGCAGCAAATTATCTGCTGTGTTGTGTACGCCAAATTCGGTGGCTAATTGCGCTCCGAGTGTGCCGTGGATGTACATAATAAACATGATTGCTATGCCTGCGAACAGATAGAACCATTGCACTTCTCGATCTGTCTGTTTGTATGCTTGTTTGTCCCAGATGTAGCGCTGCCATCCTCTCCAAATGGTCATACCAAGAATCAGCGCTAATAAAAAGACACCACCTACACCATGCCAAATCATGGTTTGCATTGCCTGTAATCCCCAGGCACTCTTGACATCAGTAGGTGGTGCTGCTAAAAGCATTTCGTAAAAGCCTGCCCCCACAGTGAAAAAAGTGATGATGCTGGAAGCGACCATGTTATACCAGCCAACATCAAAGAAGTTGGCACGTTTGACAGTAATCGCAAAATATTTGAAGACCCATATTTCCAAGGGAAACAGCACACCAACGATATCGAAGGTAATCCCAATGATGAACAAACCCAAGGTGAAATGGACTAAGTTGGGATGAATAGGAATGGTGTAAGGCAGTCCGTTACTACCTAGTTGTGTACTTAATTGGTCAATTAGTTCCGAGTTCATGGCAAAATAGCATTTTTTACTGCTTCAACAACTGGCACTGTATGCAGTCCATATACCCAAACAAGTTCATCTCCGAGATATACTTGCAAGCCAACTATTAGGGTTAAAAACAGCCCTACTACCATGTAATGAATCGGTAATTTTTCAGGGTTGCGTGTACGAATTACATATCGCCAAGCTGTAATCGCTGTGATGATTCCCGCAAGCGACCAGCCAATCAGTGTATGCAAATTCAGCACTGCCTTAACAGCATCGTAAGGTCTTGCCAAGCCAGCTTCAAACTGACCAAAGATGACGGCAACAAAGATAGCGATCGTGGCGACACACATATTCCACCAACTGACCTCAAAAAGATGAGATTTACCAATGAAATAACCAACTACATCGCAGACAAAGGCAAACAACACCATCGCAATTACGAAGTGGACAATGATGGGATGAATTGTATCTGGGTAGGGTAAATTGTGGTCGTTTAAAGATGTAAGATACTCAAGCATTGTCTTCTCATCCATCTATTAGTTAGAAGTTAATAGTTAGTAGCGAAAAAGTAACTTCTAAACATTAATATTCACAATTTTTAGGGATGGCTTCTTTTGAAGATTTTTGTAGCTTTGATTTTTTATCTCCATATATAAAGAATATCATACCTCTAGCAAAATTACTTGCGATCGCTAACTAATTTTCAAACAGTATGTGTGGTTACAATTAATCATGAACTAGAGGATTATCAGCCAATAATTGCGTTTTTTCTTTTGTTTCAGATGTTACTTGCCGTAAATCTAATGGACTCAAAAAAGAGAAGAACATATCTCCCAGTCGCATGAGCATCACACAGAATAAACCAAGACAGAGACAAATGATAATAAAGTCTTGGAAAAATTCAAGATTACGTACAATTGTATTTCTCTGTAACCAGTTATTTAAGTTTAAACTTAGCCCCTTGAGCATGGTATTTCCTAACAAAACAGATTTATTTATCTCCATAACTGAAATAGTGCTGAGTATCTAGCATCGATTACTCAGCACGGGCTAAACGCCCCGCTACCGCTAAGGGAACTGTATGAGAGGCTCAGATCCCGACTTCTTAAAGAAGTCGGGGATCTTGTTACTCACGAATCGTTTAGGACTGCTATATGGGGTTCCATTCAGCCTTATTAAACTATTTTTAACCCTTGAGGTTATGTACAGTTTCAGAGGTTTTCATCTTGGATGCTGCGGTTGTTAAGTTATTCGCAGCCTTGATGATCTCTTGTAAGGTTTCGTTAATCAGTTTTTCATCAGGGGGAGCTTCTAATAAGTAAGTTTCTATGAAAATCTCCACTCGATTCATAATTATTTTGGCTTGAGAGCGTAGTCTGTTGAGGTCTTTGGTAGATAGATTATTCATTGTTTGAAGTTCCTTTGGTTTCGCGGGTTAATTCTACATTTTTAGTCAGCAATTCTCATTACAAGAGCGATTCTTACAGTTCAGCCCTTTTTTGAAAGATAAAGCTTGCTGGAATACCCATTAAATCGTTCGTCTTTTGACTGCTTAAATGCCTTCAGATTCCCCAAATTCCTACAAAGGTTTCAAGCAGGAGAATTGCTATATCTGGTAAGTTGGTTGGTCTATTTTAGGATTTATGCACTGAAAACTTAAAACTAGTCGTCTATCAAGCCAAATTTGAAGGGTAAAAGAACGAACCAGAGAGACACAGAGAATACAGAGTCAGAGAGAAAAAGAGATGTTTAAGAAGTTTATTACCCAGTAAAGTTGCCTTGGTAGACTACTAGCAATATGGTTTGGTTAAGCCCAAAAAATAAAAATGTGTAGGTTGGGTTGAGGGACGAAACCCAACAAACCTTGCAATATGTTGGGTTTCACTTCGTTCCACCCAACCTACAAATATTCTTAACCGAAACGTATTGAGACTACTAGGGTTTGAGATTGCTTCTATTGGAGATGCTGCACCCGCAATGACATAATTTTGTTACAGTGCGTAAGTTCTATATTTATCCTTTAGGCTTACGCACTGAAATTATCTTTTGAGACTGGGTGTAGAGTTGTGAGTCTTTAAGCCTCAGAAGCTTTGATCAAAAGTTACCCTCTTGCGCGTAGCTTGTTTAAAACTAGAGGTACAATGGATGCTTACCCTGTCTTTGTATCTTCTTGCTGTTGACTCCTTTTATAGCAACTTGAAGCCGAAGTTGTTAAGAGTTTCACGCAAGTACTTGCACCCTTTTAAATAGTCTAAAGTGGCGATGCGCTCGGCTGAGTGTTGCGACCAATCACCAGCGACATTCATTTTTTGTTCAGTGTAGAACTCTTTCATGATATCATTGTAATGAGCGATCGCTTCATCTTGCTCTGCCAATTTATAGGTTTCCCGGTGGAATACAGCCGACTGAGGTAGGCGCGGCTTAACAACAGGTTGTGCTTCAGGATTGGGATAACCCACACACAACCCAAACACAGGGAACACAAAAGGTGGCAACTTCAATAACGTGGCTACCTCTTGAGTACTTTTGCGGATTGCGCCGATATATACCGTTCCTAAACCAACAGATTCAGCAGCTACAATTGCATTTTGCGCTGCGACTGAAGCATCGACTATGGCTTTAACCAACAGTTCTACGTAATCCAGAGCTACGGGAGCTAGTCCGCGACTGTCAGCAATATGAGCCAGACGACCTAAATCTGCTAACCAAACCAAGAATACAGGAGCCTGGTTAATCCATACTTGGTTATTAGCCAGCTTGCATAATTCTGCTTTGCGTTCTTGATCTTCAATCGCTACCACACTCCAGGTTTGCATATTAGCTGAACTAGGAGCAGATTGAGCAGCAGCAACTAGCCATTCTAGGGTTCCTGGTGGTAAAGGATTGGATAGATAAGACCGAACTGAGCGGTGAGCTAGTAGGGTTTCTAAAGAGGCGTTCCAGTCAATTTCGTGATTGAAGGGAACTTCACCGTAGCGCGATCGCAATAGTTCTGTAGGATTGGTCATAGTCAAAGGGATTACCAACAACGAGAAGCAAGGAACAAGCAGAAAATCAGGAGGCTGATTTTCTAACAAAGGTAGAGAGAAAGTACTTGATGGCTACGCAGCTAGCTGGGTTTTTCCGAAATCTGAAGTTAGGCGACTATTCCGAAAAAAAGCAACTCGTAAAGCTAGCCGATACTCAGATTCAGGGCAAGTAAGCGGAGTAACTGTATGCCAAGAATTATCAGAACGCGCGATCGCAACCGAGGAATCGCTCAGGGGTAGAATATCTTGGAAGGCAGATTCCGGCTGGGAGTCTTTAAGAATTCGCAAACAGCCTCCCCAGTCTACAGACCATTGCTGATTGAAAAATAGCAGATGAGTTAAAACTTTGTTCGGCTCATCTGTATGAGGGTGATGCAACTGTCCTAACTGATATCGGCGAAATCCAATATCCATTACACAGTCCTTTAGTTCCAACCCAGACATTTCGGCTAAAGCTGCGCGGTAAGAATCTGTCCACAGTTCTTCTATCAACTGTTGCCAGACTTTACTGAGGTGTCTTAAGTCATAAGTAAGTCTGCCTTGTGCCATCCGCTCTCGCCAGCGATTATCGTTAGATTTGAGCATCAAGGAAATATCCTCGCTCTTTGCAAGCATCTTTCCCCAGGAGTATCCGTATCCCTCTCCCTCCGACAGGCGAAACTCTTCATGGGGAAAACTCGCAGTTAGTTCTAAGCTTGCTTCTGGTGAAAGCAAGTTTTTTATCAAAGCCCAGTTATATGGGACTTTTTGCATTGCTGTGGCACGAATAGATTGAAAATTAAGCATGGTAGAAAAAAATGCTTTACTAGAATTAACCAATCCTGACTACCCTGGACATCAAATGGTATTGGAACATCAACAATCTGATTTATCTCTGCACCAAGAAACTCTGCTCAAGCCGCAGAAGTTTCATTACCGGAACAGTTAGAAAATCGTTCCAGCCAATTTCGTAATTGAAAGGAATCTCACGCCCTGTGCGATCGCTCTGCCCGCCGCAGGCATCGCAGTAGTTTTGTAGGATTTGTCATACTCAACTTTTGAACCTGAACACTTTTTGACGATTTCAGAGGGGATTACCAACCCCATTGCAAATTTGTTTAGGTGTAAGACAACTCGTACCACTACTCAAAGTAATTCGATATCAACCTCCATAGAATCAAACTGCTTCCCCTGCTGTTTGAGTAATTTTGGCTGGAGACTACGCAACAAGGAGCGCAACACATCAGTTTTAGTGCGTTGAAAATTTTGACAGTACTGCTCTAGAAGTTGCCGTTCTTCTGGAGACAATTGAAAAGTGATCCATCCTTGCTCTTTTCTCGGCATAGTCGATACCAACATATTTGGTAATATTTTAGCAAGTGATACAATCATAGTGAGCAAAAACTTAACGGAATTGTTATGTGTTCTTAACCAACTTCACTTTTGATTCAAGTCTTCTCTGGTCAAACTGACTGAAACATATTGATATGTTGATGGGTAAAAGCACAATTCAACTTAATGTCTTGGTAGATGTATGCGTTCACCCTTGAGGAACCAAACTCAGAAGTTCTTCAACCGTGAGACTGCGCTTAACTTTTACTGACTGATGCTTTACAGCATCCAGCACTGATTGAATTTCTGGCTGACTGAGGGTGATTCCATGTTCTTGCAGCACACTGAATATCAGATGCCGACCGGAATGTTTACCTACAACAAGGCGACGTTCCCAACCAACATCTTCCGGCGCAAAGGGTTCGTAAGTACCCGGATTTTGCAACACACCGTGAGCATGAATTCCCGACTCGTGGGCAAAAGTATTTTCACCCACGATCGCTTTCCAGGGAGGAACCGGCCAGTTTGCAGCTTTAGCAACTAACCGTGACAGTTCCAATAGCCGTTTTGTATCAATGCCCGTCTGGATACGGTAGATGTGTTTCAGTGCCATCACGATTTCTTCCAGCGCCGCATTGCCAGCCCGTTCGCCGATCCCGTTTACCGTGGTGTTAACCGATAGCGCCCCTGCTTCAATACCAGCCAGCGAGTTCGCCATTGCCAACCCAAAGTCATTGTGCGTGTGCATTTCTATGGGAATGAATAGATGATGGACAAGAGAGCGAACTTTGCTGTAAGTAGTCAGAGGATCGAGAATTCCTACAGTGTCACAAAAGCGAAACCGGAAAGCTCCCAACTCTTGAGCATAATATGCCACATCTAGCAAAAAAGATTCATCGGCTCTGGAAGAATCTTCTCCACCAACAGATACAGATAAACCGCGATCGCAAGCGAAATTTATTGCATCCCGTAAACGATCTAGCATTTTCTGCTGCTTACCCCCAAACTTGGCGGCAATCTGAATTTCTGAGACTGGAACGGAAATATGCACCCGTTCTAAACCACAATCTATAGATGCCTGAATATCAGACAAATTAGCACGGTTCCAGCCCAGTAATTGGGCATTTAATCCCAGATTAGCGATCGCTCGGATCGACTCTGCTTCTTCTTGTCCCATTGCCGGAACGCCAATTTCCAATTCTGGAACACCAATGGCATCAAGAAAAGTAGCGATCGCAATTTTTTCTTCAACGTTAAAAGCTACACCTGCCGCTTGTTCGCCATCTCGTAAGGTTGTATCGTTAATTTGAATCGGATGTTTGTTCATCGAGAAGTGATGATTCATGATCGGCTAATTTGTTGGGTGATTTTGATTTACTTGAGTAATTCCTAATTGAAGGATAGAGCAACTAACTTGAGTTGTGGAAAGTAAAAGACATATTCCTTAGCCGTGGGTTAATAAATACGAATTACTGTCTTTTCTCCGAGACTCTCCGCGAGCGTCCGTAGGAGCGTCATTACGAATTACGAATTACGAATTACGAATTATTTAAATGTTTGCTACAACTTCCCCAATATTGCTAATATCATAACCACCAAGAATCTCTAATTGAGATTGGACTAGCCGATGCCCCAAAATACTGAGAAACTGCTTTACTGGTTCTTCTTCCAAGTATTCTTTAAGAATCACCAAGTCATATCGCGCCCGATGAAGGGGGATAAATCCCAACCCAAAGGCAGCAGCTATAGATGCCGTACTAATACCTGCATCAGCGATTCCTGAGACTATAGATAAGGCAACATCTTGATGGCTATGAACGATACAGTCAGATCCTTTAACTTTGTGCAATGGCACTCCAACTTCAAGAAGTTTCCGTTCTAAAAGCATCCGACTGCCAGAACCCACTTCATGGGTGACAATAGTAGCTCCAAGTTCTACTAAGTCGGAAACTGTTTTAACTCCCATTGGGTTTCCTGGTGGGACTAACAAACCTTCTTCCCAAACTCCAAGGGTAATCAAAACGGCACTCTTACCTGTTAAGGCTTCCCGCACAAAGGGGATGTTATGTTCCCCAGTCTCAGCATCATATAAGTGCATCCCTGCAATGTGAACTTCACCTCGGCACAGACTACGCAATGCAGCCGTGCTGTGGGCGAAACGATAATGAATTCGTAGTTTTGGATGCCAACGTTCAGTTGCTCTTGCCAAGAGAGAAAGTACAGGTGTACAACCAGTAATCACAACTGTATTGTGCAGTTTGTCTATATCATCCAGAAGCCGAACCTGGACTTTATTTGTACTGTTCTGGCTCTGTGCTTCACCCTCCGGTTGACGCTCGTTCCTCTTTACGACCAGACCAGAGGCGTAGCTTGCTACCTCTGACGCTAATGGCAATTTGCTTATACTGGGGAACGCTCCTACGTCGTCGCTACCGCTTGCGCTAACCCCAGTTCCTACAATGGGGTGGCTCACCGCAACTGTCTCACCATCAGCCGGAATCATTTCGATCCGAAAAGCATCATTCCCAACGAGGGGATAAGCTATCCATTGATCCCCAACCCGCGCTAGACTAACTCGCAATTGCTGTTGCTTAGGGGCTGATCCGGTAAGAATTGCCTCAACTTCTGGTAAATCTTGCTCAAACCAGAATAAGTCCTCGACTTGGCAACCAAGCGCCTTGGCTAAACGCAGTGACATAGCAACAGAAGGAGCATATTGTCCAGATTCCACACCACCAATACTCTGACGAGTTACGCCGGCTATGTTGGCCAATTCTTGCTGGCTCATGCCTAAGCGAGTTCTAATTGACTTTAGATTATTGCAAAGATTCACATCCAGTTTCATGAGGCTGTATCTCTCCGTTAGAAAAAGCCGCAACGGACAAACTTAAATTGTTAGGGCAATAGCAAGGTTTTCTAGTGTTTGGCGTTTTTGTTGTCAGACATATTATTGATGTTTTGACAATTTCGCTTATCTGCTGCAAGCATAGCATACAGTTTGCTAAAATACTTGCATTTTTGGATACTATTTTAGCATTGGCGCAGTTTAACCTAGCGATCGCCTTTTCATATCATTTGCTAGCCAAGTGTTACAAAAATAGGACTTACGCAAAAAAATCTCAAACTCTTATTCCTCCGTATCCGGTTATTGAGCAGATCGCGCAGCGTCTCGCAGAGAAGCCGAAATACTGCATTCTCTGTTGTAGCCTGCGGCAAGCCCCAACTCTTAGAGGATGTTTTAAAAATCCTCTTATCGGTATCAAAAGGTTATAGATCCTCCTAAATCCTCTTTGAAAAGGAGGACTTTGATTCCAGTTCCCCCCTTTTTAAGGGGGGTTAGGGGGGATCAATAAGTGCTTAAAATCACAGCCAAATACTTTTAAAACAACCTCTTAGAGACGCTCCGCTCCCGCTTGCTTCGATCTAGTAGTCCGCCAAGTCAACAATGCTTGGTTTGTAGTGAGCGCTTTAGCGCTCAAATCAAGGACTAAAGTCCTTACTACGAACTTATTCACCCATCAAAGTTAGTGTGGTGGACTACTAGGAGTATGCGTCTACGATTTTCTGTTATCTGTATATAAGTCGTGAAAAACCTTATCTTTAGTCCAAGTGCGGTAAGTCCTGATCTAGATGCCAATTGCCTTTTTTAATTGGCACCGCCACCCATTGAAGTTCCAACCAGAGGATGGGGTTCTTTTCCTTCAACCTTGAGGCGGGATCGCGAATAATGCGTGTGGCGTTTATGCAAACAGCATTCGATATCCCCAAATCTTCGGCAACGCCTCTAAAAACGTCTTTGTTGGCATTAATTGAGGCAAACAGCATATTAGGATAAAAAACAACAAAATGTTGTATAAGTTTTGGAGGGCAGCCCCAGTAAGAGTTTACGAGTTCGACATGGCAGTACTGGAGCAACTCGCCTACTTTGGCACAGCGTCCCTTGACTACGGTAGTAAATTTTTGGACTAATACCTCTTCAGTCAACATAATAAGTTCTACTCCTTCAATGAGGTAGATAAATTTTGACGTGGTTACGTCGATTTCTCAAATAGTGGTAAGAAACTTACGCAGTTTTTCCTGCTTTTTCGAGTCAGAGGTTGCCAATTGCTCCAGATACCTTGTATTAGGAATAATCCCTACTGCATCGTCCTAGCCGAACAACCCAAACTTCACCAGCAGTTCCTCAAGGCGATCGTTAGACATAGATTTCGGAGTTACAAAATCTGTGTTATGGTCAATTGCTGTTGCCAGGTTGCGATAGTGCTGCGCCTGTTCACAGTCAGGAGCATACTCAATCACCGTCTTGCGGTGGAACTCTGCCCGTTGCACCATATTGTCTCTGGGTATGGAGTAGATCATTTGAGTCCCCAGTTTCTCTGCAAGAGCTTTGATGCGATCGTCTTCCTCATCAACTTTGCGAGAGTTACAAATCAATCCTCCCAGACGTATACCGCCGATTGGAGCATACTTTTGAATGCTTCGGCAGATGTTGTTGACGGTATACATTGCCATAATTTCCCCAGAAGTGACAATGTAGACCTCTTGAGCTTTGCGTTCACGAATGGGCATGACAAATCCACCGCATACCACGTCACCCAGACCATCATAAAATGTATAATCAAGTCTAACTGCATCATCATAAGCACCAAGTTGTTCCAGCAACCCGATTGATGTCAGAATGCCTCTACCTGCACATCCCACACCAGGTTCTGGGCCACCCGATTCCACACACAACGTCTTTCCCCATCCCTCCTGACGGAAGTCTTCTAAATTCACGTCATCTTCTTCTTTACGCAACGTATCAAGTACAATCTTCTGGTGAAATCCACCCAAAAGGAGCCTGGTGGAGTCTGCTTTCGAGTCACACCCTACAACCATCACCTTACGGCTCATATCAGTCAGTCCAGCCACTACATTTTGAGTCGTTGTGGATTTGCCAACTCCCCCTCTTCCATAAATAGCAATCTTCCGCATAAAAACCTCGGTAATGGCGCAGACTTGTTGATTCGGCTCCCAGATTATGGTGTAATCAAGTAGAGTGTTGAATTCAATTGAAGTTGTAGTTTTTGAAATAGTTCACTGCCCAGATTGTGACAGCATCAACGTAGTCAGAGTGTAGAAATCAGCCGTCTATCCAGCACTACAAATATTGCAGTTATCTGCTAAAAGTTAAACAGCTTCTTACAGATGTAGCAGTAAATATTAGTGAGGTGCGAGATACAATAAGGGTGCTAAAAAATAGTTGTAATCTTGTCACTAAGAATTCAAAAAACTTCTACAACTACAGCAGTGAATGAGAAGTTTCTGTTTCATCACAGCAAGACAAACACTATTTATCTTTGAAGAAAGATACATAGAAAAATCAGCCCAGCCTAGTTTATGGCAACAGCTTCGTCAAACGAAAAACCGATTTTTGGGCGGTTTTGCTCCACTTCGATTAACGTTATGCCGTCACCAATAAATGATGAGGCTGGGCTGATACTCACTTCAAAGGAACCAAAGGAGTTTTCGTCCTTGTATTAGATTCCCTATAAATAAAGAATATCATACATCTGGCCAATTTACTTGCGCTGACCAATTAATTTACAAACAGTATTCGTGGTTACAATTAGTT
>NZ_JBALCW010000085.1:0-4443 GCF_036917635.1 Nostoc sp.
TGACCAATGACCAATGACCAATGACCAATGACCAATGACCAATGACCAATGACCAATGACCAATGACCAATGACCAATGACCAATGACCAATGACCAATGACAAAAAAATTACAGCAACTCGCGCACATCAGAGACTTCGCCTTTAATCGCAGCAGTGGCGACCATCGCCGGACTCATTAATAAT
Source organism: Nostoc sp. (assembly GCF_036917635.1). Taxonomy (GTDB): domain Bacteria; phylum Cyanobacteriota; class Cyanobacteriia; order Cyanobacteriales; family Nostocaceae; genus Nostoc. The sequence goes on from NZ_JBALCW010000085.1 coordinate 186, forward strand.
GTTCGACCGGAAGAGGAACCTTGTCTTCCTTTAAAGTTGCGGTTGGAGGAAGAAGCGCTGATTTGTCTTCCTTGTAGCTTATCCGGGTTCATGGCTAAACACATAGAACATCCTGGTTCCCGCCATTCAAATCCGGCTGCTTCAAAGATTTTATCCAGTCCTTCAGCTTCCGCCTCTTGCTTCACCCTTTCAGAACCGGGGACAACAAAAGCTTTGATTCCCTCTGCAACGTGGCGACCTTTGGCGATTTTCGCAGCTTCTCGCAAATCACTAATCCTGCCATTGGTGCAACTACCAATAAAGCAGACATCTATTTTAGTGCCTTTGATCGGTTGACCTGGATATAAATCCATATAGCGGTAAGCTTCTTCGGCTATAAATCGGTCTTCTTCTAACAGTTCTTCTGGTTGAGGTACTGACTGGTTGACACCGATACCTTGACCGGGAGTAATCCCCCAGGTAACAGTAGGAGGAATTTCCGCAGCGTCGAATAGCACTAGATCATCGTACTGGGCATCAGCATCGCTCTTGATGGATTCCCACCAAGCCACTGCTTTATGCCAATCTGCATCAATGGGGGCAAAATCTCTGCCTTTGAGGTAATCGTAGGTGACTTGATCGGGATTAACGTAGCCGCATCTAGCACCGCCTTCGATCGCCATATTGCAGACAGTCATCCTCTCTTCCATATTCATTTGCTCAAATGTCGTACCGGCAAATTCGTAAGCATAGCCCACGCCACCTTTAACACCAAGTGAGCGGATGATATGTAAAATTACATCTTTGGCGTAAACACCAGGGTTGAGAGTGCCATTAACTCCGATTTTGCGGACTTTCAGTTTGGATAAGGCCAGAGTTTGAGAAGCGAGAATATCCCGGACTTGGCTAGTACCGATACCAAATGCGATCGCACCAAATGCTCCATGACTGGAAGTGTGACTATCTCCACAAGCGATCGTCATTCCTGGCTGAGTCAGTCCAAGTTCTGGAGCGATCACATGAACTATACCTTGGCTACCAGAACCGATATTGTAAAAAGTTATGTTATTTTCTTGACAGTTATTTTCGAGCGCCTGAATCATTTCCTCTGCCAAGTTATCGGCAAAGGGACGCGCCTGGTTTTCTGTCGGCACAATATGATCGACTGTAGCCACAGTCCGCTCTGGAAACAGTACTTTTAGATTTCTCTCGCGTAACATAGCAAAAGCCTGGGGACTGGTGACTTCATGAATTAGGTGAAGCCCGATAAATAGTTGCGTCAGCCCTGAGGGAAGTGTACCAACGGTGTGTAAGTCCCAAACTTTATCAAATAGGGTACTTTTGCTCATACGTCAATCAGTATTTCAAGAGTCCGGTCTTAAATAGTATCAAAAAAAAGTCTTGGTTTTTACAGATCACTTAATATTACTTACATCTTTTCCTCTGTGTCCTCTGCGCCTCTGTGGTTTTATTTCAAAATGGTTTAATTCAGATTCCCGATGAGTACAAACAAGAACTCAGTGAAGGAGATGATATTAAAGTAATCGTTTTGGTGAAGAAAAAATCATCTAAAAGAAGAGACATAATTGATGAATTAACAGAAAATCCTGTTCAAGTGGATGGCGTACTCAGCCGTGAAGAAATTTATAACCGATAATTATGATTTCTGGTGCATCTTTTATTGATACGAATGTTTGGCTTTATCGTTTATTTGACGATAAAAAGATGGAGGTTGCAGAAATAACAAGAAAGCGTGATATTGCTGTTGCAATTACGCAAACTGAAGAAATCATCATTAGACATCTCCAGAAATTAAATATGCGTAACCTGAAACCCTTGTAGAGACGCGAAATTTCGCGTCTCTACATTCATTGTCGGATATCTCTATTAGTACGCAGGTTGTAAATGAGGTTGCTGCCAATTTGTTGAAAAAAGCAGCCTTTAACGAAGGGCAAATTAAATCTGTAATCCAGTCACTTTATAGTCGTTGCACTGTCGTAGAGTTCAATCTGACTATTTTTGAATCTGCATCAGATATCCGCAGTCGATATAATTTTTCTTTTTGGGATAGTCTAATTATTTCTTGTGCTGTATCGGCAAGAGCAACTATTGTCTATTCTGAAGATATGCAAGATGGGTTAGTAGTCGCTGGTCAATTAGAGATTGTGAATCCATTTAAAAAAGGCTAGAAACCCCATCTAAGCTGTCTCTAGCCTTAATTTATTTAATGGGCAGTACCAGACTCGAACTGATGACATCCTGCTTGTAAGGCAGGCGCTCTACCAACTGAGCTAACCGCCCTTTTGTTCAATCCTTAACTAATATAGCAAAACATTTCCCATTGCGCTAGTAGTTTTAAGAAAATCTTTTTTCTCTTATACTGACTCAGTATTGAGTTACTCAGGGAGCATCCCGTCAGGTGCAAAAACCTTGATAGCCGTCATCCCCTAACCCCGAATCCCATATGACGGGAGAGGGGCTGGGGGTGAGGGAAAAGATTTAAGCCAAAATTGGGATGCTCCCGTTAGTCAGCACTTAGGATTTAAGATGCCCTCTGGTCGGACGCACGATCGCATTACTATGTATGCTCTGCCGTTCGTGGCGGGCGTTACTTTCTGGCAAACTCGCAGCAGCAATGCGACTTTGTTGGTTGCAGGCGGGTTTATCTTTGGCGGGCTGATGTTTGGCCCGGATTTAGATATTTACTCTGTGCAATTTCAACGCTGGGGTTTCTTGCGCTGGATTTGGCTACCTTATCAAAAAAGTCTCCGGCATCGTTCTTTTTTATCCCACGGGCCGATTATTGGCACGATTGGGCGGATACTTTATCTGGGGTGTTTGTTAGCTATTTTGGCAATTTTTGTTTTAGCAATCGCCGAAAGGTTATGGAATCTGAGTTTTAATTGGCAAGATTTGGGGGGAACTGTGGGGCGATCGCTCGTCCAATACAATACTGAATATATCGCCCTGTTTTTGGGGTTGGAATTGGGGGCGATGAGTCATTCTCTAAGCGATTGGGGGGGTTCGGCTTATAAACGTTTTAAAAAGCAGGGGGTTCGGGGGTTGCTTCCTAGTGGCAAAATTAAGAAGCGGAAAGTCAGGGGTGGGGGTCGTCGGGGAAGAGTGAAGAAATAATTTTTTTAACGCAAAGGGACGCAAAGGGAAGCGCAGAGGTACGCAGAGGTATGGAAAATCAAAATGAGACTTTGGCGGCGTTGCAGGAATTGATTGAGGTGGTGGCAAAGTTGCGCGAGCCTGATGGTGGTTGTCCTTGGGATTTGGCGCAAACTGCCGAAACGCTCACGCCTTATGTGATTGAGGAAGCTTATGAGGTGGTAGATGCGATTAAGAGTGGAGATAAGGGTGCGATCAGAGAGGAGTTAGGCGATTTATTATTACAGGTGGTATTGCAAGCCCAAATTGCTAGCGAATCGGGGCAATTTTCCCTCAAAGAAATAACTCAAGGCATTTCCCAAAAGTTGATTCGCCGTCATCCCCATGTGTTTGGTGATGTGTCGGTGACAAGTGTGGATGAGGTGCGGCAAAATTGGGAACAGATTAAAGCTGCCGAGAAAGGCGAAGCATCCCCTCTTGCGCAAAAATTTAGTGCGAAACTCGCTCGTTATGGGCGCACCCTTCCCCCACTGACGGCGGCGATGAAGATTTCTCAAAAGGCTGCTGCGATCGGGTTTGAATGGGAAAATATTCAGGGTGTTTGGGATAAGTTTTATGAGGAGTTAGGAGAGTTTCAACAGGCTTTAGCTGAAGAAACACCACAACGACAACAAGCAGAATTAGGCGATTTACTATTTGCAGTGATTCAGCTAGCCCGTTGGCATAATCTTGACCCCAGCGCCGCTTTACAAGGCACAAATCAACGCTTTGTCCAACGATTAGAAAAAATGGAGGCAGTTGTTGACCGTCCCCTTTCTGATTACAGTTTGGATGAATTAGAAAAGTTATGGCAACAGGCAAAAGCTCAACTTGCTCAAGAAGGGTATTAGTCATTTGTCATTGGTCATTTGTCAAGAATTATTATTCTCCCCTGCCCCCCTGCCCACTCGCTTCTTTAAGATTTATCAACATCGAACCACTTATCATATAGCGATTGATAAGCACCATTTTCTTTGAGATTCAGCAAAGCCTGATTAATTGGTTTGCGGTAGAAACTGTTGTTAGGCTTAATAACTGTGCGTTCGCTGATTTTGAGGCAGTAAAAGGAATTAATTGCTTTATCGGTAAGGGTTAAGACGATTTTTCAAGCAAAGGTATTATGAGA
>NZ_JBALCW010000086.1:0-5850 GCF_036917635.1 Nostoc sp.
TGTGAGGCTGCTAGAGTATGGCATTACTACTTTATACAACTTTTGCGCTCACTTTACTTCAACACAGTAAAAGATGTCAAATGGGTTCTATACAGTACGTGTTTGAAAGACTGGTATGAAAAATACTTGAAGAAAGTGGTGAATCTGACACTTGATGCCAAGCACCAGGGGGAAGAAATGAAGTGCTAGGGTTGGGGGAAAGAAAAAAGGTTGTATTGCAAAAACTTGTTGAGGATAAAAAAATGTATAAATCAGAACTAGTTATGCGGCTACTGCAAAAATTTGAGCAACAAATTTAACTTGAGCAATGATGTCTGTTTTTTCAACTCCCTTGACCATTTTTTGAATTCAAAATGTAAAATTAAGAAGAAATAAAAAATTTTGAATTGATTAATTCTGGGTACAGAGCAAGCACTGATTGTAATTTTGAATTGATAATTTTGAATTGTTTTGACTTGTCCCTTACGGATCATGTTTATAGCCTCATATCCTCTCAAGGTTCGCCTCTCCGCATTGAACGAGGCAAATCCCATTCCTGGTATAAGGGTTTCAATCTATAATTCAAACGTACTATCATCCCAAATTTATGCGAGGCCCCAAGGGGGCTGCCAAGGGCATCGCATAAAAATAGAGTTTTGAGAGCAGAGTGATAATTTAAATAGAATTTAGGTAAATCGCTAAAACCATCATGGTAACTAGGTTTTCTGGTTTTTAGCAATTTCTCGAACTCCAAAAAAAATGGGCGAACCGGGAGTGATAAGCTATCGCGCCTACAAGTTGCACCATTTTTATTGTCAATAAAAGCTGGAAATCCTCTCCCTTGCTCCCTGCTCCCCTGCGGTTTCAATGTGCAAATTAAATGCTTAAGAGCTTAACTCTGAATCAAGATATCAAAACATTCTTGACACAATACTTTTCTATGTCCAATGAATCTCTTTGGAACGAAAAGCTCTATCCCAATCGTTAGCAATCACCTCCATTATATTGATCATACCTTCATAACCAAAATATGGCTTGTCAACATAAGTTTCTCTGTTAGTGGGGCTAAATACATCAAAAGCAATTTTGATTCCCAATTCCTCTGCCATGTATTTTTCCCATGCCGAGCCAATCACAGCATCAACATCAAACTCTTCTAAGGTCTGTTTTACCTGATAGCCATCTGCCGAAAATATGACGCGGGAATTAAGACCGAGGCTGTGCAGTTCTCGCTCCAGAATTGAACGAGAATCAGGCATCGCCGAGCGAAATAATAAGACTTCTGGAATCATCTCCAATTCTTCAAAGAGCATTCTGACCAGTCCAATGCCAAGCGTCCCATCCGCAGATACGGCAATTCTACAGTTACGATATCGGGGAATAATCATTAATGCTCGTTTGCGAAGTGTATCTACGACCATTTCTTCGCCTTGTTTAATTAGCGGTTCGACGACTTTTTCTTCGATCTTGAAATGTGTCGCCAATGCCTTCAACCATCGGCTAGTGTTGTTTACACCCACTGGTAAAGGTATATCATCAAGGATCAAAGGGATGTCATGGGTCTGTTGCATTTTCCGAGCAAACTTATACCCAACATCATGACTGAGAACAATATTGGCGGTTGCCTCACCAGCTTGCTCTAGTTCTTCAAATGAGGTATTATGAGAGAAGACCGTCTGTACTTTAATTGTTAAAGATTTTAACGTCTTCTTTACCCATTCCAAATCAGCCCACCAAGTAGGATTCAAATTTGCTTGTGGCGCAATGATATTTACAATCCTTGGCTTTCTGCCCCTTCTCTTCGTCTGCCTTTTTTTGATAAAAGGAAGTAAAGCCTCTAAACCCATCTCCAAGCCATCGTAAGCATTGCCCCGAAACCCACCAGCCATTAAAGGAACGAGTTTGGCTTTGATATCTGGCTGAAGCTGGTTGCACAATCCCGCAATATCTTCACCAATAATGTCTGCCGCGCAAGTACCAACGACAAACATGACTTTAGAATCAAAAGATTGATCCGCCTCTTTAATCATCCCTTTGAGTTTCTCAGACGCTCCCATCACAATGTCTGACTCAAAAAGACGAGTACAACCTACTTTCCGCTTGGTGAAATCAACCTCATGAGCATCATACCCAGCTGCAACAGTAGACGCGCAACCCTGTGGAGACTGAATCACAATACTGACATCTTTAATGCCAGCAACCGTAGTTGCAATACCTTCAAGGGCACAGCCAACTACTGGGTCTTTACTATGGTTACAATTGTCAAAAGTTGTTTCAGCAGACATTTTTTCCTCCTGTTTTTCTAAGGCTTGACTATGGGAAATGCGTTTCACGCAGCCTGTAGCGACTTCTGCCTTGACGTTTCCGTGTTTCGCGTAGCCTGTAACGGCTTCTTTTTTCCCTGTAGCGACTTCCGCCTTGACGTTTCCGTATTTCACGTAGCCTGTAACGGCTTCTGGCTTGACATTTTTGGCTTAAGCTTTGCTCGGATAAAACGCCACCGAATCAGCGTGCAGTGTTTTCCAGTCCTTACAATGCAGCCAGTCCCAGTTTTTTGTTAATAATCGCTTGACTTTCAAGACAGTCGCTACAATTTTCTGCGCCTCTGGGTGAGACAAATCCATACTTTTATTTAGCAAAGTCACATTTTATTTATTACTCGTTACAACATTTGCCCCGTCTCTTCTCTGCATATACGGTACAATCAGGCAGGTCTTGGGCTAGTTTTCCAGTTAGTGATTGAGCAGATGCTAACCCGGAATTTTTCGGGAACACCATTTGCTTGGTTAAGGAACTGCGAGGTCTAAAACCATATTGAAGTGCTGTTTTAATACACTTTGCGACCTTTAAGGCTCCGCGATAGCCAAATCTGGGACGATTTAAGATGGCATTTAAATCAACGACCGGAATATGGGGGAAACTCAAGGAAGAACCAAAATATACTACTGATTCGGTATCAAGACCACCAATAAAATCTAGTAATTCATCTTCCGTTTGTTTCATGGACTCGTACTTACCAAAAGCCAGTGTCCCCTTCGTAATCAAGATTTCCGGGTCTAACCCTGTTTCCAACAAGTAATCTACACTGGTTTCTCGTGCTTCTGTACTCCACGGATGGAAGTTATAAATTACTACACGCATCCCAAAATCACGATCTAACATGTGGGCAAGGGATAAGCACTTGATAGCATCGTGTCCTTCGATAATTGCTAACTTCCCTTCTATATAACCCTTAGCTGACTCAAATTCAGTCTTGATTGCGGCATATTCCCTTTCCATTAAAGCAGCCGCCTGTTCTTCCATCCCTAAATATTTTGCCGCTCCTTCGAGCCACTTTTCTGTAGCGGTGATCCCATAAGGAAGGATAGTAGAGTTTAGCGGAGTACCAAACTTGTCTGACATGGCTTTACCAATGGTATAGCCAAGATCCAAACATAAAGTACAGTTGACTGCCGCACTTGGTGCTTGCTTAAGTTCTTCTAAAGTACAGTCACCAGCGATGACGCTGTGAACTCTTGCCCCTATTCCTTCTATCAATCGTACCAGTTCCTTAACATCAGTTTCGACTTCTGTCCTTTCAGGGCCCATCTTCGCGCCCACAATATTGACAGAATCGGCTAGTTGTGCTTTCCGTTCTGGAGTTGGCGGCTCCATAAAGTCTACAATTTGCCGAAAGACGATATCAAATCCACTGCGATACTCGCCTGCGAATCCTTCGCAATGTATCGTCATGATTTCAGACTGGATTTCGCCACGCGCCTTATTCACTACATCATCAACACAGTCGCCAATAATACCAGACGCGCAACTAGTAGCAACAACGATCGCATCGGGATGGTATTTTTCATTTACTTCTCGAATCGCGCCTGCTAATTCTTTTTCCCCTCCAAAAATTACTGCCTTCTCACTCATGTTCGTAGTCACCACAGGTTCATAAGGTGAACCACTATTGCGGCTATTGGTCAGTTTGTATGCCCGCTTGACACCATAAGCACAGCCACTCGGCCCGTGAGAAATGACGATCGCATTTTTAATGCCACTTAAAATCTTGGTTGCAGTCCAGAATTTACAGGGGCGGGTATGACTACCTTGTAAACTGGTCTTGATTTTACCCTCTTTTGCCAAGCGATACAGTTCGCTCAAATTTCCGTAAAATACGACATTCTGATCTATGCTTGCAGTCATGAGAACTCTCCAGTCTTTCAATAGCTTCTGTAGCAGTACCCTGTTGTGAGTCGTAAACCAGGCGACTGAGCCACCCTCTGACTAATCAGTTAAACGGGTGCTGCCTGGTTTACAATTGATGTAGGATTGCTAAGTATCGGTAAAAACTTCGATGGAAATACCATCTAATGATTTGGGCATGGACGACAGAAATATCACTGCGGATAGATTCCATCCCCCATACAGATCAGTCTCTTACCAAACGTTTAAGAGCCATTCGCGATCGTGCTTGTTTTCCATATCTGCAAACATGGCGTTAGCAATATTATCTGCTAGCCATTCTGCTCCTTTATAGCCAATAATTGGGTATTTCCACAGACCTGCCCGGTCAAAGCTGGGGAAGCCAACCCGAACCATCGGAATTTTGTTATCGATAGAAATATATCGACCCTTTGAATGACCTAGAATTAAGTCGATTTCGAGGGATTTATCTTTAATGCGGCGCTCCAATTCCCAGAGGTCTGCATTCCAGATGACTTCGATATCACAGGCTGCTTGCTTCTCCAACTCGGCAATTCTTGGGTCTTTGGTGCAGGCTCTGTTGTCGTCTCCCAACAACATCAGCACTGGCTCCAACTCAACTTCTAAGCAGAACTCTGCTAGACCAATTACTAAATCGGGATCTCCGTAAATAGCTACCTTCTTGTTGGCAAAGAACATGTGTGCAAGGTCTGCGATCGCATCAATAGCTTTACCACGTTCTCTGACTAAAGATTCTGGTATTGCTTTCCCAGTTAGTTTTTGGATGTTTTGCAGCCAAGTGTCGGTATTTTTGATGCCAATTGGTGTTGGGCCAATGATTGCGGGAACCTTAAACTTCTCTTGTAAGAATTCGGCTGCGCTGCCTCCTTCATATTTACATAAGGCAATAGTTCCCAACGCATTGGCAGAATCAGCAATTTCTTCGATGGTGCTATTCCCAAAGGCAAAACTTGTCTTATCGGGCATGGTGGGCGCATCGAAGGTTTCTGTATCCAGTAAAATGTTTCCTGGAACGTCCATCTCTTTTAAGATGCGCTTAACTTCGGTGACATCTCCAGGGTTAAGCCACCCTGTGATCATGTTCAACTTGCCAGTTGGTTCGCCTTTTTTTGCTAGGCTAGAAATGATTGCATGTACGCCGACATTATAGCCAGTGACTTGACTGCCTTTGTAACTGGGAGTATGTACAGGAACAAGGATAACCTTGCGATCGGGATAGTCTTTCTTTAACTGGGCATTGAGCTTGTTAATGGTTCCTTCGATATCGTCCCCAATTGTCTCAGTTGAACAAGTCGTAATAATTGGGATAATCCGTAAATCGGGATATCGTGCTACTAAGGTGTTTACGGCTTCCTCAATGCGTGGCTGTCCTCCAAGAACAGCGCTATTTTCATGGAGTGAAGAAGAAGCAATGTCAAAATTTTCCTTCAAATGCTGGGCAAACAGGAGGCGAACAAACATACTACAGCCTTGTCCTCCATGCACCAAGGGAATACAATCTTTGATTCCTATGGAAGCATATTCAGCCCCAGCAGGCTGACAGGTAAATATAGGATTGATGATTCCCTTACGTTCTTTCTGTTTTACGACTAAAGACATTCTCTTGACTCCTAGATAGCTTAGAATTGGTGATTTTGTTTGTTTGGCGTTGCTGAACGAAGATAT
>NZ_JBALCW010000087.1:0-13231 GCF_036917635.1 Nostoc sp.
ACGCTCACAACTTCCCCTTAGATTTGGCAGCTTTAGATGTTGCTCCTGTAGCTCTTACCGCTCCTGCTATCAACGGTTAATTCTGAAGTTTAGCTCTCATCAAAAAGCGCTCTCCCAAATTGGGAGGGCGCTTTTAATTTAAGTTAGTAACAGATACTGTTATGGAGTTGGATAAAAACTCCGAGACATTGTTGATAATTACTAAAAAATAGCGAAAAATTATACAAAAAACAAAGACAAACTTTGTAAGAACTCTAGGTAGAATACATAAGCCTCACCTTTTTCCTCAAAATCATGGGCAATATTTTTGGTCATTTATTTCGCATCAGTACTTTTGGCGAGTCGCACGGCGGCGGTGTGGGGGTTGTGATTGATGGTTGTCCTCCCCAACTAGAAATTTCGGCAGAAGAAATTCAAGTAGAACTAGATAGAAGGCGTCCCGGGCAAAGTAAAATTACAACGCCTCGCAAAGAAGCGGATACCTGCGAGATTTTATCAGGGGTATTTGAAGGCAAAACTCTGGGAACGCCTATATCAATTTTGGTGCGGAACAAAGACACTCGTCCCCAAGACTATGATGAGATGTCGGAGAAATATCGGCCTTCTCATGCGGATGCAACTTATGATGCAAAATATGGCATTCGTAATTGGCAAGGTGGGGGTAGATCGTCAGCGCGTGAGACAATCGGAAGAGTAGCAGCAGGTGCGATCGCTAAAAAAATTCTTCGTCAAGTCGCCAATGTCGAAGTTATCGCTTATGTTAAGCGCATCAAAGACTTGGAAGGTGTAGTTGATCCAAATACTGTCACCTTAGAACAAGTGGAAAGCAATATCGTTCGCTGTCCCGATCCTGAATGCAGCGATCGCATGATTGAATTAATTGAGCAAATAGGTAGACAAGGTGATTCTATCGGCGGTGTAGTAGAGTGTGTAGCCCGAAATGTACCAAAAGGTTTGGGCGAACCAGTATTTGATAAATTGGAAGCTGATATAGCTAAGGGTGTCATGTCTCTTCCTGCTAGCAAAGGCTTTGAAATTGGTTCGGGTTTTGGGGGAACACTGCTAACGGGAATTGAGCATAACGACGAATTTTATATCGATCCAAACGCTGAAATCCGCACACTAACAAACCGTTCTGGTGGTATTCAAGGGGGAATTTCTAACGGAGAAAATATCATTTTGCGAGTTGCATTTAAGCCGACAGCAACAATTAGAAAAGAGCAGAAGACTGTAACTCGTGAAGGTGAAGAAACCCTATTAGCAGCCAAAGGACGCCACGATCCTTGTGTATTACCGCGTGCAGTGCCTATGGTTGAGGCAATGGTGGCGTTGGTACTCTGTGACCATTTGTTAAGGCATCATGGGCAATGTAAGGTCTTGTAGACACTACACATCTACAAAAAATATTTAACAAACTTTGGGGGTAAAAGGTTGCATAGCTTCTATCAAGCAGCGCCAATAATGCCTAAGCTAAATCCCCGTTACAAAACGTAATTGTAAATTGGTTTAATTTACTGGGGTGGCTATTTTACATCTAAAGTTAGGCAAAGGCACAAAATTAGCGATCGCTATGCCAATACTGACAGGACTTACGCACAAGGAACGGAAAATCGAACCTTATTAGGACACATCCACGTAGGAATAAGAGTTTGAGAGTTTTTCTTGCCTAAGTCCTAACTGAGTGCAAGGCAATGCCCCATTCCTAATTCCAATCCTGTTCCTCTTTCTTGCCGCGACTTTTGTAAATTCCCCCCAAATTGTGAATTTGGCGAGTTTTCTCAAAAAGCTCGGCCTCGGTCAAACCCCACTGCTGCAAGGCTTTATCTAGGTCTTTTTGGATATCTCTTGCCCCTGGAAACCCTTGATAACGCATTCGCAGCCTAGCTAATTCTGCTAAGTTATAGTCTGTCGCCTCTTGAGCGAGTAAAATATCAATAAGGGAGCGATCGCCGTTATAAAGAGGATGTTGTTGGTCTTTACCTGCGGGTGCATTAGTCATCATGAGTGCTGAGTGTCGTTAGCGGATAGCTATGGTTGAGCCAGTCCTAAGTCCTGAGTTTTAAGTTTAGCCCAGAGCTAAGGAGCAGAAAAGCCAAAAGAAAATCATCTTCTACAGTGACAAGCTAATTGTCAAATTGAGAACTCCTAACTCCAAACTCCTAACTCTTCTTAGACGGCTACTACACCTGATGTCTTACGGCTCTCACCACTGCCACTGAAGTTTAAATAAAGTTACATTAGTCCTTAAGAAAATACAAAAAACTTTAGATGAGGGTGAATTTTATCTCACCCAAAGTCCAAGCACCGAGGGAGCAAGAACCCATTATGTTTGAACACTTCACTTCCGAAGCCATTAGAGTAATTATGTTAGCTCAAGAGGAAGCACGTCGCCTGGGACACAATTTTGTAGGAACTGAACAAATTCTCCTGGGTTTGATGGGAGAAGGAACTGGAGTTGCTGCTAAAGTGCTGGCGGAATTAGGCGTTACCCTCAAAGATGCACGTCGCGAGGTAGAAAAAATTATTGGTAGGGGTTCTGGCTTTGTACCACCAGAAATTCCTTTTACTCCCAAAGTAAAAAGCCTCTTCGAGCAATCGTTTAAAGAAGCTCATAGTCTGGGACAAAATTACATTAACACTGAACACTTACTCTTAGGATTGACCGAGGCTGGTGAAGGTGTTGCCGCCAAAGTACTGCAAAATCTAGGAGTTGACTTCAAGACTGTCCGCAGTGCCATAGTTCGCCGTTTGGGTGAAAATGCACCAGCCATAGCTGGTGGTGGTAGTCAAAAGCGCACCCAACCATTAACGATGGAAGAATTTGGTCGGAATTTGACCAAATTAGCCCAAGAAGGCAGACTCGACCCCGTAGTAGGTCGTGAGAAGGAAATTGAGCGGGCGATCCAAATCCTCGGTCGCCGCACCAAGAATAACCCAGTGTTGATTGGAGAACCCGGAGTTGGTAAAACTGCGATCGCAGAAGGTCTAGCTCAACGGATTATCAACCAAGATGTTCCCGAAAGTTTGCAAGACAAGCAAGTTATCAGCCTCGACATGGGGTCATTGGTAGCTGGAACTCGCTTCCGTGGCGATTTTGAAGAACGCATCAAAAAAGTCGTGGAAGAAGTCCGCACTGTGGGCAATATCATCTTGGTAATTGACGAAATTCACACCTTGGTTGGCGCTGGTGGTACAGAAGGTGGTTTGGATGCAGCCAACATCCTCAAACCTGCCTTAGCACGAGGTGAACTCCAGTGCATCGGCGCAACGACCCTTGATGAGTATCGGAAGCATATCGAGCGTGATGCTGCCCTAGAGCGTCGTTTCCAACCGATTAAGGTTGGGGAGCCATCCGTAGAGGAAACCGTACAAATTCTTTACGGTTTGCGCGGCGCTTATGAACAGCACCACAAAGTCACAATTTTGGATGCGGCACTTGTAGCAGCAGCAGAATTATCAGACCGCTACATTAGCGATCGCTTCTTGCCAGATAAGGCAATAGACTTAATTGATGAAGCTGGTTCTCGCGTTCGTCTGCGGAACTCTCAAATTTCTCCCAATAAAGAACTCAAGCGTGAACTAGCTGGCGTTACCAAAGAAAAAGAAGCAGCAGTCAGAGTTCAAGATTTTGACAAAGCTGTAACCCTGCGCGACCAAGAGTTAAAACTTGCAGAACAACTGGAAGCAACGTTTGCCCAAAACGATCAACCTGTCAACTCTACTGTAGTTGACGAAGAAGACATCGCCCAAATCGTTGCCTCTTGGACTGGCGTACCAGTCAACAAGCTTACTGAATCTGAATCAGAGTTGCTCCTGCACCTAGAAGACACTCTGCATCAACGGCTTATCGGTCAAGAGCAAGCAGTCTCGGCTGTATCTCGCGGTATCCGTCGCGCCCGTGTCGGCTTGAAGAATCCCAATCGTCCCATTGCTAGCTTTATCTTCTCTGGTCCTACCGGAGTCGGTAAAACAGAATTAGCGAAGGCATTAGCTGCCTACTTCTTCGGTGCGGAAGACTCGATGATTCGCTTAGACATGTCCGAATACATGGAAAGCCACACCGTTGCCAAGCTAATTGGTTCGCCTCCTGGTTATGTGGGATACGACGAAGGCGGACAACTTACAGAAGCCGTGCGCCGGAAACCATACTCAGTGCTGCTATTTGACGAAATAGAAAAAGCACACCCCGATGTATTCAATATGCTGCTCCAACTATTGGATGACGGTCATCTTACGGATGCCAAAGGTCGGAAAGTAGACTTCAAGAATACGCTGATCATTTTGACCTCCAACATCGGTTCCAAGGTGATTGAAAAAGGTGGTAGTGGTTTAGGCTTTGACTTCGATACTCAAGCCGACGCTAGTTATAACCGCATCCGTACCTTGGTAAATGAAGAATTGAAAGCTTACTTCCGTCCAGAGTTCCTTAACCGTCTCGATGAAATTATCGTCTTCACCCAGCTTTCTAGGGATGAAGTCAAGCAAATCGCTGAGATTATGCTTCGTGATGTTGCTAAACGCTTGACAGAAAAAGGAATTATCTTAGAAGTTAGCGATCGCTTCAAAGACCGTGTAGTACAAGAAGGCTACAATCCCAGTTATGGTGCTAGACCATTACGCAGGGCAATTATGCGCCTCCTAGAAGATTCTCTCGCCGAAGCAATGCTGTCTGGTGAAATTACAGATGGAGATACAGCGCTTATCGATGTTGATGATGACTCTCAGGTAAGAGTGAAAAAATCAGAAAAACGAGAATTACTCTTGGCAAATGTTGGCTAATTTTATACCCGATCGCTTTTTGCTGTAATATTTGAGAAATACTCTAGCCCTTCGGGTTTGCCAGTCGCTCATGGGGTAAACCCCCAAGACCGCGCAGGCTCACCTCTGATGTAAGTAGAGGCATAAGCAGGGGCATCTCCGACAAACATAAAGTGAAATGGTATTATTTATCACCCCTAGTAGAAATACTGGGGGCTTTTTTTATCCACAAATCATTGGGATATTGATTTCTCTGTCAACAATTCTGATGCTGCTTCACCCTCACCCATCTTATCAGAATTACCAGATGTAGAAAAACCATCTGCTACATCTTTGATAAAACCAGCTACAGGTACCGCGACTAGTAAACCCAAGACTCCACCAACATTGGTTCCTACAAGCAAAGCAATTAACACCCATATTGGTCTGATACCAGTAAATTTGCCCAAAAGCCGTGGTGCGATCGCCTGATCAATTACCTGATCGATGACAACAGCTAGCGCAAAAACCTTCACTGCTAGCCAAAAGTCATGTGTGGCTATTATTAAAGTTATTACAACAAGACTGACGACATCGCCAAAGGGAATTAAACTCAAAAGCCCAACCCCTAAACCAAAAAGTAAAGCAAACTGGACTTGAAAAGCTAAAAATAATAATGTTAATGAAACTCCCATCAGCAAAGCCAAACTTCCCTGACCAATCAAGTAATTTTGAAAATTTTGTTGAATAGATTGGCTTATCTTCTGAGCAAAACTTCCAGGTAGCTTTTTAAATATCGCCTCCCAAATCCTTGGGCCATCTAACAACAGATAGAAAGTCAGTACTATTGTGATTAATGCCTCAGAGATACTATCAATCGTATCTATGATAATGCTTAAAAGTTTATCTGAAAGAAACTCTAATTCATTGGGTAATTTATCAGTTAATTGGGTTAATAACTGACTTATATTCACATTTAATTTGTGCCTAAAAAACCAATCATTTAAAATCTGAAGTTTTTCTTTGCTAGAATCAATCCATTGGGGAAATACTTTCACCATATCATTAAATTGCTCTAAAACAATGGGAACCAAAGTTATACCCAGAGCAGCGATAATTATCAATGCTGATATAAAAACTAAAGCTACTGCATAGCCACGTTTCACTCCTCGCTTTTGGATAATGGCAACAGGATAGTTTAAAACGAATGCAAGCAAAGTAGCCAAAACAAGAATTGTTACAACAGGTTGAAAATTTTTAACCAGTAAAAATGCTAGCCAAGCATTGAGAAACACTAGAGGAAATAACAGCGTAAAAATTAACCATTTAAGTAATTGATTCAGTGAAAAATTCATAATTAATTTAGAAATCAAAATTATTTCAGTTACTAGATTGAACCTGGTAATTAAATATGTTCAAGGCTCAGAATTTGCAGCAGTCCCAACAACCGCCTCAGAATTCATTCTGAGGCTTGATAGCTAAAGTCTATCTATTGAAGACTGGGTAAGGTTTATAGCCCATTAAGTGTGGATTTTTGCTATTAGCCAGAGAATTTATTCTCTGGCAAGAAAGTGGGCAGTGCAAGATATAACTAAGGGTAAGTACTTGAGAAAAATCTTCCCCCATTCCCTACTCCCCATTATTCCAATTACTAACTTTTAGCAAGAGCTAAAAATTCCTCCTCATTTATTCGCCCTGCTTGATACAGAGTATTAGTAATTTCCGAAATAGTTAAAACCGCATGACTGCGATAACCATTTTGCTGTAACCTATCTTTCACCCCTTGTTCATGGTCGATAAATACCACAATATCATTAACTTTTAATCCTGCTGATTCCAACTTTCCTGCCCCTTCCATGACACTTTTACCACTGATGAGAATATCGTCAACCACTACAACTGTTTCACCAGGATGAAAGTTACCCTCAATTACTCTCCGAGTTCCATGTGCCTTCACCTCTTTACGAGGAAAAATCATCGGACAATGAAGGCGCAAAGCTAAACCAGTCGCAGTAGGTAAAGAACCATAAGGAATACCTGCTAACCTATCAAAAATGAGATTCTTCAAAATATCCTGATATGCAGTGAGAACTTGATTAAAAACTTGGGGATTGGAAATAATTTTGCGTAAGTCGATGTAATAAGGAAATATAGCTCCTGATGCTTGGACAAAGCTGCCAAACATAATGCAGTCAATATCATAAAGTTGTAAAATCAAATCTTGGTAGGGATGCTGATTTAGGAAACAAACATCAGGGAACCACACAGAACATGTAGAATTTTCATAAATAATTTCAGTTTTTATTTGATTAATTTCTCCGCGTAAAGACTGGACTCCTTTAGATAGTTGGGTATTTCCCAACATATCTTGAGGAACAGGAATCAGCAAACCATCACCGTTAGCATTCAAACCTGCTTCTAAAATTTGCTTCAGGTTTGCGCCTTCGGCCCAGATGCTACGCGCCATAATAATTCGTTCAGGCGCGATCGCTCGAATAAGTGCTAAAATTTCAGGATTTGTAGTTCCCACCTCCAAACCCAATTGTTCTGGAGTTCCCCAGGTTTTTGATTCTTTTACCACCTGTAAATAAAGGGGTGATTCGTTTGTCGGATATTGCTGTAAAGCTTCTGCACCTGGATTAGAAGTACAGCATAAAATAAATACCGCTTTACCCTGATAGACCAAAAAGGGGGCTACATGATCTTGTCCTGTATAGGGACTGAGAGTGATTGCATCCAGCTGCCATTGTGTAAACACAGTTTGGGCAAAAATGGTACTAGTATTTAAGTCACTGTGTTTGGCATCTAAAATTACTGGAATATGAGCTGGAATAGCTGCTAAAGTTTTGTACAGCAATTCTAAACCGGGAATACCTAATGCTTCGTAAAAGCCAAGTGTCGGTTTATAGGCACAAACATAATCAGAAGTTTCTCCAATAATGAATTGCAACCATTTCTCTAAACCAGTCATGAGTTCTTCAGATTGATAACGCACAGGCATCATCTCTGGATTTGGATCAAGTCCTACAAATAGTAAGCTTTGATTTTGCAAGATATTACGATTCAATTTATCAAAAAAGTTCATTTTTTTATTTTAAAAAGAGCCATTAGTCATTGGTCATTCGTCATCAGTCATTAGTCATTGGTCACCGCGTCTTCCCATCTCCATGACCATAGTTTGTTTACGAAAACATTGATTCTGTTAATTCAGCACCACCAGCTTTACGTCCTAAACGTGAGTGAATTACTACAAATAAGATAACCATCGGCACGGAGGCAAAGTGAACAATTCGCAATGCTTGCCAATCGCCAAAGAAATCGACAATCCAGGGAAATTGAGCAGGTTTATACATTCCTATTCCTGTAAATAACGCTAGCAGTAAAATAGGAATAATTGCTGTATAAACAATTCGATGCCAAGCATAAATTAGACGTTGGGAATTTTGACTTTTTTGTAATGCTTTGAGGTCATTAGCACCTACAAACCGATGTCGCCAGCGCCGAGTAATTAGAATGTAAATTCCATACCACAAGAGATTTAGCGAAAATAGCCACATTGCTGCAAAATGCCAGTGTCTACCTCCTGCAAGCCAACCTCCTAAAGTAAATATCGGAGGAATGTGCAAACCTGCACGTCCACCAAAAACAGGGTTGGCGTTGTAAATTTGTAGTCCACTGGTGAGCATGATAAATAGACTAATGATGTTACACCAGTGGAAAATTTTCGCTCCGATCGCTTGGTTGGGTGGTTTTCGAGTTTGAGAGGGGGTTAGTGTCATAGGTTTGGACTGATAAAATTTGCTGTTTATCTGTCTTGGGTAATCTAGTCGAGTAAATTTGGGGGTGGGCATTACTCAGCTTTATTTTCCCATCCTCTGACTCAGTATTCTGACATTGATGGTCTACCATCTGCTGTTTTAACTGTCAGTTTAAGTGTGGCTGAGGTTGTTCTAAGTTAAATTTTCAAAATTGGGCGATGTCTAGGATGGGCTATTGGGTGGCGTTGCTAAGATGGTGTAACCTTTTTTAATGCCCACGATTAAAGATATTCTATCCAGTGTATCTCTAAGGGCGATCGCTAATCGGACTGATATGAAGGAAACATGGATTTCTCGGCGCCGGATGATTCAATTGCCTGGATTAATTATTGATCGTCATATTTCAGCACCGGACGAGCTTGAATTCCAATACTGCTCGGTTTTTGGATTTTTCGATAGTGTTTTAGACCTGTAGAGACGCGAAATTTCGCGTCTCTACACAAGGTTTTTAGTCTTATCCGAGCAGTATTGGCTTGAATTCCCCGGATGCAAGCATCATCTGCTTTGTCTAGTGTTAAGCGATCGCAATCAACAAAAAATCACTCGCATCGGCGAACAAGAATCGCAAAAACCTAAAAGCTGGCGTGTTTTCTAATAGCGGTATAGTGTCTTGCTGTTGTATTCATCTCAATGACCAACTCTGTGCCTTGACCTAATTGAGAATTACACTTAAGTTTACCTTGATGTTTCTCAACTATAATTTCTCGACTAATTGATAGCCCTAATCCTTGACTTTTGCCTACTGGTTTAGTTGTAAAAAATGGTTCAAATATATGTCTTTGGATATGGGGAAGTATGCCTTTACCATTGTCATAAATGCGGATTATAATTTTGTGTTTTTTCCCTAGTAGTTTATCATTTACCCAAACTTCATTACTCTTGACTAATGATAAATGACTACTAATAATTTCTGTATGAATAAAAATATTGGGAGTAAAGGAATAATCATGTTTCATCCTTTCTTCTAAGGCATCAATGGCATTAGTTAAGATGTTCATGAATACCTGATTAAGTTCACCAGGATAACATTCGATTAAGGGCAATTCCCCAAATTGTTTAATTACTTCAATCCCGGCTCTATCAGGCTTTTCTTTCAAACGATGCTGCAAAATCCTCAGAACACTATCAACTCCTTCATGCAGGTCAACCTTTTTCATTTGACCTTCATCAGAGGTTGAAAAATTCCGCAAGGCGAAAACAATTTCTTTAACGCGCTCAGAACCGGCTCGCATTGACCACAGCAATTTTAAAAAGTCTTTCTTGACAAAACCAAGGTCAAGGCGTTGCAGATGTAAAGCTATGACTGGTGTCGGTGTGGGATAGTGATGTTGGTAAAGTTCAATGATTCTGATTAAGTCTTCAGCGTATTGACTCGCAGGATGGAGATTGCCGTAGATGAAGCTAACGGGATTGTTAATTTCGTTAGCCATATCCGCCACCAGTTGACCGAGGTTAGCCATTTTCTGGTTCTGCAATAACTGCTTTTGGGTATATTTGAGTTCTTCGAGGGTACTTTCTAGCTGCTGTGATTTTTCCCTTACTTGGTCTTCGGTAGACTGGAGTTGTGCAAATAGTTGGTATTGTTGAGTAGCGTAGGCGCAGCCCTTCGTAGACATCGCTTTATTCTGAGTAATATCCTTGTGCGTCCCCGCCATCCGCACTGGCTTACCGGATTCATCGCACTGAAATACTTTCCCACAAGCCAGAATCCACTTCCATTCACCCGATTTAGTCAACATTCGCAATTCGACTTCAAACACAGGTGTGCATCCTTCTAGGTAATCGTGCAATACCTGGCGAATTCTCGGTAAATCCTGTGGATGTACAAGTTGCTCAAAGGATTTATACTCATTGTTGATTTCGTCTACTCCATACCCCAGAATGCCTTTCCACTGTGGATCGTAATAGGTTTTGTTGGTTACTAAATTCCAATCCCACAACCCCAAGCCACTGGCTATTAATGCCATTTGTAAGGCGGCTTGTGAGCATTGACAAGTATCTAAATTTTCTTGAGATAAGTCTTTTGGTTCTGGGAAACTCTGGGAATCTTGTACTGATAGAGCTTCCGGTTCATGGGTAGCGGGTTTTTCGATATGCATAGCTGCTGGTACGATGAGGATGATATCCTGTAGCTCTCTCTACGCTGTCTTAGCACCCTGACGATCTAGTTATGGATAAATCATCTACTTAGTTGATTAGGCTGTCACTGCCCATATCATCAATTTGGATGAAATTTAGAGAAAGGTAATGCGATCGCAGTGGCGATTTTTTAGAAAAAAAATAGCTCCATTGTGTGCATCTACATTCTAAGATATGTCTAAAAAAAGTAGTTCAAATCACATATAATTACCTAAAAACTCGAAAAAATTTGTAAAAAAAATTCTATGCTGAAGTCATGTCAAATGTTTCAGAATACAAAAAAATTGTCAAGCCTTGTTTATAGCTTTTTGGGAAAAGACTGGCTGCTATCCATAGAAGGCAGGGTACATTGAGTTCCAAAGAATAATGGTGTGAGAAAATTTCATGCTTTGGAGCCGATGAGTAATGACTATAGATGAAGTAGTATTGCTACTAAAAGCGAGTCAATCAACCGGTTTAACGACACTCCAAGAGATTGTATTGCGTTCTTCGTGGTCAGGAAAAACCTACACGAATATAGCCTGTGAAGCTGACTACGACGAGGAACGTGTCAGTAAAATTGCTGCTCATTTATGGCAATTATTGAGTGCTTTTTGCAAAGAACCGATAAATAAATCAAACTTCCGCCAGACTGTAGAAAATCATCGTCTTAGCAAAGCACATCAGCAGTTAGTTAAGGAATTCAACAAAGCAGCCACAGCTATATCCTTAGAATTTCCTAGTGGGCCAGTATCCCTTAATTCCAGATTTTACATCCCTCGCTTGCCAATTGAAGAACTCGCCTACGCAGAAATGGCTGAACCTGGAAGTCTCATCTGCATCAAAGCACCGAAAAAAATGGGGAAAAGCTCTCTGATTTTGCGGTTGCTTGTACGCGCTAACAATCAAGGCTTTCGCACTGTAACTTTGGATTTTCAGCAAGCAGATAAAGCAGTATTTGCCAGTTTGGATACATTTTTGCGCTGGTTCTGTGCTAAGGTCAGTCGAGAGTTAGAGCTAGAACCAAAACTCAATGATTATTGGGATGAAGATATGGATAGCAAAGTGAGTTGTTCTATCTATTTCCAACAGTATTTACTCTCTGCGCTCTCAAGTCCCCTTGTTTTGGTAATGGATGGAGTGGATTGGCTGTTTGAGTATCAAGAAATTGCTGGAGAATTGTTACTATTGGTGCGATGGTGGTATGAGCAAGCCAAAGGGGTAGAAGTTTGGCAAAAACTGCGTCTAGTTATGGTTTATTCAACGGAAATTCTTGTTGGGATAAAACAGACTCAATCACGATTTAATATTGGTTTACCGATTAAGTTATCTCCCTTTACAAAAGAGCAGGTGCTGGATTTGGCACTACGTCACGGCTTGGATTGGACAGATGGTAAAAATGTCGAGAGTTTGATGGCAATGGTGGGAGGATATCCTTATTTGCTGCGATTGGCTTTTTATCACCTTGTGGGTAAAGGGGGATTAGAAGGAGATTTAGAACAGCTATTGCAACAAGCACCCACAGAAGCAGGAATTTATCACGAGTATTTAAACCAGTTTGTCTTAGTGCTACGAGATGAGCCAGAATTGCAAGATGCTTTTTATGAGGTAATTAACGCTACAAATTATGTGCAATTACCAGCATTGGCATGCAAATTGCAAAGTATGGGGCTAATTAATTTAGAAGGCGATCGCTCTACTGTTGCGTGTGAATTATATCGTTTATATTTTCGACAATATCTGAAAATGTAATGACTTCTTGCCATTCAATGAGTTGTCCCATATATCCGCTATTAGTTTTTGTATATTTTGCAGTGTATGTAATTAACATTTTTGTGTTGGTGAGGATAAGTGAACCGCGTCCATCTTGAAAACTGTAGATATTCCATATGAAAAGAAAAACCCTCATCCCCCAGCCCCTTCTCCCAAATTTGGGAGAAGGGGAGCCGCAAAGTTGTCCCTCTCGCAAGAAGAGAGAGGGATTTAGGGTGAGGGCGGTACATTTGCAGGTAGAATTCCTGTTTGCAAAGGAGTGATAGCTTTTGCATCAACTTTGCGCGAGTGTGAGGATGAATTACGCTCAACGCTAGAAGAGTGGATTTTGCTTGGGTTAAAGCTGGGACATTCTCTACCAGTAATTGATAATATTGACCTCAACAAGCAGCCGACTCTTGAACCAATGGATACCGTGTAAGCGTCGGTATTTTGTGAAAAAATTGCCATCGCTTGGCTTTGATGGCCTTTTTTTTGGAACAAGACATCAGTTTATGGTTTACGGAGAATATCGCCTAACTATTCCCTCTAATGATGAGTACTCTGTACCGCAATTGCGGCTGATGATTCGGGAAGTTGAGGTGATTTTAAAGCGGGAAATCACGTTATAAGAATGGAATAGCCTTTAGAATTTGCCGAGAAGCGATCGCTCTTGATATAGTTTAATGAGTTTTAGGGGAGCGATCGCTCTCAGAACAAGAATAGCCGAGTTCAGAACAAGAATAGCCGAGTTCAGAACAAGAATAGCCGAGTTCAGAACAAGAATAGCCGAGTTCAGAACAAGA
>NZ_JBALCW010000088.1:0-138438 GCF_036917635.1 Nostoc sp.
TCTCATAATACCTTTGCTTGAAAAATCGTCTTAACCCTTACCGATAAAGCAATTAATTCCTTTTACTGCCTCAAAATCAGCGAACGCACAGTTATGAATTTCTGGACACGGAACTACAACAGCTAGAACCGGATGCATAAACTGGGCGGCGTTTGGTTGATAAAGTTGCAAAAGTTTGGCTACTGGATGGAGAAGAAGCTTGGGTATTGGTTCATCTGGAAGTTGAAGGGCAATATGACAGCCAATTCGCCGAACGGATGTACACATATAATTACCGCTTGTTTGACCGCCATAAAAAGCGAGTTTAGCTTTAAGAAAAAAATTGTGACTGATGAAGCCATGCGTCCGGTAGCAGTGTTGATTGATTATCAGGACTGGCAGCAAATTGAGAAGATATTAGAAGCTCATCAATTACAACAAAAACAAGACTTTAATTTAAACCAGTACGCAGGTGTAATTCAACTAACTCAAGACCCTTTGGAATATCAGCAGCAAATTAGGGATGAATGGTGTTGACACAACCTTTATTTTTGTTAGAGACAAATATAGTCTTGTATTTTTTGGGTGGTCGTTTGGTAAACCCACTACCATCAGAACAATATTTTATTTCAGTGATTACTGAAATTGAATTGCTCTCTTATCCGAGTATAAGTCTAGAAGAAGAAACACAAATTATTTATTTTTTAAATAAAATTACGGTTGTTGGTATTGATAATAATATTAATAATTTAACAATTGCACTTCGCAAACAATATAGACTTAAGCTTGCTGACGCAATAATTGTAGCAACTGCAAAATCTTTAAATACAATGTTATTTACAAATGATGTAAGATTGGCTAATTTAACAAAAATTAACACTCAGTCAATGCAAATTGTGTAATTGGAGCGATCGCTTGTTTTGAGGCTAGATAAAAAAGTCCGTGCCTTGGATGTAACCTTCTGGGGTAGCGATCGCCACAGTACAAGCTCTAACTAATTCCCAACACTTCTAGTCAGCCAGCGAGTAATAAATTAGATTTTTCAAACAACCTTTTAGAGAAAGTATATCTAACGTTAATATCTAAGAAAACTATATGCATCTATATGACTTCACAATCTTCTGGCTCTGACAAAATTCTGGTTGTTGATGACTCTCCTGATAACGTGTTTTTGATCAAAACTATTTTGGAGGAACAAGGTTACACCATTAGCACCGCAGAAAATGGGATTTCGGCCTTGCAAGAATTGAAAGCTTCTCCTTGTGACTTGGTTCTGCTGGATTTAATGATGCCAGATATGGATGGGTACGAAGTCACCAAGCACATTCGAGGTGATATGAAATTGCCACAATATATCCCCATATTGCTGATAACTGCCCACGATACGCCCAATGTTGCCCACGGATTAGACTTGGGTGCTGATGATTTTATCCGCAAACCTGTAACAGTAGATGAATTGCTGGCAAGAGTGCGATCGCTCCTGCGTTTGAAGCATAGTATGGATGAACGTGATGAAATTGCCCGCCAGCGAGAAGATTTTGTCTCCCGCCTCACCCACGATTTACGCACTCCCTTGGTAGCCGCGGATCGCATGTTAATGCTATTTCAGCAAGGTGCATTGGGAACATTATCAGCGCAAATGCAGGAAGTAATCGCCATCATGGCACGTAGCAACATCAACCTGCTTTCTATGGTCAATACCTTATTAGAAGTTTATCGCTTTGAAGCAGGTCGCAAAACTTTGGCACTTCAACCAGTTAATCTGGGCCAATTGCTAGAGGACGTTACTGGAGAATTAGCACCTCTAGCTCAAGAGAAAACACTGTCCCTAAATTTAGATTTTACTGAGGAGTCAAGCACAAACACAGTCATGGGCGATCGCTTAGAATTACATCGTCTATTCACTAATCTGATCGGGAATGCGATCAAATTTACCGACTCTGGATCTATTACTATTAGTTTTACTTTTCAAAGCCAGTTCAACAAAAGTAGTCAATCTGATTTCTCGGAAATATCCAATTCCGTTGACTATATTAGAATTGAAATAGCCGATACAGGCTCAGGTATTGCTCCTGAAGAACAAGCGACCATTTTTGAACGATTTCGCCAAGGTAGTCACAAAAGTTCTGGTAGTGGCTTAGGACTCTACCTTACTCGCCGAATTGTCGAGGCACATAAAGGCATTATTCTGCTTAATTCTGAGTTGGGCAAAGGTAGTGTGTTTATTGTCCTTCTACCCACCAAAATACCATAAAAATAGCAATTATAAATTATGAATTATGGAGTTTTTTACTCTGATAGTTCATAATTTATAAGCTTACTACTATCTACCAATAATTTAAATTAAATCAATAGTTTTTGCTCGGACAAAATAATGATTACCACTGAATTATCTAACATTGGCGATATTATCCAGAGTCAGCGAGAGTTTTTTCAAACAGGTAAAACTAAAGATGTCAGTTTTCGTATTAAACAACTTAAAAATCTCAAGCAAGCAATTATTGAGTATAAACAGTCAATAATCGAGGCATTACAAGCAGATTTACATAAATCCGAAGTGGAGAGTTACATTACAGAAATCAGCGTAATTAAGGAAATTAATTATGCTATAAAACATCTCAATACCTGGGCTAAACCAAAAAAATCAGGCGTTTCCTTTGAGTTTTTTTCCTACTCAGCTAAAATTTATCCAGAACCGTTAGGGGTTGTCTTAATTATCGGGCCTTGGAACTATCCATTTAACTTAATTATCTCACCTTTAATAGGTGCGATCGCAGCCGGTAATTGTACAATTATCAAACCTTCAGAAATTGCCTCTCATACGTCTGATGTAATTGCTAAGATTATTAACAAAAATTTTGAGCCTGCTTATATTGCAGTAATTGAAGGAGGAGTGGAAGCAAGTCAAAAACTACTAGCAGAAAAGTTTGACCATATCTTTTTTACTGGTGGCACAGCCATAGGCAAAATCGTTATGGCAGCAGCAGCAAAATATCTTACACCAGTTACTTTAGAATTGGGTGGTAAAAGCCCTTGTATTGTAGATACTGACATTAATCTTGAACACACTGTCAGACGAATTACTTGGGGGAAATTTATTAATGCTGGACAAACTTGTATCGCTCCTGACTATCTTTTAGTTAACAGAAAAATAAAAAAAGATTTAATAAATTGTCTGGCAAAATGCTTAAAAGAATTTTATGGTGAGAATCCTGTAAATAGTCCTGATTATGCTAGAATTATCAGTCAAAAACACTTTGAGCGGTTAGTTAACTTTCTCAAAGATGGTGAAGTTATCATCGGTGGAGAAAATCAACCTTCAGAGCGTTATATCGCCCCCACACTGATTGATAATGTCTCTTTAGAAGATTCTGTAATGCAGGAAGAAATTTTTGGCCCGATTCTACCCATTATTGAATATACTGATATTGCACAAGCGATCGCCTTGATTAACTCTAGACCGAAACCCTTAGCGTTATACTTATTTTCTCAAAACAAAAACCTACAAAATCGAGTTTTGCAGGAAACTTCCTCTGGCGGAGTTTGTATCAACGATACGATGATGCAGTTTGGTGTCTCTTCTTTACCATTTGGTGGGGTTGGAGATAGCGGTATTGGCAATTATCACGGCAAAGCTAGTTTTGACACGTTTTCCCATAACAAAAGTGTATTGCAAAACTCTTTCTGGCTGGATTTAAAATGGCGATATGCTCCATATCAGAGCAAATTGTCGCTAATCAAGAAACTTCTGGGTTAAAAGTAAAATTTAGGAGGTATGAGTTATAAATTATGAGTTATGAATTTTTAACTCTAAACTCCTAACTTTAAACTACTAACTCCAAACTCCCAACTCCAAACTCCAAACTCCCAACTCCAAACTCCTAACTCCAAACTCCTAACTATTAAAACCCAAAACTATTGCTATAACGTTCCTCAGCCCAAGGTTCACCACGGCGATGGTAGCCATTGCGCTCCCAAAAACCAAGTTCTTCAGCAGCTAAAAATTCTAAACCATTAATCCACTTAGCACTTTTCCAAGCGTAGAGGTGCGGAACAACTAGCCGCATCGGGCCACCGTGTTCAGATGGAAGGTCTTCACCAAAGACTTTAAAAGCAAAGAAGTTTTCTTCGCGCATAAAATCTTCTAGAGAAATATTGGTAGTGTAGCCGCCATAGCAGTGTTCCATAATATGGGCTACTTTAGGGTCTAGCTCAATCAGACCCATGAAATCTGTTACTTTAATGCCAGTCCATTTGACATCCAGTTTAGACCAGCGCGTTACACAGTGAAAGTCTGCTGTGAATTCGTGTTGAGGTAGCGCTATAAAGTCTGACCAACTAAAGGTAGCAGGTTTTGCCAAACCCCAAACTCGAAACTCCCATTCTTCAATGATGACTTGGGGAGTTGCACCGTAAGTTAATACGGGGAAACCTTTAGCTAAGTGTTGACCAGGAGGGACGCGATCGCTCTCTTCCTTCCCTGATTTGTGAAAATATTTTCCTAGCATAGTTAGAGAAAAATAAGTTTTCTCAAGATGTGTACAAGCTTTTTTGCTGAGTTGCCAACAGCACCAGATGTTTTACTATTTATCTGATTATTCGATCGTTACTCGTGAATTATACGTAATAGGTAATGGCTATTCGCAATTACTCACTACGCAATTTTTTCGATCTAAATGAGCTTGTGAGTTTCAGTCGGGGTTTAAATCCCCGTCTGAAAATGTCTTTCATTTTGAATTTTGAATTGTTAAGATTCTTCTTCCTCTTCTTCAGCAGCTGGATAGACAAATGTAGAACGTCCAGTCAAAATTGATTTGCCCAAAGACAGGGCTTTCTGAGCTTCGACGACGGCTTTGTGCCTCCAGGTAGCTCGACGTTTATCTCGTTTTGATTTTGAAGTTTTCTTCTTAGGAACAGCCATGTCAGCAGATATCGCAATTCTTGACAACCTTACTATTCTAGGCCATCCACTGACGCCAAGGACAACAGTAAAGCCAATTAATGAATTGCCCCTACTGAAAATAAGGGTTTCGGCTATTTTTTGGGTAAGTCCTGGCTATTTTCCAAGAAAAGTAGCGATCGCGCAGTTTTAAAGTAAGTCGCCCAATTTTGAGCATCGGGACGCGATCGCCATTGGGGACGACTGACATCTAATGCCAGAACTGGTGCGATCGTTCCCTGATTTTGTACGGACACAATTATTGAAACATCTGTCACCAAGATATCTTGGTCAAAACTCCGTTGAGCAGATGCTCTCACGGCTGCTTCCGCCCTTCTGAGAACGGTTTCATAGTTTTCATCTGGCAAGCGGTCAATAGCTAGATCGACTCTAGCGGTGTAAGCTCGCACAGCCTGAGGTACGATCGCTTCCATCAATAACCACGCAGGAACAGTAGATATGAGCAAAACTACTAAAGGAATTATCCGGATTCTTCTGGCAATTTGGCTAATAACTGAAAAGGGAGTGATCGATGATGGTAGGTGAGCAGAAATCTTGCTCATAACCTTCTATCTCCTTAGTGATAATCTTTTATTGAATTTAGGTAAAAGGTATTTTCCGGTCTATAAACGTAATAAAATTTACATTCTAACTTAAGATTCGATCAGAATTCACCTAGACTATAAAACATCGGTTAGCTTTGTTTTTTGGGCAAAGCCAACCGCAATTTTAAGACCAGCAAACAATAACTGACAAATAGCGGGATGGCAAATTACTGGGCGATCGCGATTGGCATCAATCAATATCAGTTATTTCAACCTTTAAGTTGTGCTCAAGAAGATGCTGAGGCACTAGAGGATTTTTTGGTGACAGAGGCAGGTTTTCTCCCCAAACACTGTCTTTTAATGACGGATACCTCGCCGCCGATTGGGGATAGATCAACTTATCCGACTAAAGAGAATATTTTGCTGCTGCTTGAGGATTTGGCAGCGACAAGTTGGCAACCAGAAGATTATCTGTGGTTATTTTTTAGCGGTTATGGGGTCAACTACAAGGGCAAAGATTACTTAATGCCAGCAGAAGGTAACCCCGAAGTGCAAGAGACTGGCATAGAATTGCGATCGCTAATGCAAAGTCTGCAACTTGCTGAACTAAATGTATTGTTACTACTCGATATCAACCGCGCTTTTGGCACTCAAGCGGATGCTCCCGTTGGTGAAGAAACAATAGAATTAGCCCAAGAACTACAACTGGCAACAATTCTTTCTTGTCAACCAGAGCAATTTTCCCATGAAAGTAGCGAATTAGGTCATGGATTCTTTACAGCAGCTTTGTTAGAAGCTTTGCGTTCTGGTAACGGTAGCAATTTGGCAGATTTAGAAAGCTACTTAAGCCTGATCGTGCCAAAATTATGTCACCACCACTGGCGTCCTGTCCAAAACCCTGCCACTATTATCCCATCAAGGGCGCAGGTAATTTTGCCAAAATTGGCAATGGAAAGTGACTTGCAATCAGAACCGATGATTTATCCTGAAGAATCCTTTGCTGTTGCCCGTGCGGCTCCTCCCCTCGACGATTACCCTAAAACTTCAGCAGAACGGGGCAGATGGGGAGAAGCTAATGTGAACTCCTCCCAACAGGTGAAGGCTCCCAAGGTCGAAAAATCTCAAGGTCAACAAGTCAAGGAGTCAGCTACCGGCTTAGTTTCCCAGCCAATGGCGGAAACTTCTTTAGGAGTGAATCCCAAGGGAAGATTTATCCCCAATTCCTCTAAAGGTTACGTCTCTCGATTGCCATCCAATCAGCCAAGCATTCCTTTTTGGAAACAGTTTATTTTATGGGGCGGAGGCAGCCTGCTAGTAGCAGGTTTAATCGCCGTAGTTTTTCTCCGTAATCAAGAAACTTTTAAAATTAAGCAAATATCAAGCACATCACCCAATGCTGCGGCGAACGATCGCCAGGTTATCGAGAATTTACCAAGCGATGTCTACGACGGGCTACGCCGAAGCACTCCACCAGTTAGACTTAAAAACCAATCTAACGCCCAAATAACTTCTAGTTCCGAGTCAAAAAATCGCAATCAAGCAGTATTAGACCTGGCGAAAATGTCGCTCAGACAAACTCAGGCTAGCGATTTGGGCATGGCGATCGCAACAGCTCGAAAAATTCCACCTCGTGAACCACTCTACGAACAAGCTCAGGAGAATATTAAGATTTGGAGCCAAATGATTTTAGATTTAGCAGAAGGACGTGCTAAACAAAGACAGTATGCTAGCGCTATTGCCGCCGCACAATTAATCACCAAAGATGAAGCTCCTTATGCCAAAGCACAAGCAGCAATTAACCTGTGGCGGTTAGAGGGCAAGCAGTATGTAAGTAACAAAACTCTTTTAGATGCAGCTAATGCCTTAATTAAGTCTGGACAGGCATCTACCTACAATCGGGCGATCGAAGTTGCTAAAAAAGTACCAGCGGGTCAACCAGGCTTCGATAATGCCCAAAAATCAATTAATAAATGGAGTGAGAAAATTTTAGACCTGGCCAAGGGTCGCGCCACCGAAGGAGAACTTAATGCTGCAATTGCGACTGCTGCTTTAGTACCAGAGGAGACAGGCGCTTACGAAGATGCTCAGGATGCCATTCAAAAATGGCAAAAAAAATAGCCAATAATATATTTAGGAGTTAGGAGTTTGGAGTTAGGAGTTAGGAGTTAGGAGTTAGGAGTTAGGAGTTTGGAGTTTTAATTCTTCACTCATCACTCCTGACTCCTCACATTTGCCTCAGCAGTACTGCGATACATCTTCGCCGCATTCATCGGCTAGATAGCACATTGCTCGGAAACGTAAACCAACCACTTCTTCATATAAGGGGTTGAGCTTGCACATGGGCGGAATGTGAAACAAGGTTTTCCCAAATAATTTGACATCTCGCTCAAAGGGACACTGAGATGGAATCAGTTTGCACAAGCGGTGAGCTAGTTGGCGATCGCGGATTTGAATGTTTTCTAAACGCTGTCGTAGCGGCTGGAGAATATCCCAGTCAGACTTGGAAATAGAAGGGTTTAGCTGGGTTACTTGATGGTCACTAGTCTCTGCTTGATTGATTGATACCCAGGTTGCCAGAAAAATCTTTTTTGTGGTATTGTCGAATACCTTCATGGTTAATCCTCTGTGTTATTGAGGCTATTCATCTTTTTGATGAATATATACAATGTGGCAACGAAATTTCCCGGAAAAATCGCGTTCTGACTGCGATATAATTTAATACCTGATTAGCCACTTAAGTCAGAACCTAGTTGATTACTACGTCAAGTTAATCTCAATTTTCTGGGGATCGGTAGTGTAATATTACGATCTTGTTCATAACTTGATGCAGTTTAAATTTTAATAAAGACATCCATCATTAGATAGGTTTTAGTGTAGCATTTACACAACTTAATATCAGATATTTTTGAGAGCATTTTTGCTCAGTAAAAATATCAGTAATACCCTAGCAGGCGTCTTTAACCCCCGTATTCCCACTTCCCCAGCTAAGAGCATCCTTTTTATTAGCTAGCTAAATATCGTAGAAGTAGAGAGAAGTCTCTAGATGCTGCTGCGGTTTATAGCCAGGTGGGTTGGCTTTCTCAGTAGATGCAGAGCGGCTAGAGATGAAATATCGGTCGTAGCAAAGTCTGGGTAAAGAAAGTGATGCTTCTCCAATTTGCAATCTACAGCGTCTTAGGGCTAACTTATCTGGGGTTAGCATTGGGCTACATTCCTGGTTTACGCATGAACCGCGCCACCATTGCTTTAGTCGGTTCTGCCTTTTTAATTGCTTTAGGTGTTCTGAATTTACAGGAAGCATGGCAGGCTATTGATGCCAATACCATCGTATTTCTGTTGAGCATGATGGTAGTTAATGCCAACCTATCCTATGCAGGGTTTTTTAGGCGATCAATCTCAGCGATATTGAGTATCACTCGCAGCCCTGTAGGTTTGTTGATTGCTTTAACTTTTGGTAGTGGTATTCTCTCCGCCTTTTTTCTCAATGACACTATAGCGTTGATTTTCACACCCTTAACTTTGAGCCTGACTCAAGCTTTGGGCTTAAATCCGATTCCTTATTTACTAGCGATCGCAGGTGCAACTAATATAGGTTCGGTAGCAACTTTGAGCGGTAATCCCCAAAATATCCTGATTGGCTCCTTTTCAGGTATCTCCTATCTAGATTTTCTACGTGTATTAACCCCAGTTGCCCTTGTCGGCTTGGTAATTCAGGTAATATTACTGTGGCTACTTTACCCAGATGTGCGCTCAGTCAAACCTTGCCAACAGGTAACAGTTGGCAATCAACGGATTTTTAAACCCTTATTTAAAAAAACATTAGTTATCACAATTGGGTTACTAATTGCATTTACTATCGGTTTACCGTTAGGGGAGTCTGCTTTAGTTGCTGCTAGCTTGTTGCTAATCACTCGCCGCATTAAACCGCAACGCATTTTGCAAAAGGTTGATTGGAATCTGCTGGTAATGTTTTCTGGATTGTTTATCCTGACGCGAGTCACGCAAAAGTTGAATTTGCTCCAGCCATTTACCCATGCAATCAACTCTGCTGCGAGTTTTTTGGGTGTAACTGTTGTTTTATCTAACTTAATTTCTAATGTGCCTGCTGTACTTTTATTGCATCCCCTGGTTCCTCCAGGTGACACTAAGTATTGGCTATTGTTGGCAGCCGGATCAACTTTGGCTGGTAATTTGACTTTATTTGGTTCAGTCGCCAACTTGATAGTTGTAGAAGCTGCTACTGATTTAGGTTACAAGCTCACTTTTTGGGAACATCTGCGTTTTGGAGCGCCATTAACGGTGTGTACTCTACTTTTAGTGTACTTATGGGTTCATTGAGGATGTGTGGCTTGATAAAAAATAAAACATAAATTGCATAATTATTTGCTAACCCCGCGCGTGATTTAGAACCACGATTTGCCGCTTTTGTCTTAATGTTGAGATATTTTAATAACTCACTATAATTTAGAATTTTAGTTGCTTGATCCGCTAAAATATCGATTTATAATATCAATTATTTTTGTTGTAAATTCATGCTGTACTGTCTGCATTGAAAAGATTCTCTTGTATAATATCAGGCTTTTGCCCAGTTCTATTTATTTTGATATTTTTCTTTTGCGGACATAACAGCTTTTCCCCTTTATATTCTTGCCATCCTAGAACTCGTCTAAGACCTATTTTGATGTATTCTTCTTGAGACTCTATGCTGATAGAATTTCGCCTTAATCGTTTTGCTACAGCACCAGATGTAAAAGTACCAGCGAATGGATCAAGTAAAAGGCTACCTTCATTACTACTTGCAAGAATAATTCTTTCTAACAATGCTTCAGGCTTTTGGGATGGATGATTTTCATATTCTTTCATTTGAAATCTTACACGAGGGAAATACCATACATTACCAGGGACTTTCTCTGTATTATATAAACTTGGTACGGATTTCCTATAATCAATTAATTTCCTCTGTGCGCCTGTTTTTGCTTCTATTTTGATCTCATTTGAGTTAAAAATGTAATTACTTTTGTCTTTTACACAATGGAGTATTGGCTCATACATTGAGCCGAAGTATTTTGTCGCTTGAACTCCAGAACTATCATAATGCCAAACAATTCGGCTAAGAATTACGATTTTTTTTCTTAAGTAAAGGTCAAAAGATGGCATTGCTTGAGTACTTGTCATAACATATAGAGTTCCATTCGGCTTTAATATCCGAATGCACTCATCAAGCAACTTATATGCCCAGTTTACATATTCCTCATCCGATTCCCATTTGTCATGAAAATTTGAAAACTTTTTCCCTATGTTATAAGGAGGATCAATGAAAACAATATCTACAGATCCAGAAGCAATCTCATTGGATAAAATATTGAGAGCATCACCATGAAATATAGTATGCCCTGTATTTCCATATCGTTCAAACATTACGAACCGGCTTGGTTTACAAGTAAAATAATTAGCTTTTCACGTTGAAAATTAACTTCAGTTGCAAATAATAAGAGATTTTCAAAACTTAGGTACAGCTAATGCAAAATCGTAGACGCAAACGCGAAAGCGTCTCCAAGAGTTGCGGTTTGCCGCAAGCTACCACAGAGGACGCAGATAACACCGAGATAAGTCTGAAGGAGAGACCCGAAGGGCAGCTTACCGCAGGCATCATAACTTCGGTGGAAACAGGAATTTGAAAGGTTCGTTGCGTATGTTCTAATTTTCATCAAAAACCTTAACCGAACCTTATTTGATAGCGTCAAATACTTTCTCTCAATCTCATACCAAAGCGCAAAGACCCTGAGAAAAACTCTGCGTCTTTGCGGCTTTGCATAAGCTTTTTATTACGATGCAACCTGAGCAGCAGTACGAGTGCGCCGTCTTCTACCATCGGCAACTTTTACAGGTGGTTCATCAGGAATTTGCATCAACAAAGTCACAGATGGCTGACATTGCAATTCTCGACGGATGGAACGTTGCAATTCTCGTTCTAAAGTACCTTGCAATCCACCCCAGTCTATATCTGCTGGTTGACCTTCCCCAGGAGCAAATTCTGACCAGCGCACAGTGAGGATTTCTTCAATTCGTTGTTTGACCCAGGTTTGTAGGAGCGATCGCTCTACACTTGTAACTACACCCCGCAGGTGAGTTTCTGGTTTAGCCAACAGTTTACCATTCCAATCAATAGCAGCTGCGATCGTAATAATGCCTTCTGAAGCCATGCGTTGCCGTTCTTGCAGCACTTTGGCGCTTACCATACCCGAACTAGTAGTATCCACCAATTCGATACCAGATGGCACTTTACCAGCGACGTGAATGGCATCTTCAGTCAGTTCGACAATATCACCATTCTGAATAATGATCATGTTTTCTGCGGGAATGCCCATACTCTGAGCCGTTTCTGCGTGCTTCACTAGCATCCGATGTTCGCCGTGAAATGGCACAAAGAATTTGGGTCGAGTTAAGGCAATCATCAGTTTTTGTTCTTCCTGACAGCCGTGACCGGAGACGTGAATCCCTTTATCCCGACCATAGACCACTTTCGCACCTTGAATCATTAATTTATCAATGGTGTTGACTACTGCGATCGTATTTCCGGGAATTGGGTTAGCAGAGAATACTACTGTATCTCCTTCACGGATTTTGATGTGAGGATGTTCTTTGTTGGCAATGCGGGTCATTGCTGCCATCGTTTCACCCTGAGAACCTGTAGTTAAAATCAGTACTTTTTCATCAGGTAGATTGCGGACTGCGTGCAATGGTTGCAGCAGATTATCTTCACACTTGATGTAACCTAAATTGCGGGCATGAGCAATCAAGTTCAGCATTGAACGCCCGACAATCGTCACTACACGGTTTTGCTTCTTGGCGATATCCAAAATCATGTTGATGCGATGGACGCTAGAAGCAAAGGTAGTGACAAATAATCGCC
The DNA here is from genome assembly GCF_036917635.1 of Nostoc sp. Taxonomy (GTDB): domain Bacteria; phylum Cyanobacteriota; class Cyanobacteriia; order Cyanobacteriales; family Nostocaceae; genus Nostoc. The sequence goes on from NZ_JBALCW010000088.1 coordinate 12,377, forward strand.
CAGTGGCTTGACTAAATACTCTTTCCAGATTGGGATAAACTGAACGTTCCGAAGGTGTAAACCCTGGTATCTCAGCGTTAGTAGAATCACTTAGGAGGCAAAGAACGCCTTTTTCTCCATGTTCTGCTAACCGTTGCAAATCAAACTTTTCACCATCCACTGGGGTATGGTCAATTTTAAAATCCCCTGTGTGAATTACTACACCAAGGGGAGTATGAATGGCAACTGTAAAACTATCAGCAATGGAGTGCGTGTTACGGATATATTCTACCAGAAAGTTTTTGCCAATTCGCACTACATCACGGGGTAGAACTGTTCTGATTTCTGTGCGATCGCGGACTCCTGCTTCTTCTAATTTACCCTCTAGCATTGCCATTGCTAGTCTTGGCCCATAAATCACCGGGATATCAAATTGCTTGAGATGGAAAGCAATCCCGCCAATATGGTCTTCATGACCGTGAGTAACGATCATCCCTTTAATTTTGTGGCGATTTTCCCGCAGATAGGTCGTATCTGGCAAAACAATATTTACTCCATGCATCGCCTCTGTGGGAAAAGCCAATCCTGCATCTAAGAGAATAATTTCATCGTCATACTCAAAAAGACAGGTATTTTTCCCAATTTCGTGCAAACCGCCCAAAGGAATAATTTTCAAGGCGGAATTATTAGCTTCGTTTTTAGCCATTTTCTTCTTAGATTCTTACTTGTGGTTAATTTAGTTGATAGTTAACGAACTTGTATTTAAGACAACATCATTTGTCTGTTAATTCAGTCCTAAAGCAATCAAGTTTTAATTGAAGATTTCAATTTTTTATTCAATAAAATCGACTGTACACTGAAGAATTTATAGTATGTCTATCAGTCCTAGCACAGATTTTTAAATTGCGACTTATGAACAATTATGAACATTGTTTATATCTATCTTTAGAAAGCAGCAGATTAACAGCGTTTAACCGAGTGATGGCTAGATTAAACTAAGTTCTTTCAGAACCGCTTCTAACTTTTGAGTTACTTCTAAATCGGCTTCACATAAGGGTGGACGAGTTGAACCAACCTCCCAACCTTGAAGTTTCAGTGCTTTTTTCACTGGAATGGGATTTGAAGTGAGAAATAAAGCTTTAAACAACGGGAAAAGTTGCAGATGAATGTCGCTGGCTACCTCAATTTTACCCGCACTAAAAGCTTGTATCATCTGCTGTAGTTGGTTTCCTACCAGATGAGAAGCCACACTTACCACGCCCTTTGCCCCGATCGCTAACAAGGGCAAAGTCATGTAATCATCACCAGAGTAGATGTCAAATTCTTTTGCTGTCAAGCGGCGAATTTCGCTTGCCTGATCTATACTACCAGTGGATTCTTTAATTCCGACAATATTGCTAACCTCAGCTAACCGGGCAACTGTTTCTGGCTGAAGGTTTTGCCCGGTACGACCGGGGACATTGTATAACAACAACGGTAAGTCGGGACAGGCTTGTGCTATGGCCTGAAAGTGCGCTTCCAATCCCGCTTGTGGCGGTTTGTTGTAATAAGGGACAACTTGTAAGGAACCATGTACTCCTATTTTAGACGCTTTTTGGGTGGCTGCGATCGCTTCTTTGGTGGAATTTGAACCACAACCTGCAATCACCTTGGCTTTTCCTGCCACAGACTGCAATACCTCAACAAACAACTGGTATTCCTCATCCCAACTCAGGGTAGGGGATTCTCCGGTTGTGCCGCACACCACCAATGTATCTGTTCCGTTGTTAGCTAGATGTGCTGCTAGTTCTGCCGCTACATCATAATCTACACTACCGTCTGCTTTAAACGGCGTAATCATAGCGGTTAAAACATTGCCAAAATCTCCCACCCTTTTTTCACTCCTGATTACCCATGTTTTTGTATCTTGGTGGTTTTCTCTTGTAATAACCTATCTGCAAATTTCTTTCAACAGTAATTTGCACATTTGCTCTTTTTCATTAGTTGTTTATTTTTACTAATGATTAGCTTGAAACGTAAGCTTTCGCCGGTTTTAGTAGATTTTTTTCTACCAGCAATTCGGCGATTTGTATTGCATTTAATGCTGCGCCTTTGCGGATTTGGTCACCACACAACCATAATTCCAAGCCACAGGGATGAGAAATATCTTGACGAATCCTTCCTACTAAAACTTCGTCTTTACCAGTTGCTTCAATTGGCATCGGAAAATAGTTAGTTTTCCAATCTTCTACCAACTTAACTCCAGGGGAGGAATTTAGAATTTCTCTGGCTTCCTCTGCACTAAAGGGAGTCTCAAATTCTAAATTAATGGCTTCTGAATGGGCCCGAAGTACGGGAACCCGTATACAGGTTGCAGTGATTCTGATTTGCTCCGTACCAAATATTTTTCGGGTTTCGTTGACCATTTTCATTTCTTCCTCACAATAACCCAAATCGTTTAATGGTGAGTTATGGGGGAATAAATTAAATGCCAGTGGGTAAGGCAATACCTCAGCTACTGGCGGCTGTCCTTGTAGTATAGCGCTTGTTTGCCTTTTGACTTCTGCCATTGCTCTAGCACCAGCACCACTAGCAGATTGGTAGGTTGCAGCTACGATGCGTTGCACTGGTTTAACTTTATGCAATGGCCAGACTGCCACAGCCATTAAAATTGTTGTGCAGTTGGGGTTGGCAATAATGCCTTGATGATTAGCTGCGGCTTGTGGATTCACCTCTGGCACTACTAAGGGAACTTCCGGGTTCATCCGAAAGGCACTGGAGTTGTCAATTACCACTGCGCCCTTTTGGACGGCAATTGCTGCCCAAGCTTTGGATGTGGAACCACCCGCACTAGCTAGTACTATATCCACATTTTCAAAGGCGCGATCGCTCACTGCCTCTATTGGGATATTTTCTCCTTTAAAGCGTAGCGATCGCCCTACACTCCGCTCTGATGCCAATAGCTTCAAGTCAGCAATCGGAAAATTACGAGTTTCTAATAATTCCAGCAACTCTGTACCAACGGCACCAGTCGCCCCCAAAATAGCCACACGATAGGATTTAGACAAACTCACTTCCTCCTTTAAGAGGTTTTTTTGCAATTTGGAACAGTTGAAGATTTACTTATATTTATATAGTGATCGCAGCCTGGAAATACATTTTCAATTAGGTTTATATTTCTCTCTAATCTAGTCTATTTTTGTCAATCTCTAAATATTTATACATTTATTTTCTTGGTTATTTAATAATTTAAGTTATGTTGCACTCTACAGCAATGGCTATCCAATTTTCCCATCGATTTAAACTATATATCGATTTAAACTATATATTATTATACAACAAACAGCCATTTATCAGAAAAATGGAGATATCTGCACTTAAGCGTTTTACAGGCATCACACTTATAAGGCAACGAACGTCTTCCCTTCAAAGTTGCTTACCAAAATGATGAATATACTAAGATAAAGTGGATAAAATCACCACAGCATAGAACTGAGCTATACGGTTAGGTGATAGATGGGGTCTTGTACCAGAACTTAAGTAAATAGCTAGACTCAATACTATAACTTTAACTTCGGAGTACTAACCAGTCGCTGAGAACCAGGATATCACGGCGTTAGCCCACTGGATAATTAATTCCTAAGTTTCAGAGGGAGTGGGGAGTGGGGAATGGGGGATGAGGGAGCAGGGGGAGATAAGGGAGTGAGGGACAAGAATTAATAACCAATGCCCAATGCCCACTTGCCCTGAGCGAAGCCGTTCGCGTAGCGTCTCCAAGAGTTGGGATGCCCCATGCCCCCATTAACTAAATTGTTATGAAGGTAAAATGTCAAGTCCTTGGTGATTGGCAGTAAACTGGATCTTTGCCCCAGGACAAACATCCAACCTTGGATGTCATAAAGCCTTTTGGCATCCCATTCCCTTAAGACACATCAAGCTATAAACGCAAACAATTATTGCATCTTGTGTGTACTTGGAGTATAAAATACCAGAAAACTAGAGACGAAGCATGAAAGTTACCCAGGAAAAACTTCCCGCCAGCCAAATTGGCCTGGAAATAGAGATTACGCCGGAAATTACCAAGCAAACTTACGAACAGGTCATTAAAAACTTAGCGAGTACTGCCAATATTCCTGGGTTTCGTAAAGGCAAGGTGCCTCGGCCAATATTGCTACAACGGCTGGGTACAACTCGGATCAAGGCAGCAGCGCTGGAAGAACTAATTCAAGACGGCATTGAGCAAGCGGTTAAACAAGAAGCTATCCCGGCAATAGGTCAGCCACAATTGCGCTCCTCCTTTGAGGATTTAATTAAGAATTATGAACCTGGAAAACCTCTGACAATTTCGGCTGCTGTCGATGTAGAACCAGAAGTGAATCTAATTCAGTACACTGATTTGCTTTTCCAAGCTGAAGAAGTCAAGTTCGATCCAGAACGAGTAGACGCTAACCTTGACAAAGAACGTCAAGAATTGGCGACATTGATTCCTGTGGAAGGACGTGCAGCCCAAATCGGTGATATTGCCGTAGTCGATTTTAAAGGTTCATTCGCCAGAGGTGAAGGCGAAGACGAAACAGCTGAACTAGAACCGATTCCCGGAGCCGAAGCAACTGATTTTCAAGTTGAGTTGCAGGAAGATAAGTTTATTCCAGGCTTTATTTCGGGAATAGTGGGGATGAATCCGGAAGAAACCAGAGAAATTGCGGCACAGTTCCCAGATCCTTATGCTAACGAAGATTTAGCTGGAAAAGCGGCAAGTTTCACAGTGACGCTTAAAGAACTCAAGGAAAAGGAACTACCAGAAGTAAATGACGATTTCGCCCAAGAAATCAGCGATTTTGAAACCTTAGAGGAGTTACGCGCTTCTTTGGTAGAGCGATATCAAAAAGAGGCGGATGACAAAACAAAAGCAAATAAACAGGAAGCTTTGTTAACGGAACTGCTCAAGCACGTAGAAGTTGACTTACCAGCAACCATGATTGAGCAAGAAGTGGATGCAATGCTAACGCAAACAGCAATGCGGCTGTCTCAGCAGGGATTGGATGTAAGGAAGTTGTTTACTACAGATATTATTCCTCAATTGCGGGAGCGATCGCGCACTGAGGCAATTGAACGGATCAAACGCTCCTTGTCGTTGCGCGAAGTCGGTAAACGCGAATCTATTCAGGTAACACCAGAAGAAATTGCAGTCAGAGTCACCGAACTTTTGGAACAGTACCCGGAGGAACAAGACGTTGATGAAGATAAACTGCGCTCAATCGTAGAAAACGAACTATTAACCGAAAAAACCGTCGATTGGCTCTTAGAACACTCCTCAGTTGAACTTGTACCCGAAGGCTCCTTGAATCCCATAGAGGAAACGGAAGCCGTAGAATCAGATGCTGATGCTGATGCTGATGCTGATGCACCTCAGACAGAGGAAGAAATCAGCGAAGCTTCAACAGAAGTCACAGAAGGATAATTAGAAATCCTACAGCCATGAGTTCACCAGTTCTGAGTTAAAGTACTGGTGAAATGGGTAAGGTAAGGGAGCAGGGAGCTATTAGCTGCGGGAGAAGAACTATTTATTGTCCAATGCCCAATGCCCAATGCCCCATAACTCTTAACTCCTGAACAGTCAGGGATGAAGACAGAATAATTAAAGAATTAATGAATTTTAAGCAAATTGTGACACATGTTATTGCCTGAGCTTGATACTGTGTTACACGAGAGGAAATTATATGAGGCATAATGGTTAACACGTACCTATAAAAATTTCATTCGCTGAAAAGGCAGCATCTGCTGCTGAAACATTTGTCCTAAATTATCGTCAAAGAAAGCTTGTATGCTTGTATCGCAGTCGGGAAATAACCCCATCAGCAACCAAAGTCGAATCAACATTAACTCCCAGTTGAACAGCCCTAGCAACATCGTGCCGATGGTGGTGGAACAGTCTGGCATGGGAGAAAGGGCTTTCGACATCTACTCCCGCCTGCTGCGAGAGCGGATTATCTTTTTGGGAACGCCAATAGATGATACTGTAGCTAACTCAATTGTGGCTCAGTTGTTATTTCTAGACGCTGAAGACTCAGAAAAAGACATCCAACTGTATGTTAATTCTCCCGGTGGCTCGGTCTACGCAGGGATGGCAATCTATGATACAATACAACAAATTCGCCCTGATGTAGTTACCATCTGTTTTGGATTAGCCGCGAGCATGGGGGCATTTTTGTTGACAGCAGGGGCTGCCGGTAAGCGAATGTCTCTGCCCGACTCCCGGATTATGATTCACCAACCACTTGGTGGCGCTCAAGGTCAAGCCATTGACATTGAAATTCAAGCCAGAGAAATTCTTTACATTAAGGCTAAGTTGAATGAGTTAATGGCTCATCATACTGGTCAACCCATAGAAAGAATTGAAGCAGATACTGAGCGCGACTTTTTCATGTCGGCAGAAGAAGCCAAGAACTACGGTTTGATTGATCAGGTCATTTCCAGGCAAAATCTTCCCACAGTAGGGGAAAACGTCACCATTCTGAAATAAGAGGCTGGTATGTCTAAGTACGACTCCCATTTAAAATGTTCATTTTGCGGCAAGTCTCAAGAGCAGGTGCGTAAATTAATCGCGGGGCCGGGAGTCTACATCTGCGATGAATGCGTTGACTTGTGTAATGAAATACTAGACGAGGAGTTACTCGATACCAATGGTGCGGCAGCACAACCGGCACCAAGAGCAGAACCACCTCAAAAACGGCGGACTCAATCTTCGAGTATTTCGTTTAATCAAATACCCAAGCCAAGAGAGATTAAAAAGTATCTAGACGAACACGTTATTGGTCAAGACGAAGCCAAAAAAGTGCTGTCAGTAGCCGTTTACAATCATTACAAGCGGTTGGCGGTGATTCAGTCTAAAGCCAGTGGCAAAGGTGGCGCGGATGATGCTGTAGAACTGCAAAAGTCTAATATTTTGTTAATTGGCCCGACTGGTTGCGGTAAAACTCTCTTAGCGCAAACCCTAGCGAAAATCCTGGATGTACCCTTTGCCGTCGCTGATGCAACGACGCTGACAGAAGCAGGGTATGTGGGAGAAGATGTGGAAAATATCTTGCTGCGACTGTTGCAGGTGGCAGATTTGGATATAGAGGAAGCGCAACGAGGAATTATTTACATTGATGAAATTGACAAAATAGCTCGCAAGAGTGAGAATCCGTCAATTACCCGCGATGTTTCTGGCGAAGGCGTGCAGCAAGCCTTGCTGAAAATGTTAGAGGGAACGATCGCCAATGTACCACCCCAAGGAGGGCGTAAGCATCCTTATCAAGACTGCATCCAGATTGATACAAGTAATATATTGTTCGTCTGTGGTGGTGCTTTCGTAGGCTTAGAAAAGGTTGTGGATCAGAGAATTGGCAAAAAAGCAATAGGCTTTGTGCAACCTGGAGAAGGCCAAACGAAGGAAAAACGGGCAGCAGATACTCTCCGCCATCTAGCACCAGATGATCTAGTAAAATTTGGCATGATTCCCGAATTTATTGGGCGCGTGCCAATGGTAGCAGTAGTAGATCCGCTAGATGAAGAAGCGTTGATGGCGATTCTCACCCAACCACGCAGCGCCTTAGTCAAGCAGTACCAAAAACTGCTGAAGATGGATAATGTGCAGTTAGATTTTAAACCAGATGCTTTACGAGCGATCGCTCAAGAAGCCTACCGTCGGAAAACTGGTGCTAGAGCGCTGCGGGGCATTGTCGAAGAACTGATGCTGGATGTAATGTATGAGTTACCATCCCGTAAAGATGTGACACGTTGTACAGTAACACGGGAAATGGTCGAGAAGCGATCGACTGCCGAACTGATAATACATCCATCTTCACTACCGAAACCAGAATCAGCCTAATAGTCATTAGTCATTGGTCATTAGTCATTGGGCAAAAACTAAGGAATAATAATTATGTACCAAGGACAAATGACTAATGACAACTGACAAAGGACAAATGACTAATGCCTTATATTAATGTTCGTGGCGTTGAGCATTACTACGAATGGGTGAAAAAACCATCTGGTTCTTTGGTAAAACCAGTGATGATTTTCATGCACGGTTGGGCTGGTTCGGCTAGATATTGGCAAAATACCGCAAATGCTTTATCTGAGCAATTTGATTGTTTACTTTACGATATGCGGGGATTTGGCCGTTCTGGTGGGAAGCCAACCATAACCGAAGCAAGTGAAGCTGTTGCCGAATCTGAGTCCCCCCAGGAAGAATCACAGGCAATCAGAGAGTTAACTTATGAATTAGAGGAATACGCTGATGATTTGGCAGCTTTGTTAGATGGGTTGCATCTTCAGCGTGTCTATATCAATGCTCATTCGATGGGCGCGTCTGTTGCTACTTTATTTTTTAACCGCTACCCCCAACGAGTAGAACGAGGAATTTTAACCTGTAGCGGCGTTTTTGAGTACGACGAAAAATCCTTTAGTGCTTTTCATAAATTTGGTGGCTATGTCGTAAAATTCCGTCCCAAGTGGTTAAGCAAAATTCCATTTGTTGACCAGATGTTTATGGCCAGATTTCTGCATAGTTCCATACCACATTCTGAGCGGCAAGCTTTTTTGGAAGATTTTCTCGAAGCAGATTACGATGCGGCTATAGGGACAATTTTTACTTCCGTTAGTAAGGCTCAATCTGAAGTGATGCCGCTTGAGTTTGCCAAACTGACAGTGCCGACTCTGCTCGTCGCTGGGGAGTATGACAAAATTATTCCAGCTGAGATGGGGCGTCAAGCAGCTGCACTGAGTGACAAAGTGGAATTTGTGATGATTCCTAATACAGCACATTTTCCGATGTTGGAAGATGCTCCAACTTATATGCAAGTGGTGCAAGAGTTTTTGCAAGTTTCCATACCAGAACCCCAGGTGTGATAAATTGTGGGATTTCCAAGAAATATAGTTGCTAGATGTACACTACAACTGAGCGCTACAGAAAAACTTTCGGAGTGCATACGACTTACAAACTAGAAGTTATTTTCGGATAGCTTGCACAAATTCGGCAACAGCGTCGTACTGGTCAGGATGCGCGATATATTTTAGCAACAAAGCTGGATCTAAATTCGGTAAGAAACCACTACGGTTTACTTCTTCATATTCGCCAGCCGCGTTTAACCGGAATATCTTTATTTGGTCAGATTTCCAAAACCAAACTTCAGGCACTTTCTTGGGTTTGAATAACTCCTTACGGTTAATCGTGCCACTAGTAATAATAACTTCAATAACAATATCTGGCGTTTCTTTATTGCTGCCAATGTAGTAAGATTCATCTGGGGTGCCAGAAGCATACCCAGGTTCTTCGAGAGTAAAACCACCGCGGCCATAGAACCTGATGCCCAACTCTCTCATGTAAACTTCTAGCAAATAGCCAAGAGTTGTTTTCACGTACTCATGTTTTTCACCAATGGGTGACATAATTTCTAATATTCCTGACAAATAAGAGAGTCGCACATTGTGGTTATCCTTTAGCTGTGCCTCTATACCTTTGAATTCTTCCCAAGAAACATCAGCGACGGTTACAAGTTTCTCTTGTATGGGATGGTCTAGAAGTGGAATACTCATATCGCCTCTCAACAGTTGCTTTGATTGATAAGTAGGTGAATCAATATAGATGTTTTTACCCCTATCTTAATTATGTTTGATTTAACCCAAACCCAGTTCCCGTTTTAGCAAGTTAATTGAGTTAGTACCTATATAATTTTCAACCTTAATCAGCTTCGGTGGACGAATAATATCTTCATCACATGCTTGTACGGCTGCTTGTACTGCCGCAAAACTGGCTTGATCAGTTATGATTACCTCAGCCCGTTTAACCATTGCTTGAAGTTTATAAGCATCTTTTGGTTGTGCAGTCATCACTAATAGTTCATCTCCTCGCAAACCGTGGAGGATGACTTCTGCTGCTCGGGCAATCCCGGAACTGAGGCTAACTATACCTACACAGTTTTCTTTTGGTAGGGTTTTCAATAGGCTGAGTTCTTTGCTGTAATCGTAGATATCCAGAGGAATTACCCGTGCAGCTTTAGGGGCTGCGATCGCTTCCACATTACTGATAAAATACCGACTTGTGACTACTGTCGCAGAGGTAGTTTTATCTAACACAGCAGTTAATTCTTCCATTGCTACCAACTGGACTGGTATTTTTAGCGATCGCTCTAATTCATAGACCATCAACTCACCAGCACCCATATCATAAGATGGAACTGCAACCAGTACTCGCGCACTACAACGCAAGCGCCAGTCAATTTCCGCTAAAAATAACTCTCTGGCTTGATTGAGTGAACATCCTTGGGTGAGCAGATCGTCTAGTGCTTTTTGGACAACTTGATATGCATCAGGATTTTGTTTGAGTATTGGTGATTGCAGCCTACTACCGCCCTCATGACCTTGGGGACGAACATAAATTCCTGAACCAGCCATACTTTCAACAAATCCGTCTTCTTCTAGTTGACGGTAAACTTTGCTTATGGTATTACGGTGTAACCCAGTTTGCATTGCTAATGCCCTTGTGCTTGGCAATTTGTAAGCAGGGGGATATTGCCGAGAAGCGATCGCAAACCGGATTTGATTAAACAGCTGGGTTGATGCGGGAATTTCGCTGTCTGGCTGAATACGGAATTGAATCATCAGCAAACCTCCTGAATACTGAGTGGGGAGTGGGGAGTCGGGAGTGGGGAGTATTTAAGTGTTGCTTTCCTACTCAGCACTTTTAAGTCAGCCCTCTTTTACTGACCTGCTGCATTTGCTACATGTCAAATATTTTATTTACATATAAAGTTTTTCTGGTACAAATTTCTAATGCACTCCTAATTGGTAATTGATAATTTAATTGGAAATAACCTGGACATACTGGCATAGTTATATCAAATAAACTACACGGCTAATCATACAGCACTGGTAGAAATTATTATGACAGAGCAAGCAATAAATACCACAACAGTTAATCTTTTGCAAGATAATATTCAAGTGTCTGCTTATTTGGCAGAACCAAAAGAAGCTGGATCTTACCCAGGAGTCGTGGTATTACAAGAGATTTTTGGTGTCAACGTTCACATTCGGGATGTTACAGAACGGATTGCCAAACTTGGGTATGTAGCGATGGCACCTGCACTTTTTCAACGGACTGCTCCTGGTTTTGAAACCGGATACACACCCGAAGATATTCAAAGGGGCAGAGGCTATGCTATGCAAACTCAAGCCTCAGAGTTATTGAGCGATATTCAACTAGCAATTGACTACCTCAAAAATCTGCCCCAAGTCAAAAAAGATGGTTTTGGCTGTATTGGTTTCTGCTTTGGGGGTCATGTTGCATATCTTGCAGCTACTTTACCAGATATCAAAGCTACAGCTTCCTTCTATGGTGCTGGAATTACCACCCGCACACCAGGAGGTGTAGCTCCCACTGTTACTCGCACCAGAGAAATTCCAGGTACTCTCTATGCCTTCTTTGGCACAGCAGATGCTAGCATACCACCCAAACAAGTAGATGAGATTGAAGCAGAATTAGAAAAATATAAAATTCCTCATCGTGTGTTTCGCTACGATGGAGCTGATCACGGATTTTTCTGTGACCTTCGTGCCAGTTATAATCCTAAAGCTGCTGCTGATGCTTGGGAGCAAGTCAAACAACTCTTTAGTCAACTGAACTGAAGCATACACAGCCAAGTTCGTTTTTTGTTATTTGTCATTTGTCATCAAAAAGCAGAGATAAAAGACAAAGGACAAATGACAATCTAAACTCCAGTTGCACCATATCAAATAACAATTAATCTTCAAAAGTCATGAATTCCGAATCGAAACTTTCTCAAACAGCCAATTCGTCATTTACGATGGACGATTTTGCCAAAGCACTAGAAAAACACGACTATCAGTTTCAAAAGGGACAGGTTGTACATGGCAAAGTGTTCCAACTTGACCATGATGGAGCTTATGTCGATATTGGTGGTAAGTCGTCAGCTTTTCTGCCGCGCGATGAGGCTTCTTTGAGAGCAGTTACCGATTTATCGGAGGTGCTGCCATTGCAAGAGGAAATGCAATTTTTGATTATCCGAGATCAGGATGCAGAAGGTCAAGTCACCCTTTCTCGAAAGCAGTTGGAAATTCAGCACATCTGGGAACGACTGGCCGAAATGCAGGAAAATGCTCAGACTGTGCAAGTTAGGGTTATGGGGGTAAATAAAGGTGGTGTCACCGTTGATATTCTCTCCTTGCGGGGATTTATTCCGCGATCGCACCTGGCGGAGCGTGATAATTTAGAAGCACTCAAAGGTCAAAATCTGACTGTGGGCTTTTTGGAAATTAATAAAAACACCAACAAACTCATCCTTTCGCAGCGTTTAGCAACTCGTTCTAGCAACTTCAGCTTATTAGAACTAGGTCAACTGGTGGAAGGCAAAGTTACTGGCATCAAACCTTTTGGTGTGTTTGTTGATTTAAATGGTATGGGGGCTTTGCTTCATATCAAGCAGGTAAGCCAAAAATTCATCGACTCATTAGAAAAGGTATTTCAAGTTGGTCAGCCAATTAAAGCTGTAATTATTGACTTGGATGAAGGTAAAGGGCGGGTTGCTCTTTCTACCAGAGTTTTAGAAAACTTCCCTGGCGAAGTGCTAGAGAATTTTGATGAGGTGATGGCTTCGGCTGAGGCGCGGGCTAATAGGGCTAATAACAAAGCTTCTGAATAGTTTTGAGGTGGGCTGCTTGCACAAAGCGTTTAAATGACCATCTGAAACAATTTTGAATGCGTGAATTTTGAATTGTTATCACTCCCCCTGCATCTACAAAGATGTGGGGGGATTTTTAATTGGGAAAACTTTTCCCAAACTCCTTTTTAGCTCAATACAATTCAGTTAAGCATTTCTTTCTTCTCTCGATGTCGCGCCAGTTGCTACCCTGCGCGAACGCTAAAAGCGAACAAGTCTCTTAACCGCAAGGGCGCACTGGCTTCTCTGCGCCTAATAAGGTTTGTTAAAAAAATTGAATTTAACAAAGGATTTTAGCCTTAACCCAAGTGTATTGCTTTTTAGCTTCTGGCTGGAAATGCGGGTAAAACAAGAATTTCAGTCAGCTTTAGATGACTTTCGCTATGAGCCGCAGAATTTATTCTGAGGCGGACGTGTGGGCAATGCCAATATTCTGCAATGATGCAAATACCTTAATGCAGAATCTGTTTTGCCCCATACTCAATGCCCAAATTACCTCGTAACCCGCCGCATATAATTTCCCCATAACTGAGCTGCTTGAGCGCTACTACCAGATGTGGGGGAATTATTATCGTTTCCCAGCCAGACACCGGTTACAAGCCGCCGACTGGGGATAAAACCTATGAACCATAAGTCAACGTTTTTATCAGTTGTGCCTGTTTTCCCAGCTTCCCCCAGTCCAATGGCAGCACTACGACCAGTACCTCTGGTGACTACGCCACGCATCAAACTAGTCATCTCATCGGCTACACCACTTGACAGAACTCGTTTGTTAGCATCTGGATTTTGGTCGAAAGAGTAGATTACACGGCAGGTTTTGATATCATTGCGATCGCGGCAATCACCACTGTCTAAAATTCGGTTGATCGCATGGGGAGGATTCCGTACACCACCATTACCAATAGCGCCAAAAGCACCAGTCATTTCCAAAACATTAACTACACTTTGACCTAGTACCAAGCCCGGAACTGGATCGAGGCTTGACTTTATTCCCAAATTCTGTGCCATTGCCACGACTTTATTCAGCCCGATTTCTTTGGCAACTCGTAGGGCAATGGGATTTTCTGAAAGAGCCAGCCCCGTGGCAATATCTAAACTAGTGTCAGCACCAGCACGACAGGGTTTATAAGTAAAGCCTTGCCAAGTTAAAGGAGCGCAAGAATAACTTTTTGATTCGGAAATTCCCTGTTGAATAGCAGCAGTGTAAGTAAAGATTTTGAAGGTTGAACCTGGTTGTCTTTTGGCTTGAACAGCACGATTGAACTGACTTTTTTTGTAATCAGTCCCGCCCACCATTGCCAGGATACTGCCTGTACTAGAGTCCAGAGTGACTACCGCCCCTTGAGAAAAATTAAAATTTCTACCAGCGTTGTTGACTGAATTATTCAATGTTGCTTCAGCTTGGCTCTGTATGGCTGGATCAAGCTTGGTTTCAATGATATAATTTCCTTCTCTTGCAGCTCCTTCTCCCAAGATTGATTCAAGCTCGGAGAAGACGTAACTGTAAAAATAAGGAGCGATCGTCTTAGCTTGCTGTTCACAAACTTTAGGACTAACTTGAACAGTGGAACGTCTAGCTCGGTTCGCATCCTCAGGTTTAATTTTGCCCATCTCTAGCAACCGCTTAATTACACGATTCCGGTATTCAGCTGCTTCTAGCTTATTTGGACTATCCCCACAAAAATCGAAAGCGTTGGGAGCAGGTAAAATTCCTACCAATGTTGCTGCTTGTGCCAAAGTTAATTCTTTAGCGGGCTTCTCAAAATAATACCGGGATGCATCCTCAAAGCCAGAGGTATCTCCCCCCAAAAAAACCCGATTTAAGTACATCAGCAAAATATCATCTTTGCTGTAAAAGGTTTCGAGCTTCAGGGCGACAACTGCTTCCCGCAATTTGCGTCCAAGGGTATCCTGTCTGCCTACATACTCGCGGAACAAACTGCGGGCAACTTGCTGGGTAACAGTGCTGGCTCCTTGCTGCACATCTCCACTGCGGCTATTGATCAACACGGCTCGTAAAATTCCTACAGGGTCTACTCCAAAGTGCCAGTAATAACGACTATCCTCTGAAGCGACCACCGCAGCAGGCAAATAAGGGCCAAATTCCTCTAATCGCTTCATGTCTACATGCGAGGTAGTCCGAGGCTCTCTCAAGGGAGTCGCTCCATCACGGGCGTAAACAATTACTGGGGCGCGTGTAGCTGTAGGTAGGGGTTTAACATGAAATTTTAGCCATTCAACGCCAATCACTAACGCTAACAAAGCACTGACACCGCCGACACCATAACCTGTCCAACTTGCAGCTTTCACATACCAAGCTGGTGGATCGACGTATTGCAACCGCACAGAAGCGGCGAGTTCTGGGGGGCCCAGAGTCAGAATATCGCCATGACGCAGTTCTAGGGAATTAACACGACGCTTACCCCGATAGATGCCATTGGTAGAGTTTTCATCTTTGATGACAAAAACTGGTGTGCGTTGAGTAGAATTGCGCGATAGCGACAGGTGAATTTGGCTGACAACAGGGTTACGGATGACGATATCGCTGGATTTGGAGCTACGACCTAGAATATAGCGATCGCCCAACAGTGGATATACCTCTGCTTTATCCGCCCCCGCATCCTGCACCCAGAGTTCCGGTACTTTGGCATTAGGCTTGAGCGCCAATTTAGAAAAATCGACTCTAGCTTGAATAGTATGTACCGCTTGAGTCAGTTGACCTAGTAACGTTTGTGGCTTGTGAGGGGGTTGGGGAGAACTCATCGGCTATTCACATCACACTTTTTAGTGAAGAATCGGGCAAATTACAATTTAGATGTTAGTCTTTCATCATTTTACTCATAAGCCAAAGCATAAATTATCTATACGGATTTTTTTGAGCTAATTTATACTCAATTTTAGTTTATAACCAAATGTACTTATTATTTTTGTTACCTATTTATATACAATTTTTTCCTTTTTAAATTTTAAAATCCTTATAAAATAGACTTTTTATCGAAAATTACTAGATCATACTTTAGAAGTTTTGTATTTAATAATACAAAAATTTAATAGATAATAGATTTAATTTTTACCAATTTACATATCCACTATATTCTGAAACAAACCTAAATATCTTCATTTAGGAAGATTTTCTAAATGTTATTGTCTGTTTTAATAGACCGAGTGTTCCGTTGAGGTTAATTACAGAATGATGGGAAAATCTCTGACTTTGATTGGTACAGCTTTATCTTTAGCATTCACCGCTAACATTGCTGTAGCCGAATCTAGTAAATCCTTCATAGCCCAATCCAGTAGCAACTCAACTAGTACACCAACGGAAATTAAGATGTCGCCACAAGGAATGAAAATTCTGTGCGAGTATTTTCCGCTTAACTCCCGTTGTCCCGGCGGCACAGCAGCCACCCCTACTAGCGCTCCTGGTAGCACTACGACACCAGCAGAAACCACACCCAATAGCAGCACCACCACTCCAGATAGTACAACTGCACCAGGTAGCACAACTGCGCCTGGCTCTGGATCTTCCACTCCCGAAAGCACTCCAGGACCAGGAAGCATTACCCCATCTGCACCTGGCGCTCCTAGCAACTTAACTCCAGGACCAGGAAGCATTACCCCATCTGCACCTGGCGCTCCTAGCAACTTAACTCCAGGACCAGGAGGCTCAACTTCACCTGATTCTGGCGCTCCTAGCAAATTAACTCCAGCACCAAGAGGCTCAACTTCACCTGGCTCTGACATTCCTGGCAGCACTACCCAACCAGGAAACCCAACTACACCTGAGTCTGGTACTACTGACAGCAATCCCGAACCAAGTACCAGTTCTCCCAATAACACTCCAGGCTCTAGTTCGCCAACTCCTAGCCGGTAATTAGTCTGAATAATAGTTTGCCATTAGCGATCGCCAGTGCATCTTGACCTCTTGCACCAGTTATGACAACTGGTGTAAGATAACAACTCAAAATCCCTCAAACCAACGATCAAATCTTCCCATATATGACTGAGCAAGGGTTTTAGTAATTAATAGCCTGGGATGAATCATCCCAGGCTTAATAATTTAATGTGACCTGTCAGTTGAAGTCGGTGTTTTTTGCAAGGAAGCAATTAATAGGCAAACAATACCGATACTAATAAATGAATCTGCCACATTAAATACAGCAAAGTTAATCAGGCGAAAATCAATAAAATCAACGACGTAACCTAAAACAAAGCGATCGATACCGTTGCCCATAGCTCCACCTAAAATCAAGCCATAACCCAATTGATCCCATAAATTTAACGTTGGGCCAAACAAGGCCAACGCTATCAATACTAAACTTACTCCTAAAGATAACCAGCGTAACCACTCTACTTTTCCACTTAACAGACTAAAAGCCGCACCGGTATTAGTAACATATGTAAAGTGAAATATTCCAGGTAAGAGTGGTAGTGTTTGCCCCAAGCTAAAGGTTTGCACTACCCAGTATTTTGTTATTTGATCTAAGAAAAAAGCTATGAAGGCAGCGATCCAGAAAAGGCGATTTTTTAAACGCATGAAACTAGGGGCTAGGATTAAGGACTAGGGGCTAAGGACTAAGGATTAGAAGAATTTTAAATTTCTACCCCCTAACCTCTAGCCCCTTCATGACTAATAAAACATTAAGTGACGCAATACATATGCTATTACAGTAATGGCACAGACCACATTTAGTTGCCCTGGTAATGCAAACCACGAGTATCTAAGGACTGCTTGCATTAAGGGAAGATTTTCTGTGCCTTTCCACTGAAAAATATAGCTAATAATCAAATAAGTAATACCGCATAGGTGGATACTTAACAAGCCACAAATGCAACTAAAGGCGAGAGTTTCTAGTCGAGGTCTAGCTTTAAAAGCGAACAAGCCACAAATCCATGCTCCAGGAATAAAGCCTAGTAGATAGCCAAATTTAGATAACTTAAAATAATCAATACCGCCGCCATCGGCAAATACGGGTAATAAGGTTAACCCCATGACTAAATAGGCAATTTGTGAGAGCGCACCAGCGTTTTTGCCCCCTAAACAACCCACCAACAATACTGCGCCAACTTGAAAAGTGACACCTAATGAAATTGTCTGAATTCCGTGCTTACTCCAACTCCAAGGTAAGGTGATGCCATAAGCGTCTAGGAAAGTGCCACCCATTGTCAAGAGTAAGCCAATCATTGACCATAGTAATTGATTGGAAACAGCAAACATTTATCAGTCAACCAGGAAAAGGCAAAAGGGAAAACCAACAGTAACTAGTAGCGCAAGGCAGAAGTCAGGCATTGACGCATTCAAAAGTATTATGGAATGCGTTTTTTAGGGATTTTAAATGGTTGCTCTATTTCCGCCGTAACGGACTAGTATATTCATTAGTATCAAAATGAGATTTGTGCTGACACCTCTAAGAATTAGCATATTTTTTTTGCCTTTTTGGTATGTAACTTTTCAGTTCTGCAAATTATCGCTTAGGTGTCTATAGCTGTAATTTTATTGACTAAAGCGTAGTCTGATTTATATTATGGTATTTGACCTAATACATGTTAATAATAGTAAAAAAATATAGTATTTAAAGTGAACTACCCAACACCCATCTGAGTACAGATAGGGTGTGGGCTTCCGGTTTCATTGACAAGAGCCTTTCCACTTTGCAGTTTATTGGTCTTACGTCGCCTCGACTCGGCAAGAACGGGGTTCCCTCCGTCCACGGATAATAATATCCGAAGTCCTTCTGTTCTTATATTCAACGCTGCATTGCCATCACGCGAATGATGAGTATTGCAGATTGGACAATCCCACTCTCTGATATCTAGTGGCAACATATCTACGACATGGCCACAACAGGAACAGGTTTTAGAACTGGGGAAGAATCGCCCTATTTCCACAAGTTGACCATCTTTGTGTTTCAACTTGTAACTTAGGAAATTAACAAACATCCCCCAACCTACATCGGATATTGATTTTGATAGCTTCCGGTTCCGCACCATTCCCTTGACGTTGAGATTTTCAACCACAATAATTTGGCTATCATTTACCAGTTTTCTGCTTAATTTATGCAAAAAATCTTGGCGGGAATTTGATACTCTTTCGTGAACCTTCGCTACTATTTTTTTGTGCTTATGTCTAGAATTACTCCCTTTAACTTTTCGGGCAAATTTTTTCTGTTTCCGGGCTAGATTTCTCGAATGGTGTTTGAGGTGTTTCGGGTTGCAATACTTGGTAACTTCCTCTCCATCATGGACAATTGCAAAGTCTTTCAGCCCTAAGTCAATGCCGAGTATTTTGTCTTTACCCAATTTATAGAGAGTGGATTCTACTTTAACTAGGATTGAGGCAAAGTACTTGTCAGTAGGGGTTTTGCTAATCGTAACAGTTTTAATTATTCCCTCAACTAGTCTGTGAAATACTGCCTTTACCTCACCAATCTTAGGAATCTTTAAATTATCACCTACAACAGTGACGCTTTGCGGATACTGAATAGACTGCTTATCAAATTTTGATTTAAACTTGGGAAACTTAGCCCGTCCATCAAAAAAGTTTTTGTAAGCTTTATCTACATTAATAGCTACGCACTGCAAAACCGACGAATAGCAATCTTGCTTTAACCAAGGATATTCTACTTTTAATTGAGGTAGTAAACCCTTATATATACTCTTGTTTAATGACTTCCCTGTTTGTTCATAATGTTGAATGCAAGCATTTAAAGCATGATTCCAATACCATCTAGCGCATCCAAATGATTTAGATAATGCTGTTTGCTGTTCGGTTGTTGGATATAGTCTTACTTTGATTGCTTTCAACACTTTTAGTCACCTCCAAGCTATAGTTAGCATATCATAACGTAACGACAATATAACGACATGAAAAAGAGATATTTTAACTTGCGCCTATCTGAGCGCAGATTAAACAAACTTCGTAGCTACGCTGTAGCAGTTGACAAGACCATGACACAAATTATTGAAGAATTTATTGACTCGCTTACGTTAACAGAAAGCGGCGATTCCTCCTTGACCCCAAGCCCTCTCAAACAAAAGGATTGATTTGGTTAGAGGTCAACTTGTCACCGCCCAAAAATTCATCCCACACTCCCCTTCGGGTGAGATGTGGAGCTTCTTTTCGTTTGAGCTAAATGTTTAGGCTCAATGCCAACTTCTGCTACAAAGTGCTAAAGATAGTTCTTGAATTCACTATTTTTTAGCGATCGCCCCGCCTAATCTCCAGAAAATAGGCAATTTATGGTTTTTCTTCTGCTTTTTCTAAATAATTTCACTCGCTAAACTGATATTGTTTAGTTATGGCTTGAAGTTTGCTAAGACCAATAAGCAGAAACAAGTTTCATCTAATCCCAAATTTATGAGGGTTAGAATTATACCATACTGCACCATTTTTTTTCGGAATCGAACAATAAAGTTACACTATTTAAATAGTTTTGTAAATATCTGTAACCACATTCGTATACTAATATTTGTAAAGTCTGACTAAAAAGCAGTATAAATTTTGTCAAGCAAAAATAGAAACAAGTGTTTGTTCTTCATCAAAAAAAACAAGCATTTTTTGCTTTGTTAACCTATCCTTTACCTTAACCTTCATCCTTTAGGAGTATCCTGAGAAGCGCTCACCTGAAAAGTTACCCAAAAATTGATAGCGATGCCCTCACCTCTTAGTGTAATAAAAATCCATCGCCTCACAGCTTCAGTTTCAGTGTTAGCACTGACAATCAGCCTAGCTGCATGTGGCGGACAGCAAAACCAAGATAATACAGCCACTAAGGAGACTCCTTCTAGCACTGCTACAGATACCACTGCCTCCAGCACAAGCAAATTAGATTTGGGTGGAAATCTCAAGTTAAGCGGGGCTGGTGCGTCTTTCCCAGCACCACTGTATGATACATGGTTTACGGATCTAAATAAAAAATATCCAAATCTGCAAGTTGACTATGCCTCCGTTGGTAGCGGTGCTGGAGTTGAGCAATTTATCAAAGGGACTGTAGACTTTGGTGCCAGCGATGTTGCCATGAAGGATGAAGAAATCCAGAAGGTGCCAGCCGATAGAGGCGTTATTTTACTGCCTGTAACTGCTGGTAGCATCGTGCTAGCTTATAACTTGCCAGATGTTGCAGAACTAAAGTTACCACGAACTCTTTACGCCGATATTCTACTAGGCAAAATCACGTCTTGGGATGATCCCCAAATTGCCAAGGCTAACCCAGGTGCAAAGCTTCCTAAACAGGCAATCACAGTTGTTTATCGTTCAGATGGTAGCGGAACAACAGGTGTGTTTACAAAACACCTCAGCGCTATTAGCCCGGAGTGGAAGACTAAAGTTGGTGAAGGCAAAACTGTCAACTGGCCTAAGGGAGTTGGTGCAAAGGGGAATGAAGGTATTACGGCTCAAATTCAACAAACCCTAGGTTCTATTGGTTATGTCGAGTACGGCTATGCCAAACAAAATAATCTCAAGTTTGCTGCTTTACAAAACAAAAGCGGTAAGTTTATTGTACCTAGTGAAGAGTCAGCCTCTAAAACTCTGGCATCAGCAACTCTACCGCCCGATCTCCGCGTCTTCATTTCCGATCCAGAAGGGGCTGATTCTTATCCCATCGTCACTTACACCTGGATTTTGGCTTACAAGAAATATGCCAATGCGGCAAAAGCTAAGGCAGTTGAAGCTACGATCGAATACGCCTTAACTGATGGTCAAAAGCAGGCTGTTGCACTAGGGTATGTTCCTCTACCCCAAAACGTCATTGCAAAGGTGGCTGCTGCTGCCGATCAAATCAGTCCAGATTATAAAATCGCTGTAACAGGTAATAGCGCTAGTAAGTAACTACAGTCAAGACATGAGGCATTCCTAGACAATAATTTTTAGGCTGCTTACTAGACTATAGGCATTTGTAATTTGGAACTCAGTGTTACCAATATCTCGGTTTCAAAAGACGACGAGGCAACAAATTTGTTGATATAGGTTGCCTCCCATATATTCCTCTGATTTAATTGTGAAAGTCGGTAGTCATGACTACAAATTCTCAAAACCTTTCATCAGCAACAAAAAACCGCTCTGATGTAGAAAAATCCCTAGATCGGGGTTTTATTTGGCTTACTAAAATTTTCGCCTTTGGGGTTGCTGGAGCTTTATTATGGATCGGCTTACAAGTTGCAATTGCTTCTGGGCCGGCCATCCAAAAGTTTGGTGCTAGCTTTTTAGCTAATACCACTTGGAACCCAGTTAATGATACCTACGGGGTGCTACCTCAAATTTATGGAACTCTCTTGAGTTCTTTTATCGGTTTACTGATAGCTGTACCGATTGGAGTTGGTACAGCTATTATCCTCAGCGAGGATTTTTTACCCGCAAAAGTGAAGTTGGTACTGGTTTTTGCAGTAGAACTGCTTGCAGCTATTCCCAGCGTTGTTTACGGCGTTTGGGGTATTTTTGTTTTAGTGCCTATATTAACTAACTTGGGAAAATGGCTCAATAGTTATTTTGGCTGGATACCATTTTTTAGCACCCCCCCTACAGGGCCAGGAATGTTACCGGCGGGAGTCATATTAGCAATTATGACTTTACCTATCATCACAGCCCTATCGCGCGATGCCTTAATTTCTATACCCCCCAGTTTGCGCCAAGCCGCCGTAGGATTAGGAGCAACCCGTTGGGAAACGATCTTACAAATTCTGATTCCAGCAGCCTTTTCGGGGATAGTTAGCGCTGTGATGTTAGCACTCGGTCGGGCAATGGGAGAAACAATGGCTGTAACAATGTTGATTGGTAATTCCAACAACATTAGTATCTCACTGTTAGCACCAGGCAATACGATTTCTTCTCTACTAGCAAATCAATTTTCAGAAGCTAGTGGTTTGCAAGTTTCGGCTTTAATGTACGCTGCTTTAGTTCTATTTTTCTTGACCTTGGTAGTCAATATCATGGCCGAATTTATCGTTTTGAGAGTCAAGCGACTGTAGCTTAGTTTTGGGTTGAATTATGACTTCTAGTTTTCCAGAGCGCAGTTTAACTCGCGCTCCTATGTCTCAAAGGACACTGTTTAATACAATAATGACTGTAGTCGCATTTATCTGTGGGGTATTGGCACTTGTGCCTTTGCTAGCAGTGCTTTCTTATGTCATTATTAAAGGTTTTGGCAGTTTGAGTCCCAGCCTCTTTTTTGAACTCCCACCTAAAGCTTTACAACACGGAGGAGGCTTTGGTAATGCAATATTGGGTACACTATTAATGGTAGGAATTGCTGCCCTGATTAGTATCCCATTTGGTGTTTTAGCGGCAATTTACATTACAGAATTTAGCTCTGCCCAAGTAGCGAGATGGGTACGTTTTGCGGCTAACGTCCTGAGTGGAGTCCCGTCAATTATTGCTGGAGTATTTGCCTATGGCATTGTAGTTTTGACACTGGTAAAGTTAAACTTAGGATCATACTCTGCTCTAGGTGGAGGGTTTGCACTGGCAATTTTGATGTTGCCAATTATTGTCCGCACCACTGATGAAGCCTTGCAGTTAGTATCGCCAGATTTGCGACAAGCATCAGTAGGGTTAGGAGCAACTAACTTTCAAACAGTAAGTCAAGTAGTGTTGCCAGCAGCCTTACCTGCAATTGTAACAGGGGCAACGCTAGCGATCGCCAGAGCATCTGGAGAAACCGCACCTTTACTATTTACCGCGCTATTTTCCAATTTTTGGCCTGGTAGCTTATTTGAACCCACAGCTTCCCTTGCTGTTTTGGTTTACAAATATGCCATTTCTCCGTTTAAAAATTGGCAATCACTAGCTTGGGCAGCATCTTTGATTTTGGTATTGATGGTTCTAATCACAAGTATTATCGCTCGCTGGGCAACTCGCCAGAAAGCTTAGTGAAATAGCATCTACATAGCGGATTTGTATCGCTAAAACTAATACTACATTTAATTTATGGCTAACAACATTAGCACTCTCAACGATACTCAAACCGTTTTACGCACCGAAAATCTCAACGTTTACTACGGCAAATTTTTAGCCTTGCAAAATATCTGGCTAGATATACCCAAAAATCAGGTTACAGCCTTTATTGGCCCTTCTGGTTGTGGTAAAAGTACGTTATTGCGATGCTATAACCGCCTCAATGACTTAATTGAGTCATTTCGGGCAGAAGGTAAAATACTTTTTTACGATAAAAACTTGTATGCATCCGACATTGATCCTGTAGAGGTGCGTCGGAGAATTGGGATGGTGTTTCAAAGACCAAACCCGTTTCCCAAATCAATTTATGACAATATTGCTTTTGGAGCCAAAATCAACGGCTACAAAGGTAATATGGATGAATTAGTAGAACGGAGTTTGCGACAAGCAGCTTTGTGGGACGAAGTAAAAGATAAATTACGACAAAGTGGTTCGTCTTTATCTGGTGGACAACAACAGAGGTTATGTATTGCGCGTGCGATCGCAGTCCAACCTGAAATTATATTAATGGATGAACCTTGCTCTGCCCTTGACCCAATTTCCACGTTGCGGGTTGAAGAACTAATTCACCAACTTAAAGAGCAATATACCATCGTTATCGTCACCCATAATATGCAGCAAGCAGCGCGGGTTTCTGATAAGACAGCCTTTTTTAACGTTAAAACTACAGAGAATGGAGGTCGTAACGGCTACATGGTAGAGTACGACGCCACAGAACTAATTTTCAACAATCCTCAGCAGCAAGATACCAGAGATTACGTTAGCGGCAGATTTGGATAAGTAGATAAATACACAATTGTTAATGTTAGAACAATGAGGGATACTCGGAAAATTAAAGCTGGGCAATATTCCTCTAGTTTTTTAATTTGTTTGCCAAGGTTAGCGTAGACCTAGCTCGCCCCAGGCATCGGTTGATCAATTATGGTTCTATGGTTGTTCTTGGTCAAGAAAAGCAATAATTAAGCTGTTTAATATTTAAGACTTACATTAGACCTCTTGCATAAATCAAAAATCAAGAACCCCACCCCGCATTTGCTGCTCGCAAACGCTCCCCTCCCCAAAGCATCGGGGAGGGGAGACAAAGCATAGCTTTGGCGGGGTGGGGAACTCCTGGTTTAATAAGCAATCAAGCGGACATGATATTATTTATTGCACTAGTAACACTCTAGCGGAAGTTTACCCAATACTGCTCGGATAAGACCAAAAACCTTGTGTAGAGACGCGAAATTTCGCGTCTCTACAGGTCTAAAACACTATCGAAAAATCCTAAACACGAGCAGTATTGGAAGTTTACCTACCTTGAACGACGGTATCTTGCCCCTTATCTTTAAAATATCAGGTGCATTTACAACCTACTGCACTAGTGAATTTGAAAGTTTTTCTAAGCGGGCGGCGGGAATCGAACCCGCATTAATAGCTTGGAAGGCTATAGTTTTACCACTAAACTACGCCCGCGAATTTCCAACTAGCTAAGTATAACATAGGTTTTGGAAAATTTCAAGCATCTAGTTGGAATTGGCAGGTTGGATTTTAAACCTTACAAATAGGTAGCTTGCTTGTTTTTTTGTCTGATCAGCGAGTTCGTAGGCAGGGTTAAATTTATTTTTTTGGCAAACTTCCTCAAAGGCTAATTGCTCATATATGCCCCTTTCGTCCGGTGATATATTCTGATCGGGCAATAATACAGCTTTTGAACATACGCCATTTGCCTCAATGATTAAGCTAAATAAAAAATTCCCCCCCTTAAGTCCAAGGTCTTGTTGGATTGGTATTGTAGAATCTTGTTTTGTGCTTTGTGCAAGTTCAGGTAGTTTGATATCCTTCGGTAAATCAGTTTTCATTAATATCGTCTGTTGAGATGGAGTTAAAGGAATCCAGCTAACTATTACTCCTCCTCCTGTGTGAGTTTGTGCAGTAGTTCCCTCATTTTCAGTTCGCGGAGCATGTCCTGTTTTAGTGCGTGGTTCCTGTAGGGGTGAACCATTTTGTTGAGCAAGTTCTTGTTGACGTTGTTGAGCGAGTTCTTGTTGACGTTGACGTTGTTGAGCGAGTTCTTGTTGACGTTGACGTTGTTGAGCAAGTTCTTGTTGACGTTGACGTTGTTGAGCAAGTTCTTGTTGACGTTGATCTTGTTGAGCAAGTTCTTGTTGACGTTGACGTTGTTGAGCAAGTTCTTGTTGACGTTGATGTTGTTGAGCAAGTGCTTGTTGACGTTGATGTTGTTGAGCAAGTGCTTGTTGACGTTGATGTTGTTGAGCGATCGCATTTTTATGATTTGTTAATGCGATTGCACTTCTATCTTGACCGCTAGGGGCAGGTTTTGCTGTTAAATTATCTTTTTCAACTACTTGCTTTGGTAACTTTACTGCTTGTACCTTTTGAATTGTGGATGTTTGCTTGGGCGAGACTGGTTTTGGTTCAGACGCAACTTTTCTTGTTCTTAGTTTTGTCTCAGAATAAATCTCCACAACTTCAACTGGAATAGTGGCTTGATTTGCCTGGTGCCACAAGGGGCTAAACTGAGATGAGCGCATCAGCCAGAATGCTAGTAAGTGCAGAGAGACTGAACCTATAATGACAAAAATCCACAAAGCTGGTGGATCGGTGTGTCGCCTCCAGACTTTGCTTGGAATTGGAGTTTTGTCTGCAACTGATGGTGTCATATTAATATAAACTGGATATGATTAGGCACTCTTACTCATTACTAATGCTTTAAAATACCAGTCTAAATTTTAGCGATTAATCATTACCTCTGGTTTAACAGCAAAAGTCAAAACTGTTTCATCTACTCCTTTAAGTTCTAGCGGACTACCTTTAGTAATTTCTTCTTCCTGCAAATAATCTGCGACGGCAGCAGAAACCAAGATAGTACCGGGAACAGCAGCAGCTTGTAACCTTGCAGCAATATTCACACTTGGGCCAATGGCAGTATAATCAGCGCGTTCAGCACTACCAAACATCCCCACAACAGCAGTACCTTGGTGGATACCGCACCGAAACTGGACGCTAGTAAGTCTGTCACCATCGAATACACCTTGGTTTCGCCAGCGTTGGTTCAACTCAGCCAGTGAGCGGTGCATTGCTCTTGCTGTATTGATGGCACGACGCACTTGTTCATTGGGGGTTAACTCTTCCGGCGCTCCATATAAAGCTAAGATCGCATCTCCCATAAATTTATCTACAGTGCCGCCATTGCCAAATACAACTTTGGTCATGGCTTCTAAATATTCATTTAGCAACTCTGCGACTCGTCGGGATCGGAGAGTATTTGATAGCTGTGTAAAACCCACGATATCACTAAACAAAACTGTAATTAAGCGTGGTTCTGGACGCAAATCTAAGGTTAAATCTCCGGTTGCGGCTTTTTGTACCAATACAGCCGGTAAAAAGCGCTTTAATACGGATTCTGTTAAATAAGTATTTAACTCCACGATTCGCCGTTCATTTTCCTTCAATGCCAAAAGATTCCGAACTTCGGCCAAAAGTTCCCGATCGTTGAATGGTTTTGCTAAATAAGCATCCGCACCATTTTCTGTACCTTCGATGCGGGTTTCCTCGTCAGCTTTTGCTGTCAGCAAAATGATTGGTATTCCTTTCAACTTCTGTTCTTGGCGGATCATTTGAATCATTTCAAGTCCGCTCACCAAGGGCATCATTAAGTCAGTCACAATCAAGCTGGGTATAATTTCCTTAGCTATAGCGTGTCCTTCAGAACCGTTACGAGCTGTGCGTACATGATAGCCGTTGCGGCGGAAAATTTCAGATACATAGGTTCGTAAATCCGGGTTGTCATCTACAACTAAAATTGAGTGCTGAGTCTTAAGTGCTGAGTCTTGAATATCAATACTGGGGGAGGAGTTTATTGTAATATCTTCAATATTGTCTGTTGTTGATACCAGTTCTAAATCAGCCAATTCTACGCTAGCGCGGCTTGTATTCAGTTCGGTAGTCGTTTCTTGCACTTGCTGTGCGGGTAAATGAGCATTTCCAGTCACGAGCCATAAACTAAAGGTAGTCCCTTGTCCATAAACTGATTCCACAGTGACTTGACCACCATGTAATTCGACCAATTCTTTAACTAAAGCTAAACCCAAACCACTACCTTCATAGGAGCGGTTTGCTGAACCTTCAGCTTGGCGAAAGCGCTCAAAGAGGTAGGGAATTTGTTCTTTAACAATGCCAATTCCAGTATCTTGTACTTGTAAGATGCAGCGATCGCGCTCAGATTTTAGTCTGACACCGATCGTCCCACCTTCGGGAGTAAACTTCATAGCATTTGACAGCAGATTATAAACCACCTTGTCAAATTTTTCCGTATCCAAGTACACCGGAGAACATTCATCTAACTGGGTGACCAGATGCAGTCTCTTTTTCTCACAGTAGGGACGAAAAGATTCCACTATTTGGCTAACAAAGTCTGCTAAATCGCAGGGATGGAAGCTAGGCTGCATTCTCCCCGCATTCAGGCGTTGTAAATCCAGAAGTTGATTTACCAGTCGCAGCAGACGGCGGGAGTTACGCAAGGCGATCGCACTTTGGGAGTAAGATAATCCTTCACCAGCCGCCACCGCCGACTCTAAAGGCCCTTGAATCAAGGTGATGGGTGTACGAAACTCATGGGAAATATTTTGGAAAAATTCGGTTTTTTGTTTGTCTAATTCCAGTAAGCGTTCAGCTTGTTGGCGAGTTTTTTGATATAGGTATGACTGCTGCACAGCGATCGCTGCTTGAGCTGCTACTGCTTTCGCCAAATCAATATCAGATGACAGCCATCGGCGTACTTTTTTACCTTCATGCAACGTAATACTACCGATACATTTACCATCAGCCAATAATGGTACAAACATTAGCGATCGCGCTGGCATGTTTAAAGGCAAATCAAAACCCTGCACATCTGAGTGAGAATGGCTCACATTACCAATTACTACGGGTTCATGCGTCTGTAGCATTTGTTGGAGGATTGGATTCTCCTGTATAGATGCTTGAGAATAGGGTAATCTCGGAGGGACTAGATGATTTTTGCTACCTGGATTATTGTCTGGGGCTGGACTGTGCCTATGCAAATTTTCCGAATGTTGAAAACTGTCATACAAGCCTACACACTCGACAAACTCATCTTCCTCTGTCCACAAAGACAGGACGCAGCCATCGACTTGTAAGGCTTGTCCCAATTGCTGCGTGATCGCCGCAAAGATATCTTGGGGGTCTAAGCTAGAGCGAATCGCGCTAGTAATTGTATTAATTAGGGCTTCTCGCTTGGCAAGAGCACGTACTTGTTCGTAAGCATAAGCTTGAGACAAAGCTAAAGCTGCCTGATCTGCCACCATCAACACTAGCTGCACTTCATCATCCCCCCAAAAGCGAGGCACAGAACACTGATGCAGTGCCAGCACTGCCATCAGTTCTTGTTGGCAGATCAATGGCACAACTAAACTAGAGCAAATGTTAGCGGCAGTAAAAGCTTCTCCACGTTGGCGCAGTTCGGGAGTATTACCGTGAATCCGCTCATCATCAGTTACATCGTGAATCACCTGGACTTCACGGGTTTCCCACACCGTTTGAGCCAAAAGAGGTAAAGGGACAGTGGGTGAGAGGGACACAGCAGAAGAATTATTTGCTTGTACCTCGGCTTGTGTCTGTTCCCCTACTTCTTCAGAAAGAGGCTTCTGATAAATGAATCCTTTATCAGCTAACTGCTCATCTTGGAAGGGACGCAACAGGCAAACATCCACCTCCAACATGTGACCCACTGTATCTACAATTGCCTGTAAAATTTGGCGATAGTCTAAAGCACTGCGAATCGTATTTGTAACGGTATTCAGCAGCGATTCTTGGCGGAGTGTGCGGGTAAGCTCGCGGGTGCGGGCTTTGAGGACATTGTGAGTATCCAAAGCTTGGCGTACCACTGCTTTGAGTTCCTCAGCTTCCCACGGTTTAGTGACATATTTAAATACCTTACCAGCGTTGATAGCTTCCACCAAGTCTTCGACATCGGTGTAGCCAGTTAAAATAATCCTGATAATATCTGGATATTGAGTTGCTGTCAGGCTCAAAAATTCTGTACCGCTCATCATCGGCATCCGCTGATCGGAGATGATCACTGCGACCTCCCCCTCTTGAGCCAGCAGATCGAGTGCCGCAGGGCCAGAGTTCGCCCTTAGCACCTTATAGTCGCGATAGAAAGTGCGGTAAAGCAAGTCAAGGTTGTCTGGTTCATCATCGACAACCAAAATTTTAGGCTTACTGTTTGCTTGGGATTTCATGCACCGCTTTCCTGCTGCAACGGCAGTCGGATAAAGAATTTTTCTGAGTCAGGTAAGAGCAGAGCATTTCGACCAATAAGGCTGTTTGGCTACATGACTGCTGAGTGTAGGAGCGTTTACTCACAGTAATTCGTCTCAATGGCTTATACCGATTACCGTTTGCTTTGGTGCAGTGTATTTGCTTTCATAGTCAGTTTTAGGGTTACAGAGTCGCCGCTTGCTTGCCAAATCTTCTTTCACCTCCTGTAAGCAATGTTTGATACTACATACAGCGCTCATAGCTAGCTGACAAATCCAGATGAAGCTGCATATTAAGTTTTCCCTTTGCAGCAGTTGTACTAACACTTGCAGGTAAATTTTATTTATGGTAGTCATGGTAGAGTCAGTAATATTAAACCAAGAAGATTTAAAGCCAAAGTATACTATTAGACAAATACCTCTTTCTAATTTAGCAATCAGAACTATCATTAAGACAAGTGTAGGGTTAAGAAGTTAGGGATTAGGAATCTTGGAGATTCTCACCCACTAGCTGCACAGCCTGCTACTATTACCTAGTAACGCAAGGCAAAAGTCAATCTTGAGCCAGTGCGCCCTTGCGGCTCTAGTGACTTGTTCGCTCTTAGCGTTAAGGCAGGGTAGCAACTGGCTCTCAAAAGTCAAAAGCCTCTGATTTTGAGCTTTTTGGCTGTAATGAAATGGTAGGTTTATTTCTGCCGACCTGTACTAGTGGTAAAGTCCTGTTAGTGTAGCGGCAATTGCATAAGCAAGTTCAGTACTGCAACTAAAGCTGGTTTGCAACTAGAATTTGTCGGTAGTGTACTTACTTAACAATTTTGTAGGTAATGTTTACGGACAGGTTATGCTATTTATCTACCCATTCACCTAAACCTGTTTAACTTTACAGATGTTTTTGTGGTAAATAGACTGAGATCCTCCCTACCTAAAGCAAGGGATGCACCTGAACCTAGTGAATTTAAGATTGTAGATTAATGAAGCTGTAACTTCTAAGATTCTTCCAAAAATACAGGCTATAAAGCCCCAAACTAAAGTGTAGAACTTTGTCCGCTCCACAAGCAAAACCAAATTAGCAATCTTACGTCAGTTCAATATGCTGGGCAGATATAAATTTTTTCTCAGTTTAAATGGTGCTTGAGGATATTTGAGTAAATTTTCGTTGAATAAAATCAATACTAAACTAGCCTTGAAATATCGGTTTTTTCATCCATACCAGCAACAGCCAATCGATCCAGCTTGCTGGCAATTTCAAATTCGTACAGCTACACCTGCTGATCTGATCGGTGTTTCTCAAATTATTGCTGAAAGCTTTCACTCCCAACAGGGTATATGGGGATGGGCTTTTCCACTGCTACGTCTGGGTATTTACGAAGACTTAAGGCATCGCATGGCCTCACCGCCCTCGCGTCATATTTATCTAGTCGCTTTTGAAGCTACTACTGGTGTGGCTAATAACTTAGTGGGAAGCGTAGAACTGGGTGTACGTTACAGTGATTCGTGGAGTCAGCTTGGCATGGGTTTTCCTTACTTATCTAATTTAGCAGTTCACCCACAATACCGTAGACACGGTGTTGCTTCAGGCTTACTGACTAGCTGTGAAAAAGTTTCTCGTGACTGGGGATTTAAAGACTTATATCTCCACGTTTTGGAAAAGAATTATCAAGCAAGGCAACTTTATTTCAAGCTGGGATATCGGGTGCATAAAGTCGAATCTAATTGGAATACATTTTTTCTAAGACGCTCAAGCAAAATGTTATTGCACAAGCATCTAAGTCCTGATTCCACTATTTGATTTTATTTTGGCAATACTTAAGCAAGTTTTGATGTTGTAATTACTTTGGGGCAAATTTCTCACCAATATCGACAATCAAAGCACAAGCTAACTTAATTAAAAACTAACCTAATATGAGCTATGGAACAGCTTATTTGATTTGAGAAATACACGTAGGGTGTGTCAGACGACAATACAGCACCATCCGAAGATGGTGGGTTACGGACTCTCTCTTAACGCACCCTAAATATACTGAGATTTTTGAAATAATTATCGAACTGCACCGCCATCTCTACGAGAGGCTTCCGCGAAGGCGTAGCTTATCGTAGAGAAGAGAAAGAAAGAAGTTTACAAATCATTTAGGATTGCTATATAGCTTTAAATAATTCTTTTAAACAGATTTTATTTGGAATTTTTACTGATTTTATTATTGGTAATATTAATAAAAAGATAAGTTGGTAAAATTTATTTGAAACGCTCAACTTATTAAACTTTGTCTTTTATATTTGCTATTAAACAACAAGTATTTTAAAATATTTTATCTAGGTAAATAAATTAATTACAAGGAAAATAGCTGTATAATTTACTTGAGAAAACTAGCCATAGCTCATACTATCTTTTTAATTAAGATATTCATCTTTATAAAAACTTTAAGAAAACCCTCTTATAATTGGAAGACAAATCTAGTTATATCTCATAAAATATGATCACTCAATTACTAAAGAGTGGCTATTTCTTACTATCTTAGTAAAATTGGCCAAAAGACTCTTGATAATATAAAGAATTCCAAAACCTGATTTGACATAACAGCTAATTTTGTTTTGAAGTGCATACTACTACCAAATTCGTTGAAATTTTAAAAAACATGGATAGCGAACAGCATCGGCGCTATCAGACTTCTATGGTATCAACTTATTACCCTGAAGCTAGTTTCCTTGATTCTCTTGTCATGCCAGACGGAACTGAGCAATCGCAAGGTTCGGATATCCTTACACGTTTACACAGTGGGGAAGTTTTCATCGTCAATAGTCGTAGACGAAATGGATTAATTCTCTTTAAACGCTATCATGCAGAATTTGCTGGGCCTGGGGCTGCTGTAGGTGGGGATTACGATTGTGATTGCCAAAGGGCGCTGCCCATAGGTAATCTGTCTTTATTAACTCCCGAATCTAATGAAGAACGCCAGAAGGCTTACTTGATTAGGCGACAGTGGATTAGATTGATCAAACAAATTACAGAAAATCCAGTCCCAGGACAGCGAGTTCAGAAAATTCTCGATCAATTTGAACAATACTTTCCACCAGATATAGTGGCCCTTCTGCCGGATGTTACTTTTGCCCTTTTAGTAGGTGTGCTGCCACAAACAGTGGGAATAGTACGCCGTTTGGGCAGTGAGGTGAACAGCCGATTTAATTACTGACTGAATTGCTAAAATTGCAAATTTGCCAAAACAGCTTGTACTCGATTAACGGTGCGGGCGTTTTCCTCTATTGTCCCTACAGTAATTCGCAATCCTGGGCTAATGTGTCGTACAACGGTGCCAAGTGTTCTAAGTTTCTGGTGGAAAGCTTTTAACGCAGCATCTGGTGAATTAAAGCTATTTGGTTTAAGACGTAGGTAAATAAAGTTAGCAGCGCTTGCGCTAATTTGTAGTTCTGGTTGCTGGGATAAAATTTCGATGAGTTTAGCTCGTTCACTCAGGGTTTGAGAAATTGATTCCAGTAAGAGTGTGCGGTTTTGTAAAGCAACTAATGCTCCTGCTATGGAAAAGCTAGGGAGATTGTAAGGTAAGCGAACTTTTTCTAAGATGGCGATCGCTTCGGTATGAGCTACGCAATAGCCAACACGGAGAGCTGCCAACCGGAAGGCTTTAGAAAAAGTACGTAATATCACCCAATTGGGGCGCTGTGCTAATTCACCGACTAGGGTAGTTTGACTGAATTCAAAGTAAGCTTCATCAATTACTACCAAAATATGCTCATTCAAACTTCTTAACCATGCCAACTCTGCCGCAGTTAAGCTATTGGCTGTCGGTGAATTGGGATGCACTACAAAAACTACGCGAATCGGGGGATTTTGAGTATTTTCGATCGCAGCCTGTGCGGCTTTTAAATCAATTTCAAAATTTGTTTCATTTCTACCCACTGCGACTACAGAAATACCCAAAGTTTGTGCCAAAATCCCGTACATAGAGAAAGTGGGATTAGCAACTAGAATTGAACCTTCTCCTCCTAGACAGGTGGCGATTAATAAAGAACGGATTAGTTCATCTGAACCATTTCCAACAGAAATATTGGCAGCAGTAGTAGATGGCGAGATGGCGGCTGATTCATTGACGTATTCGGCGATCGCATCTTTAAGTGTCTCATGTCCGCCATCAGGATAACGATTTGTTTCAATTACTTGCTGATACGTCCAGGCTAGCTTCTCTTTTAACTCAGGTGGTAAATCATAAGGGCTTTCATTTGTATCTAGCCGATCAAATTGCACAGGGACAGATTCGGCTGTATCGCTGCTGGGGTGAGGTTTATAGGCGGTAAATTTGGCTAAATCTGACCGGATAAAGGGAAGCATATAAATTTTAGATTTTAGATTTTGGATTTTCAATCAATACTGTTGACAAAAAACTTATTTTCTCCTAACTATTTTTGATAGTGGGTGAATATAGCCTCTTTGGAGCTAGGAGTTAAGTAGTACTTACTGAAAAATATTAGATTAGGTCTGAGTTTAATATTTTACAGCTTCAAGGTAATTGGCAAAAGAGGCGAATTGCTTGCCAAATTTCTTGCATAACATTACTTAAGGCGTGATCGCTCTCAAGTTCGACTAAATCCACCCAAGGACGCGATACCTGCGGTGGGCTTCGCCAACGCCCAAAGTTACGACTGGCTTCGATGGGAATGACTTCATCGTTTTTGCCATGCAAAATCAGGGTGGGGATAGGACGTTGCAAAAACTTCTCTTGGTATTGTGCAGCATCTGTAACGAAATCGTAACTTAGGGGAAGCTTTCGCTTCTGGCCATAGTGGTAGACCATGATATATTTTTCTTGTTGCCACCGTTGTACTTCTTCATCGCCTAGCTTGGGTAACCAATGGGATAAAAACCCAAAAGCTGGTGCTAGCAGCACGAGACGTTGTACTTGTAAATATTGTTGTCCCAAGTAGGCAGAGGTCAAGCCGCCTAAACTTGAGCCAATGAGCGTTACTGGCGTAGAATTATTACTGAATTCTGCGGCAACTTGAGTAATTTGCCGAGTGATTGTCAACTGCGAAAAATCGCCAGCATTTAGATCGGGAATTTTGAGCTTTGTGTGAATTTGGGCAAAGCGATCGCCTATATCCCGCGCTTTGGTAGAGTTAGGGCTGGAAGCGAAACCGTGAAGATATATATATTGCAAAGCTGTAAATAGTTAAAAGTGAGAAGTTAAGAATTTTAAGTTAGGAATTTCTTTCTTCAACTCATAACTCATAACTCTTAACTCCTAACTCTTATCACCGCATTGTCACAAATTCTTCCGCTACTGAGGGATGGATACCAACGGTGGCGTCAAAGTCTTTTTTAGTTGCGCCCATCTTCAGTGCGATCGCTACACCTTGAATGATCTCACCGGCATGTTCACCCACCATGTGAGCGCCTAGCACTTTGTCAGTGTTGCTATCAACCACCAACTTCATCATTGTTTTTTCTTGCTTACCAGTCAAAGTATAGTACATGGGGCGGAAGCGAGTGTGAAAAATTTTGACGGCATCACCGAGTTTTTCCCGTGCTTCGGCTTCCGTCGAGCCAACTGTAGCGGCTTCTGGGGTAGAAAATATGGCTGTGGGAACAGTTTCGTGACTGAATTCGCGGCGGTTATTGCCGAATTCACTATCTGCAAAGGCTCGTCCCTCGCCAATGGCGACGGGAGTTAAATTGATTCGGTCTGTGACATCGCCAACGGCAAAGATATTCGGTTGATTAGTTTGACTATATTCATTGACTGCGATCGCATTTGTGGTGTTGTACCCTGGCCCTTCCATAGAAGTAGCAACAACATCAACCCCAGCGTTTTCTAAACCTAGTCCATCGACATTGGGAGTTCGACCAGTCGCCACTAAAAACACGTCGGCAATTAGTGGTTCCTGGTCTTCTTTTGATAAAGTCAGTTTAAAACCTTCTGACACGCGTTCAATTGTTTTTACCACATTATTCTTAATCAGCCGAATTCCGTGGTTCGTCATCCCCTCTTCAATTTCTGTACGGATGTCCTCATCAAACCCCTTCAAAATCTTTTCACCTCTAGTAATTTGTGTAACCTCAGAACCCAAACCACGCATGATACAGGCAAATTCTGTGCCAATATAACCAGCGCCAAGAATGACGATGTGTTTTGGTTGTTCTTTTAGATGAAAGATTTCGTTAGAGGTAATGCCATATTCCATCCCTGGTAAATCTGGTTTGATGGGACGCCCACCAACAGCAATTAAAATTTTATCTGCTGTAACTTTGCGTCCATCCACTTCTACTGTATGGGGGTCTAGCAATGTGGCGCGACCAGAAATTAGTTCTACTCCCGCTTTTTCTAAAAAGCTGATATGTAGTTGCGAGAGTCGCCGAACTTCCTTATCTATAGATGTAATGAAATATTCCCAGTCTAACTCGGCATTACCTACTTTCCAGCCATAGCCTGAAGCTTCACTGAACAGTGCAGGAAAGTGAGAGCCATAGACCATGAGTTTTTTGGGAATGCAACCGCGAATCACACAAGTTCCACCAACTAAATCATATTCTGCGATCGCCACTTTTGCCCCATAGCTAGCCGCCCGTTTGGAAGCCGCCAAACCTCCAGAACCCGCACCAATTACAAACAGGTCGTAATCAAAAGTCATAAATTTATGTTCTCTTTAGCAAAAAGTTAATTCCTGGGAACTTACACAGAAAAGGTCATTGAACTATATAAGGATATCCGGTAAACCCTGTGTAAGTCCTGTCCTTGATTTAATCTAGCGTTAGCAGATGTTCTCTGATCGTAGGGAATATCACTTTTTGCTTGGGTTGCTGTAGTAGACATCTCCGAAAAAGAATGTAGAGACGCGAAATTTCGCGTCTCTACAAGGGTTTCATTTTGCAGATATTTAATTTCCGGAGATGTCTAGTAGAGACAGTAACTAAAATTGTTTGTCATGGTTCTGCCTCTGGTGTCGGGCATAAGTATGTGCTACTGCGTTGCAGCAGCTAAGTCCCACACTACTTACACAAAATTATCACAAAATCAACCGCGTTCGGCATTCGCAGAGCATCTTGTACCCCCATTAGCAGTTTTATGTGCTTGGAAGCTGAGTTGGGGTTACGGGTGTTGGAGCAGTTGGGGTTACGGGTGTTGGAGCAGTTGGGGTTACGGGTGTTGGAGCAGTTGGGGTTACGGGTGTTGGAGCAGTTGGGGTTACGAATGTTGGAGCAGTTGGGGTTACGGGTGTTGGAGTCGTTGGGGTTACGGGTGTTGGAGTCGTTGGGGTTATGGGTGTTGGAGTCGTTGGGGTTACGGGTGTTGGAGTCGTTGGGGTTACGGGTGTTGGAGCAGTTGGGGTTACGGGTGTTGGAGTCGTTGGGGTTACGGGTGTTGGAGCAGTTGGGGTTACGGGTGTTGGAGTCGTTGGGGTTACGGGTGTTGGAGTCGTTGGGGTTACGGGTGTTGGAGTCGTTGAGGTTACGGGTGTTGGAGTCGTTGGGGTTACGGGTGTTGGAGTCGTTGGGGTTACGGGTGTTGGAGTCGTTGGGGTTACGGATGTTGGAGTAGTTGGGGTTACGGATGTTGTCTCAGTTGAGGTTACGGATGTTGGAGCAGTTGAGGTTACGGGTGTTGGAGCAGTTGAAGTGTTGGGTGATTTCTCAGTTGAGGTGTTGGGTGATTTCTCAGTTGGGGGTACAGGTGTTGGAGCAGTTGGGCTATTGGGACGAGTTAGCCGCATTTCAATTACTCCCTCGCCTCTTACCGATGGCTGTGCTTTCAAAGCCGCAGTAGTTTCGGCTTGAACACTGGTGATTGCTGGATCGTGATGTGTAGGCACAGAATTTTGCCTATTCAAATCAAGTTCCCGAACCAGTTGGCTCGTTTCATAAAAATTTCTCAGATCAAAATCATATAAGTTCTGAAATTCCCCTTTAACTAGAACTATCATCTGCCCTGCTTCCAGCACCTTAGTTTCAGAAGCTTCCTTGTTAGAAACTTCAATGCCGCTATTTGTCAGCGCACCCACAATTGTGGTGTCTGTTTCTTGGTCGTAGCGTACAAATAATGCTGAACCACGAATTGCTGCTGCTGC
Organism: Nostoc sp.; assembly: GCF_036917635.1. Classification (GTDB taxonomy): domain Bacteria; phylum Cyanobacteriota; class Cyanobacteriia; order Cyanobacteriales; family Nostocaceae; genus Nostoc. Next base: position 50,359 of record NZ_JBALCW010000088.1, read on the forward strand.
ACTTGGCGTTTGTATACGTGTTTGCCCCCTTCCTGGTGGGATGAGCAGCAACACAGTCCCATTTGAGAGTTTAAAGTCACGAGTCTTTGGCAAAAATTGAAATAACGCCTGTTCTCCAACTCGTGCCAAAGAGCCATCATTGAAACGCAAATCTGCTAGGGAAGCTCGACCAGTTGACAGCCCGTCCCCAGGAGTCATTGCATCTAACTTGCGTGCAGGACGTTTCTTCAGTTTATCTTTGGGTATCAGTTGTACCATGTTGCGGAGGTCTTGAATCTCTGCTCGCGTCAAAGGGGTTATGGCACTTACCTTATTTGGCAAAGGCAGTACTATAACTCCCCATAAACCAATCACTAACAATGGAAACGATTTAAAAAACATAGTTTGATAAATTGTAATTTTAAACTAATACAAAAAAATTTAAAGTTTAAGCTATTGATAATTTTTATAGCGATTTTATTTAGTAAATTTATCTGTACTTTAGCCTAGATTGAATGGACACAAATAGACAACAAATAAATTATGTGTTTAGCTGATTTAAGTTTTTTTATAAAACTGGGATTAGATACAAGAAAGCCTGCGGCAGATTTCAAGGTTAGTACTTGCTTGATATTAACAATTAAATAGGAGTATTTTACAGATAATCCATTTTAATCAGGTCAACTACAGTGACAAAAAGTTGTTATGGATCTGTTGTAAAATGAATCACTGCCTTTATTTCACTAGATTTGAGCATAAACTGGAACTGTATCCGATCATCTCAGTTTTACAAAATAATTTGGGGAAAAATCCGAAAAGGAGTAATTTCAGTTTGTAGTTTCAGTATATAGTTACAAAGCTAAGATAGATGAACTCAATTGTATATTCTAAGTTGGAACCTCCGATACAGCTTGTGCGTATACATTTGCCAAAGGCGATCAACGCAATCTAACAGATGCAACTCAAAAACTGGAAGAATTTGTTTTTTTGTATTTTGTTAGTTTCCAGTGGTGGAAGCTGGTGTTGCATTAAAGTAGATGCGGCAGAATCTGCAAATACAGATATTTTGCATTCTAAAAATTTAGCAAGCACACAGGTAAGTTATCAGCTATGTCAGAATTTGGAGCAAGAGCTAATTAACTCTTTGTGCAAGCAGTCCAGTGAGTCGCATCTTTCAAAATCGCAGATGCCGTTGAAAAAGAGGCAAGGGAGCAGGGAGCTATTAGCTGGGGAGATAGTAAATATGGGGATTCGACCCCACCTGTTGCGCCAGCTTCCCGTAGAGTATGATAACCAGTTAATAGAAGTGGGGGATTCAGACTCATGTTCTTCCCTTCATTTCCACGACAGGAGGAAGGGGTCATTTCCCCAAGCTTTTAGCCCCCAACCAAGAGCCTCTTCGTTAAAGCTGGCGCAGCAAACATGCGAAACTACTCAAGCCCCAAACACAACCAAAGAATCTGGGGATACTCAAAACCAAAATAGCTCGCCACAGCTAGAATCGCAGCCAAGTAATTTGCCTACATCTCCTCCAGACTCAAAAGAGGAAGTGTTGAATGCACCAGAGATAAATCACTCCCAAAGGCTAGAGAGGCTAATGCATCTGCTACGATCGCCAAAACAGCCACCTGAATCTGATAGCGATCGGGAATTGGGGTTACGGGTGCGGTTACGACCCCTAGAACAGCCTACTTTTCCACTAATAGAACAACCTGTAGTTAAGTTTAAACCTATAGGCTATCTACAAGGACATGTAGCCTACTTCCAAACGAGTAATATTTTTTCGTCAAAGGATATTCCTATAGAAGATGGTTTAATTTTTTCTGGACTGACGTTAGACTCTGCATATTTCCCTTTGGGAGCTAAGACTTTTTTAAACGGTTCAATTGATGGGAATCTGATTCGTTATATCAATCAGTCACAATACGATTACAACCAGGTAAGATTTAATCTCGGTATTTACCAGCAGCTATCGCAGCGAATGTTTGGAGAAGTTAGTTGGAGCAATCAACAGTTATTTTATGCCAACAACAGCGATCGCCTGGATAGCTTCAAAGCAGGCGATCGCTTTTTAAATGAAAATTCCTTCCAAGTGTCTTTAGGGCGGCGAGATCCCCTAACTTCAAAATTAATACTAAATAGCTTTTACGAATTGAGTGTAAATTTTGCTGATCCCCAAAGTCGCGATCGGATAATCAATTCCTTTTGGGTGTCTCTAAATTACTACTTGCAAAAGCCTCTTCAGGTTGGTATTGACTACCAGGTGAACTTTTCGGACTTTACACAGCGCGATCGAGAAGACCAATTTCATCGACTATTCGGACACTTAAATTACCGAATATCTGATACCAACAATATAAATGTGCAGACTGGAGTGAGTTTAGGTAGTTCAACCGTCGAAAACATTGATTTTGATGGCTGGTTCTTCAGTATTAATTACAGTTTGCAATTAGGTCAGTTTTGATAAGAGTTAGGAGTTAGGAATTTGGAGTTAGGAGTTTGGAGTTAGGAGTTTGGAGTTAGGAGTTAGGAGTTTGGAGTTAGGAGTTAGGAGTTTGGAGTTAGGAGTTTGGAGTTTGGAGTTTGAATTTCTCACTCCTAACTTTTAACTCCTCACTACATATAACTAATCCAATCACTCCAACTGCCAGCATAAAGTTTACCCTTGCTAATGCCAGCTAATTCTAAAGAAAGTAAATTCACACAAGCAGTAACGCCAGAACCACAATATACCAAGATTTCCTCGGCTGTCTCTAGCTGTTCCCAGCGACGGCGTTGTTCTGGTTGAGGCAGTAGGTAACCGGAATCTGTAACTTCTTGCCAAGGATAGTTGACTGCACCGGGAATATGTCCGGCAATTTTATCAATTGGCTCTCGTTCACCTCGGTAGCGATCGCTTTCTCTTGAATCTACCAATACTACCTCATGACTATCTTTCCGGCTTTTCACCTGTGTAATATCTACCACCTTTTCTGTTTGTACTTGAGCTACAAACGTACCCATCTGGGGTTGAGGAACGACATCCGTAACAGGATACCCAGCTTTTTGCCATCCAGCAAAGCCTCCATCCAGTACTGCTACTTGTTCATGCCCTAGATAGCGCAAAAGCCACCATAAACGAGCCGCAAAGGCAAAGCGCGAATCATCATAAGCTACAACTAAACTTTTTTGGTAATTTATCCCAATCGCTGCCAATTTGTTAGCGATATCATTGGGGTTAGGTAAAGGATGTCTCCCACCATGTTTACCCACTGGAGAGGAAAGATCCTGATTCAAATCTAGGTAATACGATCCCTTTATATGACTTGTTTGGTACTGTTGTTGCCCTAATTGTGGATCGGCTAGAGAAAAGCGACAATCCACAATAACGACTTGCGGATCTTCTAGATGTTCAAAGAGCCAAGCTGACGAAACAACAAATTGGGGGTTGGGCATTGGTGATTATTTAGTTTTTTTATAATATGTCAGAGTTAGAAAATTTTACACCTAAGTTAACAGCAGATGTTCTTTCACCTTTGTCTCTCAAGAGTTTGGTGAATCCTTTCACAGCCATTATGGTGCAAAGCAGGAGAGTTTTTTCAAGTTTGTGGAACCTACTCAACTGACTACAGCCGCCCAAAAACCAGTTTTGCGACTATTAGATATTTGTTATGGTCTAGGATATAACACAGCTGCTGCTTTAGAGACAATTTGGGCAGTGAATCCTAACTGTTGTGTTGAAGTAATCGGTTTAGAAGTAAATCCAGCAGTGCCACAAGCTGCGATCGCTCATCACTTGTTCGACAATTGGAACTGTAACTACAATTGAAATTTTGTCCCAGATGGCTATTGGGAGCAGAAGGCAGAGATTTTATGGGTACGAGTGGTCTATCCCATTAGGGACTGACAAATAAAAAAATGTTCCAAAACTGACGCAAAAACTCTCTCTATTTCTTCTCTCTGCGTTCTCTGTGCGGCAGTCGCTCATGGGGGAAACCCCCAAGACCGCGCTGCCTTGTCTGAAGTGGTTCGTTTATTGGAATAATTTATTTCTTGTCAGTCCCTTAGTTACGATGGATGAAAAAGTTCGTAGTCAGGACTTTAGTCCTAGATTTTTAAACACGCTTTGTGCTTACTACAAACTAGGGGTTTGTAGTTCGGTTTGTGGTATTGATTCAATACTACACATTATTTGACGGTAATAAAATATTGCTCTAACTGAGAAAGTAAAAAAAGATACACAGAATGATGACGATAAAGACTTAACATTCAAAACTGGGTATCTCGATATAAAACAAGCAATTACAAGGCTTTTTAGCGCCGCTACTGAAAAAATATCCGTAGAAAAGCTGATTTAAGATTTGTCGCAATTGATGATACTGGAATAGAAGTAAAACAAAAAATTTGACAAAGAGATACCGCTTGCTTGTAACATAAAAGATACATACGAGGAAAAACTTAGATACGTAGCTTGACATAATGGATAATGCTTATTAAACCTCTGGCTCAGATATAGTTGAATATTAAATTTGTTTTTGAAATCTGACACTGTTAACTTGTGTAAAAAAGTGGAGTGCCTTTGTGATTCAATGGAAATCCAACCATACAGGCTTTACAGAACAAATTGTTAGTCACCCAAACCCCATTAGCAGAGTGAAGAGTATTGGTTCAAATCATGCCGTAAGATCGCAAAATAATGTAGAGGCTTATTCTTTAAGCTTATCTCAAGAAAACCTTATGCTTAAAAATAACCAAACAGGGTGTTCTTGGATAAAACCTGATGTTAACTGTAGTGATGATTCATTGGTATCTAGAACACTACAAATCAAAGGTTCTAAAGTGAATGAGTTTGATTTAGAACCGCCGAAAATTTTAGTAGTTGACGATCATGCCGCCAGTCGTATGACTGCTGTTGCCCTCTTGGGGATGGAAGGATACGAAGTGATTGAGGCGGATAGTGGTTCTATTGTTGTAGGGTTGGTAACTCAAAAACAACCAGATTTGATTTTGCTGGATGTGATGATGCCAGGAATGGATGGATTTGAAGTGTGCCAATTACTCAAGCAGGATGAGCAGACTAGGCTAATCCCAGTGATTTTTATTACGGCTTTAAATGACAGGCGATCGCGCATTCGGGGAATTGAAGTTGGGGCAGATGATTTTCTCACCAAACCCTTTGATCGTGTGGAACTGGCGGCGCGTGTAAAGTCCTTAGTGCGGCAGAAGCGTCTGAACGAAGATTTAGAACATGCCGAACAAGTATTATTTTCTATTGCCATGTCCATTGAAAGCCGCGATCCCAATACAGGCAATCATTGTGAACGCTTGGTAAGACTGGGACAAGCTTTTGGTGAATACCTCAATTTTTCACGCTACCAAATTCGAGATTTGATGTGGGGTGGTTATCTCCACGATATTGGTAAGGTAGGTATTTCCGATGCAGTGCTGCTGAAAAAAGGCAAACTTACCCCCGAAGATTGGCAGATCATGCGGCAGCATGTTTTGATTGGAGAAAAAATCTGCCAGCCACTACGCAGTATGCGGGGTGTAATTCCGATTATTCGTCATCACCACGAACGGTGGGATGGCTCAGGCTACCCTGATGGACTCAAGGAAGATGATATTCCCTACTTGGCGCAAGTATTTCAGTTGATTGATATTTATGATGCCCTAACCAGCGAACGACCTTACAAAAAAGCTTTTACTTCAGTAGAAGCACTTTCAGTGATGCAAAAAGAAACTGATTCTGGTTGGCGTAATCCCAAACTAATGCAGCAATTTGCCGAGTTTATTCTCTCCTGTTATGAAAACAAGTAGGGAGTAAGAAATTTTGTAGCTGCTGGGAGCGGCGAAAATTGGTATAATTCTGACTCATTCTATATTTTAGTCTTCTATGATTAGCTGGTATGATTTGAGCCGACATTTTAAAGTACCAACAGCATTAATCATAATTTCACTGATAGCTGATAGCTAATTATGGTAGTTGTAGCAATTTTAGCAGCGGGACGCGGCACACGGATGAAATCACGCTTACCCAAGGTTTTACATTCTTTGGGTGGGCGATCGCTAGTGGAGAGAGTTCTCGAAAGTGTAGAACCACTTTCACCCTCACGGCGAATCGTGATTGTAGGATATCAATCTGAGGAAGTGCAAGCCGCCATGCATTCAATTAAGAGCTTGGAGTTTGTCGAACAGACTGTGCAATTGGGTACAGGTCATGCCATCCAGCAATTACTTTCTCACTTGGAAGACTACACTGGTAATTTGCTAGTACTTAACGGCGATTTACCGTTGATACGTAGCGAAACCCTCAAGCAGATGTTACAAACTCACGCCCAAAATCAAAATGCCGCCACTATTCTCACATCGCACCTACCCGACCCCACGGGCTACGGACGAGTTTTTTGTAACGACGAAAATATTGTGCAGCAAATGGTCGAACACAAAGATTGTACTGCTGCTCAAAGAGAAAATCATCGGATTAACGCTGGAGTTTACTGCTTTTGCTGGCCAGATTTGGCAAAGGTGTTGCCCCACCTACAACCCAACAATGCTCAAAAAGAATACTATCTCACTGATGCCGTAACTCAAGTGGGAAAAGTGATGGCAGTGGATGTAGAAGATTACCAAGAAATTCTCGGCATTAACGATCGCCTGCAACTAGCAACAGCCTACGAGATTTTGCAAAGGCGAGTCAAGGAAAAATGGATGCTAGCGGGTGTCACTCTCATCGACCCTACAAGTATCACTATTGATGAAACAGTAGAATTACAGGCGGATGTAATTATAGAACCCCAAACTCACCTGCGGGGAAATACAGTCATTCAATCAAGTTGTCACATTGGCCCGGGAAGTTTAATTGAAAATAGCCAGTTGGCTGAAAATGTCACGGTGCAGTATTCGGTGGTGACAGATAGCACTGTGCAGGCGGGAAGTCGAATTGGGCCTTATGCTCATTTGCGCGGTCACGTAGAAGTGGGTGCTGGTTGCTGTGTGGGGAATTTTGTGGAATTGAAAAATACTCAATTAGGCGATCGCACGAATGCTAAACATTTGTCGTATATAGGTGATAGCGTTGTTGGCAATCAGGTGAATATTGGTGCCGGTACAATTACTGCCAATTATGACGGCGTGAAGAAACACCGTACTAAAATAGGCGATCGCACAAAAACGGGTTCTAATAGCGTTTTAGTTGCTCCAATTACCTTGGGAGATGATGTCTACATCGCAGCTGGTTCTACAGTCACAGAAGATGTGCCTGATGGTTCTCTGGTAATTGCCCGTAGTCGTCAGGTGGTAAAACCTGCTTGGCGCAAGAAAAGCCAATAAAGCGATAATTAAATTATCAGATTAGCTGATTCAACTAAAGGTAAAAGATGAGGAAAACAAAACAACTTACCGCGATTATTGAGCGCGAGGAAAAGGGCTATGTATCGCTTTGTCCAGAATTAGATAAGTAAGTGGGTCAAATTAAATATAAAACCTCACCCTCAATCCCTCTCCTTGTTATTGTCGGGGTCAGCCGGATTCAGGGTGAGGTTTGATATAAACCGCGTCTATCTTGAAACCTGTAGTTCTTCAGTGATGAAAAGGATTTGCCCTCATCCCCCAACCCCGAATCCCAAAATTGGGATTCGGGGAGCCAGAATTTCAAAGTCCCTCTCCCATATCTGGGAGAGGGATTTAGGGTGAGGGCAAAAACTACGGTTCTCAACTTAGATGAGGTTTAGATGTTTAATTACGCCTACCTACTTATTGTTAGCCAAGGTGACACTATCCAAAAAGCACGCAGTAATTTGGTTGAGGCATTGGAATTATTTTTTGAGACAGATGAACCCTCGGAAATCCAAGATCGGCTAATTACAGAAGATGGAAGAACTGCTAGAACTTAGGCAATTTTTAGAACAAGGCAAAATCCATGAGGCGCTGCTGTTGGTGGATGAGTTAGAAGAAATGAGCCTCGGTGACAAAATCAATAAAATTGATAGTTATGGTGTAATTCTGCTCATCCATTTAATTAAACAAAAAGCCGAAAAACGTTCTACTCGCTCTTGGGATGTTTCGATAGAAAATACAGTCCGTGAAATCAACAAAATAAACAAGCGCCGCAAATCCGGTGGTTTTTACTTGAATCAGGCAGAATTAATCGATATTCTGGAACAAGGATATCAAGTGGCACTGAAAAGAGCGGCGCTAGAAGCTTTTGAGGGGCGTTATGAAGCCCAAGAATTAGCTGCAATGGTTGACCAGCAAGAAACTTTAGCCGAAGCGCTGAAACTGATTCAACAATAGCCGATCAGTTCGTTGCCAGTCCATTCCAGGGTGTCGCCAATTTTTTTGCCGTCGTGGTAGGCGGCGAGTAAGATTTCGCTGGTTTTACCCCAAGCGATCGCTCCACTTGCATCTAAGGCGATCGCTCCCAAATCCCGTTGGTTCTGGTGCGCTTCTTTAAAGGATCGCTGCATCGCCTCCTTTAGAGACATCCCATCAGTGACACGTACTACAATCCGGGGAGCTAGACACTCATCGATGATATCTTCGCCAATGCCAGTACAGCTAACACCAGCGTTACTAGTAGCATAATTACCTGCTGGCATCGCCGAATCACTTACCCTGCCAATCCGCTCAAAGCCCTTACCACCAGTAGATGTGCCAGCTGCTAACCTACCAGATGCATCTAAAGCTACCACACCTATGGTGCCGCGTCCAGCATTGCTAGTTTCTACCAGTTCGGGTTCTGCTACCACGCCAGCCATTGCACTTTTAAAATTATCCTGTCGCTCTTGTATCCACTCTTGTAACCGCAAATCAGTTAAAGCGTTATAGCTGGGAAGTTGCATTTCCCGCGCCAACTCAGCCGAACCGAAGTCTGATAGCACTCGGTCTGGGGAGTTTTGTAAAAATTGCGCTAACTCAATCGGATTTTTCACCCGCGAGATATTAATTACACCACTAAACCGCCCTAATGCACCATCCATCAAAGAAGCACTCATGCGGATTTGCCCATCAGATTGTAGTACCGAACCAGTACCAGCATTAAAGCGGGGGTTATCTTCGAGCATTTGGCAACCATGCACCACCGCCTCAGAGGCAATTGCTCCGCATAATAGTAGACAATAGACTTCTTCTATGACTGTATGGAGCGATCGGCGCACCGCCTCCAATCCGCCTTTACCGTGGAGAGAACTACCAGCCCCCCCATGAATAATTAATTTAGGTTGCACCTGTGACTCCATTAATCTCTTGCGCTATTTGCGTCTGTGTTGCGGTTAGTTTCATTTTGAGCTTCAGAACGGCGACGACGACAACGTTCTGAGCAGTATTTCACATCGTCCCAACAATCTTGCCACTTTTTACGCCATCTGAAAGGACGTTGACATACCGGGCATATTTTTGTGGGTAGGTCAGATTTAGAACGAACACGTCCCATATAAATGCTGTGTATATAAGAATTTGATTTGTGAGAGAGATGGAAAATAATTATAACCAGTTTGCTAGGAAGGGAGGAAACTTTCGGCGAAGAAATGTAATGTCAATCTATCCTTAGAATTATTTTTGAGCTACGTCTTTAGGAATATAGAACTATGAGCAGATGCCTCAACTCTCAAGTAAGTCTGTAAATTTTTCCAGAGAGGGGTTTTCGTAGCATTGTCAAAGAAAAAGAGAAATACTGAGAAAATTATAGCGATTCTGACGTATGGTGCAACACAGTCATAACCTCACCCCGTATTTGAGGAAACTTACACTCCCCTCTCCTTGCTAAGGAGAAGCGTTGGGCGTGAGGTTTAAAAATGTACTTCATGCAAAGGAGAACCGCTATATATGTATTAGATAAGTCTTACAAGTTGAAACTAGAAAAGTGAGTAAGAATTGAGCAAGTTTTGGTCTGGAAAGTGAGTAAGTAAGCCCAGAGTTATTTCATTCTATTTTTAGGGCTATTTTTACGAATCTTTTTGGGAAAAACAATAATTTAGTAACGAACCTACCCCTTAAAAATGCCCATTTTGTGAGAATTAATTCGTAATAACAATTCTGTATGAAGGTGCGCCGAACTATATGAGGAACGAACCGCAAAGGACGCAAAGGACACAAAGAAAGAAGAAGCAAAGGAAATTTGGCGCAGCTTCACAAATAAATGGTATAAGCATAAAACGTAACATTTTAGAATGAAATAGCCCTGAAGTAAGCCGACTTTAAAAAATCAACCTATGTGATGAAATCTAAAATCAGCGAACAACTTATAAAGCAGCCATTACACAGTAATTACAAAACTAAATATACATAGGTTTTATCGTGCCGACCTACTTAGTAGGAGCCAATAAGCTATGAGAGACTTCGGTAATAACCGCACTGTTTACGCATACAATACTAGAGACAATACACCTCAACAAGGGCAACTATGAGAATAAATGCTCAGAGTTTCATCTCTTTTATACCAACTCAAGGGTGGGTATTTGTAGATAAACTAGTCCAAAATATGGCATTTTTTCCGATCAAGCGATCGCTGACTAAAGCTACTCGTTTTTTTCGTCCCATAGTGGCATTTGTCGCTATTTTGCTGGTAGTCCTAACCTATGCAACCCCTCAAGCTTTGGCTTCAGATCACCAGGACACAATTTTTCTTGCCAGTAGGCTTACTGCTGCGGATCTCACAGATTTGTTTGTGTTTGAGAGTCCGACAAACCCCAAAAATGTTGTCTTAGTGATGGATTTCGACCCTCTGATCGTTTCTGGTGAAAAAAGACCATTCGAGCCAAATGTTCTTTATCAGTTCAAGATTGATAACACTGGCGACAGTATTGAAGATGTCGTACTTCAATTCAATATAAATGGTAAAGGCTCACAGCAAACGGTCACAGTGCGCGGCCCAAGTAGTCCAATCAAAGTAGGAACAACGTCAGCTTTGCTTCCAGTAAGTTGGACGGGGCAACTTAACCAAACATTCTCGGCATCTAACGGCATTAAGTTCTTTGTTGGCACACGCAAAGACCCGTTCTTTTTCGATCTGGAACAGTTCTTCAAAATCATCCCAGATCGTAATTATAATATTCAGCCTAATCTTAATCCTCCCTTCACAGTTCTTACCTTCAGACCACCTGGACAAGCAAAAGACACTCTAGCCCCATTCAATGTTCACTCAATTATTGTCGAGCTACCCAGGAAACTGCTTGGTAAAGGCAAGATTGGTGCTTGGATAACAACTAGTGTTAGAACTCCTAAACTCAGAAACGGGAATTTAGCTCAGATTGAGCGGTTAGCAGTTCCAGCCCTGAATGAACTTTTTATGGACTACAAGGATCATAATAATAGTAATCTTCAGACACCAACAAAAGATGCTAGCAATCAATCCCAATTCATTAAATCCTTTGTCAAAGCGATTGGTAGACCTCAAGGCATAGCGGATGCAGTTATCTCAGTGGCGATTCCTGATGTGATCCAAGCTGACCTTTCTAAAGCTAACGGTAGTTATTTTGGTACTCAGTTAGGCAAAAACTTTGGTGGTAGAAGACTAAAAGATGATGTAATCGATGTAACAGCATCTGTTGTCTTTGGTAATGCAGTTACAGGGATTACTGCCGGACAAATTCCGGCGCTGACTAGCGATAATGTTGGGCCGAATAATGCTAACTTTCTTACTGCCTTCCCTTATTTAGGCAATCCTTTGTAAGGTTTATGCATCTAAGAATACTATGGGTGTTAGTGCTGACTAGCCTACTGGTTTTACTAAGACCCTGTGATACACAAGCGCTAAGTTTAGGCTACACCGATGGTAAGTTAGGCACATATTCCTTTACGGTGCAACTGCTGACTGTTAATTCTAGGCAGATATTACCAGTTCAGCAGTCAGATTTAGTCTTTCCTGATTATTTACAGCGATCGCATATTATCAGCGTCTATGAGCAGAAAGTTGCCCAATCTCCCGATTCCTCAATATTTTTACGTCTGTTAGCCGATCAATATTTGAGGCGCTTTCGAGAAATTGGAGATATAGACGATGTGTTAAGAGCAGAACAAGCGGCACGTAGATCCCTGGCACTACAGCCGCTCCATAATGATGTTTCTTCCATGCTCCTAGCATCAGCTTTACTATCTCAACACCAGTTTCGAGAAGCTTTAGAAGTATTAAATAATTCATCTGTTGATAATCCCAGCATTATCTCGCTCTTGGCATCGATTCAGATGGAGTTGGGTGATTATGAAGCAACTCATCAACTATTGCAGAGCCTTGCTCATGAGGAATCGAACTCTGGTCATAACGCAATTGTCGCCCGTTACTTAGAGTTAACCGGCAATCTAGCCTCAGCAAGGCAACTGCTAGATGAGGCTATGCAGGAGATGGACTCTTTCTACACGACGAGCGCAGAAACTCGTGCTTGGTTTCATGTGCGGACTGGGGATCTGGCTTTTGCATCTGGGGATTTTGCCCTGTCTGAACAGCGATATCGGGAAGCTTTTGACCTCTTCCCACGGCATATACCTGCGTTTACAGGACTAGCCCGCCTCTATGCGGCACAGCATCGCTGGCAGGATGCCCTGAATGCAGCCAATCAGGGTATAGAACTAATGCCGTTGGTAGAAACGCTGGGGTATAAAGCTGATGCTCAACTAGCTCTGGGAGATCAAAAAGGCGCAGCTGAAACTGAAGATTTGATCGGGGTAGTAGCTTACCTAAGCAAGGTTAAAGGAATCTACGATCGCGCAATGGCAGTCTACTATACCGAACACGGAATCCACTTACCAGAGGCGCTACAGATTGCCCGTAGTGAAGTGGCAGTCCGAGATGATGTATATGCAGAGGATACATTAGCTTGGGCAGCTGCGGCTAATGGGCAATGGGAAGAAGCGCAAAGGGCAGCACAACGGGCAACTCGCTTTGGAACAGAGGATGCTTTGCTGCAATTCCATGCTGGCATGATTGCATTTCACTTAGGTAAACGTGAGGAAGCAATAAAGCGATTAACTCAAGCTGTTACCCTCAATCCTCAATTTCATCACAAATATGCTGATCAAGCTCGTCAAGTTTTGGCTAACTTAGCTGAATCAGCAGAAGCCCCACACTAAAGAGTTCTTTATGAAAAAGCTGCTACATTACTTGGCTTGGAGTACTGCAATCATCGCAATATGTTTATTTTGGATGCCGAGGGCCGATGCCCATCCTTTAGGCAATTTTACCATCAATCATTACGCAGGAGTGCAGGTAGCAACCGATGGTGTGGGGATTGATTATGTTCTAGACATGGCAGAGATTCCGGCTTTTCAGGAAATTAATCACTTAGATATTAATCGCGATCGCAAAGCTGAACCTGTAGAGACGGTTCGATACCCTTCACAAAAATGCCAGGAAGTCAACTCACATCTGGAACTGTTGATCGATAAACAGCCTTTAGCACTGTCTTTGATCAAATCAACAGTCGAATTTCCTCCAGGTGTAGGAGGATTATCTACACTGCGGCTGAGTTGTAATTTTCAAGGGACAAGGGAGTTAGTAGGCGCGAATCAGTTAATCGAGTTTGAAGATCAGTTTTATCCACAGCGTTTAGGCTGGCGTGAAATTACTGTGGCTGCGAATGGCGTTCCCATTCAAGGTGATTTCACCTCTAGTAGTATTACCAACCGCTTGAGAGATTACCCCACTGAGTTACTTAGCAGTCCTCTCGATCAGCGTCGGATTGACTTTAAACTCAATCCGTCTCTGACATCGAGTCAACAAGCGCCTCCACCGTCTGTTAAATCATCCACGCGTTTAGATAATGCTTTGACAGGAAGAAGCAACGATATCTTTACTAGCCTAATTACCCAGGAAAATCATAATTTCCTGACTATTCTAATAGCTCTAGCGATCGCCTTTTTATGGGGTGGTTTACACGCCCTATCCCCTGGTCATGGGAAAACGATAGTTGGTGCTTATTTGGTGGGTTCCCGTAGCAATGCCAAACACGCCCTATTTCTGGGGCTAATTATGACGATTACCCATACTGCTGGAATATTTGCTCTGGGTCTAGTTACTCTTGGCACATCCCAGTTTATCTTGACAGAGCAATTGTACCCTTGGTTAAGCGTCCTCTCTGGTGTGCTGGTAACTGTAATTGGTCTGAATTTGTTTATCAGTCGATTGCAAGGGACTCAGGTTTCTCATTCAGATGACCATGTACATAGTCATCAACACAGCCACGACTTGCATCATCACCATCACCACAACCATGAGCATTCGCATCTACCGCCTCACGGTGATGTAACTTCCATGAAGTGGTCTAGCCTATTAGCGCTAGGAATTTCCGGCGGCTTGTTACCTTGTCCTTCAGCCTTAGTAGTGTTGCTGAGTGCGATCGCAATGGGACGAGTTGGCTTTGGATTAGCGCTGGTGTCTGCCTTTAGCTTAGGTCTAGCAGCAGTACTAACTGGAATCGGCTTAATACTGGTTTATGCCAAGGATCGGTTTGAACATTTGTCATTCCAAATACCCAGGATAAAAATGTTACCTGTGGCAAGCGCCTTATGTATTACCCTAATTGGCTTAGGCATTACTTCACAGGCTTTACTCGCTCATCCCTGGAACTAGATGAAAGTGCAATCATACAAAGCACTCAGTTTTGTCAAATAACCCTGAACAACTAGATGTCAGAAAATCTTATTTCGAGGAAAATATGAAACGATTTATCTTCATCTCTTTAATAACTGCTTTGTGCATAATCGGCTACTTTGAAATTAGCTTATCACAAGCTGAAAAACTTTTTTGGCTTAATTTGAGTCTTTGAAAACCTGCTCACGAAATGATTTTACACTTCGCACTAGGAATTTTTCCTGATTATTAGTACATTGGTAGGGGCGTATTGCAATATGCCCCTACGATGGGATATTTTTTTGATTTAAGTTCTGCAAAATGGATGGTTCGCGTTTCTCGCCATACCATAAAGCCATACAGTTCAGTTAAGCATTTCTTCCTTCTCTTCCTTCTCTTCCTTCTCTTCCTTCTCTGCGAGACGCAAACGTGAGTGCGTTCTTCTCTACAAAACGCACTCACGTTTGCGTCCTTAGCGGTAGCCTGCGGCAAGCCGCTTTGCGTCTACGTTAAAAAAATTGACTTTGGTAAAGAGTTAAGTCTTAACTTAACCGTATTTTACCATAAAGAGGGCGATTTAATGCTTAATTCAGAGGGTTATAGTCTGAGAGTAGATGATCTAAAAGCTTAACTTCGTAAGGATTTAAATCTGAAGCAGATGTTCCGAATTCCTGTAATTTATGGTAAATAAAATCACGTTCAAATGTTTCGATACGTTCTTCTAAGTTTCCATAAAGTTCCTGAAAGGTGAACTCAGTTGCTAAAGCTAAGGTAATTTGTTCTCGATTTTTACCAAGTGATCGACCGTTGAATTGATAATCACCTTGAGAATTATGCGATAGTAACCCAAGAGCGATCGCTAACAGCAGAGTTTGATAAGCTAATTTTAATTCCCTACCAGAACCAATTTCTTCTGGGATTAAATCGGGAATGTTTTCGTCTTCATCAATTTGTTCGCTCTGAGTCCGTTCATAACAGTCTCGATAATACTCAATTTGGCTGAGAAAATAAGCCGGAAAGCCCAACGAACGAGTCAAAATACACAACCGTTGCTCATCTTCAGCTACCAAGGCGGTTAAACTACGACTAAATCGACTGTAAAACGCAAAAACTTGTTCTTTATCTTTTGCTCCCAGCCAGAGGGTAATCTCCCGTTGAGAAGTTGGGTTTAAGTGAGTGTCAATATCTTGAATTCGCAACAATCAAATTAGCGCTATCATAAAGTTGATTAAAACGCAAATTAGCTGTACTAGCGGCAATTAAATCTGATTGCTTTAATACTTCGCCAATGGACAAATTACCCAATTGCTCGAACTGTTGAATATAGGTCAAACGTGAGAACCCAAAAAAGTGTCACAAAATGACAAATCCGTTTTTTCAGTTTCAATCGTCTGAAAACTATACTCTGCAAACGTTATGGGTGTTAAAAAGGTTTTACTTAGATAAAATTTAAAATTGATACATATAAAATAATTTGTACGGGTAAAAACCCACTGCGATCGCACCAAAAACAAACTGCGGGCGACGCGGGGGTGCTAGGAGGTGTGAAAGTTCGACATGGACTAACACGTAATGGTAAGAGTAAAGGTATCAGCTATGTAATGAAAAACCAGCAATTTAGCGGTACAAATTTGGAAACAGCTTATACATTCCCCGGATTGCAAAAACATAAAGGAGTTAATTATCAACCAAAACGTGATGACGGGCGTATTATCGCACTGCTATTAAATCCAGCCAAACGTACACAGGACAAATCTGATGAACGGAAGAAGAATCAATAAGCGCTACGAGATTATTCGTGAGTTAGGAAAAGGGGGATTTGGAGACACATATCTTGCTCATGACCAGTGGGGAGACAGTGATAATCAGTGTGTTGTCAAGCAACTCAAGCCTGACAATATTAATCCTTTGACTCTGCTGTTATTTAAGAATGAGGCTGAGTTTTTATACAAGTTGGGTATTCATAACCAGATTCCTAAACTTTTGGCACACTTTGAAGAAGATAATAAATTTTATCTTGTACAAGAGTTTATCGATGGGCATGACCTCACAAAAGACATCAAGATAGGGGAACGTTGGGGTGAAACTGAAGTTATCAAGCTTTTAGAAGATATTCTGGAAATCCTGGAGTTTGTGCATAAGAAGAATGTCATTCACCGTGATATCAAGCCTGCAAATATTATGCGGCGAAATCAAGATGGCAAAATTATGCTGATTGACTTTGGAGGAGTTAAACAAGTTAGAATCCAGGTGAGTTCCACGGTGTTAACTCCTGTTATCTCAACCCCTGGGTATACACCAGACGAACAATTCAAAAATAATGCTCAATTTTGTAGTGATATTTATGCTGTGGGAATAGTGGCTATCCAAGCACTTACAGGATTACAGCCTCTAGAACTTTCAAGAGATACCAAAACTGGGCGACTTCTCTGGCACAGCGAAGCACAGGCGAGCAATAGGTTAGCAGATGTTTTAGATAAGATGGTGCAATTTCACTACTCTGAACGCTATCAATCAGCAGCCGAGGTGTTAGATGCTGTGAAAAGTTTATCAACCACAGCATTATATTGGTTCCATCGCGGTGATAAATTAGTGGAGTTGAAAGATTATGAAAAAGGAATTGCAGTCTACGATAAAGCAATTCAAATTAATCCGAACTACTATCAAGCTTGGTATCATCGTGGCATTGCGCTACGTCAATTGAAAAAATTTGAAGAGGCGATCGCATCTTTTAACCAAACAACTAAAATTAATCCTAATTTTTATGAAGCTTGGTACAGTTGCGGTTTAGTCTTAGGAGAATGGGAGAAGTACGAAGAAGCGATCGCATCTTTTGACCAAACAACTAAAATTAAAGTAAATTATTATCACGCTTGGTATAAACGCGGGTTGATACTAGAGAAATTGGGAAGGTATAAAGAAGCGTTAGCTTGTTTTGATGAGACAATTCAAATCCAAAGCAATTACCTTTCACCTTATATTAGTCGCGGCAAAATATTAAATAAATTAGGAAAGTACGAAGAAGAAATAGAATCTTATTATCAAGCAATTGAAATTCAACAAAATTACCTTGAAGCTTGGATCAGGCATGGTTTTGCGCTAAATAATTTAGGCCAGTATCTTGATGCGCTCGCCTCTTTTGAGCAAGCGATTCAAATTCAAACGAATAATAATGAAGCTTGGTGCGGTTATGGCTTAGTTCTAAATAATTTGAAACGATATGAAGAGGCGTTCGCTTCTTTTAACAAGGCACTGGCTATCAAAGCTGACTACCAATTAGCTATAGAAAACCGTAAACTGGTAGAAAAAAAATTGCACACGCCACGATTTCTGCGATGGTTAGGACTGTAATAATTGCTTTATTAAAGAAAAATTAAAATTATATAAGGTTGTGCGAAATCGCTTGTTTGTAAAGTGTATTAGTTAAAGTACATAGGTTATTCCCTGTAACACATCATTATTAAAGTGGTGCGTTAAGGCTTTTACAACACTGTATTATCATGATTAACAAAATACTCAGAGAGCGCTATCAAATCATTGGACATTTAAGAAATGGCGGATTTGGTGAAACCTATCTTGCCCAAGATTTGCAGCAAACCAATGATAATCAATGTGTGGTTAAGCGACTCAAGCCTGATCTTATTAATCATTCAAACCTGGGCTTATTCAAGAAAGAGGCTAAAATATTGGACATATTGGGAAACCATGACCAAATTCCCAAATTTTTGGATGATTTTCAGGAATATCAAGAATTTTATTTGGTGCAAGAGTTCATCGAAGGACACAACCTCAGCAAAGAAATTAAGCTGGGGGAGAAATGTAGCGAAACTTATGTAATAAAGCTTTTAGAGGATATTCTGGAAGTCTTGGATTTTGTGCATCAAAACCATGTTATTCACCGCGATATCAAGCCTGCAAATATTATGCGGCGAAATCAAGATGGCAAAATTGTGCTGATAGACTTTGGAGGAGTTAAGCAAGTCAGAACTAATACTTCTGCTGGCTTGTCTACTGCTGTTGTCGGTACACCTGGATATATGCCCCAAGAACAAATCCAAAACAAAGCACAATTATGTAGTGATATCTATGCTGTAGGAATGGTGGCTATCCAAGCACTGACTGGTGAAAATCCTGCTGATGTCTTAAAAGATCGCATAACTTTGCAACCCATCTGGCGCGATAAAGCTTTTGTGGGCAACAGGCTAGCAGATATTTTAGATCGAATGGTGAGATTCGACTTTACTGAACGTTACCAGTCAGCAAGTGAAGCTTTAGAGGCTGTCAAAAGTTTGTCATTTACAGCCAATGAGTGGTACAACCAAGGAGAAAAACTATATCAGTTACAACGTTACTCTCAAGCCGTTTTTGCTTTTGACCAAGCGATTGAAATTCAACCAGATTATGCTCAAGCTTGGAAAAATCGCGGCATTATCCTAACTCAGTTAGACCAGTTCAATGAAGCCGTTTTTGCTTTTGACCAAGCGATTGAAATTCAAGCAGATTATGCTCAAGCTTGGGATGATCGTGGCTGGGCATTATACAACTTGGGCGGATACGAGGAGGCGAACATATCATTTAACAAAGCTATTTCAATTCAACCAAATTACTGTGAAGCATACTATCATCGCGGTTTAGTATTAGGTGAATTAAGCCAGTACGACAAAGCGATCGCATCATTTGACTATGTTATTCAAATTCAACCAGATAACGCTGATGCTTGGTATTATCGCGGTTTGATGTTAAACAGGTTGAAAAAATATAAAAAAGCTCTTACATCATTTAAACAAGCAATCAAATTTAGAGAAAATTATGCGGATGCTTGGTACAATCATGGTCTAGCGTTAACTCATTTGAGAAGACATCAAAAAGCGATTAAGTCATTTGACTATGTTATTCAAATTCAACCAAAACATTATCGAGCTTGGTGTAGTCGCGGTTTAGCCTTATATAAATTGACTTATTGGAATGAAGCGGTCACTTCTTGCAACAAAGCACTTAATATTAAACCCGATTATCAAGAGGGGAGAAAAACTCTAGATTTAATTAATCAAAGAGGAATAATTGTTATTAGAGCTTTTATAGTTTGTGGAGTTTTGAATATTATATATATAATATTAGTAGTAATATCCTTCTCTCATTCCTATAATTTTATTCATGCTTTAATTTCGATAGCAGTTATATCATTATTTTTATTAATTGCAGCACATAACACACCGACACATATCCGTGACCAAAATATGCATTATAATTGGTCAAATGTTATCAGAATTTATTTCCTTAATTTATTATATTTATTATTGCCACTAAAGGATATACCAAATATATCACCATATATTAAAAAAAATAGACGTTATACTTTGGTGAGTATTATAAGTATTTATATTTTTTATAAATTGGTGATTTTGCTAAAAATAGCAGGGTTATTTAGACAAATTAATTCATCTTTTAATCTCGAATTTGCTAAAACTTGGATTATAGGTTTATGTGGCTTACTTGCATTACCAGTACTTGTGATAATTTTATTGGTTTATTATGTGGTTCTTCACGAGACTCTGCCTAAAAATATCAATAATAAAACACTAAATTTAGTTGATAAAATAATAGAATTTATTATAAAACTACTCCCCTAATCACTCTGATTGAGAATTTGTCTGAGCAAAATCTTTTTCATCTGTAATTAAGGATTTGCGGGAAGGTAAGCGCATCTGCGTTTAAATTTCAACTAAATACAGTACTTCATTAATTTGTAGCAAATTATCCGCGTGCCTCTGCGCCCCTCTGCGTTTAAACTTTAACCCTCAATTCGCCACGATTTTACACTAAAAATTATCACCAACTAAAGTCAACAACAAGCGGCTAACTACCCGATTATCTGGTAATTGATAGAAATTCAACTCTCCTCCGAGTTCCTGCATAAGGTTTTGGCAGATTACCAGATGTAAACCTGGCGGTTGATCGAGGTTGGAGGGAGCAAGCACATCTTTGGGTCTATTATCATGTAGTTCTGTTAATAGCTGTGGTTCGATCGCACCGTTGTATGTAATCGACAGTTCTAGAGATGTCTGATTTTCAGTCCCTCCACTTCCAGAAGAATGCTTTGTATTTAAGGGTTTTGACGCATCAAAACGACGACACCAAATATCAATTCTGCCGCCGCTTTGAGAACGGTTACAGGCATTAACCAATAATTCATGGATAACTAACTCAATTTTGACAATATCACCAGCGATCGCCATTGCAGATTGAGCGTTAAAAGTAGGAACACCTTTAGCGTGTAAAGAATTCTTTGGCGATTGTTCCTCAATCTGTTGTCCCAAACCATGTACACCAATCCACAGCTTTTGTTGTTTAAGTAAATTTTCGATGCGTTCGAGCGATCGCTTTAGTAAACTGGCTATGGGCATAGTTTCCCAACTTATATTTAGCTGCCATTGCTCAAGTTTTAGCATTCCACTCATAGAGGCAGCTGTATGATCTAATTGCCGCAGCAATAGTTCGTAGCGCATCTGAGTCAGTTCATTAGTAGGAATACCCAAATGATGTATTTGTTTAAGGGATAGCGCCGTTATTCTTTGAATTTCCTCTAAGCGGCGATGTTTGTACCAGTTAAGTTGTCGTAAATCTTCTGTTGTGGATTCTAAAAGTCGGGTAATTTGCTTTTCACGACGCCACCAGCCTAATTGAGAAATCAGAGTTGCGGTCGCACTGAGATTTTGTTCTGACCAGCGACGCTCTTGATAGTCTGCTAACAACACTACACCCGTAATTTCATAATCAGCATTGGTACGTAATGCCATCAGCAAAATTTGACCTTTGTCTGGAATATTCAACCATTTTCGAGTTTTGGGGGGTAAATCATCTACGTTCAAAATTAGGTAACTCTGTGTGGCAAGTCCCCACTGAATTAAGGCTTCTGTTTGGATAGAAATAGATGCATCGGAAAAAAGCCCAAATAGGCTATTTTCAGCCACTCCAGAGATAATTTCTGCCCAACTTTCACCAGTTGACCAGGATAGCAGTAGCGCTAAAGGACAACCCAAAATTGATGCTATTTGTTCGAGTGCTGTACGTTCTAAATGCTTTTTTTCTACCTCAATTTTGCTATTTGGGGATTGTGTCAGGATGCGTAGGCATTGCTCAAATGCTTGGGAAGTTTTTTGCTGCTGCGTGGTGCGGCTATGTAATTGCCACTGGCGAATAATTACACCAATCTGTTGACTAACAGCCCATAGTAATTCTTTTTCTAGAGTTGTCCAAGAACGATGGGTTTCGTGAGCGATCACCAAAAGCGTTACTGGTATATGCTCGTGAGTGCATTTACAAATAAGTAGCGATCGCACTCCACTTTCTAACAACAAGGGACGCCAATTAAAAAAGCGTAAATCTTCATCTAAATTCTCAATTTCCACCGCTTGAGTTGAACGTTGCAAAAGCTGCCCATCTAATTCTTTGAGAGGATTAAGGGCAAATGTCAACGGTCGGCGATTAGAGGGCTGACTTTGGTAAATAAATTTATAATGATTCTGTTGATGATCATACTGCAACAACAAAAATCGCGTAGCAACTAATCGAGCTAAAACTCTTTTAGCACATCTGTCTAAAGTTTCCTGAAGGTCATGTTCGCTATAGATACCTTGAGCAACTTGACCAGTCAGTTGGGCATCCTCTTGAATCTGTTTGATAGTGTTTTCCATGCTTTCGGTAGTTGCAACCAGAGAAATTAAGCCAGCAGCAGCTTGAACAAAATTTTTGTCTGTCTCCGTCCAGATTCGAGGTTCATTGCTTTCTACCGCCAGAAAACCGAGCAAGTTCTTTTGCCAGATTATTGGAGCTGCTAAGAGCGATCGCACCTTCAACCGTTGCAGCAATTTTGCCGTAAAATGACTCTTTAAAGAACTGCGGGCATCACCAATCGAGACAATTTGGTTAACTGTCAAAGCATAATAAAAGTCACTCAACTCCTGTACTGTCATTCCCGCTGCTTGCTGACTGCTAGAATTGCGATCGATTTTCACCAGATGATTGCTCATTCGACACCAAAAATAGCGCCCTTCCCGCTCAAACCAGTAAATATTTGTCCGGTTGGGGGAAACAAATTTATGAGTTGCTTGCACCGCAGCTTCAAGTCTTTGATTAAGGTTATCAAGGGTGCGTAAATTTTCTAGCAATTCTAATAATTGTTCGTCGGTTCGCTTGGTTTGCTTTTGCTGCAAATGTATCTCATTTTGAGAAAGCACTGCCCCCAATTCGCCTAAAACCATCATCAAACGGGCTTTTGCTTCCCCTGTCAGTAGGTAGCCCCAGCGTTCTGAACCCAGTAGCAGCACACCTAAGCAACGGTCTTTATAGCGAATTGGTAAAAGAATCGTTCCTTGGATTTGGAATTTTTCGGCAATTTTTCGCCATTCGGCGGCGCGGATTTCAGTTCGCAAATCAGCTATGCCCAAGGGATGCTGTTCAATCACCACTTCCTCTAATAAATCCCCAGGACTGAGAACAACCTTTTGGTGTAAAAAGCTCGTGTCCCGATCGGGTATGATGCCTCCTTTGCCGAGTAATATGTGATTCAGGCGATCGTAAAGAGCAATCCAAATCAGTTTGTAGTCAAACTGTTCTTTAAGATAAGAAATAGTAGTTTCAATCAGAACGTCAACATCTTCTTCTTCTCTGAGGTTTTGGAGGACGCGCCCCAATGAGAGGATCTGCTGTTCGGCGGCTATAGATTTTTGCGGCTGCCCCATCTGATTTATTGGTTTACATAACTTGTAATATATAAGATGCCCAGAAAAGCACCCTGAGTAATAAGCGATCGCAATTATGCCATCTTCAGAACCAAAGTAGGGCTTAACTCTGTTCCTGAACCCAGTCCTCTTAGTGCCGTAGCAATTGCTGGTGTCATGGGATGGATGATCAAGCGCAAGCAAAAAGCCTCTCAACCAGAATAAATTCGTCGTGTTATACAGCTAAAGAACTGTTTTATCCCTGTTTTGTCACTTTCGGAAAACAATAATGGAAGCCAAATTCTGAGACTTTGAGCTAATGGATATTTATAAATTTGCCATTCGTCCGCTTTTGTTCAATGTGGTAAAAGCCGATTCGGAGTGGTTACACCAGCAGACGATTCGCAGTTTTAGCTGGCTGTCGCAAACCCCTAGTAGTTGGGCAAACCAACGCTTACAAAAATCCTTGTGTCTGTACGATTCCCGCCTAGAACAGAATTTGTTTGGACTAAACTTTCCTAATCCCGTAGGGTTAGCGGCTGGGTTTGATAAGGATGGAGTAGCTGCTAACATTTGGTCTAACCTGGGTTTTGGCTTTGCGGAATTAGGAACTGTAACTTTTCACGCACAGCCAGGAAATCCACCTCCCCGTTTGTTTCGCTTACCGTTGGATAAAGCTGCTCTGAATCGGATGGGCTTTAATAATCGCGGTGCAGCAGCAATGGCGGCACGTTTGGCACAAAAAAACCAGAACCTAACCCAGTCAATACCCATAGGGATAAATTTGGGTAAATCTAAGGTAACTCCTCTAGAAGCAGCCGCACAAGAATATCTTGATAGTTTTCGCTACCTCAAGGATTTGGGAGACTATTTTGTTGTTAATGTCTCTTCTCCCAATACACCGGGGTTGCGATCGCTCCAAGATGCTTCTATGCTTAGTGCTATCTTGAATTTATTACAACAAGAAAATACTACACAAAAACCAATTTTTGTCAAGATAGCGCCAGATTTATCATGGTCTGCGATCGCTGACATTATTTCTTTGGCTAAAAGCTACCAACTGGCAGGAATTATCGCCACTAACACCACCATCAGCCGTGATGGACTCAAAACCCGGGTGATTGACCAAACAGGCAAATCACCTCAGGATGAAGCTGGCGGAATTAGCGGTGAACCATTGCGCGATCGCTCCACTGAGGTAATTCGTTTTATTTGGCAGCAAACCCAAGGACAAATCCCGATTATTGGCGTTGGTGGCATCTTTTCTGCTGATGATGCTTGGGAGAAAATTACTGCTGGTGCTAGTTTAATCCAGGTTTATACAGGCTGGATTTACGAAGGTCCACTAATGGTACGCCAGATTCTCGCAGGTTTGCTTGTCCTACTAGAACAAAGCGGCTTAAATTCCATCAACGAAGCTGTAGGTTTACAAACAAAAATTCCAAAATTCTAATTACGAATTACGAATTACGAATTACGAATTGTTTAACCCTTCTTCCTCCACTGGGAAAAACTCCTTCGTTTTTTCTGAGTATGACCAGGCAATACCATCAGGGTCTTTGCTGCGACTCCACTCAGGAAACTCTGGATCGTTTCGCCGTTTATAAACCGTGCTGGAATAGACATTTAGCCGTTTGGCAAGTTCAGATTGAATCAGAGAGCCAAAAATTAACTGTTTTTCCAGCGATCGTGTAGCTGAATCATGGGTTGGCTGTGGTGGTGATTCGGTTTCTGGTTCCTCCTGTGGGGTTGGTGGTGGTGCTAGGAGCGATCGCGCAGTTTTAGTAACTGCTTGAGTAGGAAGTTCTTTAACAGGCTCACTACTATCAAGAATATTTCCGAGAATGCTGGCAGTTATAAAGTAATAAGACTGCCCCGCTTCTTCGGAGTTTACTATACTAGCGCCAAATTCCGAGGCTTTACTATCCAAGTAGCGTTTTGCCGTTGTTCCAGGAAAATTGCCCCTCATTGCCAAGTCCATTGGCGTAAGTCTGCCCTGATTTTCCCGAACTAACTGATGAAAAATTGGGTTAACTCGATGAGTCCACTGTTGCCATTGATATTCCTGCCAAACCTTGAAGCCAATTACCAGCAAAATTAGTGCCAGTAAAAATCTCCAAGTGGTAACTAGGAAAATAATCAAGAACGAGATGGGCAAAAGTAGAACGAGAAAAGCCTTGCCGTTATCTTCTATGGGTTTCTCACTCATGCCGATTTTTGCCAAGTGAATTTTTGGAAATAATACTATATATTGGCAAAAATTAGGACACTTTTTTGTATCTTTTGGCAAAGTTGCGGCAAAACCTTTCTTTGCTCAGACTTCTCTTTGCAAAGTAATAATTCTAAATTAGTTTGCCAGCCCCTTGACAACAAATAATACATATACTACATTAAGAATACAAGTCAACTTTCATTAGGGAGTTAGCTTTCACCAGTAGCGGATAGCTCAAATGGCAGAGCGCCCATTTTGCCCGGAAAGGCCGACATATCGAGGGTTATCGCATATAACTAAAACACCCTTGATCAAACTTCTGGAGGTGTAAGTAAAAATCTTACTTCGCTACAGCAAATGAGTGCTGAGTTTTAAATTGTCATGTGGTGGGTAGCCAAGTGGTAAGGCGCTTAATATCCTTATTCAACCCTTGCCTGCAAAGGCCGACGAATTGAGGGTTATCGTTAAAAACGAGCATTCGCGGGTTCAAATCCCGCTCCACTACACCAAATTTAGTACTGAGTGGAAAGTTAAAAGTGAGGAGTTTTAAATATTTAACTCATAACTCCTCACTCCTAACTCCTAATTCCTAACTTTATATGTGGCAGGTAGCTCAGTTTGGTAGAGCGCCGAAAAACATCCTTGTTCACACCTTGCCTGAAAAGGCCGACGAATTAGGGTTATCGCCTGTTAAGCCGGATGTCGCGGGTTCGATTCCCGCTCTGCCACATGGAAATTTTTGCCCACAAGGGCCGGGAGATGAAGCCATGAATTACAACTTCTTCACTAACAAGAAGACAACTACACCACAAAATCAGCCTATCCCCGGTCGGGAAGCCGAAATGGTTCAGGGACGTTCCGGCGGCTGGATGTTTGATGCTGGTATTTGGAAGATGCTGCGTCGTTGTCTTTTGGTTGGCACAGCAAAAAGCACTTACTACGCTGGTAAACAGGAATTAACTGAAGATTTTGTGGCAGTTGTAAGACTTGCTGTTGCTGAAAATCCCGGTCGTATAGCAGAAGAAATTTTATATGCTAGCGATGGACGCGCCATCAATAACAGTGCGCCAATATTAGCTTTAGTGTTGCTGTCGATGGGTGAAGCACCAGAAGCAAAACAGGCATTTGGTGAAATCTTCCCGCAAGTCGTCCGCACTGGTAGCCACTTTTACGAATGGCTGAATTACACCAAATCTTTGCGGGGATTTGGCAAAGTAGTGCGGGAAGCTGGTAAAACTTGGCTCTCAAGGGAAGATGTCAAAGGCTTGGCTTATCAACTCTTGAAATATCAACAGCGTCAAGGCTTCTCGAATCGAGATGCGTTGCGGTTGTTCCATGTCAAACCCCCTACAGAAAATCACCGTCAACTATTTGAGTGGGTAGTTAGAGGCTGGGAAGAATTACCAGCAGATATTCCCTCAGAGGCGTTGGCGCAGATTTGGTGGTATGAGTGGCTCAAGCGGAATCCTACCCAAACCCATGAAGCTATTTCCCAAGGACGCTTAACCCACGAAATGGCTGCACCTGTGGGCAAAATGGACAAGCTTGCTTGGCAGCTGCTATTTCAGGAAATGCCAATAGGTGCAATGCTGCGTAACCTGGGTTCTTTAACTGAACTGGGTGTGTTACGAGCCGATGAAAGCGCCAATTTGCTGCAAGTGGAAGCAGTTCTTAATCGCAGAGAACATCTGCGTAAAGGTCGCATCCATCCGATTGATGTTTTGAAAGCACTCAAGACTTATCAATCTGGTGGAACATTAGGACGCAGTAAGAAAACTTGGAACCCAGTTCCTCGGATTGTGGACATTTTAGAAAAGGCGGTTGAACTGTCTTTTGATGTTGTGCAACCCACACGTAAAGTATTCATGCACGCCGTAGACGTTTCTGGTTCTATGGGTAACTTGGTTACAGATATGGGGCTAACTTGTTGTGAAATTGCCACCACAATGGCATTAGTGACAGCAAAAGCAGAAAAAAACTACATGATTCGCGGCTTTGCTACCGAATTCCGTGAATTAGGTATCACCACCAAAGATAGTTTTAGTTCTGCGGTTCGCAAAGCTAGCAACCAAAACTTCGGCGGAACGGATGCATCTGTAGCTTACGACTGGATGATTAAGAATAAGTTTAAAGCAGATGTAGTCTGCTTTTGGACTGATTCGGAAAGCTGGGCTGGAAATAAACATCCAAGTCAAGCGCTGAAGGAGTACCGCAAAAAGGTAAATCCTAACGTGAAGGCGGTGTATGTCACCTTGACACCTTACCAAATTACTTTGGTAGATCCTGAAGATTCGCTGTCTTGGGATTTGGCAGGATTCGATCCGGGTACGCCTCGGATCATCCAGATGCTGGCTATGGGTGAATTGTAGATATTGCTGAAGGATAAAGTGTTTTATCCTTCATGCTTCATGGCGGGTTATCCCTGTTCGCAACTTGCCTTTCGGGGCCGAAGAATTTAGGGTTATCGGTTACGTCTCCACCATTGTGGGGATTAGCGGGTTCAATCCCCGCACCCGCCTTTGTTTGATCGGATGATTGCCCAAACGAATTGAATTTGCAACTACACGAACAAAGCCTACCTCCGTGGGCTATTAAGATATCACATTTACTCTTTAAGTTACTATTTTTTAATTTCAGCGATGCTAAGAGTAAGGTGTCTTAAAATTTTATATTATTATTAAATAGTTTGACAAAGAATATTATCCAACGGTTTTTGATTCTATAATTTCTATAGCCTGCTGATAGTAATCGTTTGCTTGTTTGTATTCTCCTAAAGCACGATAAGCATTACTTAGATTACAAAAAGTAATATGCATACCTTGTAGCGCCGAAGCTTTCAGGTTAAAGTTCCCAATATCTTCTGCAATTGCCAATCCTTTTTTATAAAAATCAATAGCTTGGTCATACAGATTAAGCAAACTGTGCTGAAATTTAAAAGCTAGGTTGTTAAGAAGGCTACCTTGAGCAATTAAAGCCATCCCCAACCCTTCTAGAGAAAAAGATACCATGCTACTATTACCAATATCTCGTGCGATTGTCAAGCCTTTATTAAAAAATATAATTGCCTCCTCGTATTCTCCCATCTGATTATAATTAGATGCTATGTTGTTTAAAATAGCACCCTCAGACCAATAGTTACCAACGTTATTTTGAAACCGAGTACCCACTTTTTCTAGCATTTGTAGCGATTTCTGAAAGCAATCAATTGCTTGCTGATTTTCCTTGATAAAACCATAAGCATTACCCAAACTACCCAGTGCGGTTGATTCTAAATATAAGTCACCAATCTCTTGAGAAATTGTTAAGGATTTGTTTGCATATTCAATTGCTTTTTCAGAATTACCTTGCCACAAATAAATACTACTTATATGGTGCAGTGAAACTGCTTCCCATGATTGATTATTAATCACCCTTGCTATTGCTAGGTGCTGCTTGTGGCATTCTAATGCCTCCTCATACTGCTCAAGCCGTTCATAAGCATTACCCAGACTACATAATGCATCGGTTTCAGCCTGATAATTACCTAACTCCCTTGCAATTTTTAGTCCTTGCAAACAAATTTCTATAACTTTGTTAGGCTGTCCGATATAAAGATAGGCGCTACCTAATTTTGTTAGAATTACTGCCAGTTTTTCTATTCCTAAATTACTTTTATCGAATACCTGTAATAGATACTCATACAGATCAGCTAGGAGAGTGTTATAACCTCGTAAATGTAAATATTCATCAATGTATACAACTAGTATTTCATAAGCGTGAAGAAATGCCTCTACTTCACAAGAAAGATAAAAAATATCTAGGAATGGCATCACATGTTCGAGTGTTTTCCAAGTATCTAAGGTTGGAGTAATTGAAAGATAATAAACCGCTAATTTCCGAGCAAATGCTTTTTTGTAGAATGCTTCTTCTAGATTAGATGTCTTTTGTTTAGCATACTGTAAAACAAATGGGTGGAACTGGTATTTTTGGCTTGCTGGCAATAAATCCAGTAATGAACGACTTATAAGCTCGTCTAAAGCTTGTTGAGTCTCCCAAGCATTAGTAGGCTCTTGTATCGTTTGATTATCTGAAGGTTTTAGCTGAACAGAAATATTATTTGTTGGACTTCCCCAAATACTAGTAAGTTCTTCTTTCTCAATTAAAGCTTCGGATGCTGCATATAGGTCAAAATCACGACGGAATATGCTGAGGTTGAGAAAAAATCGTTTTAGCTTTGGATTTAACTCTTTAAAATGTTGCTCCAGAATCCAGACAAACCGGAATCTTTCTCGATATCGATACGTCATAGGAACTTTATTCAATAACAAGTCAAGTTGCCTGAAACCAAGTTTTTTGGCTTTCAGTATATGAGTACCTCGTTTTAACTTTGATGCGACTAACCGCAGCATCATTGGATGTCCATCGAGATATTTAGAAAAATCTTGTAGTTCTTCATCAGATCCGACAATACCCAAATCTGACAATAATTTTGCACCTTCAATAACTTTGAGTCCTTGCAAGGATAGCCAATAGCCATGACCTTCCATGACTTCTGGTTGAATCTGGGTTGTTAGCAGTATCTTACTGGTTGTTCCATGTTCAATCCAGCGATTGAAGAAATATTTGTAAGGTTCCCGAAAATGACGCTCCTGATCAAGCAGTGTTTCTAAGTTATCGAACACTAACAAGCATGGCCGTTGTCTCAAAATGTCCAACAAAGCAAAGATGAGTTGGCTTGGTTCCCGTAGTGTCGCCAACTCTTCTGAAGATTTCCCAGCTAGTTCAGTCAAAGCTTTCTTGGCAAACACACTGAAATCAGTGCCTTCTCTAACATCAGCCCAGAATCTTACTTCAAATAGCTGAGATTCATACACCTTGGCTGCTAGACAGGATTTACCTATACCAGTTAAACCTTGGATTCCAATAATGTTGACATCGTTATCAGCTAACCAAGTTGTAATTTGCTGGATTTCTTGGTCACGGCCTTGCCAGTTTTTAAGCGTTGGTGGGTAATGAATTAAGTTAGCGGAAGAATTAAGCTTTTGCTCGTGTTGTTGTATTCCAGCCTCAATTCTCATAACCTCAGCGGAAAAAACCTTCTGAGAATTAACATGTGCGATCGCATCCTCACGCCCCACAAAATCAGAATTGTTGGATACTGGTATTTCAGAGACTGACTCTTGAGGCTTAGGGTTTGCGGCTGCGTGCGATGGAACTGAGCTAGATGATCTAGCCTTATATCCAGCTTCTTCCAACCACTTATAGATATCTCTCCAGTTCTCTAACGTGTTAGTAAGTCTATTGGTAAGTGTTTCAACATATCGGTAAATAGTTTCACAAAGATCAGCATTAAGACCTCTAGAGTTTTTGCAAAGCTTTTTAGCTATTTCATCTGGACTATTAGCGCAAAGCAAGCCTCTCAAATGCAGCTTTTCGATTTCCGTAAGTCCCTTTCTTTTGTGAGGCGCTACTTCTCGCTTAGATAATTCAAGGTCTTTGTACAACCTTTCTAAATCCCAGTCGTGAGCAGCTTCTGTAAATTTTTCTTCAGGATAATTTTGGATAGATGCCATTTTTAGAAATATTTATCAAATTCCTAACACTATCCTAACCAAGTACCTAACGCTTGTTTGGTAGCTTTCTAACAAGGGTCTGCGAAGCTATAGATGTAGTGATTCAAACACACCAAATCATGAATAAACAGCCATTAGCACCCGTACAACTCTGCTTATCTGTTGATAAGCGAATCTCAGTTATCCTCAAAGATATTAAACAAAGCCGCCAGCCACTCGCTATGGAGGCTGTAAAAAAAATTAAGGAAGCACAGTATCTACTTGAATCTTTACAACAAGCAGGAGGTATAAAATCCGTAACAGCAAGAGTTGCGATCAATGACTTACTAGCAAAATTTTAAGCTGCTTCTCTTGTGGGGTGGGTATCTTACCCGCCCTTACTTGGTGTCATAAAAGACGAAACTGCTAATGATACCCAGAAAGAAGTGCGATCGCAAACATCTACCTCTTGTAGAATAGACAAAATGCTTCTTTGGCAACATAATGTAATATAAATTAGCAATAATCGAGTGATCGCTGTTCCTTTTGGATGTAATTGCTATTAATGTGGCAATCTGCTAGATATCAGCCTGGTTTCATTCCCAATTGTCCACCCAAAGACAGTAGATTAAGTTTTGTGTAAATCATTATAAGGTATGAAATAGCTCTGTCCAAAAAGTGAAAAAGGAACAGATTTTTATGACATTTGATTACGATTTGTTTGTCATTGGTGCTGGCCCTGGGGGATTGGCAGCAGCTAAAAAAGCAGCTAGTTACGGTGTACGTGTCGCTGTTGCTGAACAAGAATCCGTCGGTGGGACTTGTGTAAATCGCGGTTGCGTTCCGAAAAAACTGATTGTCTACGCAGCCGACTTTGCCCTGCAAAATCAAATAGCGCACAGTTATGGGTGGAGTGACTGTCAAACATACTTTGACTGGACATTATTTATGAAGTCAGTACATCAGCATATTGACAGCATTAACCAGTCTTATTTTCAGCAATTGCAAAAAGCTGGAATTGAACTAATTTCTCAACATGTCACTTTCATCGATACCCATACTATCAATATTGATGGACGCAAAGTTACAGCAGACAAAATTTTAATTGCTGTGGGAGGACAACCCCTCAAGCCCAACATCCCAGGTATAGAATACGCTATCACATCCCGCGAGATGTTTCAGCTACCTTATCTGCCGAAACGTTTAGCAATTATTGGCGGCGGCTACATTGGCGTAGAATTTTCTAGCATGATGCACGCTTTCGGCTGCGAAGTGACGGTGATTGAAAGAGACGGAATGATTTTATCGGGGTTTGATGATGACATTCGCTCTGCTGTACAACAGGGTTTAATTAAACGCAAAATTAAGTTTTTCACCAATAGCACCGTTGCTGAAATCAAATTCTCAGAAGAAGGTTTCTTGTTGACTATTTCTGGTAAAAGCCAAGAAATAATTACAGCAGATACCATCTTAGTTGCCACAGGTTACGTTCCAAATACCAAGAATCTTGGTTTAGAAAATGCCCATGTTGAACTTGGCGAAGATGGTGCAATTAAAGTAGATGAATACAACCGCACCAGCCAAGAAAACATTTTTGCAGTGGGTGATTGCACCAGCCGCGTGCAATTGACTCCAGTGGCTAAGGCAGAAGGTATTTCCTTTGCCGATACAGTTTTTGGCAACAAGGTGCAAAAACTAAATTATGATTATGTCCCCACTGCTGTTTTTTGCCGTCCAGAAGCGGCTAGTGTGGGGATGACAGAGGCGAAAGCACGGGAAAAATTTGGTGATGTAGAATGCTACCGCACCCAGTTCCAACCACTGTTGTATCGGCTAATCGAACAGGATGAGCCAACCACTATAAAGTTAGTGTTAAATGGTGATTCTGGGCAAGTTTTGGGCGCTCACATGGTGGGTGAACATGCAGCAGATATCATTCAAAGTCTGGGTGTGGCAATTCGCAAGGGCATTACTAAGGAAGACTTGGATGAAACTATAGGCATTCATCCCACGACAGGAGAAGAATTTTTGTTGTTAAATTAAAATTATAAGTAAGTGGGCGCAAATAATTATCACTCGCTCGTAGGTGCGTTTTAGGGCGACAGCTTATCAAGTAGTTTCTGAGGATGGTTTTGAGCTAGATTGTGTGGGAGCGCCTAAGTCATCTAAAGTATTCATTAAAGAGTCATTCTGTAGCATGGGGTATCTGGTTTGAAAACTTACAATATCGTCAAAAACTTCAAGATCCTCAAGAGCCTCTGATGCAGACTGATATCGCTGTTTGAAGTCATCCAGCACCATTTTACTGAGAATCTTAGCGAGGGAGTGACTGACCTGGGTGCGTAGTTTACCGCCGTAGGCATCGCTCCATCTTATCTCTCCATTAGCATCTCTAGGTAGCTCACGGGGTGCCATACCAGTCAAGGCTTTAATCCCAACCATGCCGACTGCATAGATATCACTACTGTAGTGGGGACGCCCAAAACATTGTTCGCTTGGTGCGTAACCCTGAGTACCAATACCAATGGTGAAGGGATTTTGCTCTTGATGATCGAGCTGTTTTGTACTAACTTCTTTGACGGCTCCAAAGTCAATCAAAATCAGTTTACCGTCTGAATGTCGGCGGATGATATTGCTGGGCTTAATATCCCGGTGAATCACATTGTTTTTATGGACAAATGTTAATGTTTGCAATAAATCTCTGACAATTCTAATCGCTGCAATTTCATCAATTGCTCTACCTGCTGGCAATTCTTGATTTAAAGGATGACCAATGATTTGTTCTTGTACTAAATAAAATTCTTCATCTTCTTCAAAATACGCCAAAAGTTGCGGAATTTGAGGGTTTGTTCCCAATCTTTCGAGTGTTTGCGCCTCTGAGTGAAATAAACGTCTGGCAAGTTGCAAGGCTTCTGGTTTGGTGTTGGCTGGTTTTAGTTGTTTGACAACACATCGTGGATTCCCAGGACGTTGGGTATCTTCGGCAATGTAGGTTTCGCTGAATCCACCGGAACCGAGAACTTTGACAATTCTGTAGCGTCTAGCCAGGACTTTTCCTGATATAGCTAAATCTCGTTGCTGGATTAGGTCTTGCAAATCATCTTGTTGGCTGATAATCTCTTGGACAACGGCGGAAGTTTTATATTTCTGAAAAATGTCTACTAATTGGCGTTTTTTGATACTTTCTCTGACTAATGAGGTTCCCAGATAGGAAAATCCAATCATAGCGATCGCAATCATTGGTACTGTAGTGGGAAAAACTAACTGACTATGGACAAATAACCCATAGCTAATTACTGCCCAACTGCCAGACAGGACGAGGCTATAGAGAAATCTATTGATAGTATGCTTGCGTCTGCTAATTATCAAGGCTGTAGTGCCAACTATAATTAGCACAAACAAACCCCGCAACGGTGGACTTTTAATTGCAGGGGCGATCGCTTTACCTTGCATCAAAGTTGCGATCGCGTTGGCGTGAATTTCCACGCCCGACATGGGTTTAGCGCTGTTGCTAGCAGCGACTGGATAATAATCATTGTTTAACTTATCTGTTGAACCAATCAGCACTATCTTGTCTTTGAACACCTTTCCTTGCTGCAAATAGGTGTTCCAGTTTTCCGGATCGAGTACATGCCAAAACGGGATTTGCTCAAATGTACCAGCAGACCCCCAAAAATGAATGCGATCGCCCTTTGGTCGGGGATAATTTAATTTTGCTACCCTCAATGCTGCTTCATCAAAAGAGGGTAGCTTCTCGATCAAATTATCTTCAGCTAACAACTTAGAAAACTCACTCGCCAATCGATGAACTTTACCATCTGTCTCCAGGGGGAAATTAACTGAGCCAATGGACACAGACCCTGTATTAAACATCTGTTGTGGCTCAATCAGTTGCATAAAAGACCCCTGGCGCATCTGGGAATTTTCGTAGACGGCGGCTAAGGTAACTTTACTGCCATATTTTTGTAATACTGCTTGGAGTTGGCGATCGTCAGTAGCTCCATAACTGCTTGGCGTGTCAAAAACGACATCTACCGCTACAGACCGGACACCTGCTTTGATTAACTTTGCGATTACCTGGGAGTATGCAGCCCGTTTATAAGGATAAGATTTCAGTGTTTCTAAATAGGCATACTGTTTCGGATCTGTTTTATAGTACTGTTCGGGAACTGATATTGACTGATCGTCTATTGCTAAAATTACGATGTCTTCTGGAGGTAAAATCGAACCACGCACTTGAAAAAAGGCAGAAAGCGCCTTATTTTCGATCAATTGAACCAATTCTCCACCAGAAGCACTTAGCAATGCTGCACCCATTATGCAACCGCCAGCGAGGAGATGACCTAATAAAACCATCCATCTAGACTGACGAGCCGA
Source organism: Nostoc sp. (assembly GCF_036917635.1). Classification (GTDB taxonomy): domain Bacteria; phylum Cyanobacteriota; class Cyanobacteriia; order Cyanobacteriales; family Nostocaceae; genus Nostoc. The sequence goes on from NZ_JBALCW010000088.1 coordinate 85,717, forward strand.
TGCTGTTGACGTTACCTTTGTCGGTTTACCTGAGTGTCTATTGGCAGCAGAGACATAGTTTTTAGTTAAGGTAGATGTAGGTTCTTCTGCCATATCGTGTTACTGATTGATTTAAGTCCAACACTTTTATTTATTCAGACCAGGTTTTAGTACAAGCACATTGAAATAAGACTTAAATGATAATCTTATACATTTGTAAAGTATCTTCTATTCATCAACAAACTTTTATTGACAAAGGTAGCCCCCAGGAGATTCCTACTCAGGTACTGCCTAAATTATTATTCTGTTGAGTGAGTTACAAAAGAGTGATTCTCTCACAGATTATAGCCGGATATACTTCGTCTCTGTAGTTGGTTGCGCTGAGATTTTACCCTAACCTAACCAACAACTATCCTCTTAACTGGGGTTTTACCAGAAGCTGTCCCAAGCTTGTCTTCTGTGTTTGGCGCAATATTGGTACTCCCCACAAAGCGTATCCTTATACTGAAAGCTAAACCTATAGATAGGCATCAACTTATATCCTACCCTAAGCATAAGGCATACCTCTTTAGGAGTAAAATTTAGTGTTATACAGTTATAAATGCTGTTACTAGTTCAATTTTATTGGTAGATTTTGATCGCAGGGTGGCTCTTGCAGTGCCGGAGGTGAATAAGGTTTAGCACCCAGGATCTCAACTCCAATGTTGCAGGCGTTTTTATGCCTTGAAAGAGGTAGGATAAAAGCTACAGATGAAGAGTTAGTTTATAGATATTAGCAAACAAGGCATTTGAAAATTGCTATAATCTATTGTTCCATCTAAATTCATATATATTATTAGGTGTAAATTTGTATGGGTTCTCCAATGAATCGTCTGTCTATTTTTGTAGACGGAAACAATATGTTCTATGCTCAACAAAAAAATGGTTGGTTTTTTGACCCGCGGCGAGTTTTAGAATACTTCAAACATGAGCAATCAGAGACAACATTAATTAACGCCTTCTGGTACACTGGCTTAAAAGACCCACAAGATCAACGAGGTTTTAGAGATGCTCTAATTAGTCTGGGATATACAGTTAGAACTAAAATTCTTAAAGAATATTATGATGATACCTCTGGTCGTTACTCGCAAAAAGCGAATTTAGATATTGAAATTGTTGTAGATATGTTTAATACAGTAGACCAGTATGACCGAGTAGTATTATTCAGTGGTGATGGAGATTTTGAAAGAGCAATCGAATTATTACGCTCAAAAAATACACATATTACAGTAGTATCGACCGAAGGAATGATCGCTAGAGAACTCCGAAATGCTACTGACAGATATATAGATTTAAATGATATCAGAGATCAAATAGAAAAAACAGAAGGTTAGTATTCTTAGCAATTATTTACAAAGGTAAGAGTAAAAGAAAAACTAAGGTTGAAGATATATTGAGCCACAAGTAAACACGAAACAACAAAGCGCAAATGACAAACAAAACAGACCGAATCATCATTTTTGATACGACATTGCGAGATGGAGAGCAGTGTCCAGGAGCAACTCTGAATATAGACGAGAAGCTAGTTATTGCCAAGCAACTAGCGCGTCTGGGTGTGGATATAATTGAGGCAGGCTTTGCCTTTGCGAGTCCCGGAGATTTTGAAGCAGTCAGCAAGATTGCCAAAATTGTGGGGACAGAAAATGGCCCAGTAATTTGCAGTTTGGCAAGAGCGATTAAAGCAGATATTGAAGCAGCCGCAGAAGCATTAAAACCGGCAGTTAACGCCAGAATTCATACATTTATTTCGACTTCTGATATCCATTTAGAGTATCAGTTGCGGAAGTCGCGGGCAGAAGTGCTAGCGATCGCCGAAGAAATGGTAGCTTATGCCAAGTCCTTCATGAAAGATGTAGAATTTTCGCCGATGGATGCGGCTCGTTCCGATCCAGAATTTCTTTACCAAGTGGTAGAGAGAGCGATCGCAGCTGGTGCAACAACAGTTAACATTCCCGATACTGTCGGTTATACCACCCCTAGCGAGTTTGGGGCAATCATTAAGGGGATTATCGAAAATGTCCCCAACATCGACCAAGCGATTATTTCCGTTCACGGTCATAATGATTTAGGCTTGGCAGTTGCTAACTTCTTAGAAGCCGTGAAAAATGGCGCCCGCCAACTAGAATGTACCATCAATGGCATTGGCGAACGCGCCGGAAATGCATCACTAGAAGAATTGGTGATGGCGTTGCATGTGCGGCGACAATATTTTAATCCCTTTTTAGGAAGACCAGAAGAATCTCAAGAATCCCTGACAAATATCGACACTCGGCAAATTTACAAAACCTCACGCTTAGTTTCCAATTTGACGGGAATGTTAGTACAACCAAATAAAGCGATCGTCGGGGCGAATGCTTTTGCTCATGAGTCTGGGATTCACCAAGATGGTGTGCTAAAAAATAAGCTCACCTACGAAATTATGGATGCCCAATTGATTGGTTTAACAGACAATCAAATAGTTTTGGGCAAACATTCCGGTAGAAATGCTTTCCGTACCCGATTGAAAGAATTGGGCTTTGAACTGTCAGATACTGAGTTAAATAAAGCATTCGTCAGATTCAAAGAAGTAGCAGATAAAAAGAAAGATATTTCTGATTGGGATTTGGAAGCGATCGTTAACGATGAAATCCAACAAGCACCCGATTTGTTCCGAGTCGAATTGGTGCAAGTTTCCTGTGGTAGCAACGCCCGTCCTACAGCTACAGTTACCTTGCGTACCCCAGACGGTGAAGAATTAACCGATGCTGCGATCGGTACTGGGCCAGTGGATGCCGTTTACAAGGCTATCAACCGTGTGGTGAATGTCCCCAACGAGTTGATTGAGTTTTCTGTGCAGTCAGTAACAGGCGGTATTGATGCTATTGGAGAAGTAACGATTCGTTTGCGTTATGAATCTAAAGTATTTTCTGGTCATGCAGCGAACACAGATATCATCGTGGCATCCGCGCAAGCTTATGTAAATGCGCTCAATAGGCTGTATTCGGCGTTGCAAAGGCAAGAAAAGCCAGAAGTATCTGCACAGAAAGTCTGAGATCGTAATACAAGCACCGCACCTTGTATTTTAGCTGATGCTAAAAAACTCCTTCCCGACTTGGGGAGGAGTTAGGTGTGAGTTACGAAAATTTGTTGAAAAATTATGCTGACAGAAAAACATATCACTATCAGAGAAGCCACTACCGAAGAAGACTCACTGATTGCAAAACACTTTTACCAAATGTGGCTAGATATTGGTGTTCATGAGAGTAATATCCAACTTGATTGGCAGAAGATTACCCTCAAATTCATAGAACAGGCGCGTCGAGATTTGTTTTACAAGGCTTTTGTTGCAGAGGTTGATAATACAGTTGTGGGTTCTGCAAGCTGTCAACTTTTTGCAGAGAGCATCCCAAATGTTTTCAAAGATAAATACCGCAAATTTGGATATATTTGGGGCGTTTACGTTGAACAATCTTACCGCAGACAAAGCATTGCTAAATGCTTAACTAATAGAGCAATTGAATATTTAAAAGTGAGCGGTTGCACGCGAGTGCTTCTTAACGCCTCACCATTGGGTAAACCAGTTTACTCCAGCCTTGGTTTCTCTGAAGGGAATATAATGCAATTAGATTTAATTGAAGTATAGCAATTTTTTTGCCTATCAGCAGAATTGTTTGTAGACTCATCTCCCAAAAGTTAGTTCATTTTTTAATTTTTAATATGGGTAGCACTTTCTGTTTTAACAATTCAATTAAAGCTAATTCCATATATTCATATTCATCTAGTATATCTAAACAGATAATTTTTTTATCTTTAAGAAAGGGCTGAAAATTTTTCGATAGCTTATTTTTATGGGATTTTTCCATCACAAAGATCATATCAGCCCATGTGATCGCCTCGGTTGAAAGTGGTACTTGGGCATAGCGATCCAAACCTGCCGAGTCTGTTTCAAGTCCTTCATATTCAGAAAACACAGCCTCGGCGGTGGGACTTCGCAATTTATTCTGGCTACAGATAAATAAGAGCTTTTTCATGGATTAGTATAAATTTTGTTTAGCCATTTATCGCAACTTTCATTAAATCACCAAGTCACTGCTCGTAGGTTTTCAACCTCCTCAAAGTGAGCATCGCGTGTAACTAACGTTAAATTATATTGGACTGTAAGTGCTGCAATCCAAATATCGTTTTCAGGCAACGGTCGCCCTTTTAAACGTAACTTGTTTTTGACCTCACCATAATGTTTAGCAGTTTCTGCATCACATCCGAGTACAGTAATGTTGGCTATAAATTCGTCAATACGTTCTAAATTATCTTTTAAGCGTCCTGATTTTCTTGCGCCGTAACACAACTCACCAACTGCAATGCTGGGGATGAATACCTCGTGCGCCTCTCCAAGGCTGTGTTTGACTGCTAATTCATCCGCAAAGAGAGCAATAACAATGTTAGTAGCAAGTATCTACCATTCATTGGTATCAACCTGCTCACAGTCCTGTTCAATTGCTTCGCGTATCAACTGGATGTCATCTGTTGGTATTGAACCTGCAAAACGTAGTAGTTGCTGACCTGAAACACCTAGAATTTTGGAATCTGCCAAGGTGCGTGCAAATTCAAGCACTTGCGACTGCAAGTGTTGGGGCATAACTTTCAGTTGCTCAATTACCTGATCAAGGATAGATGTATCCATTTTGCTCTCCTGTCCAACATCCTAAACTTATTCTAGTTGGGCTTAGGGTTAGCTGTAGCTCTACAGTTTAACTGTTTAGATAAAGTATTTTACTTTGCGATCGCACTACAGACAACCCCAAAACTACCCCAAGTGTAAGCGATCGCATTCTGTTCAGCTTCAGAAAGTTGCATTGGAGTGTGGTCTTAGATAAATATAATTTTATTGCTGTATATGTAATCCATGAACTATACCGCCTTCAGAATCAAATCTAGACTGAATGATAGAGAAAAACCTGCTATCTCCCTTTTCAAAATGTCTGAAAATTGCGTAAGCGAGTAGATCAGCAAGTTGAATTAGTCTCGAAGCTTTTGAGTCTAAAAATAAAGGCACTTCCGAAAAATTTCTGATAACACCCCAACTGTATCCAATAGTTCTAAAGTCAGTTGCTAAAGATTGAATCGTTGTCTCGTAAGTGGATTTGTCAAAAATTATGATGCCTCTCTGTGTATTATCATTTTTGTGCAGCCTGATCAAATACCTATCAAACCTACTAGCTAGTTGTTCAAATGCAACTTCAACAGGGTCTTTTGGTGATACTACAGTTTTCTTGATCACACTTGCGAATAGTCGGTTACTTGGGTGTGACTGTAGGAAAATCTGCAAAATATCTTCAATAGCTTTCTCTCTGTCGCTCTTAGGATAAGTCCTCCACTTTCCTCTACCACTCAGCATTGGACTACCGTGCAATTCAACTGATATTGGATCAGCTGGATCAAATCTAGCAGCAATTTGGTCAAGCTGATCAGAAATCCAATATCCTTGGCGCTCAAATACACAAAATCCAGCCAGTACAAAATATTGTTGGTTTGAGTCGTGGGTAGTGCCAGACTCATCTGCATACAGCAAATACATGGCTGTTCTATATTTTTAGACAATAAAAATCAGTCAAGGGAAGACCTAGCTTCCGCGATCTGAAAAGGTCAGACCTCTTGACTGCTATTCATATTATATCAGTTACTTTATAGGCTAGCTTGTCTCTGGTTGCCTAGTTATTAAAGTAAAATAGCTTACTCTGCGATCGCACTACAAACAACCCCAAAACTACGCCAAGTGTAAGCGATCGCTTACAATACACTCAGATAAGTTTGCTCAGAATTCATCGGTAAAATCCGCAACTTCCGATTTTTAATATCTGGTTCTAACCCTAAAACTTCCATTAGCGTTACACCCAAAAGGGCATAAGGTACTTCTGTGAGTTCCAGACAATCAAAGGTTCCTTGACGTTCTCCAATACTAAGTTCAACATCTCGGAAAATCCGCCCCTGCTGCACTCAAGTATTTTTTACGCAGTTTTGCTCCAAGTACAACAGAAATGGTTGATAAACTAATCTCAGTTGCACTCGACTTAATAAATCCTCAACATTTAAGAAACTGGGAAAGCTAGTTGCTGCTACTGTACCTCATAACAGCCGGAAATGCTGTAATGTATCAACAGCTTTAAATGTCGATATGAACTCGGAGCTAGGGGTACTGGATGAGCCAATTGATGGGTTTTAAGCGGGGCGAATTTCCCCCCCGCTCCGTCGTGATTTACTCACCGAACTAGAAAGTAAATTTTTGTTAAGTAAGGCATTTGAGAAGGATTTATTTCTCTGACTCCAATACCCCCGGCTCTGCCGTGTTTTTATATCGAGTTCTGTATAAAAACAAATAAAAGATATAAAAAAGAAAGCGAGTCAATGACTGAAACTCGCTCTCCTGCTGGCTTTTTATTTTTATCTAGTTCTGGATTTTGCTACACCCGCAGAGTAAGTTCTTTGGGAGAATACGGTTAAAATTTTGTTAAAAGTTATAAATTCTTTTTTGTGTTTGACACAAATGATGCATAGGGCTACAAGCTTCTAGTTGGCTGAATCCAGTTATTGCTGTTTAATTTACGCTTCATTGAATAACCGATACCTACAGCACCGAAAGCAAAGATGCCTAATACTGAAGAAGCTTCGGGTATACGTATACTAGGATTAGCAGTAAATTTAAATTGTACTGGTGACCCATCACTAACAGTTCTATCGACTCTAAAACCTTGCCCAGCGGCTAGAGAGAAACCACTAAAGGTGGCGGTTTTGTTATCTGAGGAAAGAGTTACTTGGGGGATATTATTTGAGGTAACAGCACCAAATACAGCACTTGGAGTTAGAATTTGGTAGACTAAACTAGAAAATGTGATACCTGTATCGTTATTATTATTGTTAATTGCTGGAGCAGTACCTTCACCAGTGATAAAGGTGTTGGTGTAGTTTGTTGAAGCACCTACACCTGCTTCGCTAAAGTTAAAAAGAGGTTCATTTGCTGCATAGGGGGGATTCACTAAATCGATAACTTGGTTTACAGTAGCTGCTTGGCTACCAGTGATTGTACTAGCGAGGACTGCCAGCACAGTAGCAGTAGATAGTAAAGCAACTTGATTAATTTTCATCATTTTTCGTTGATTGAGTAACTAGAAATAAATACTTAAATGTACCCTAATATTTATACCACAATACTAGCTTTAAGTAAAACTTGATCAATTCGATTCGTGACTGTGAGGGTAACTATTACTTGTCCCATTTGCTTGCCCTGAAGATTTGGCAGTACTAGCTTACCCATTTCAGCAAACTCCTGAAAACAAAATATTTTTGAGAGATGCCTTAAAATACAAAGACGCAAAAGCACTCTCTGCGCCTCTGCGTCTCTGCATGAGATATTCTCTACTTACACCATCTCTGATTCTGCCTGCATCATCTGCTGCGGCTGCGGCTGGAACATGAACAACGAGTACACAACGTCTCGGCGAATGTTAACCATCATATCCAAGAAGAGTTCGTAACCCTCGCTCTTATACTCAATCAACGGGTCTTTTTGCCCATAACCACGTAATCCTACTGATTCGCGTAAGGCATCCATTTGTTGCAGGTGTTCCCGCCACAGAGTATCAATGCGTTGCAAGATAAAGAAGCGTTCAGCTTGGCGCATAAGTCCGGGTTGAACTTGGTCAATTTGCGCTTCTTTGAGGTCGTAAGCAATTCGCACCTGTTCATGGAGAAAAGCTTTAATCTCGCTGACTGACATATCCTCCAATTGATTTGGCTGCAAATCCTCTAGTAGATAGACGAATTCTTTAACTTTCTCAACCAGCTTTGCTAACTCCCACTCTTCCGAGGGCAAGTCTACGTTGATATAGTAGTCAACGATGTCATCCATCGTTTTTTCGGCGTACTTGATTACCTGTTCTTTCAAGTCTTGACCTTCTAATACCCGGCGACGTTCAGCATAAATAGCCCGACGTTGATTATTCATCACTTCGTCATACTCAAATACCTGCTTACGAATGTCATAGTAGTAGGTTTCAACTTTTTTCTGTGCGCCTTCCAAACTGCGGGTAAGCATCCCAGATTCGATGGGCATATCTTCTTCCACTTGGAAAGCATTCATTAACCCAGCAACGCGATCGCCTCCAAAAATCCGTAGTAGGTTATCCTCTAAACTGAGGAAGAATCTCGTGGTTCCAGGGTCGCCTTGTCTTCCTGCACGTCCGCGCAACTGGTTATCAATCCGCCGCGATTCGTGGCGTTCTGTACCAATTACGTGCAAACCGCCGATTCCCACTACCTCATCATGTTCGCGGGTAGTAAATTGTTCGTATTCCTGCTTAACGCGGTTGTAAGCTTCTCGCAATTTCAGAATCACAGGGTCGTCGATGGGAGCTTTTTCGGCGGCTACAGCTACCTTGTCTTCTGCTTCCAGTTCCGATAAACTGCGATCGCCATACTCACGCACCGCAATTTCTACTGCATCTTTGAGTAGTTTTTCTGTTTCTTTTGTCAATTGGGTGGGGAAAATTTCTGGCGAAGCCCGCCAAGTTTTGACTTTTTTACCAGGGACAAAGCCTTGACCACCACCATGTCCTGTGGGTAATCCGGCTGGTCTTTGCACGCCAAAGCTATCTTCATCTTCTGGCATCACAATCCGGGGCATGAAGTATTCCCGCAGCTTCAGACGTGCCATGTATTCGGAGTTCCCGCCCAAAATGATGTCTGTACCTCTACCAGCCATGTTAGTAGCAATGGTCACAGCACCTTTTCGTCCAGCTTGGGCGACGATTTCCGCCTCACGCTCGACGTTTTCGGGACGGGCGTTGAGTAATTCGTGAGGAATCGTCAACTCCTTCAATAGTCGGCTGAGATATTCGGACTTTTCTACACTAGTGGTTCCTACTAACACAGGTCTGCCAAGTTCGTGCATTTCGGCACATTCTTTAGCGATCGCACCCCACTTGCCTGGTTCTGTCTTAAAGACCATATCAGACAAATCTTCGCGTCTGCGATCGCGGTTGGTGGGAATTACCGCAACTTCGATTTTGTAAATTTTTTCAAATTCCGGTTCTTCGGTTTTTGCCGTTCCGGTCATTCCACCCAGTTTTGGATACAGCAAGAACATATTTTGATAAGTAATTGTCGCTAGAGTTTGAGTTTCTGGCTGAATATCTACGTGTTCTTTGGCTTCAATGGCCTGGTGTAATCCATCACTCCAACGCCGTCCGGGTAGCACCCGACCGGTAAATTCATCTACAATTACCACTTCGCCATTACGGACGATGTAATTTACATCCTTAAGAAAAAGTTCTTTGGCTTTAATCGCATTGAAAACGAAGTGCGCCCAAGGATCTTCCGGGTCAAATAAATCTGTGACTCCCAAAAGATTTTCGGATTCCGCAAAGCCTTCATCAGTCAAAAGCACGTTACGAGCTTTTTCATCCACATCATAATGCTCATCTTTTTGAAGTGTGAATGCGATTTCAGCTGCTTGCAGATACTTTTCTGTAGGTCTTTCCACCTGCCCAGAAATAATTAGCGGTGTCCGCGCCTCATCAATTAAAATCGAGTCTACCTCGTCAATCACGCAATAATTAAACGGGCGTTGCACCACATCTGCCATTGATGTCGCCATGTTATCCCGCAGGTAGTCAAACCCTACCTCGCTGTTGGTGACATAAGTGATATCGCAATCATAGTTTTTCTGGCGTTCACTGGGAGTCATGGTTGACTGGATTAGCCCCACACTCAGCCCCAAGAACCGATGCACCTGTCCCATCCATTCAGCATCCCGACGAGCCAGGTAATCGTTTACAGTAACGACGTGTACACCTTTACCAGTAAGACCATTTAAATAACTCGGTAAGGTTGCTACAAGCGTTTTACCCTCACCAGTTTTCATTTCGGCAATTTGCCCTACATGCAAAATGATACCGCCAAGCATTTGGACATCAAAGTGCCGCAAGCCTAAGACTCGTCGTCCTGCTTCCCGGACAACGGCGTAAGCTTCTGGCAATAGGTCATCCAGAGTTTCGCCTTTGGCAAACCGTTGTTTAAACTCGACGGTTTTACCTTTTAACTCCTCATCGGAAAGAACCTTAATTTCTTCCTCAAGAAGGTTAATTTCAGTAACAGAAGGTTGGTATTTTTTAAGCTTACGAGCGTTGGGGTCACCCAACAAAAGTTTTAGCATGGCAGATTATAGAACTGAATCAAGGGGGATGGGAATTAAAGGTTTGGCATTGATTATAAACATTTAACCCAACCCAACCTTCTTGGTTGTGGATGGGTGTCAAGTGAGAATTAACTCAAAAACAGGAGAAAAACGAGGCAATCAGTTTACTAAATGATTGGTTTTAACTCTTATCTGATTATTTAGTCTTTCTTCATAGTATCATTTTGCCCTCAGATGGGGCCAGAGAAGGAGCGGGGGAATAGAGTTATGAGTTATGAGTTATGAGTTATGAATTTTTCAACTCCTAACTCCTCACTTCCATTCTGCTGTCAGGCGGCGGAAATTGTAATCACTAGCGCCTTGATGACAGCTAACACAGCTGCCAAGCTGGACGGGACGTGGTAATTTAACTCCTGGATGTAAAGCTTTGAAATAACGTGAGTCATTAAGGCGATATGGTGTTTCTTCGTCGTCTCCCTGAACACGGGAGAAAGTCGAAAGATATTTCCACACCAAGATGCGTGGCGGATCGACTAAAGGCTTTAGTTGTGCGCCGTAGTGCTGCGAGTCTTGCAGGAGATTTTTCCAAGTTTGGGTGGGTAAAACGGCTGGCGGTAAGCCGATGTGGCATGTGGAGCAGTTTTCTAGATACAGTTCTTGTCCTAATTGATACTGTGCAGGTACTACGTCAACAGTGCCAATTTCGGCGGTAGGAGTAGCATGGGCATTAGTTGCCAAAGCTAGAAGCCAACCCATAGCTAGGCTCCAGGTTACAACTACCAGAAGTAAACCGAAAAATTGACGTTTGAATTGGCGTTCGGCGCTTTGCTGTAGTACAAGGCCTTGGCGTAGCCCGCCGTAGGCATCGCTCTTTGATGGGCGATTTTTGCGATCGCGGATTTTGCGCTTAACAAAAATTGACATTCCTCACATTCCTAGATATTTAGAAGTGGCGCTTGTGCTAATCATAGAACTTAGCCAGCGTTGGCAGTAGCAACATAGCAATGCCTATTGGCAAGCCCTTCTGCGTCTGTGCATCTCTCAAGATTACAAGGAAAAATCTCTTAGCAGTTTTAACCAAAGTCACTAGAAAAATCAGCGACAATATCTCGGATTTCATTTGCACCAATATCTTCTCGGTCAGATTTGGAATAAATCGTTAATAGCAAAATACTTGTAGGTGCTTCAATTTGATAAATCAATCACTATCCAGCACTCTTACCTTTTTGGATACTACTGTTGCGAACTCTCACCTTATACTGTAAAGCACTTACTTACGCACAGGTAACGGAAAATCGAACCTTATTAGGCGCAGAGAAGGCAGTGCGCCCTTGCGGTTAAGAGACTTGAAGCAACTGGCGCGACACGGAGGAATGAAACCAATTCGCACTCTTGCCGGAGGCACGCTTTGTGCGTTCGCAATTCGCAATTGAATCAAGCCCGATAGGGGTGGGGTTTCTACCTGCCTTGGGATACAAGGACTGTTTCGCGCCACTTGCTGGCGAGGTTTTAAACCTTCCCTTTTTTCATAAAAGTTTGAGAGGTTTTTTGCGTAAGTCCTAAAGTAAAAGCTTAAAAGCAACAGTTATCTTTAAGGAATAGAAACCGATCGCAATAATCGCTCAACAACAGTTCTTGCGTTCCGTCCACCTCTTGGGATAAGGCGATGGCAAAGAACATGAGGGACGAGAAATTTCACATCATCGGGAATCGCATAATCACGCCCTAAGAGAAAAGCTAACGCTTGAGCAGCCCGTTGTAATGCTAATGTGCCACGCGGACTAACACCAAGGGCTATTTCTTCATCTTGCCGTGTTACTCGCACCAATTCGAGGATGTACTGTTGCAACGAGGGTGCTACTTTTACTTGAGAGCAGAGGTAACGCAATTCCTGTACTTCTGCCAAGGTAATACAAGGCTGCAAATCAGCAACCTTCACACCATTTTGGAGATTTTGCAGCATTTGGAGTTCTTCTGCCTCGGAAGGATAGCCCAAACTCAGCGACAACATGAACCGATCCATTTGCGCTTCCGGTAGCGGAAAAGTACCTTGATACTCAATCGGGTTTTGAGTAGCAATGACAAAAAAGGGCTGGGGAACTGCACGAGAGACACCATCAACTGTTACCTGATGTTCTTCCATGACTTCTAATAAAGCTGACTGAGTGCGGGGTGTAGCGCGGTTAATTTCGTCAGCTAGTAGTATATTGGCAAAGATTGGCCCAGGAAGATAAGTAAATTCGCCGCTTTTGGGGTTCCAGATGTTAGTGCCAGTAATGTCAGTTGGCAGTAAATCGGGGGTACATTGTAGCCGTTGAAACTTACCATCCAGTGAACGAGCTAGAGATTTAGCCAGTAGGGTTTTACCAACACCAGGGACATCTTCTAGCAAGGCATGACCACCACCTAGCAAGGCTACTAGCACTAAACGTATTGCCTCAGCTTTGCCAACGATGGTAAGAGCCAGATTTTGTGTTAAAGCGTCAATTTTTTCTCTCATGCGGTGCGGGAGTAGGGAGTAGGGAGTGGGGAGATGAGGGAGATGAGGGAGATGAGGGAAGAGTTTTCACAATGCCCAATGCTCAATTTCCCTAAATACATTGTTCCCACTCCTAACTCCTAACTCCTAACTCCTAACTTTTAACTCCTAACTCCTAACTTTTAACTCCTAACTCCTAACTTTTAACTCCTAACTCCTAACTCCTAACTCCTAACTCCTAACTCCTAACTCCTAACTCCTAACTCCTAACTTTTAACTTTAGGCTTCAGCACTCAAAATTTCTTTGGCAACAACGCAGTCAAGTTGAATTTGTGTTTTCAGGGCTTCTAGAGAAGCAAATTTTTGTTCAGGGCGCAAAAATTTCACTATTTCTACAGCTAATTTTTTGCCATACAAATCACCAGACCAATCGAATAAATGTACTTCCGCAGATGAATAAGTACCATTTACAGTTGGGCGATTACCGATATTCATCACGCCCAAGCTTTCACTAGGAGCGACATCTGATGTTTCACTGAGAATGAAAACGCGGACAGCATAGACTCCTTGGCGGGGCAAAAACTTTTCTTTTGGTAGTTGGAGGTTGGCGGTGGGAAAGCCAATTGTTCTGCCCAATTGTTGACCTTGAACGACAACACCAAGGAGAGTGTAGGGGCGTCCTAGTAGTAGATTTGCATTTTTGATGTCGCCTTGCTCAAGGGTTTGGCGAATTAATGAAGTGCTAATGCGGGCATCCTGAGTAGGATTCGTACTGAGGCAACTGCTTTCGGTGGGCGAGTTACCTGTATAAGTTTGTAAGGGAACGATGGTAACGGGGATATTGTGCTTGGCGGCGATTAATTGCAAATCTTTGGCAGTACCACTGCGCTTTTCGCCAAAACAAAAATCCTGCCCGATGCTAATTTGCTGGCATCGCAGTTGCTGCACAAGAATTTTTTGGACGAATTCTTCGGGGGTCAAAGCAGATAGTTCTTTGTCAAAGGGTAGTAGTACCAGTTGTTCTACCCCAAGCGATCGCAATTGTTGGACTTTTTCATCCAGTGGCGTTAATAAACTCCGGGGCTGCCCCGTAAAAAATTCCTGTGGATGGGGGTCAAAGGTGACAACTGTTGAGTAAATATATTCTTGATTTTCCTTTGACTGCGGACTACTAGCTACTGACAACTGACCATCAGCGTGCAAGACTGGCTGAATTACCCTTTGATGACCAAGATGAACACCATCAAACTTGCCAAGGGCAACAGCAGTCGGCGTTAGTAGCCCAACGCTAGAAGAAGCAACCCACACAGAACACCCATTTTGAGACAAATTTAGCACGTGGATTCTGAGATTTTAGGTTTATTTTAGCTATCAGCAGGAAGCTACCTTATGGTAAACCGCCTTGAGGAGGACATTCACCAACTGCCCATGAGGTTTTGTGCGATCGGCCAGGGTGTTCATGCTACCCCTTTTAGCTATCAGCCAAAAGCCTAAGGAATAAGAATTAAATAACATACAATTTATGTCCCTGGGTTACCTCACCCTCAATCCCTCTCCGATATATTGGAGAGGGATCGTGATAATTGATGAAGTTTTGCATTTTATTTAATCCACTTTCCTAACCCACGGGAAGTTGCCCAAGATGGTATCTTGTGCTATTAGCTTGACAGCTAATTACTAAGTCCAGATAACCCCAAATACTAGAGCTAAAAAGGCTCTAGTTCCTTGTTGAGACTGCAACGAAGTTTTACAATTCGATCAGCCGCAATCTTAGGGCGTCTGTGGGTGTCTGGGCTGTGTTGGTGCTATAAAGTAGTCCTCCTGTTGTCGCCCTTATCCTATGGTTGGCGTGACAACGGCAGCGCTGTCTCAGCTACAGCCAACAGGTACGCTCTCGCGCTGAAAGCTTCTGATCACCAATCTAATCTAAAATCTCCAATTCCTCCGATCGCAATCTTTAGGTAGAAAACTTACTAACAGGAAAAGATTCTGATAAGACAACTGAGGTGGGAATCTGAAGTACCAATCCTTCCCGTGCCATGATCGCCCCAGGAAATTTCGCAGCTGCTTCTTTCCCTACACAATCCAAAAAGTCGTCATCGTGCGCGGGGTCGTGGTGGTAAATCACCAGAGTTTTGACGTTAGCAGCTTGTGCCACTTTCACTGCTTCTTGCCAGGTAGAATGTCCCCAGCCAATTTTCGGGGATTTGGGCGAATAGTATTCCTCGTCTGTGTAGGTGGAATCGTAAATCAGAATGTCGGCATTACGAGCTAGCCACAGCACATTATCATCGAGCCGGTCGGGAAAATGTTCGGTATCAGTGATATAAGTAGCAGCACCACCACGCCAGTTGACGCGGTATCCTATGGCTTCACCTGGATGGTTTAAAGGTGCTGTTTCTACGGTAAGGTCATCGATGTGGATTGGTTGCCCCGGTCGAATATCGTAGAAACTTAAATTGGCTTGCATAATCTGCAAGGGTACGGGAAAGTTCGGGTGTAACATCTGGTCATTGAGGCGCTGTTCTATGGTAGAACCATCAGGTGCGATCGCGCCGTAGATATGAAAGTCATTCCCCTTCACAAATCCTGGGGTAAAGAAGGGAAAACCCTGCATGTGATCCCAGTGAGAGTGGGTAAAAAATATATGAGCTTCTAACGGCATTTGGCGCAACAAAGATTGCCCCAAAACATGTAGTCCCGTGCCAGCATCGAAAACTAAGCGTTTATCGCCCGCTTGCATTGATATGCAAGGGGTATTACCGCCGTAACGAACGGTGTTTGGCCCTGGGCTGGGGATGCTGCCGCGAACGCCCCAAAATTGTACGGTAAATTGGTTCTCTATCCTAGACATGGGTATTGCTTGCTGGCTGGCTGGACTGAGCGGGCGATAAGTGGAAAAATTGATTGTTATTGATTTTGTCTAAATTTATGCTGTCTTACCGATTTTGCTGGAGGAAGGATTTCTTGGTAAAACAGCATACCCTGTTTCTGGCTGATTGTGTAAATGTGGATGAGATCGTCTCAAGTAGAATTTTCTGGTTTTTAGGGTGGATGTGTATCGGTTTTTCAAGAGCGCCCCTACGTTATAGCCTACATTTTTCTCTAATGCATTTAAATAATTTTAGTTTTATCCTGATAAATCAAATGATTTACAGAAAATTGAATTCCCAGTCAGACAATTTATTTAGCCCATCTACGTAAGTAAGATTATATTGTAACGGCGTTATACTGATGTAGTTTTTACGTACAACATGCACATCTAACGGTACATTTGGAAGCAGATTTAATCCGGTTGGGGGTTCTACATCCTCAATTACCTCTCCGGTTAACCAGTAGTACGTTTTTCCACGAGGATCAACTCGTTTATTAAACACATCAATGTAACGCCGCACTCCTTGACGGGTGAGAGTAACTCCGGCAATTTCTTCCCACTTAACGGCAGGAATATTGACGTTGAGCAACATTAAATCTGGCAAAGGTTTTTGGGCTAACTGGTCTAGGAGAATTTTGGCAAACTTAGCAGCAGGTTGAAAGTCTTTAGAGGTGTGACTAATCAGACTCAATGCTACACTGGGAATGCCTTCAATTAAACCTTCCATTGCCGCAGAAACAGTGCCGGAATACAAAATTTCAGTTCCCAAATTTGCACCTTGATTAATGCCAGAGAGAACTAAATCGGGGGGAGTATCTAGCAAAGCCCACAGAGCCAATTTGACGCAATCTGAAGGGGTACCATCGCAAGCCCAAGCTTTGACAGCAGGATGAAAAATCTCTTCAACAATTTCGGCGCGAATGGGTTGGTGTAAAGTTAATCCGTGTCCAGTTGCCGATCGCTCTCGATCTGGGCAAACTACACTCACATCATGACCTGCCTCTGCCAAGTAGTTGGCTAGAGTACGAATACCCAAGGCAGAAATGCCGTCATCGTTGCTAATTAGTAATTTCATAGTCATTAGTCATTGGTCATTGGTCATTAGTTATTTGTTATTTGTTATTAGCCATTTGTCAATGTCTGATGTCACAGCAGCAAAAAAATATACATACTCATTAGTAGACTGTGGCGGAAGTTTGCCTACTTTTAACAAGGGGCTTTCAGCTTTTTGTCTAGTTAATTGAGATGCATTTTAGCTGGATATTGAGATGTTACCTGCATTTATGTCAAGCTGTACTACTACCGCAAGGCAGAGTTCAAAATTAAAAATTCGTCTTGAAAAGTTCTGATGGGCGGAAACCTCCCCTTTGGCTGATATTGATGCCATAGCTGTAAGTTGATTTATCGAGCAGCTTACAGCTTTTGAATATAGACTAATGACTAATGACCAATGACTAATAACTAATGACTAGCAATTTAGAAGCTCAACTTTTAGCACTGCGGCAGTCAGGAGAAAAAGCGATCGCAGCCGCCGACACCCTAGAACGTCTGGAGGAACTCAGAGTTAACTATCTGGGTAAAAAAGGGGAACTGGGGGCGCTGTTGCGAAGTATGGGGCAAATGAGCGCAGAGGAACGGCCAAAAATTGGAGCGATCGCCAATACAGTCAAAGAATCTCTGCAAACTAGTCTAGACCAGCAACGCGTCGCCTTAGAAGCCGCCCAAATTCAGCTACAGCTAGAGGCTGAAACTCTGGATGTTACTATGCCGGGAATTTACAGCCCCCAAGGTCGAATTCATCCCCTCAATGGAATTATTGACCGCGCACTCGATATTTTTGTCGGTATGGGCTACACCGTGGCTCAAGGGCCAGAGATGGAAACAGATTACTATAATTTCGAGGCTCTTAATACCCCGCCTGACCACCCCGCCCGTGATATGCAGGATACCTTCTACCTACCAGATGGCAATCTTTTACGGACTCATACATCCTCAGTGCAAATTCGTTACATGGAAAGAGAAGAACCACCAATTCGGGTTGTGGCTCCAGGGCGAGTTTATCGGCGAGATAATGTAGACGCGACTCACTCAGCAGTTTTCCATCAAATAGAACTTTTAGCCATTGACGAGGGACTAACTTTTACAGACC
Source organism: Nostoc sp. (assembly GCF_036917635.1). GTDB lineage: Bacteria > Cyanobacteriota > Cyanobacteriia > Cyanobacteriales > Nostocaceae > Nostoc. Next base: position 103,406 of record NZ_JBALCW010000088.1, read on the forward strand.
TCAAAGGCACAATTAAGGTATTTTTACAAGCAATATTTGGCGAGTTACCAATTCGCTTCCGCGCCAGTTATTTCCCCTTTACCGAACCCTCGGCTGAGGTAGATTTGCAGTGGAATGGGCGCTGGTTAGAGGTGATGGGCTGCGGTATGGTCGATCCAAATGTACTTAAGTCTGTGGGCTATGACCCAGAAGTTTATACAGGGTTTGCTGCCGGTTTTGGTGTAGAACGCTTTGCAATGGTGTTACATCAAATGGATGATATTCGCCGCTTGTATGCTAGCGATTTACGATTTTTGCAGCAATTTTAGGGAAGCGATCGCTTTAAATATTCAGGCGGTTACTAAATTTGCAAAAGTCAATTGGATGAAAATATAACCACAGATAAATATCCATGAGTTATCTGTGGTTTTAAATAATAGACTAGGATTGATGGATTTGGTAAACTATCAATACTAATTTATATTGAGGTGATATGACCGTAATCACTGGCAAAAATCTGACGCTTGAGGAATATTTGAAGTATGACGATCGCACGGATAACCAATATGAACTGGTGGCAGGTGAGTTAGTTGCAATGCCGCCCGAAAGCCCAAAAAATGTCGAGATATCTCTTTTTTTGCTGGTAAATTTCCTCAAATTCGTCCCAGTTAATCGCTTAAGTAACAAAGTTGAAATTGTTGTTGCTGGATCTCGTGCAACAACTCGCATTCCTGACTTAGTTGTGCTGACAGATGAACTGGCAACAGCCTTAGAAGGGGCAACGCGATCGACAATCACTTTAGATATGCCACCGCCGGCGCTGGTTGTCGAGGTCGTTTCTCCTGGCAAAGCTAACGAAGATCGGGACTATCGCTACAAACGTTCTGAGTATGCTGCAAGGGGAATTGCTGAATATTGGATTGTTGACCCTCAAATGAACAGAGTTACCGTACTGATATTAGTTGACGGGTTTTATGAAGAAACCAGATTTACGGGAAATAGTGCGATCGCTTCTATTATTTTCCCAGATTTACAACTAACCGCAGAGCAAATACTCAACGCTGGATAAAACAATATCTCAAATCCCCAGACAATTAGGATCTTAGAGTAAAATTTAGTCAATAATTCCTACCCAAAATTCATGCCATGAGTCGATGGCCTTTTTACCGCAGGATGCAATAATCGCAGAAGAAAAGCTAACCAAGTATCTGCTTGTGCCATTGCCAAAAGACGATAAATCTAAATTTCTGGCTAGCGCTGGGTACACACTAGATAATTGGCAACAACTGAAACAGGATCTACGGACTCAAGTTTTAACGCAACCTGCCGAGGCGATCGAAATAACTCGCTATGGTGAAAAGTATGCCATTCGTGGGTATCTGCGAGGAATCAATGGCGTTGAACTCAATATTTTAACCATTTGGATGGTTGCTAACAATACAACCAAATTTGTCACCTTAGTACCAGATCAAGGAGCAAACTTATGAAGTTAGAACACCCCCTATTCTCCCAAGTCGCCTTAGCGCAGGATTTACCAGAATACAACCTGAAACGCGGGAATGTTGCAACAATTGTGGAACATTACCCTATGCCTGAAGGGGAAGAAGACGGGTATAGTCTGGAAGGGTTTGATTTGCCCCATGTCACAATCGAAGTACCAGCATCTCAAATTATCCCCATTGCCCAGTGGCAGCAAGAAGAAATAATTTTAGCCAAGTTACGCCAGCTATCTGAAGCGAGGCTGTTGCAATTACAAGACTATCTCGATTTTCTCTTGCAAAAAGAAGAGTCTGAGCATCAGAGTTAGGTATGGAGCTTGAGTATTACAAACAGTACTTGCATTATAAAAAACTTGGTTTTCGCACCCAAGCCAGACAACACCTTCAGCAGTTTCTTGCTTCATTTGCTTCATTTGCCGAGAAAGAATTGTGGACTCACAAGTTTCTGGAAACTCAAGAATACGAATCTGGATCGCATATAATTCGCTATGAGCTTTATGAACAGGTTGTATTTCCTGTTCTTCTTAGCGGTTATCAAAAGCGCGATCCTTGGTCAGTTTTGTGGCTTGCTCGTACAGCTAACAATTTTTATAGAGCAAAGCATCTCCATAAGCAGATTGACTTTAAAACAGACTATGGGTTACTCAAAGAATGTTACTTGCTCGCTCCCAACAATAATGAAGTACATAAAGACTTACTAAATATTCAGATTCGATGGCTTCAGTATTGTATTCATGAATATCCAACTGGGATACTATATGGAGCAGTAAATGGAGCAACAATAGACGAATGCCAGGAAATTATTTCAGAAGTTGAGTTTGCTAGAAAACTTGATGTTGAAAAAATTCAAGAGAAATTCTTCAATGAGGTTCAGTCAAAAGTCCTTGAATACATCGTTAGACTTCGGTCTTACAAGTATCAAGGTGGTTAGAGAAAATCACTAACCACCTTTTTATTTTTGAGACTTAATTTTATTTAACTATTCCTGAATGACCGGGGATATCTGCCAAAGGTTCAAATCTACCACCTAAGTATTTGGCGAGAAACTCTTCTGCGATCGCAAAAAAGTGCAACCGATTTTCTGGCCTGGCAAAACCATGTCCTTCATCGCTATAAAGTACATATTGCACTGGTAAACCAGCCTGTTGCATTGCCTTGACAATTTGATCGCTTTCTGATTGTTTCACCCGTGGATCATTTGCACCTTGACCAATGAGTAAAGGTTTTTGAATCCGGTCAGCGAAAAATAAAGGCGATCGCGATTTGAGAAACTCTGATTCTTTCTCTAAATTACCAACACGATGATAAAGCATTGCCTTGATTGGTTGCCAATAAGGCGGTATAGTTTCAATCAGCGTTATTAAGTTACTTGGCCCGACAATATCCACACCAGCAGCAAAAACCTCTGGTGTAAAAGTCAATCCTACTAAGGTAGAGTAACCTCCATAAGAACCGCCCATAATCGCAATTTTTTGTGGATCAGAAATGCCTTTTTCTATCAGCCAGTTAACACTATCAATCAAATCATCGTGCATTTTTCCACCCCATTCCCGATTCCCAGCATTCAAAAATGCTTTACCGTAGCCTGTGGAACCGCGAAAGTTGACTTGCAGAACGGCATAACCACGGTTAGCTAGCCATTGCGTTGTCGGAGAAAAACCCCAAGTATCCCGCGCCCAAGGGCCACCGTGAACCAGTAATACTGTTGGAAGATTTTGGCTAGGTATTCCCGTAGGGGTTGTCAGATAACTATGGATAGTTAAACCATCCCGCGCCTCATAAGAAACTGGTTGCATTGAAGCTAACTGCAACGTTTCGAGTTTGGGTTGGTTGCTAAAAAGGAAAGTGCTAGTTTTTGATTCTCGGTTATAGGCATAGTAATAAACTGGCCCACTGTCAATTTTATAAGCTATTAGCCAAATTTTATCTTCCAAATCGCGGCTAATTACAGAAAATTCTCCAGGACGCACCTTGGAGATTTCCTCAAAATCAGGGGTGATACTGCGATCGATTATCTGCCATTCTTGTTTATCTTTGTAGAAAGAAACCGCTTGGATAACTCGCGTCAATGGCTGAATAATTATCCCCACAACATCATATTGATCATCTTCAGCAATGACGCTTTCTTGGCGGCTATCTAAGTCAACAGCTAGCAGACGTTTGGCATTAGCATCATGATTTCCTTGAATATAAAGGGTTTTACTATCAGCTGAAAAGCTAACAGAATTCCCTTCCTCTTCAGCCCCCCAGTGGCGAAGAATTTCCCACTGTTTATCTGCTTTCTGCAATAATAAATCATAACCACCATCGGGTGTACTAGCTGTTGCTGCGCGTATTTGAAACTCGGCATCAGATGTCCAACTGATAATGTTACCGGGGTTGTCTGTATCGAACTCAACCGCACCATTTTTTAGGTTGATGCGGTAAACATCAAACTTTTGGGGATTGTTCAAGTTCAACGCTACTAACGCTTGGTCTGGAAATTTAGGTTCTAGTTCCACGAGTTCGGCTTTTACACCTTGGAATGGTGTTAAATCGCGCACAATCTTGGAATGAATATTAACCAAGTGGAGGTGAAAGTTTTCGTCACCATCCGAGTCCTGCATATAAATCAACTGGTCGGCGTTATAAGTCCAGAAGAAAATGCGGATACCGCGCTTTTTGTCAGCAGTTAGTATCTGGTCGTCTTCTTGTCCTACAGTTCGTAACCAAACCTGCAAGACATTTTTCTCGTCCGGGGCGATATATGCCAAGTGTTTGCCATCAGGCGAGAGTTGGGGGCTGGTTTTTTCGGGATTCCCAAAGAGAATTTGACGCGGAATCAACGGTGCTAAGGAGGGCGCTTGAACAGATGACATATTTTCATCCTCTACTTGACTAACTTATTGTCACTTAGTTATGAAAATGACAATTCATCCTATTGGGTGAACCTAATTAGAGAATAAGCTAATAGATATCTCCAGAAATTAAATATGCGTAACCTGAAACCCTTGTAGAGACGTAGCAGTGCTACGTCTCTACATTGATTGTCACCAGATGTCTAATGGACATTCAAAAACAATTCTTAACCTGAGCATATTGACAATTGAGAGGGAATAGGGAATTTTAACGGCAATTGTCGCAATGTCCACAACGCCAGTTAGCAGCTTCTTTGTCAAAACCAAAGGCGTTTAACAAAAATTGCCAACGACACTGCTTTGTAGTCAGATATTGATGCATTTGTTTAGCGGCGTGTAATTGCGTCGGTGGCTGAGTTCCCGCTTTTTGCCCAATGGTGTAATGAAAAGGGTCAAGCCAGTTTAGCTGACCACTGCTATGAAGTAAAGCTAGTGCTGTAGCACCTTCGGGAAATTGTCGCGTTACTGCATTCACTTCTCCCTGTTTTGGTAATTTTTTCACAAGTTGTTGCGCTATTTGTTGCTGCGATCGCATTTGTTCTTGAAAAAACTCCTGTCTTTGCTTATCCTCTGGATCTAACCACCCCGTAGGTTCACTTACTAATGTCAGTGCTTCGGCCGGTTTCCCATCCCTTCCAGCCCGGCCAATTTCTTGCACATATTCAGATAACAAATGCGGCGCGTGAAAGTGGGCTACCCAGCCCATATTATCTTCAGTTAAAAGGTTAAAAACCTTTGTGGACAATAGCTTTACTTCGTGGATATGATTACAAAGTAAAGGTTATTCACCGTTATGAGAAGTTTTTTGAGAATTCCGTCTTTGCTGTTGGGACTCCTAAAACCAAAATCTAAATCTAACAAACCTGAAATTGAAAGCTATGGTCAAAAAGATAGTGGGTTAGAAGTAGGACAGATTCAACAAATTATGGAATGGCTGTTTGCCAGTCTGCTGAATGCAGGATATGTTGGTAGGTCGCACTTGATCTGGGATTTAGGTAATTAAGACTGGAAACAAGTAATGCTGATGGGACTTTTAAAGGATGAGCCAGTATTTCTATGCCGATGCGGCGATAGACCATCATTGGCTCCAGAACATTGTTGCTGGCGATTAATGGCAAAATACCCATCCCTACGAATTTATCAACTAGAGATTGAAAAAGGTTAGTACAGCTTGGCGGAAGTAAACAGACCATTAAAAGCTATGAAAATTCGGTGGAATACAAGGCTTAAAAATGGTCTGTGTATTTACGACGCACGGTATTAGCTACTTGTGATCGCACTCTTGGCGAAAGCAGGACTCAGGAGCGATCACTTCACAAAGATGATGAATGATTTTTCACAGGATCATGGTTGTGGGATTGTGAAGATTGTAAAATTTTTATTCTTAAAAAAAGTCACTTTTTGGTTGCCACAATATATATCTAAGTACCTGCACGACCGTTACGCGCTGTTGTGTCCACTTTGATCGGTAGCACCAACTCTAACAATTTTTCTTAAAATCTTTCACAAGATGCTGAAGTTGTCCCCTAAATTGGGTATCTTGGAATTAAAAAGTGCATGGATTTAGCTTTTTAAGGACGGGTTGGCAGCATGGCAGTAATCGACACTTCAATTAGGTTAAGTGAATTCTCCTCTATGTCTAAGCAAGAGAAGGATGAGCGCGTAGATGCCCTACTTCAATCTGCGGTTAGCCCAACGTCGGAACAAATAGAAGCCTGGATTAAGCAAGTTAATGATGAGATCCGTTTATACGAATCTCGGTATAAAATGTCTTCAGATGATATGAGTCAAGCTTTAGAGACAGGTGAAGCATCTAATTTTCCTGACATTTGTAGCTGGCTAGCGCTTTTGAAGACTAGAGGTCAAATTGAAAACAAATATAGGTGTTCACGCCCCCAATAGTTTTTCTACTTATGAGCAAATTCACGAAACTGTCATCAATCAGTTTCGTGATTCTCATTTTATTCATGACCACACTCTGAAATTTTCTCCTTGGCGGCGTTTTGATGATGTTTCGGGTAAAAATGTCCCTCAGATTCGCCTTAATGGTGAAATAGGTTGTCGAGGCAAAATACTGATAAGAGTAGACAAGTTTTTAGATGTTTTAAGCAATTCTGACGACAGCCTCGTAATTCAAACTATTTCTTATGCTTATAATGCCTCAGTGCAGGGATTTGGCAATATTTTTCGATATGACAACCTAGATGACTACTTTGTTGTTAACTTTGGGCATCTAGATAGCCATCACAAACACAACTTTAACTGGCGTATTAATCAGCAAAAATGGGAAGAACTCACTTGGGTTGGCTATGAAAATTGGCCAACGTTAGGTCAATTTGTAAGTGAACTAGAACAGTGGTACTGGGATAATAGAGATGAATTAGCCAATTACGTGGGTGATACAGATGGCTACCCTGTACTAGGGCTTGGGTGGGACTAGATAAGTGAAAATGTGCCATCCATATTGATAGCTGTAAGTGAGAAACAAAAGTTGTATTAGGATGGATGTACAAGTTTGTGGACAGCAGGGTAATCGAAACCCTCAGTTCTGAGTTTAGGAGACCCGTCTGGCACCAAGCGCCGCCCATGAATTTGCCAAGCGGTGAGATATTCTCTCACCGTTCTGGATTAAAAGTTGTCAACACTTTATCTGAACAACAAGCTACGATTTATTAGACCAAATATGAGGATTTAAATCCATTAATGCTTTTGTTGCATCATGCCCAAGCGTTTCAAATGCGACATATTGAGAACCCATCCCGTAATTCACCTGGTGTCCAGTAGCTAACCAAAAGTAGCCTCCGCGCAGAGACAGTTGGTCGTAAGCAACCAATCCTTCCTCACGAAAAAACTCTTTCATATAGTCTCTGTCAGCACCAATGCCCATTCCACGTCCTACATATTTAGTATGGCACTGGGCAACAATATCTTTACTGATGGCAGTAATCCTTTGAGAGACAATCATCCAGCCAATTCCTAGTTTACGAGTAGTATTAAAGGCATCACGAATAACTTTTGTTACCTCATCATCACCAAATTGTGGTGCCCAGCGCGGTCCTTCATCTAGAACTACCAAGCCATTGCGGGTTAATCCAAGAGCTTTAAAATCACCCTCAGCCTTGCGCTTAGTTTTGCTAAAAATTTCGTACATCACATAACGCTGCTCTGACTCTGAAAGAGTAGCCATATTAATGAGAATGATACGTCCTTGATCCATGAAACCTTGAACTATTTCATCAATACTGTATTTGCCCTCAAAATATTTCATTACACCATTGGTATATGCACGAACCCAAGAACGATTTTGAGCGGGGTTTGTTCTTAACTCTTGAGCCTCGGTTAATTTTTCATTACGCTTTGCACCAGTGTAAATAGAGGAAATTTTATCAATAGCCTCATCAAGTACTTTGCCAGGTTGAGCAATCGCTAAATCAACTTCTTTGTCAAACATTTCTTCTGTCACTTTGTCTGCCAATTGCTCAGATTTTTCACCGTGCATATTGAGAATTCGTCGGAGTATAGGATTAAGGAGTTGCTTAAATGAGGTTTTACTCGTCAACCTTACTTCGCTAATAGGGATATATTGAGGTTTGCGTCCTGCTTTGTTTAATAATTCAATAAAATTGAATTTGAAATCTCCTTTCGAGTGTGAACCGCCCCTAGAAATATCTCCAGCTGTATCAGGAATTAAACAGCCTTGTAGCGGATTAGCAGCAAGTTGTGTCGCTATTAGCGATAAAGCAAGAACTGTTTTACCGGAACCATTTTGACCAAATATACAAGTGTGTTTAGCTTCTCCATGCCCCCCATCATCCCACTCACCAAAGTGGCGATTTACTATAGACATTGGCATTGAAGGTTCATCTGGTAAGTTCCCGACAACTGCTTGGTATTTTTTTTCTACTTGGTAGTCAACAATCTCTGTATCGTGCAAAACTCTTAAGAGAGTTCCTGATTTTGGTGGACAAGCTATACCCGAAAAAGCACCATCAGAAACTCTAATGCAAGCAATGATTTCTACTTCAGCCGTCAAAATATCGCAATCCCCAGAGTAGTAAGGTAAATAACCTTTATCAGCAATAACTTGCTGAAATTCCTGGGTTTCATGAATAGGATTAACCATGTCTACACGATTTATTCGACATAGCACACGCTGTAATCCAATGTCTGAGCTAATTTCTATTTCGCAAAGTTTTCCACTAATACTGCGGTTTTTAACCTCACTCAAAATGGTGACGTTTAACTTTCCTTTTTTGAAAGAATTAACGGTGGCAATACAATCTTTTTGCGGTAACATATTTATCGACGTGCAGAAGTACGAAAAGAGCTAAATAACTTAGGGTAACGACCAACATTGACTTCGCCATACAAGCTAATTACAGATGTAGCCTGCTTGGAAAGTAAATCAGCTAAATATAGGGGCATTGGCTCCATAATGCTGCGGGTCTGGGTTTGCGCTTGAACTACGCCCAATACTTCATCTAATTCGCAAACCTGCTTGTTGTAGTGAATTGTCATTACACTCGACCAATGCCAAGGGCGGAAATTGACAATTTGCATATTCTTGAATGTCAATTCCACTTGCTGATGCTGGCTTTCCAAAGTTTTATTAGCAGTATGAGGCTTGCCATAACCTTTGACTTTTGAACCGTGGGAAGACTCAAAAACTTGTTCGTAAGTAACAGGTTTTGTATATTCTCCTGCTTTAAGCGCCAACCCCAAAATTAATTTGTCAGATGGGATAAAAGCGGTTGTTGTGATGCCAGCTAGCGACTTGAGTTGCTTGGAATAAAATTTGCTGATTCCTTTTTTACTGATAGAAATTAGTTTTTCGGCTCCCATGCCACCCCTGCCGCCAAAGACACTAAACCAGTCAGAATCTCTATTAAGAAGGCACCTTTCGTAGATATCTTGAACTAACTCCCATTCAAGAAAATCAGGATCTTCCACTGTCGTGTCATCTTTGGGCATAGCAGCAGCAAATTTGCATAAATCCCAATTGAGAGACGTAAAACTTCCATCATACATCACCCATTGACCTGACTCGCAGGTGTAACGCAAAGCAGCTAATTCTTGAGCAACACGAATGTACGAACTAACCTTGTTGAAGGTTTCACTAGATGTACCGTATACCGACTGGAAAAAGTATTTTGGTTTAATTTCTTCACAAGTAGAACTAACTACTCCAACCGCTAAAGCAGTCGAAATTTCTCCATAATCACGAGAAACAGTGCTAGCGTCTGCACCTAAAACTGGCACATCAAGTAATTTACCATCAAAGATTTTTACCCATTCCCTCGCAATTATTTCTTCTCTAATTTGTTCAACTTTATCGGAAATCTCTTGGTGCAATTTTTCCATGTGAGGATGAAAATTATTGTCCAAATCAAGTTGTACTTCCTCGAAGAATAAGGAAGTAACAGGAATTGAATGATTGCTATCCATTTCACTGAAAGATTAAAAAGCGAATTTGACTCAACTATTAAATTTCATTCCTGCGATAGGCTGAAACTCTGAGTTGAGTCCAAAATACTATTTGATTGTTTAAGCCAGCCTACAGCTGTTTTTTAGCCCTGTCAACTAAATTTTTGAGCTTTTTGGGAATTTCTCTATTAGCACTCATCCACCGTCCTAAAATAGTTGCACAGTATTCAGGATTAAGTTCTGCACCATGACAAATCCTACCTAACTGCTCCGCAGCCATAAGAGTAGTTCCGCTGCCCAAGAATGGATCGATAATAAGATCATCTTTGCTAGTTAATCGGTCAATCCAGGTTAATACAAAATCAATTGGTTTTCTCCCCGGATGGTCATTCTCGTCTCCATCCACGGCTTGGATAATGCTCTGAGAATAGTTTTGATTACGAATTCCAGTAACTTTGTAAGGAGTAGATTTTTTACAGAATACTGCTGCAATAATATGATTACCATACCCCATTGGACCTTTGCTCATACCGTTTTGTATCCAATGAGCAATCATGCATTTGTAGGGCATAGTGGTCTTTCTGAGAAAGTGGGAACAAGATTCGTCGCCTGGTGTGACAATTACTAAATCCGCTTTTTCAATTAGCCAATCATGATTCCATTCAAAACCTATATCCCAGGATGCCATCCCTGCATTGTATGGAGGGTCAGCAATTGCTAGCCTAGCTTGTGGTGCATTCCAGGTGGCAGAGTCACAACAAGTTAAAGTGTGATTGCCGAGTTGCCACACATCACCAAACAATACAGATGGCGACTCTGATATTTCCATAGCTAAAATCTGATTAACTGCCTGCTCAATTATCTGCTTGGCTATCTCCTGCTTGACATCCTTGCGATATTTAACTAATTTTTTGATTCTTTTGCCCGTTGACTTATCTAAACTAAAACGTCTAACTACTTCTTGTTTGATTTTTTCAGGTTCTGTTCTTATCTGATAAGCATCTGCAACTGTTACCTCACCATTGCGGATATACTCCCAAACTTCAGGGAATGAACTCTTGATAGACTTGGCTGATTCTATAGTTCTAGTGCTTACACTTAATTGCTCTGCGGCTTCTTTAATCGAGAAAGTGGCTCCGCAAATTTGCGGAGCCACTTTAGTTTGATACTGGTTAGTCCCATTCTGCAAATTTGCTATATCAGCAGCGATAGCCGCCCTTTGGCTTTCACTTAAATGTCGCCGTTTAATATTGAGTGAAATAACTTTCCATAATATTTGAGGTTCAGTTAAGTCAACATGGTCAATCTTGGGTTTAATACCTAATTCTTTGCAAACCTCATAGCGATGCCGACCATCGATAATCTCGTTAGTCTTTTTTAGGACTGTAATTGCTATGCCCTGCCCGTTGATAGCAATGTCTGCCCTCAAATTTTGAAATTCTTGTGGGCTAAGAGGTGGAAACAAGAAAATATAAGGGTGGTAAGTTAATTCTTCTACTTGCTGGTGATGGCATTGTATATTAGATTGTTTTCTAGGCATGATTCAGAACCTAAGCACTACTGAATTGTGGTTATTTGCCTTTACCAGAGGCTGTTAGCGGTATCCTTACCGCCTTTGCAAAATTATACTGGCTAATTTTGGTATAGTACGCTAGTACTGCTAAAATTTTATTATTGACTTAGGTACTGCTTTTTGATGTCCAATGGTTGTAAAGTCTTGATTTCGACTCAACACCAGGCTTATGTTTACTTGGGAATCTTTGAGCGCAAATACTCAAAAGTCCATTTTGACGAAAATTCCTCAAATGGAAGCCACTGACTAGTATTTTCTTGAACCCAGATAGAGCCATCATCTTCCTTCCTACTCCCAATTACAATCCCAAATTCCCTAGCCAAGCCATACCATTCACTAAACAGGTCTGCTGGATTACTTTCAACTCCAAGATGCTGATTAGGTTGCCATGCATCATCAATTGCGGTAGCTAGCCATCCCCCAGGACTTGTGATTACCTGATGCTGTAGTTGCTCTTTTAGTGCTTCTATTGCAGTTAAAACTATCTCTTCCGTTGATTTCCGTATCTTAGAAGCAAGGGTACTAGTCAGCTTAATACCCAAGACAGCTAATTCATCTCTAATGATGTCGCTAATCTCCCCTTTTAACTTTTTTGTTAAAACAGGTGCAATATCGGATTCCTTAGAGATTGGAGGCGATTGTGACTGAGTAAGACACATTTCTAATTCAATATTCAGCCTCTTATTTTCTGCTTCCAGTCTCTCCAATCGATGCTCTATCTCAGAAGCTTGAAGAATACGTCCATAAATTGCTTCATGCTGGTCACGCAACCCCCTATTTTCGGCTTCAACTCTTTTAATTTTTTCCTTAAGCGTTTTGATGATTACATCCTTGGATGCATCTGAGATTCTTTGCTTAGGCGGTACTTTCTCCGATGAAGAGTGGGTCTGCCTGAGATGTTCTATCCGAGCTTTAATCTCAGATTCTTTATAAAGCCAAGCTTTACTCAGTCCAGAAGCTTTGGCTACAGTATTAAAGTTTATAACTTGTTGCTCTTTGATGAGTTTCTGAATTCCTTGCTCAACTTTCTCAAATGCTTCTTGGCGCTTCCTTTGAGCATTACCACGCAGCCCTTCAATATTGCGCTCAACCGTCATTCGCATCTACCTCCAATACGGAAATGATGTTTTCTAGATTGGTTTTAATCTTCTGGTTCATCTCAATTTGGCGCATCCATCCATTTGCTTCAGCTTTTTGGATAATCTGGTTGGTCTGCTCTAGCTGTTGTTTATGTTCTGCTAAATACTCAGAAGTTGTTCGGAAATGAGTGCAGGTTAGACAAGCATTAGCATGGGGACATCCTTGAGAAATGGTAGGTAAAGCACAAGACCCATTGGGCAACGCCTGAGCATGAATGTTTTTCTTGAACCACTGCAAATCCACCATGTCTGCTTCTATGTTATTTGCCTCAACCACAAGTCCAGAAATATTGACGATCTTGCCCTGATACTTAGCAATTTCTTCTTTCATCGTCTGGTCGTGAATATGAGCATAAACAGCAGTCATGTTGGGAGATTCATGTCCCAGATAACGCTGAATGATATGCTGTGGCACACCATTATTTATCATTCGAGTTCCTACAGTGTGGCGAAATTGATGTGGGAGAAAATGCCAGCGCTTACCTGAAGCATCACAAATATTATGACTTTCACCTAACTTATTGAGATAACGAGAAAAAGCCTGTCGGCTCATTAGTTCTGGGGCAGGCTTAAAATCACCTTTCCATCCTCCCCCTTCATTTGAACTGAAAACATATTCAAATTTAATGTTTAAATTTTCCTTGATGTAGCGTAGTTGCTCTTGAATTACTTGAACAACTTCTCTGGAGATAGGAATGGTAATTTCCTTTTTCATTTTGAATTGGTAATAGCGCATAAACCAATCCCCAGCTTTGTCTTGCAAAAGACAGTCAGGCTTCAAATGCAGCAACTCAGATATCCGCATCCCGCACTCTTGCAGGACTAAAACCATTCTCATAACCGGTTCAGGAAGATGCTCTAAATGCTGATTAAGTTGTTGCATTACATCTTCTGGAATGTAGCGAGGCAATGGTTTAGGTCTTTTAGGAAAATCTTCATCACGAATCAGATACCTTGATACATCTAGCCATTGATTCTGATAGCTCATCTCCAAGAATCCCCGAATCCCTCCAATGGTGTGACACCGAGTAGATGTTGAGAGTTTTGTACTTGCGAAGTGAGCTAAAAAATCAATGATCACCGAGCGATCTAATTCTCTTGGCGAAATATTTGGGTAAGATATGGCGAGGAACCGAGAGAGTCTTTTTATCGCTAACAACTTCTCGGAACCCGATGAGAACGAAAGAGTACTAAGCGTAAATTTGATATATCGCTTAGTTGCATCCATTAGCCAAGGTTGACTAATGTTTAAGAAAGTTAACCTGTAATTGTACCTGCCCACCCCTGGACAAATCCCTAGATTACGACAATCCCATACATCTTTTTTGTATTCAGCTTCGGGATTTATAACAAACTGGATTTTATCAGGATTGTAGGTAAAGTGACGACCACAACTTTTGCATATATAAATCTGGTATCCTTTGTCACTTTTGCGCTTTTTAACAAATTTATCGCTCTCACAATGATGGCAGGTTATCTCTTGCTTCTGGGTCTGTACTAGAGTTAGTGGTGATAAACGTTTCGGTTGTGGAGTCATTTCTATGTCCCAAATATTCGTGATATGCTTTTTTCAAATCTTCGTTATTGACATGGACATAAGTATCTATTGTGGTTTGAATACTGGCGTGTCCTAATCGCTTCTGGACATAAGCCATTTCCATGCCTTCACGAATTAATTCTGTAGCGTGAGTATGTCTAAATAGATGAGGACGAGCCGCAATCCCTGTTTTCCTCTTCAGGCGATTGAACAAATCCATTACATTACTATACGACATTGGAGAGCCAATTTTCCCATCCCAAAGATTTACGAAAACATAATCACTGAGGTGATCACCAAGTACCTCCATAAATTCATCTTGCAGGTATTGGCTGTAAAGCCCCATCAGTTCTTTAGTGACGTGGACTTCATTTTGAGAGTTGGTTTTAGCACGAGCGCCATTGGCATTGTTATCTCTGGGAACAATTTTGATTAGATTATCCCAAGATTGAATATCTTCATGTCTTAGTCCCAGTGCTTGCCCAATTCGTATACCACTTTCGTTTAGCAAGCAAAGCAAAAATTTATCCCTGATTCGATTACAACTATCAATAAGTTGCTTCACTTCCTCGGATAAAAGTGTTTTTGGATAATGCTTTGGTTCTTTAAGTTTGAGTAAACGAGTTCTAATCGGCTTGCCTTTCGTGATGTGGTGCAAGAAGCTTTTGTACTTCCTCCCTGGCATGATCTGTGACCGATAAAGAGGAATATGGGAAACCTTACCCGTTTTTTCGTGGAAATCGTAAAGCATACACACTGAAGTCAGAATCACATTTACAGTTGATTCTGTGCGCTTTGCAATAACCTCATTAATTGAAACAACCCCTTGAGGGTTAGGGCTTCTTAGCCATGCCATGAACTCAGCAAGCTCAATTACGCCAACTTGCATCCAATCTAAACTATAAGCCTGAAGATATTCCCAGTAAAGCTTGAGGTGATGGGCATAAGACCTAATCGTGTTTGGCGATCGCTCTATGCTCTCTAGGTAGCTTATGTACTGCTCAATTGGGCGAATCGGTAAATAGTCGTTACCTAAGACTGTCCAAGTGATTTTATCACTCTTGGGGATGCGTACCCTTTGAACTTTCACTATGCTTTGTAGATATTATTTACTTTGTGGAAATGCTATTAAATAATAGTCTACAACGATTGGGTACGCCTGTCAATGTTGTTGTTGTTTACTTTAAAGAATTGATTTTAAAGGCTGTTGTTTACGAACATCTGATTTATTTATCCCCATACCAAACGCACAGGTACACACAACAAAGGGTATTTTGCCACTTAACCAGCTTGCTTCCACTGCACGGCGTTCTGTTGCACCCAATCCTGCATGATAACTAGCTGTTGCATAACCCATGTCTGCTAACCATTGGGTCAAATCTTCGCTATCTCTCCGAGTGCGAACATAAACTAACCCCGATTGTTGCGGTCTATTTTGAATAAACTTTAATAACTGTTGTTTTCTACCTCGTGGTGTCCAAGCGATGCGAACGCTGGGATGCAAATTAGGACGGTAGGGATTCAAGCGGAAAATCTCTGGTTGCTGTAATTGTAAAACTGTTTGAATAGTTTTTTGTGCTAACGGGTCAGCAGTCGCAGTAAAAGCGGCGATGCTGATTTTTGTTCCGGGTGGTTTTGATTTTAGCAATGCCGGACGCACAGCCCCTAATCTGCGATAAGCTGGGCGAAACGTATCACCCCACTGCACTAAACAATGGGCTTCATCCAAAATTAAGCCATTAATTTGCAATTGCGGCTGACATAATCTTTCCCACACTGGCGCACTTAGCAAAGTTTCTGGCGATAAATAAAGCAATCTTAGCTGTTGACGTTCTAAAGCTTGCAGCGTTGCACGGCGTTGAGATGAAGGTAATTCACTATGCAAAAGTCCTGCTTTTTGGTTGTTTTGTAGTAGTTCTTGAACTTGATTTTCCATCAACGCCACTAAGGGCGAAACTACCAAAGTTAATCCTGTTTGTAGTAGCGCGGGAAGTTGAAAATAAATCGATTTTCCCCCACCTGTGGGCATAATAATCAGCGCATCTTTTTGTGCCAATAAACTGCTGACAATTTCTCCTTGTGGCGGACGGAAATCTTCATAACCCCAGATTTTTTTAAATGTAGCAAGAACTTCTTGCCAAGATTTTATTGTAGGCTGATTCATGTAGATACACCTAAGTAAGTGGGCGAAAATAATCATCACTGGCTCGTAGTTGCCCTAAAGCGCAAGAGGGCGCAACTACGAGCAAAATACAGATATTTTACTTTTCGTTACATAGTTTGGTTTTATCTTGTCTAGCTACTTATATCCTTGAAAACTGAATATAGCCTCTGTTATCTTGCTAATGGTTCAGTAATTTCATCATCTCAGGTTGCAACCCACTGACTACAAGACTTACGCCAAACTACACGCGCTCAAGGGCAATTCATGAATTGCCCCTACTAATACCATTTCACTTTAATAATAATGATACAAATACGCTCTTTTGGGGCATGGCAATGCCATGCCCCTACGAGATATCTATATGATGTATCAGGATTTTCGTGAATTGGTATAAAAATGATTATTTTCGGCTATTGTTTGCGTAATTACTGTAATTTTTACAAATAAAAGAGAGGGCAGAAGGCACGTATGAAATTAGTCATTGCTACTAATGACTAATGACTGATATTACAGGAGAGCGAGCAATATTGATTTGATGCCTGTTCTAGCACCTTTACAATGGGGAGAAGGACACACTTCAGGAAAGCGCAACATGCCGAAAATCACCCTGGAAGTATCAGAGGAACTATCTCAACAACTAGCACAAGTAGGCGATCGCTTACCTGAACTACTTGCTTTGAGCCTCCAACAACCACCTGTACCAGCACAAGTTTACCGATATATCCTAGATTTTTTAGCCAGCAATCCCACTCCTGAACAGATTGCTGAATTTAAACCTACTCCCGAAATGCAAGAACGTTTGCGTACTTTGCTAGCACGCAGTCACGCAGGTAAACTTACACCCACGGAGTTGAAAGAACTAGATGAGTATGAACGTATTGAACATTTAGTTGGGATGATTAAAGCAGGTAACTTATCTTATTTGACCAGTTAACCATGAGTACAACCTATATTCCGGTTGTTGTTCGTCGGCTGGTACAAGAACGCGCAAACTACAGATGTGAATATTGCCAGTTACCCGCAGGAGTTGCTTTTTTGCCCATGAAATTGATCATGTTATTGCCCAAAAGCATGGCGGTGCAACAAATGTTGATAATTTAGCCCTTACCTGCTGGCGATGTAATCGTCATAAAGGCACTGACTTAGGATCGTTTGATCCAGAAACAGGGGCTTTTAGCTTTCTCTTCAACCCACGCACCCAGAAATGGGATGAACACTTCACCTTTTCAGAACTAAATCAGGTAGGCTTAACGCCTCCAGGACGTACAACGATTAGATTGCTACAAATAAATAGCGACGAACGACTAGCCCAACGCCGGAGAATGCGCTGAGTAATTGTTCATCACACCTGCTGTAGGCATTTACCTGCAAAGTTAGAATGATGTCATGTTACTTTTTAGCAGAACATCACAATGCTGAAAATTAGCCTAAAAATATCTTATGGTGCGATCGCAGGAGGCAAAAAATGGGCTTGGCTGGATTAAGAATTGTGTTGGTAGAGCCAGCAGGTCCGATAAATATCGGAGCGATCGCTAGGGTAATGAAAAATTTTGGGCTATATAATTTAGTATTAGTAAATCCCCAATGCGATCCGCTATCGACGGAAGCTTTGATGATGGCTGTTCATGCTCAAGAAATTATAGAATCTGCGGTATTAGTGCCGACATTACCAGAAGCATTGCATGGATGTGTACGGGCGATCGCTACTACTGGTCGCGTTCGGAGTTGGGAAACACCCCTAGAAACCCCCCGCACTGCACTACCCTGGTTACTGGAGGAACCAGAAGAACCCGCAGCACTGATTTTTGGCAGGGAAGACCGGGGATTAAGCAATGAAGAATTAAATTATGCACAGAGGTTTGTTGGTATTCCCACGAGTCCAGATTATGTAGCCCTAAATTTGGCTACCGCCGTAGCAGTCTGCTGTTATGAATTATCACAATGTACCCAGCCTGCCACTAAAACTTTAACCCAAACTGAACTCGCCCCCTTAGATGTTGTGGAAGCATACTATCAGCAATTAGAATCATTATTATTAAAAATTGGTTATATATATCCCCATACGGCAGCTAGTCGGATGGAAAAATTCCGCCAAATATATAATCGCGCTCACCTGAAAACAGGAGAAGTATACATGCTGCGAGGGATTTTGCAGCAGGTAGAATGGGCCATTAAGAACCACAAGGATGGTGAAAACTTGTAATTATTTGTTTAATATATACGCAATCATCCCCCCAAAATATTTAATATGGCTTAAACTAAACACAAAAATGCTACTTAGTGGCAAAGTGGAATTTGAGTATTAATATTTGCTTAAAGATTAAGTTTTGGGTTAGGAGTCTGCAAGAAAACAGCCAAGTGGGTCACAAGGAGTAACTGTGTCAGAGTCAAGTGACGAACTAACAGCTTTCTCGCGGCGTCAACCCTTAAATCGCCGCCAGCCGCCACAAAAAGTTCAAAAAGTGGTAAAGAAGAAAGTTAAAGCTAACAGTCAGCAACAAGCTGCGAATGGACGAGAAGCGGCGCTCACACGCCCCAAAAATCCGGTCAGTCCTCCCCCAGTCCCTGGTGCTACACGGAGGGTAAAATCGGGGTTAGTCATGCCAACGGCAGTAAAACCAATACCTAATGTAAAGGGCAAAATTCCTCCCTTTCGACCAGGTGCTGTGATGGTGAAAACAGTGCGGATGGAAAAGCCAAAAAGAGGCAGACGTTCATCGCCGAAGACGCGGTTAAAGCCAATGGCCAAAACCTTGTTGTATGTTGTGCGGTTGTTGATTGTGGGTGTTGGCATGGGTGCAATTGTTGGCACAGCATTGTCAGTATTAGACCCCGCTAATCGCATCAATACAACTTCTGCGCCGCAATCTAATAATAGTGTGGTGCGATCGCAGCCACAACCTACCCAAGCTCCCCCAGTCGCACCTTCGAGCTTATACCTATCTCAGGAAATTAGCTCCTTGAAAAATGCTGTGCAAAATTTGGCGGCGACCAACCCAAATCTTACACCCGGAGTTTTCTTAGTAGATTTAGATACTGGTAATTATGTAGATATCAATGGCTCTACCAGTTTTCCGGCGGCTAGCACAATTAAAGTGCCGATCTTAATTGCTTTTTTCCAGGATGTAGACGCGGGTAAAATTCGCCTGGATGAAATGCTGACCATGCAACAGGATATAATTGCTGGCGGTTCGGGAACTCTGCAATACAAACCCGCCGGAACCCAGTATGCTGCTTTAGATGTCGTCACTAAAATGATTACAATCAGCGACAACACGGCGACAAATATGCTGATTGCGCGACTGGGAGGGATGGAGGCGTTAAACCAGCGTTTCCGGGACTGGGGATTGACAACCACAACAATTCGTAATCAACTCCCAGATTTGCAAGGGACAAACACCACTAGTCCCAAAGAATTGGGGAATTTGATGGCAATTGTCAGTCAGGGAAATTTAGTGAGTATGCCATCACGCGATTTAATGCTCGATATCTTGCGTCGCACTCAGAAAGACACTCTGCTACCATCGGGTTTGGGAACAGGCGCGAGAATATACCACAAAACGGGCGATATTGGTAGTATGCTGGCAGATTCAGGTTTAATTGTTGTTCCAACTGGCAAACGCTACATAGCCTCTGTGATGGTACAACGCCCCGAAAATGACCCTCGCGCCGAAAAATTGATTAGCTCAATTTCTCGCGCTGCCTACCAAGCATTTAGCCAAAATGCTGTTACACCCAACAGTACCACCACTATACCTGCAAATGGTTATCAGCCGCCTGTTGTTAATCCTGGTTTAGCCAACGGTACAACAGGAACAGTACCCATGAGCGTTTATCAGCCTCCTGTTGTCAATCCAGTACCCAACGGCATGGGAAGTACTGTACCGACAAACATTTATCAATCTCCAGTGATGAATCCTCCGTATTATCCCCCAAGATAATTTGGGAATTTGCGAATTTGGTATTATTTTTATGGTTTTTGAAATAACCATAAATTTATACAAGGCATAAATCTGATGAACTATATCGGCGACGACAACGCGAATAATGTGGTCGGTGGAAGGGAATTCTACCTTTTTATCGTATCCATAAAAAAAATAGCACTCCAAACGCCCTGACACTGTGATAAACCTTATTTTATAACCAGGATAGTAATGTTCTGGGTACAGGAAGCGTGTTTCAGTTTACTAGTTTAGGGAATCCTGATATTACCCTGAGAAGTAGCGATTTCAGTCTGGTTTAAGACTTACGCAAAACTACATGAAAATCAGGTTTTTGGCTAATGTTTGCATAACCCCTGTGGTTATTTAGTATTTTTGATAGCGCATTCCTGGTAGTTGCGAAACCAAACCCATAAGTTCCAACTGTAACAACGCACCGGAAACTGAACCAGCAGCCATACCAGTTTGTTGGACAATAAAATCGAAGGGTAAAGCTTCACTTGCCAACGCATTCATTACCGTTTGCAATTCTGGCGATATTGGCATTAACTGTTCTGGTGCTATAGAAGCCTCCACTGCATCAATTTGTGGTATTGCTCCTAGCATTGTTAATAGTTGATCTAATTCTTTGAGGATGAAAGAAGCTCCTTG
Source organism: Nostoc sp. (assembly GCF_036917635.1). Lineage (GTDB taxonomy): Bacteria > Cyanobacteriota > Cyanobacteriia > Cyanobacteriales > Nostocaceae > Nostoc. The sequence goes on from NZ_JBALCW010000088.1 coordinate 124,210, forward strand.
ACTCAGTAACTTTAAGCACCCTTGGGATGGGTAATCATTTACTCTACCAGGTAGTGCATAGACATCTCTACCAAATTCATTTGCGTAGGTAGCAGTAATTAAAGCACCAGATTTTATCGGCGCTTCCATTACCAAGATAGCGCGGCTTAAACCTGCAATAATTCGGTTGCGACGGGGAAAGTGAGTGCGATCGGGTGGGGTTTTTGTGGGATACTCACTCACGACTAAGCCAGCCGTCAAAATCTGCTTGTACAAATCTCGATTTTTATGCGGATAGATGACATCTACACCGGTTCCCAAAACTGCGATGGTGCGTCCACCTGCTTTCATGGCGGCGATGTGGCTTTCTGTGTCAATTCCCTCCGCCATACCAGAAACAACTGTAAAGCCATTTTTAGCCGACTTTCCGCACTTCATCGTGTAATATGCGTAGATTTCCCATAGGTGGAAAAAAATGGTTAAATCAACAACATAAATCGCCAATGGTATTCAATATTAATACTTAATAATTTGAACATTATTAGGAATTTTTATTGAAAAGATAGATAATACATTTTGAAGTGCGGAATGTGGGTTTTAGCCAAAGCTGTACTAATTTGGCGAGTCCAACGGATACCGTATTCTGAGGGTTGGCGGGTTCCAACAATTCCAACCATCGGTTTTTGTCCGAGATTTTCTTGGAGTTCGACTTCACCGCGATAGTATAAAATCGGCGGTGGACTGGGAGTTTCCAGTAGTAAGCGGGGATAATCTGCATCTGCTGGTGTCCAGAAATGAGAATTTTCTTGCTGGTGCTTGGTAAATAGTTGTTCTGGGTGTAGGCGCGATCGCTGTTGTACTACTTTTTCGAGTGTTTGAAAGCCAAAACCCTCCACCTCTCCTAACTGTACCTTGGTAGCGTTCCAAGCTGTTGCTAACGTGCCAAAATGCTGTTCCAGCCGCCGCAGTAATACCGGGCCAATTCCCGAAATTTGCGCCCAAGCTAGCCAATATGCGCCTTCTTCTACCACGGTTTCATCCTCACTACTTGATTGAGTATTCCCAAATTGGGCTTGTTTGTTGAGGGGGATGAGGGAGTGGAGGAGTGAGGGAGAAGACAAATGACAAATGACTAACCCCTTGACTTTTGACTCTTGACTCTTGACTATTAACTATTGACTATCTTCTTATTTTGTGTGATGAAATATTTCTATCGTGTTTTAATAAGCCTATCTGGATGTTTAATATTTTTACTGTTGCACAGTGGGCTTGGTTCGTTGCCTAGTTTGGCGGCTGAGAAAGTTACTGTCAGATACGGGTTGTTTGAGCAATCGCTCCCTGTGGCAGATATACGCAACTATGCCGACAACCAAAAGGTTTCTGGCGAACTGCAATCTTTCTTACATTACCTCAGCCCTAAGGAAAAACAGAAGTTCCAAGACGCCCTTCAGGTAAAAATGTCTCTTGATATTGTGGCTTTAGATAAGCTGATCAACACAGGGATGGGCAAGCAAATTTTATCTTTTGCATCCGTTGCGATCGCTCGTCGCGATCAAGCCAGTATACAAGCCCTACGAGCTGCCATTATCATAGGAGCAAAATCACCAGAAGGTCTAGGATTAGTCAGCTTTCTCGCAGCCTATCCCAGTAATGAACTAGTGATTGATGTGTCAAAAATTTCTAAGCTAGTTAGCATGGCAAATTCCTCTTCTGGTTCTGCTGATGCATCTCCAAAGGACAATGTAAGTTCTTCCCCTTTAGGAAAAATTGCCCTGCAATATCAAATATTTGCCGCTCAAAATAAACAGTTTTCAGGTTGCTTATTTGGTGATTCTGTTTCGGCTGAACTTGGTAATACTCTTGGGAATGATACTTTTAATTTTGGGTTAAATGGCTTGAGTACAATCTCATTACTGGAACAACTCAAAAGTTTAATTCCTACCAAGGTTACATGCGAAAAAGCTATTATTGCCATAGGTGGAAATGATGCTTGGTATGGAATTAGTGATGAGTTGTTTAGCAAAAATCTGCAAGAAGCGATCGCACTTGTCCGCACAATGGGAAATAAAGGGATTTTTCTGATTCCGGCTTTTTATTCAACTGTTGCAGCAAGCTCAGATCCAACTATATCAGCCCCAAATTCTAAAGTTGAACAAATTAATGTTTTGATTAATAAAGTTGCTGAAATAGAAAAAGTGCCAGTTGCAGCAGCAGGAGTAGCAACATTGTATGAGAATAATGTTCTTAAAGATAATTTGTCGAGCGATGGCGATCATCTGAACGCAGAGGGACTAAAAATTTACCGACAAGCATTATTACAAATCCTGCAAAAGTAATATGATGTCGTCTAATTGCCCATAGTAAAAGCACCCCACCAAGATTAGGTTTTATGGTACTGAACCCCACCCCCAACCCCATAAGAGCAACCGAGGAGCTTGCTCTGATATAACTCATTTAATTAGGAAAAGCTACACAACATAATTCTTAGTTCGTAACTCAAAATTACGAACTTGTACTGAGCGACTTGCCTTCTTGGAAGTCGAAAGGAGCCGAAGTATTACGAATTATCAAGTTTAGGATTTCCAATTTAGAAACCGCGCATAAATATAAGCTATCCCTTCATCAATAATTGTCCGTACACCTTGGCTATAATCCCACCATTTGTTTGGATCATAATCTTGTGTTTTGGCAGCGATCGCACCAACTTTGATATTAGGGCTAAGTAGTTTCTTAAACAGCAACCAACTCCTACGGGTGTGAACGTCCAAAGAAAAAACATTAATTGCTTGTAGCTTTAAATTGGAATCAGATAGCCAGCGATTAAATTCGGCAGCAGATGCATAACTACGATCCTTGATTACCAGAGGCGTTGGAACAGCTACCACCTTCTCTGATTCTAAACCGAGTTTCTTAAAGGTGGCGGCTGACACTTCTGCAAAGTTCTTGTATTCGGTAAGATAAATTCCTTTTTCTATTGAGCCTCCCGTAGTAACTACTAGACTATAAGAACCGTTTTTAAATTCAGTCAAAGCTTGTTGTATGGCATAATCTGGTAGCCATCCTTCAACAACCAATACTTCTGCTGATTTGATTGGGGAAGTCACGGCGAGAAATGAGTGTACATGAGTAATAGTGAAAAATATTAAATAAGCAATCGAAGCGATTGCTATCGCCCACCCCTGAGCCGTAAATGTCCACATTTCTTGGCGTTTTATTAGTTTGATTTTTGGAAATTTTCGACACCGACGATTTTTTGTCTGCATTAAACCTTAGCTAAACGTTGTTCTTTCAAATAAGTAAATACAGACTTATCTCCGATATCAGCAGGAATTGCTTGTACTGTCTTTCGTAGAGCAAATACCAAAAACAACGTTGCCCAAATTCCTAATAAAACACTTTCCCCCTGAATTGGTAAAATTCCCACCAAATGTCCTAACAATAGTAGCGGTACTATTAGGGTTAATACTTTGGTTTCCAGGCGATTGAAGCAAAAAGCCTCTTTAAAATAAATACCTGTCAAAGCAACGAAGATAAAACCAACTCCAAATAAGGTAAGAGGCTGATTGTAAACAGTAAGAGCTAAAGGTTCAGTACTAGAGATTGCTAGAATCACTGAAGCTATAGTACCGATCGCCCAAAAAATTTGCAATATTCTGTGCAATGATACCATGTAGATATGAATGGTAAATAAACTTACACCAAGAGCGAGGCTAAAACAAGTATATAGAGGTGTAAGCGTCGTCAAAATAGCTGGGTTATTGTTGAACAAAACCAAAGTGCTGCCTATGGCAAAGCTCAGTGCTGTTACCATTAACCCAGCGCGGTAGATAATTACGCCAGTGCGATCGCTCTGAGTAATTGTAAATTCCCCAAACTGACCTTGATAAACTTCTGGTGGAGGTAGTGTTTGCGTAGTCATAGTTAAAAATATAGTTATGAATTACTAATAGAGTACAACAGTAAATTGCTGAAGGGTTACTTTTATTATTATCGACAATCAGACGAATTAAGTGTCACAATCCCTAAACTTTTAAGCCATTTTTGTAGTATTACTTGACTTGACAGACGCGCTAGCTGACAAATTATCTTTACCATTTAACCAGATTTCCTTCGAGAGCGAAATACATAGCAACTACTAAAGCACGGCGTAAATCCAGGTATCATCTCAATTAACCAGACTAACAAGGGGATTTTGCCCCTTCTTAAAGGTAGGCAAACTTGCGCCACAGTGTAAGTAAGTCGGCACAATAAAAGCAAATTATGTGAAGAAAAGTAAACAAGGCTTAAACTCTTTTTCCCCCTACTTCCTGCCCTTTGCAAGAACTGCCTTATTCCAATGATAATGATTTACGCCGACCTATTTAGTCTCTAGTTTAGCTGAGGACTTGATTCTAAAACCAACTCAAACCCCTGATGCAGATATTGCTGCGCTAGAGTGGTTTTGCCTAAGCCTCCCTCACCTTGAATAACAATCACTTTCTATCCCTGATTTACCAAAGTATTCAGATGAGCGATCGCTTCTGTTCGTCCAATAAAATTGGTATCCTCTAATTTTGGGGTGGGATGTGGCGATCGCGAGTAATCAATCAAACTGGATATCGCAGTAGTTTTTCTCAGAACTCGTTCCAAAGTAGCGCGACAATTACTTTTGGTAATCTTTTCTCGCAATACTTTAGAAAGCAGCTTCCATAGGGACTTCCAAATAAAAAAATATACAACTATTTATTGTGGGGTGGGCGTCTCGCCCGCCCATAGTCAAAGGCGGGCAAGTTGCCCACCCCACAAGATTGGATAATTTATTTCCTGGAAGTCCCATAACTGAGAACCAGCATCCTTGGCGTGTCCTTCCGTACAACCGTAAGAATGAGCGATATCCAAGTATTTTCTACCCAACCAAACTTGCACAAGAATCACTTTTTGCAAATCCCTCAACTGTTCCCCAGTCTGAGGGGGAATTATGGCATCTAACCATGCTAATGCTGCTTCAGCGTCCATTGTGTAACGACAAGGGTAGTTCAGATTTTAGGGACAACTATAAATTACTCTACAGTTATATTGCTAGAGTTTTCGGATAAGATTCTGTAAATCCGACTTTTTTCCCGACTTTTGCAAACTTTATTCAAAATTCAGCAGCAAGTTCTTGAAGGGATTACTGTTATTCCAACGGTAAGTGTTGAAGTCTCGTCGATCGAGCGTCAAAATTCGTCCATGTCCCAGATGTTCTGCTAGAACAACCAAAGAAGCATCTGCCATATCCATTGGTAAATCTGCATATTTTTCCATAAGTTCAACCATGCGTACAACATGGCGACTTCGTAAGTCGAATACCTCAAATGCTTCCTGTGCAACGTCTCTCAAAAAACTACATTGAGCATTATTACCACCTCCTCTGGCAAGAAGGTAACAAGTTTCGGTAATGACAGGATAAGTAGTAACTAGTGGTTCATTGAGAGTATTTAGAACTTGTACTGCTAATTGATGGTATTGATCGTTTTGGTTCCCAAGTGCCACGAAAAAGCCAGTATCAACTACGATCATAGTTTTCTTGCATTAGCGATCGCACAATGGCTTCGGAATTAGCAGCCAAGTCAGCTTCTCCTTTGAAACAGCCGATAAATTTACTTTGCTTGAGTTTCGCTAACGGATCTGTTTTTTGTTGCTGAAGTTGTTGATAGCGTAGTTCAATCGAAGACTTAATTGCCTCTACTGTATCTTGGTCAGCTTCCTGTTGAATATAGGCAAGCTTTTGAGCATATTCTTCATCTAGCTGAATATCAAAATTCTTCATCGCCACTAACTTGGAACGTTTATCTAGAGTATATCGCCCGCGTCGAATCGTCTAGAATAAAAATCATTAGGTAACATTAGCACCATCATTACTTATGGTGAAATCAGACCAGCGTCAATTGCCTAGCAGTGCTGAACTTCCTTGTTCGGACGATACCCCTGTGGATAACGAAGATCAGAACTTTATTCCTAACCTGCTTCTCTTTTTGCTGCAATATATTTGGGCAAACCGTAATGACTGGTTTTTTAGTGTGGATATGGGGGTTTACCATACCACAGGGGTTAGTCCACTTGTGCCAATTGTACCAGATGGATTTTTGAGCTTAGGTGTAGAACGCCGCAAGGCAGATAAATCTCGTAAAAGCTATGTTGTTTGGGAAGAAAATAACATAGTGCCTATCTTGGCTTTAGAAATTGTCTCCTTAACTCCGGGTGGAGAATACGATAAGAAATTAAATACTTATGCCAAGTTAGCGGTACTGTACTACATTATCTATAATCCAGAGTATTGGCAAAGAGACCGTCACCAACCTTTTGAAGTTTATCGCTTAGTAGATGGTAGCTATCAATTGCAAATTGGCGAACCCTTTTGGATGCCAGAAATTGGTTTGGGAATCGGGCGATCGCAATACATATCTGGTAATATCCAGCGTCAGGTTTTGTATTGGTACGACCGACAAGGAAAGCGCTATCAAACGTCAGAAGAACAACTGGAGTTAGTGCAAAAACAACTAGAGCGTTATCGTCAACAATTTGGGGAATTGCCAGAGAGTTGAGCAGTGAGGTAATTCGTAATTTTTTTATTCTTTAAAATAATAAAAATAAACCCGCAATCTGCTGTATGTCGATAACCTAAATTGTTATTTTGCCAGTCACATTTGTTATTTTAAGGTTGATTGAAAATGCCGTGTATGAAGAAATTTTTTGCCTGGGGAATAAAAAGTATCAAATACTTATTGCTGAGAGTGGGATGAGGTACTGGGCAAGCCTAGCCTATGAAGAAATTATCACAAGAAAAAAGAAAGGCAAACCCAGGCAGTTATTAAAGTGGTCATATATTGTAGAACTGAAGCAGGGTTCTGAGCTATTCGATACTCTTGTCCCAGATGGAGGTGCTTGGGCACCGTTGATAAGCTATTTAAAAGAAATTGCTCGACAACACTCAGAAGGTAATTTTCCAAGTTAAAACAAGTAATTCATAAGCTTGAATAAGACTGGTAGATTTTAGTACTACTTTTTCCCCAACTTTTGCAACCCTATCACATAAAACTGCCGACTTCAGCCGACTGACAAAACAAAGTGCGATCGCTTAGGCTATTGGGTATAGACATAAAAAATCAAGTAGAAAAAAATTCTTAATACTCTCAAGCCACTCACAGAAGACTTAGCAGGTCAAAGCTATCCCAGTCCTAACTACCTGCAAACACAACATCGCATTCGTTCCCTCATAGACAGATATATTGCAGTCGAAAAACTACACAATCGCTTGCAAGATTTACCGATACAGTTTGCCAATCCTCAACCGCGTCCTTGGAAACCCAATTTCATCAGGCTTTGTTGAGCTACCAAAGACGCGATCGCCGTTTTGGTCAAGTTAAAGCTTCAGTGTCAGCTTAGTGTACCAGACACCAGACATCGCCTCAAAATTAAACCAGATTTTTGCTATGAGCGATAAAGTAAAAGCACCCACATTACCACGATGGTATATGAGCGCTAATAAATAAAACATTATTGAGGATAATCTATCTGCTATGACAGACCGAAGTAACTATCAGAATAGCAGGCGGTGAGTAAATAAACTGCAAGGGTAGTTACAAATGTTTTGTTAAAAATATTACTTACTGTAAGATATTGTTTATTTGGCTAAAATGTGATATAATAGAGTGCTGTAATGTCTACAGTGGCCTACAACGGCAAGAGAAATTATTTGCACCGTTTTCTTCTTGATTTTAGCGATCGCAGTCTCTTGATTTTTTTTGAGTAAATTATTCTTCGATAGGTATTGAGCCGAGATTCGCGGCTCAATACCTATATTCGTTATCACAAAATCAGACTGATATAATTATTATTTTGCCAATAGTAATTATAAGAACTCCCAATATCCTTTGTTGTTAATTCTTTCCCAAAATAGTATTTACTATAATTTAATACTTGCGATACAAGCTGATGTTCTGGTAAGTCAACTCAGAAAAAATCCTGAAATAAAAATTTAAAGTTAACAAGATTCTCTTGCTAAATCTACTTTAAATTTACTTATCAATCAATTTTAAAATCGCAATTAATTTTTTCACTATTTTATAGGTGTTGGGAGTTATGATGACAAAATATCTACTAGCTTCTGCTAGTGGGATGGGATTTTTATGTTTAATTGCCGGTTTATCACCTGTGCAAGCCCTTCCTAGTTTAGAAATTGCAGATAAAAAGGTAGTTGTTAATCAAGATAATGGCAGCTATGAAAATAATTATTCTCATCAAAGCAATTTAGCAAAAAATATCTCCAGTAAATTGCTGATAGCTAATGAGAGCCAAAAAAAATTACCCTCAGTCAATCAACAGCAAAAAATTCCAGATGAAGTAGATTCTGCCGTTAACTTTTGGCAGCCAATAATACCACAATCTGCAACTTCATCTCCATCCTCATACAAACTTGCACAAGTAACATCCGTATCCCAATTGTCTGATGTACAGCCGACCGATTGGGCTTTTCAGGCACTCCAATCTTTAGTCGAGCGCTATGGTTGTATCGCAGGTTATCCCAATCGAACCTATCGCGGTAATCGGGCGATGACTCGCTATGAATTTGCTGCTGGCTTAAATGCTTGTTTAGAGCGAATCAACGAACTGATTGCAACCGCAACTGCTGATTTGGTCAAAAAAGAAGATTTAGCCACATTGCAGAAACTACAAGAAGAATTTGGGGCAGAATTGGCAACATTGCGGGGTCGAGTAGATGCTGTAGAAGCTCGCACAGCAGAACTAGAAGCAAATCAGTTTTCTACAACTACCAAACTTAATGGAGAGGTAATTATTGCAGGTATTGGTGCTAGCGGCGGCGCTCCTAATAACAGCGACTCGAACATCATCCTAGTCAATAGAGTACGGTTAAATCTCACCACTAGCTTTACTGGTAAAGATTTATTAATTACTGGATTGCAAGCTTATAACTTTTTGGGTGGAGCCGATGGACAGGGTAGCCTGCAACAAAGTTTAGGATTAGCTGCGCCGCTTTTAAGTGCAAGTAGCGCCCGTACCAGTTTTGAGCCACAATTTCCGGGGTTAAATGTCAATACTTTGTCGGGTGTTGGCGCAAACAGTGTTCAGCTTTACAAATTGCTGTATATCTTTCCCGTCGCTAATAAATTAACCTTGTTTGCGGGAACTGCGGCGGAAACATCAGATGCTTTCCCAGCAATCACACCTTTTTATGGTGAAGGACAAGAATCAATTTCTCGTTTTGCCGGTTTGAATCCTGTGCTAAGGGTTTCTGGTGGGACTTCGGGTACTGGTTTAGCATCAGCGGCGGGATTTATTTTTAACATTTCGCCAAATTTGGATTTAAGAGCTTTATACGGCAGTGTAAATGCCAATTTACCCCAAAAATCTGCTAGTGAGGCAGTACCAGGAGTTTCTACTACACCTTTGGGAGCAGGTTTATTTAGTGGTAGTAGTATTATTGCCACACAGTTAACCTTCAAGCCAAGTTCTGCTCTGGATATTGGTTTAAACTATGCCCACAGTTATCACGAAATCAATATTTTGGGTACAGGATTAGTTAGTAGTGATATCGGTGCTTTAGCAGGGGTTGGAGCTGGAACACCACTCACACTCAACTCTGTTGGGGGTACGCTAACATGGCGATTGTCTCCCAAGATAGCCTTATCTGGCTACGGTGCAGCACTATTTGTTGATGCTGCTTCAAATAGCGTGAATGCTTCCACCACCTTTACAAGTTGGATGGCGGGAATTCACTTCAGAGATGTATTCAAGTCAGGGAACACAGCGGGAATTATTTTTGGTCAGCCGCTTTTCCGTAGTGATACTGGTGGTTCTGCTCAACTTACCCCCACAGGCGAGAATCGGGCAACTCCTTACCATTTAGAAGGCTATTACCGCTTTCAAGTTAGCGATAATATCAGCATTACCCCTGGTGCGTTTATTCTCTTTAACCCAGAAGGTAACAGCAACAATGACACTACAACTGTAGGTGTACTTCGGACTACTTTTACCTTTTAAGAAATTGGGATTTTGAGGGAGCATCTCAATACTGCTCGGATAAGACTAAAAACCTTGTGTAGAGACGCGAAATTTTGCGTCTCTACAGGTCTAAAACACTATCGAAAAATCCTTAAACCGAGCAGTATTGGGGAGCATCTTACTTTCGTAGAAAGCTCTTTAAACCTCACCCCAACCCTCTCCTTACTAAGGAGAGGGAGCATAAATATTGTTTCCCCTCAAAGTATCGGGGGGACTAAGGTGGTCGATTTAGGGTACATTTACAAAACTGAGATATAGTTGCTTTGCCTAAAATCTGCTATTCAGAACTGGTACGATGCCTACCTTGGGATACGCCTACGCTAGACCAAAAATAAACTGTATAGGTGTACCTCATCATATACATCGCTCTACAAATAACTTAATTATTTCTTTTGCCTGATTTAGCAGTTTGATTTGAAAGTTGGTGCTTTTGTATAACCCGCTCAATCTGATAAGTCACGGCATTTATTCTATTTTGAACTTTATCAAAATCAATATTTACCCAAATATAAGATTTGTCAGGTCTTTCCTGCTTACTATTCATAAATTGCTTTAGTTGTCAAGATACTTTGTTATATCTATACAATATAGCCATCTCAATTTATAAACTACTTTCTCTAGACATACAAATAGAAATGCTTAATATTTACTTAATATTTTACACGGTGATTTATAGGGCAACAGCTAGCTGTGCTATCCGACTAAAAAAGACGCGATATTCCGCGCCTCTGGGAGCTAAAATCCAAATTTCAAGTGTTAGCTTAAACCTTTGTTTGTAGATATTGCACCAACTGCGGTGCTTGCATCACTCCCTCTATCCGATCCACAGGCTCACCCTGCTTAAATAGTACTAAGGTTGGTAGAGCGGAAATTTTATACTGACTGGCTAAATCTGTGTATTTTTCCGTGTCGATTTTGACAATCCGTAGGCGATCCTTAAGTTGGGCATTGACTTGCTCTAAAATTGGCACCATCATTTGGCATGGGCCACACCAGTCAGCGTAAAAATCTACTAATACAGGTACATCAGAAGCAGACAGCATCTCTTCAAAGCTATTAAATTGCTTTTTAGTTGCCATTATGATACACACCGATTTTCAATTGTTTGTTTTAATAGTAATTCTTTGAAAATAAAAGCGGTATAGGTTCATGGGTTTTTGTTGAGAAAGGATTAAATTAATCAAGATAGAATGATTTGCCAGCAAAAAATCTTAAATAATTATAATAAAATTCGTATATTATTCTTGTTTGTGTGTATAGAAATATAATTTGATTTCTGAAAAAACTCGCTCTCAACTCGAAAAGCGTGATTCCATATTCAGACAATATTCAGATGTCCCCTAAATCACCATAAGATAATTAGCGCGGTATTTCTAAGATTGAGGAAGATTAAATGACACTATTACAAGATAAAGTTGCAATTGTCACAGGTGCATCACGAGGAATTGGACGAGCGATCGCAATTGAATTAGCTAGACAAGGAGCGATCGCAGTGGTCAATTATGCCAATTCTAGTGCAGCTGCTGAGGCAGTTGTTACAGAAATTATAGAAGCGGGAGGTCAAGCGATCGCTATCCAAGCAGATGTATCTAAAGGCGATCAAGTAGACGCACTGATTAACACCGTCATGGAAAAATTTAAGCGTGTGGATATCTTGGTTAACAACGCAGGTATTACCCGCGACACACTGCTTTTGCGTTTGAAGCCTGAAGATTGGCAAGCTGTCATAGACCTTAACTTAACTGGTGTTTTCTTCTGTACACGCGCCGTCAGTAAAATTATGTTGAAGCAGCGATCGGGGCGGATTATCAACATTAGCTCCGTCGCCGGGCAAATGGGCAACCCAGGTCAATCAAACTACAGCGCCGCCAAAGCAGGTGTAATCGGCTTCACCAAAAGCGTTGCCAAAGAACTAGCAACTCGTGGGATCACCGTTAACGCCGTTGCCCCTGGATTCATCGCCACCGACATGACCAGCGATCTCAACAACCCCGAAGAAATTCTCAAATACATCCCACTCGGTCGCTTCGGTCAGCCCGAAGAAGTCGCCGGAATGGTGCGTTTCCTCGCCGCCGACCCCGCCGCCACCTACATTACCGGACAAGTATTTAACGTCGATGGTGGCATGGTCATGGCCTAAATAGTGCTGAGTTAGAAGTAGAGAGGCGATTAATCGCCTCTCTACAGCAATTTTACTAGGGTGCGTTACGCATAAACGCTATCATCAAGATACCAAAAGCCAGGTTTTAAGTACTGTTAAATACAAAAAAAATAAATTTTGTACTTAAGAAAAGGCGCTTTTTGATAACTAGCAACTTGGGTTACTAGTCCCATCTCATCACATATACCTTCTACTATGCCGCACTGGTCAATATCCTCTACCCTGATATTTAATGGTAAAGCTGTCATCCTTACAAAACAAAATCAAGCATTTACATCATTTTCAAAAATACAGCATTTACGATCGCACCTGCCGAAGGTGGGCTAAAATGCTGTCAGAGTAAAAAAACTGTAAACGTATATTTCTATTTTTTCAAAAATCAATAATCATTCCTAAACGCTGGGATCAATGCTGAGTTAGAAGAAAGTAAACATTTGGCTAAACAGTATATATTTTCTTCTGCTTAACTACTATCATAAATTTACTAATATTGCTAATATCAATCTGGAATCCTGTTCTGTACACTTGTAGCTTTGTATAGATACCACTTGTAATAGCGGTTATCGACCTAAAGAAACAGTTCTATGCAGCTGAGCTAAAGCAAAAATATGACCCTGAAGAAACTGTATTAGGGAAGCATGATGAAAAGTTCCAAGCTCGGCGTTGCAAAATGATTTTTAACGCTAATCTAACTACAAATGAGCCAATAGATATAGAAATCCTTGATTTATTTGATCAACTAAACCCACAGGATCAGATTCAACACATCATGACTCTTATAGATATGCCACAGGAGCATCGCCCTCCAGATACTCTTACCATTTTTCAGAGGCGAGGCAAGATATTAGACTGGGCAGGGAATAATAACAGACTGGAAAACCTTAAAAACAAATTATTGTATTTAATAGGAAGGCAGCACCACCCTCAGAAGGCTCATTGGAATTAGAAGACGTTCAGCTGATGAGCCAAAATTGTGCGTCAACAATTGCATCAAAAACCAATTTTCGTGAATATATTGATAATTTAGTTACTTTGGAGGTACAGCTTTATCAAAACTTTAACTTATTACAAAATTTTTGTGTTAAGTTGAGTATTACATTTACGACAAATGAAGTACAAGTTGTATCACGTTTTGGAAAAACTGAAAATATAATATTTGGTATTAAAAGAGGTCATTTACACTTTAGATTAACAAATGGAATGATGAATCCAAGTAAACGTTATTCTTTCGATAATAAAAAATACAATTGGAGAGGGATACATAGAGGTTTGCCCGAAGCTCCTGAATGGGAGTTTACATTAAGTAACTACACAAAAATTGAGGATAATGTAACAGAATCAAGCGTTTTACATGGAGAACTGAAAGAGCAATTTATAGGATTGATAGAAACAACTAATGTTTTGGAGTTAGAAGCATTATTTAAAATCAGTATTAATAGAAATTACATAGAACTTCTAGAGTCAAATGGTAGCAAAAATAAAAAACAAAAAGAAAGTAAAACTGCACTTTTATTGAACTATCTTAAAGATCAAGATAAACTAAAAAAGTATGTAAGTAGAGTAGTCATTAATATATGAATCAGCCAATATCTGCTGAAAAAGTTGCTGAATTTTTTAAAGTAATCGATAATCAGCCAGATGCAAAGCTTTCGGAATTGGCGAAGCTAGCTGGACTTAATTTAGCTGAGGATTATATAGGTACAGACTTAAGTGGTGAGGATCTTAGTGGAGATAATTTAAAATCCGCAAACTTTAGTGGTGGAAACTTGACAAATGCTAATCTTAGTCATGTTGATTTAATGTTTGCAAATTTGAGCAATGTTAACCTGACAGGAGCTAACCTCACTAATGCTAACCTGAGTGGTGCTGATCTTATAACAGCTAACCTCACTGATGCTAACCTGAGTGGTGCTGATCTTACAAAAGCTAACCTGACAGGATCTAACCTCACTAATGCTAACCTGAGTGGTGCTGATCTTACAAAAGCTAACCTGACAGGATCTAACCTCACTAATGCTAACCTGAGTGGTGCTGATCTTACAAAAGCT
>NZ_JBALCW010000089.1:0-38212 GCF_036917635.1 Nostoc sp.
TTACTTTGTTTATCATTCACTTAATTTCTACAATTTTTTATGTCATTTTGAAATCTTTCTTAGTTTTTATTAGTAAATAAGATGCGTTCGCCCTGGGCGTAGAGCGGTTTTATGATGAAGAATTGCGTCCCAGTTATGTGCTGTGGGATGAAAATGTTGTACCGATTTTCGTCCTAGAAGTAGTTTCCCAAAATTATCGCAAGGAATACACTACTAAATTGGCTGAATATGAGGCTTTGGGTGTACTTTATTATGTAATTTATTCATCTCGTCGCCGCCGCAAACCGCATCTAGAAGTACATAAATTAGTTAATGGTAAGTATGAATTGCAAGAGGGAAACCCCGTTTGGCTACCAGAAATTGGCTTAGGAATTGGTTGCGAAAGGGGAAATTATAGCGGTGTAACGCGGGAATGGATGTATTGGTATGATCAGCAAGGACAACGGTATCTCACGCCGGCAGAACAAATAAAACAAGAGATACAACGCGCTCAACAAGAGACACAACGCGCTCAACAAGAGACACAACGCGCCCAGCAAGAAACACAACGCGCTCAACAAGAGACACAACGCGCTCAACAAGAAGCACAACGCGCTCAACAAGCAGAACAAAAGGTGCAACAATTAGCAGAACAATTAAGAGCGCTGGGAATAGATCCAGATAATCTAGGTTAACTGAAATATTTTGCCATCTTTTCAACAAGACCGAAAAACTATTGCTTTTTAGGAATAACGTTCCTGATTCCACTTTTAGCACCAACAGTATCACCTTTATAACGAGGGATGATATGAATACTGGCGTGCATAATATTTTGACCTGCGGCTCGATTGATATTCATTCCTATATTAAAGCCATCAGGTTCAAATTCTGACTGGAGAATTTTTTGTACTTTATTCACCATAAACCAGCAAGCAGATTGCTCTTTAACTGGTAATTCCAAATAACTGCTAACATGACGTTTGGGAATAACTAAAATATGTCCTTTACTTATAGGATAACCATCAAAAATAGCATAAGCGGTTGCTGATTCAGTTAATAGTTTGAGAGTTTTCTGAGGATTACAGAATATACAATAATTAGATGAATTTCGCTGATGATTATAATGAATATACTGATATACTTCCCGATGTTCATCTAAACAAACTGAAGTAAAGGGAAGTTTGACAATACACTGATAGGTAGGTTTTTTATGGACATAATGTTCTCGAAAACCTTCTTTTTTGATATCCCTTCTTACAGCATAATAAGCTTTACCTCCTGGTTTTAATAAGTGTGATATTTCCATAAGAACATTAGTTTGTTCTTCGGTGAATAAAACATTTAAAACATAAAAGCAAATTATTGTATCAAATTTATGTTCAGGATATTCTGGAAAATAATAAGGGTCATAGCCTGTGATATCACAACCCTTTTGGCGCAAGATTTTAACATCATTACCAAAGCCACAACCAAAGTCTAATATTTTGCCTTGGAGAAGGTTTTGATTTAATAAAAACTGTGCCGGAAATGACAAATAACTTCTTTCGATCGCAGTCAGATGAGTAAACTGATTTTTTTGCTGTTTCATATAATTTTGGTGCAGATGTCCCAAAATTATTATTCCCAGCATTGCTTGAGGTTATGCGATGTCTACAATGGTCGTTGAGCTTGTCGAAGTGCGGGTTAAGCATCGGTAAGGACAGCAGCGATCGCGGGTTGTTGAATATTTTCTAGTGGATCATCAGGTAAAATGAAGTCGGCTGGAAGTGCTTCCCAAGTAACAGTCGGTTCTTTTTGGATGGGGTTAACTTGTAGAACCCGGCCCAGAACTTAAGTTCTGGGCTAATAGCTTAAGTCCACTCAAGTGGACTGAAATCTTCCCTTTGACAAAGTTTAAGCGATGTCGATGCTTAAAATCCTATATTTAGTCCTCTTAAGAGGACTTTAGCTATTAGCCTCGGAATTTATTCCCAGGCGGGTTAGCAACGAAGCGTCAGATTTACTTGAGCGATCGCTTTAAGGCTATTAGTAAAGGCAAAGCTGCAAAAACTTTCCGCTCTTGATAAACTAATACTCGTGAACGAATCTTTGGGCATTACCAACAAATAAATGCAATCTTCTTTCCCCTTGGTTATGGGCGGGCTAGATGCCCACCCTTAATTGTTATTGCAATGCCTCAGCAGTCTTTTTCTTATCCAACTTCAGAATCAACACACCCAAAGGTGGTAAACACAAATCCAGCGAATAAGGATGACTGTGCAAAGACCAATCATCCGTCCACTTACCACCTAAGTTGCCCATATTGCTGCCGCCATACTGACGCGCATCGCTATTGAACAACTCAGTATAAAATCCCTTTTGCGGTACACCGATGCGGTAGTGAGAATGGGGTTGTGGTGTAAAATTGCAAACGACGATCGCAAAATCATCAGAATCCTTGTCACGACGCATAAAAGAAACTACACTATGGCGGTTGTCGCTACAGTCAATCCACTCAAACCCAGCTTGGGCAAAATCCTGGGTGTACAAAACTGGTTCAGAACGGTAGAGATGGTTCAATTCCCGGAAAAACGTTTTTAACTGTTGGTGGCCTTCATGCTGCAATAAATGCCACTCCAAATCTGTCCAATCATTCCACTCACTCCACTGCCCAAACTCCATGCTCATAAACATGGTTTTCTTGCCTGGGTGAGCAAACATATAGCTAAATAAACAACGCACATTAGCTAACTTCTGCCATGTATCCCCCGGCATTTTGCCGATGATATTCTTCTTGCCATGTACCACTTCATCGTGAGACAGGGCCAGCATGAAGTTCTCGCTGTGGTTGTACCACATACTAAAGGTGATATTGTTTTGGTGGAACTGGCGGAACCAAGGGTCCATGCTGAAGTAATCCAGCATATCGTGCATCCAGCCCATATCCCACTTCAAGTTAAAACCAAGTCCGCCTGTGTAGGTGGGCCAAGATACCATTGGCCAAGAAGTAGATTCTTCAGCAATTGAGAGAATACCGGGGAAATAGCTAAAGATAATGTGATTTACCTGACGCAGAAAATCTGCTGCTTCTAGGTTTTCTCTGCCACCGTACTGATTGGTCAACCATTCTCCTGGTTCGCGGCAATAATCGTTATAGAGCATCGAGGCAACAGCATCAACACGAATCCCATCAATGTGGTATTTATCAAACCAAAAGAGGGCATTTGCTGCTAAGAAATTACTAACTTCATGGCGACCGTAGTTGAACACCAAAGTACCCCATCCTTTGTGTTCGCCCTTGCGGGGGTCAGAGTGTTCGTATAAGTGGCTACCATCAAAGAAAGCTAAACCATGTCCATCTTTGGGAAAGTGACCAGGAACCCAATCGACAATTACCCCTACATCATTTTGGTGACATTTGTCAATAAAATACATGAAATCTTCGGGGCTGCCAAAACGTGAGGTGGGGGCATAGTACCCAGTTACTTGATAACCCCAGGAGCCATCAAAGGGATGCTCCGCAATGGGCAGCAATTCTAGATGGGTATATCCTAATTCTTTGACATAAGGAATGAGTCGGTCGGCTAGTTCCCGGTAGGTAAGGAACCGTGCGCCCGGTTTCAGTTCGGAAACAATAACTACAGGTTCCGTTTCACCATTTGGCAGTTTAGCAGGTTCAGCACTCGAAGCGTGTAACCAAGAGCCTAAATGCACTTCGTAGACTGAAACTGGCTGAGTGAGCGGTTCAGTGCGACGCCGCTTTTCCATCCAGCTTTCGTCATTCCAACTGTAAGCATCTAAATCAGTGACAATGGATGCTGTTTTCGGGCGGGGTTCTTGGTGAAAACCGTAGGGATCGGATTTTTCGTAAATGTGTCCTTCAAAATTTTTGATTTCATATTTGTAATGCTCTCCCACACCGATTTCAGGTATAAACAATTCCCAAACCCCGGTAGATCCTTTACGCATCTGGTGTTTACGCCCATCCCAGAAGTTAAAGTCTCCCAGCAATGAAACGTTGCGAGCATTGGGCGCCCAAACTGCAAAATAAACGCCTTTAACGCCGCCTATTACCGTGGGGTGCGCTCCTAGTTTTTCGTATATCCGGTGATGATTGCCTTCACTAAATAAATGCAAGTCAAAGTCTGTCAAGTTGGGAGAACGGAAGGCGTAAGGGTCATAGGTGACACGCTCATGTTCTCCTTCTTTAATCCGTAATTGGTAGTTTGCTAGTTCTGGAGTGTCAATCGTGCATTCAAAAAAGTTGGGATGATGCACTGCTTGCATTGGGTATTCCTTGCGTTGTTCAGGAAGAACCACCCATGCTGCACTTGCATTTGGTAGATAAGCCCGCACAGCCCAGACGGTTTTGCCGTTTTGTTCTATGGGATGAGAACCTAGTATTTCAAAGGGATCGTTATGCTGATTCCAAACGATGCTGTTAACCTGTTCAGGGGCGATCGTGGTCATGGACATGAAGCTACCTAAGTGATATAACGTGATTGACTAAATCTACTTTTTTAATATCTATATATATTCTTTACATTTATTTGCAATTTTGTCGCCACCGTTATCCTACATCAGAATGGGGAATGGGCAGAGGATGAATGACTAATCACTAATGACTAATCACTAATGACGAATTTATCAAAAATTTAAAAAGGGGAAAAACTGGAGTAAGGTTTTACGTATCCGAAGCAAGAAAATCTGTTGGCGAATTTTGGGGTCTAGTTTTGGGGGCGGGGCAAGTTGCAGCTGCGCTTGTAATTGAATATATTCGGCAGCTGTTAGGGATCTTCCATCAATAGGCGATCGCGCTTCTATGATAATTTTAGTGCGTAATATTTCTTCTGGTGTATCCTCTGGTGGCGGTAATGCTATTACAGGCGATCGCCAAGAGCTACTTAACACCAAAAAGGTTCCACTAATCACAATTAAGCTCAGTAATTTTATTGCCTTTATCGCTTTAACTCTCCCCATTTCCTGAACTGCGTTCACAACGCAGGATGAACATCTGTTTTTTTACATCCCATTCCCAAAGTTAAAAATTTTCCTAATAAAAAAATCTGGCAATATCTTGGCACATCACCAGGTCTTTTCTGATACGGAATCGACTACAGGGAATGCCCAAGACCAATTGCCAGCGATCGCTATGAATTGTTTTACCCTCTAAAAACTCAATGGTCTAAGCCATTCCAAACACTAAACCAGGGTACTACTTTGTCTACAAGATGGCTTAAATTTACACAATTAAACTCCCTTTGACTTGAAATAAGGTTCAGTCACAAAAGAGAAAAGGGGACAGGCGACACAAAGCTTGGAGGAAAACCCGATAAATAAATTTAGGGCTGCTGAAATACAGACGCATTATTTCTTGTGGCACTTGAGGCTCGAAAGAAATATTTAACATTGAGCATAAATAAATCTAGCTGCTTGAAATCCTCTATATACTGTATACTGTCCAATTCCAGCATTTTTCTCCCCAGCAATAACTGCCCCCTGCCTCTTTGCTCAGGCGAGGATTTTAGGCGGACACATGGTTGAGGAGGTAATCCTCATCACCAGTGTCCTTTACTTACTACCCTACTTAGCTGATATTCAAGCAAACTCTAGGCTCTGATACACCAACAAAAAAAATGCAGGTTTTTACGTTAACCTAATTAATTCAAGTTATGTGGTGACGAGCGTTGTTACTAAGTTGTTTTGGGCATGATTTAAACTAAAGCTGATTGATGTCCTATTTAGGAGTAGCTTTAGGAGTAGCTTTAGAAGTAGTTGTGGGAGTAACAGCAGGTGTAGTTGCGGGAGTAACAGCAGGTGTAGTTGCGGGAGTAACAGCAGGTGCATCCGTTGGTTCACCTGTAGCAGCTGGACTAGTAGTAGTACCAGTACCACCACCAGCGCCACCAGCATCACCACCGCCACCGCCTTCACAAGCTCCGAGAATTGTAGCCAGACTTAAGATTACAGCCAAACCAAAGATTTTTGTTTTCATAACTCCTCTTTCACCAATTGTGGCTAGAACAATTTTTCGCCTGTTGAATACGATACCGTATTTATTGCTTTTTTTTAAATGCTACGAGATTACATCCAAAAAAAAATAATCCTTTGAGCTATTCTTTTTTGAATTAGGTATCATACAGCCATCTGATTAGTTTCTCTTAACTCAAGAGCAAAACGGAAATTACCAAATTTTCTAGCAAACCGAGGTATCATAGCAAAAAATTTATTTTTCCTGGAGTATTGCACCTTGCTGCCCCACGTTGCCATACTTTAGGTGCGATATCTAAAAGGCAAGCTGTCCAGTTGCTAATCGCTGATTGCAATTTTGCAATATCTAGAGGATGTAATTGCTATGGCTATCTATCAAACAGTTAAAAGGGTGTAGTCTGTTATGTGTGCTTATTGCACAGAAGGCGATTTTAACTAAGCAAAAAGAGACACTTAAGACAATCAATCTAAAGTACAGTATTTCCGATCTAAAAAAATTTATGGTAGTTACTCGTAAATCTGCTGTTTCTACAAGGGGTACTTGGTTCGGGCGAGATTCTATCCTTTCTTTAGGGAGACGACGTTCTGCACGTATAGAATCAGCAGTACAAAGTGCTTCTACACCCCCAGCCCAAGCTGCACCAGCATCCTCTCGAAGACGACAGCGTTCCTTGAAAAATTTCGCGGTTTCTCCTACAAATGAAGTAGTTATGCCCAAATCGGTGAAACAGTTGGGTAGACAACAAGTGCTAAATCTCAATGAGCAGTCAAGTGCAAACCAGAAAACTCCGGGGGTAGGTTTTCTTCGCCTTCCCACAATGCCAAATTCTGGAGCAGCACCTTTGTGGTTGCTACGCTTGTACACCTTTCACCGTTATTCGACAGTTTTGGCGTTCTTGGTAGTAGCATCAACACTTGCTGTTTATGGCTGGACGGTATATTCGCAAGAAGTTTGGAGTAAGTCATATAGCAGACTGCAAAACCTCCAACGTCATGAGCGGTTACTAACAACAACCAACGCGACGCTGACAAATAAAATTGCCCAGGAAGCAGAACAACCAACAGCAGGGCTGGTATCGCCGACTCCTAAAGGGATGATTTTCTTGTCTCCAGAATCATCTCATAATCCTAAGCCAGCATCTTCTAACACAACGCCAAATCCCCAAACGCAACAGCAAACCCTCTCGCCACTGGGGTATTAAGGTTAAGAGTCATTGGTCATTGGTTATTGGTCATTGGTTATTGGTCATTAGTCATTGGTCATTAGTTATTCGTAACGGACAAATGACAAATGACTAATCACAAAGGACAAATGACAAAGGACAAAGGACAAACCCAATGCAAAAATCACCAAGCAAAACAAACAGAAAGTTTCGGAATCCAGCATTTAAAAGGCGACAGAAGGGTTCTAAACGAGGATTGTTAGGGACACTTGCCTCTAATATCCAAGATCAAAGAGCCAATACCAAGTCTCGACTGTTTATAGTATGGGGCGTATTAATGGCAGCAGGTTTGGGGTTGGCTATCAACTTGTATAACCTACAAATTGTCAAGGGGCTAAAGTTAACAGAGCAGGCGCGAAACCAGCAAATGGTGAATTTGCGACCTTTTATGCCCCGTCGCCCAGTGGTCGATCGCAATACTAATCTGTTGGCGATTGACCGTCCTGTATATACTTTGTACGCTCATCCCAAGCTGTTTGATAAGTCTAATGAAGATATGGCAGGGCGACTTGCCCCAATATTGGCAAAAGATACTGCTGAATTGGTAAAAACTTTTGAAAGCAAAAGAAGCGGAATTATACTTGCCCCAGCCCTCCCGGAAGAAACTATCGATCGCATCATCTCTTTACGCTTAAATGGCTTGGAGTGGCTTCAAAAATATTCCCGATATTACCCGCCAGACGATTTGGTTTCTGATGTGGTGGGCTATGTAAATCTTGACCGCCGTGGTCAAGCAGGTGTGGAATACTCTCAAGAGAAGTTGCTAGAACGTCCTGTGCAAACGGTGCGGCTCAGTCGGTCGGGGAATGGGGACTTGATGCCGGATCATGCCCCTGAAGGTTTTCTGCATTTTGATGATTTGCGACTGCAACTGACTATTGATAGCCGCCTGCAACGAATTGCCCGTGTTGCACTCAAACAACAAATGGATAAATTTGAGGCTAAACGTGGGGCGGTAATTGTGATGGATGCCTTGGATGGTTCCTTACTCGCCCTAGTTTCTCAGCCTACTTATAACCCTAATGAATACGCTAAAGCTAATATATCGTTATTTAAAAACTGGACGGTGGCGGATCTTTATGAACCGGGATCGACTTTTAAGCCTTTGAATGTAGCGATCGCTCTAGAAAATGGTGTCATCAAACAAGATGATATGTTTAATGACTCCGGTTCTATTCGAGTAGCTAATTACACCATCAAAAATGCGATGAATAATGCTAATGGGCGAATTAGCATCGCTCAGATTTTGCAATATTCCAGCAACATTGGCATGGTGCAAATTATCCAACGCTTAAAGCCTTCAATCTATTACAACTGGCTAGAACGCCTGGGGCTAGGACAAAAAGTTGATACAGATTTACCTTTTGAAGTTGGTGGGCGGCTCAAAAGTCAAGAAGAATTTATCGCTTCGCCAATTGAAGCAGCTACTACTTCCTTTGGACAAGGCTTTTCCATGACACCCATACAGTTGGTACAAATGCACGGCGCTTTAGCCAATGGCGGTAAATTGGTCACACCCCATGTAGTTCGGGGGCTGATTGATAGTAAAGGGCAAATGCATGATTCACCTACTCACACCATCCCCCGCCAAATTTTCTCAGCCGCAACAACTCAAAAGGTTGTGGAAATGATGGAAACTGTTGTTAATGAAGGTAGCGGGAAGGCGGCACAAATTCCGGGATATCGCATTGCTGGTAAAACTGGTACAGCCCAAAAAGCTAGTCCTAATGGTGGTTACATCAAGGGTGCTAGAATGACCAGCTTCGTGGCTATTTTGCCAGTGGAATCTCCTCGGTATGTAGTGTTCGCACTGGTGGATGAACCAAAAGGAGAAAGTGCTTATGGTTCTACTGTCGCCGCCCCAATTGTGAAGTCGGTAATCGAAGCACTCATTCCTCTTGAGGAGATTCCGCCAAGTAAGGCAATCGAGCAGCATAAGGCGCCGTAGGGGGCAGGGGCAGGGGGCAGGGGGGAGCAGGGGGAGCAGGGGGAGCAGGGGGGGCAGGGGGAGCAGAGGGAGCAGGGGAAGCAGAGGGGGCAGAGGGAGCAGGGGAAGCAGAGGGGGCAGGGGGGGCAGGGGGAGCAGGGGGGGCAGGGGGAGCAGAGGGGGCAGGGGGAGCAGAATTAATAACCAATCCCCAATACCCAATCCTCTTTGTTCTTATAGAATTAATTTTTCTTTATAACCAGGGAAAGAGGTAGAGAAAGCTACTCGTGTGGGAAGTTAAGTATTAGAGGTGAAAATAATCTCTCACTTCTCCAATGCTACCGAAGATTCCATGCAAAGCAATTTAGTTATATTTCCTAACGCTGGGGCTGCAAAAAAGAGTACGCAAATAGAAGAAGGAACAATTACCAACTACGACCGTGCTGAGGAACAATTTATAGAACTGCTAGCAATGGAGGATTTGGATCGTTTAGATGTAAAACCTGCAATAGCTAGTGAGTTTGAACAGGCACTCTCAAGGGCAATTTGCGCTGCCTATAAAAACGATCGCTCTGATGAACAGGCTCACCGTTTTCTCCAACGGATACTTTATCGAATTAATCGGCTAAAGCTGTTTTGGTATGACGATTTGCGGCACTATAGCAATGAGCGATCGCTTTACTTGTACTCATGTCGTGACCAAATTGAAGCTGCTTGGCAACAGTGGGAACTGGCACAAATCGATGTGGCTGCACTGCAACAATTAGATGTAAAACACGCTTTAATTGAGCGTGCATCTACCGATTTAGATCCGCTTTTGTCCGACAATAGCCGCTACATTCGGGAGGAAATGATTGAATCTGGGTATCGTCACCTGCTAGCGATCGGCTCCTTTGATGGCTTGGTTGAAGGTAGTCGTCTTTGCTACGTATTGGGTGGTGCTGCTAATGAAATGCAGTGTACGCTGGTGCGAGTATTACTAGAAGAATACGGCAATGGTCGTTTATCCCGCAAGCACTCTACATTTTTTGCTCAAATGCTGGCTGAGTTTGGCATGAACACTCAACCAGAAGCATACTTCGATTTAGTACCTTGGGAAGTCTTAGCTTGCGCTAATCATAACTTTCTGACCACCGATCGCAAACGCTATTTCCTCCGTTATTGTGGTGCCTTGACATATTTTGAGGTGGCTGGCCCTGCGGCTTACAAAAACTATCTGGCGGCGGCGCAACGATTGGGACTCTCAGAGGCGGCGATGGGTTATTGGGAACTGCACATCCGGGAAGATGAGCGTCACGGGCGTTGGATGTTGGATGATGTGGCTTTGCCTTTGGCAGAACAATATCCCAATGATGCTTGGGAATTACTGCTTGGGTATGACCAGGAGAAACTAATGGGCGATCGCGCCGCTAGTGCTGTTGTGCGATCGATACGTGAAGCAAAACACTCCCCTTGACTCATTTAAGAAATATAAAAAATTAGAAATTAAAAATGGCAGATTTTTTCTGGCCTTTCTAATTTTATATTTCTAAATCATCCTATTGCTAATCTCCCTAGAATCTCATTTCTTTAGTGAGGATTTCTTGACTAAAGAAACGGTTATTTCTTGCCTTTAAACAACGGTATTAAATAACCTCCTCTTACATTGATTATACCTTACACATTGAAGTGCAGTCAAATGAAAGATATCTTTTTTTGTCCTGAAGAATCTAATTTCTACTCAAATTGTTTAGACAGTTTTGTGTTCAGAAATTGCAATAGTTCCGAATCTATTGTGGAGTTTGGCTCAGGAGATGGTAGCCCTGTAATTAATTCTTTATTGAAAAACAAGTTTGATGGTGTAATTCAAGGATTTGAGTTAAATACTTCTGCATGGAAAGTCGCAAATTCAACTATCGATGAATATAATCTCACTAATAAATACATAATCCATAATTCATGTTTGTTTAATTCTTCTCAACCCGATGCTGAGTATCTTGTGGCTAATCCGCCCTATCTCCCTGCGCCAGATAATGATATTTATATGCCACTCTTATTTGGGGGCGTAGATGGAGCCACAGTTACCAACGATCTTTTGTCGTTAGGTTATGAAAATGTGTTGGTTTTAATATCTAGTTTTTCTAATCCAACAAGTACGCTGAACCTAGCAAAACAAAATGGATATTGTGTTCAAAATTTCATGGTATTACCTTTACAGTTCGGCTACTATAGCTCCGATCCCAAGGTAAAGAACCACATAGAAGAACTCCGAAAAAACAACATGGCATTTTATTCTGGCGATTATTATTTTTTAGCTGGCGTTTTATTTAACAAATGCCAGGATTCTGTAGTTGATTTATCTAATCAATTGGCTCAGGTTATGACTAGTTTGTGAAAATCGAGAATAACTTACCAGTGCTGTCTCTAGGAAATAGAGAATTTTTAGAAATGTCAACTGCCTATGTACATATTTAGCCACTAAGGGACTGACAAATAAAAAAATGTTCCAAAACTGACGCAAAAACTTTTTCTATTTCTCCTCTCTCTGTGTTCTCTGCGTCTGGAGTGGTTCGTTTATTTGAATAATTTATTTCTTGGAAGTCCCTAAATCTGCATAGGTGCGCCGTCGATAGCGAGTCAGACGCTTGATGACTCGCTAACGCTTAGTACAGCTTTGGGTAAATTCGTAGCGATTTGAGAGTTAAAGTTTAAAGGCTCTAGGGGCGCAGAGGGTCGCAAAGAATTCGCTACAAATTAATCAAATGCTCTACTTAAGTAGGTCGGCGATAAAAAACCAAACTATGTAACGAAAAGTAAAATCTCTGTATTTGGCTCGTAGTTGCGCCCTCTTGCGCTTTAGCGCAACTAAAAACAAGTGATGATTGTTTGCGCCGACTGACTTAGAGCCTTGTCAAAAGAGTAAAACTCAATGGTAAAACTCAAGACAGTGGGTTTCATCCCAGAGTTAGACGCGGTGGTTTTGATGTTTATATAAGATAAAAGGGGGAATGTACCTCAAAAAACCGGAGACTGGAGAAAAATATGAGGTCGTGACCTAGCTAAAGTTCTGGGATTCGTCATCATGTATGAACTAGTTCAAGCTGTTTTCAACGGTGATGAAAAAACTGCTCTGCATCAGTTGATTTATGCGTTGAGTGCTTCAGGTAAGCGTTATTTCCTGAGAAATGAAATTTTCCTCTTTTTTGCCGATTACTGCGATCAATCCCAAAAGCCAGCCTATTTTTACCACTCTTCTTCTGTTGGCAAACTGATACAGTACACTCACGAAATAATTTTTGAAGAAGAAAGTATCTGGTTTGTGGTTCGTCCCAGGATTGCTAGTCAGGAAGTTTGGAAACTGACAGCCGATTTTAATAAATTTGAGTTGATGACGCCTCAAGCGCTGCTAGATGTGAGAGATCGCCTAGTCAACCGCTACCAACCTCACATCCTGGAAATCGACCTCCACCCGTTTTACGAAAGTTCCCCAAGAATCGACGACCCCAGAAATATTGGTCAAGGTTTAGCTTTCCTCAACCGTTACCTGTGCAATCAATTGTTGACTGACCCCCAATATTGGCTAGAAATGTTATTTAAAGCATTACAGGGGTTGCAACACGACGGGATTCGGCTGCTGTTGAGCGATCGCATTCCTTCAGGTATTCACCTAGCCAAACAAATTAAGCTAGCACTCAAATTGCTGAATCAGCTTGAGCCTGATGAACCTTATGAAAAATTCCGCTTCGATCTCCAAGAACTCGGCTTTGAGCCGGGTTGGGGTAATACTGCGGCGCGAGTCTGTGAAACCCTAGAACTCCTCGACCGACTCATTTACTCTCCACAACCCGGCATTTTAGAAACATTTGTCGCCCGCGTCCCCGCCATTTTTCGCGTCGTCCTCATTTCTATTCACGGCTGGGTTGGACAGGAAGATGTCATAGGAAGAGATGAAACACTCGGTCAAGTTATCTACGTCCTTGAACAAGCCCGCAGCTTAGAAAACGAACTGCGCGAACAAATTAAACTCGCTGGTCTTGACGGACTGGGTATGGAGCCACATGTGATTATTCTCACGCGGCTAATCCCTAACTGCGAAGGCACATTTTGCAACCTGCGTTTAGAAAAAGTCCAAGATACTGAAAATGCTTGGATATTGCGCGTTCCTTTTGGTGAATTTAATCCCGAAATTACCAACAATTGGATTTCTAAATTTGAGATTTGGCCTTATTTAGAAAAGTTTGCTCTAGATGCAGAAAAAGAATTACTAGCTCAATTTCAAGGTAAACCTAATCTTATTGTTGGCAACTACAGCGACGGTAACTTAGTGGCTTTTCTTTTATCTCGCTGGATGAAAGTTACCCAGTGTAACATTGCCCATTCATTGGAAAAACCTAAATATCTATTTAGTAATTTATATTGGCAAGATTTAGAAGATAAATATCACTTCTCGGTACAATTTACTGCTGATTTGATTAGCATGAATGCAGCCGACTTCATCATTACATCGTCCTATCAAGAAATTGTCGGTACACCTGACACCATAGGGCAATACGAGTCGTACAAATGCTTTACGATGCCGCAGTTGTATCATGTGGTTGATGGGATTGATTTGTTTAATCCTAAATTCAACTTCGTGCCGCCGGGAGTAAATGAAAAGATTTTCTTTCCCTATAGCCAAAAAGAAGACCGAAATATTAAGCTTTGCACACAAATTCACGACCTCCTCTTTAGCCGCGAAGATCCCCAAATATTTGGTTATTTAGAGCAGCCGAATAAGCGACCAATATTTGCCGTTGCTTCCATGACTTCAGTAAAAAATCTCACTGGTTTAGCTGAATGCTTTGGTAAAAGTCAGGCGTTGCAAGACCGTTGTAACCTGATCCTGTTCAGTAGTAAATTACATCCAAATGAAGCTAAAAACCCAGAAGAAGCAGAAGAAATTCAAAAACTCTACGACATTATTGAGCGATATCATCTCAATGGCAAAATTCGCTGGGTGGGGATGCGTATTCCTAGCTGTAATCTCGGCGAAACCTACCGAGTAGTTGCAGATTATCAGGGAATTTATGTCCATTTTGCCCGCTTTGAATCCTTCGGTCGGTCTATTTTAGAAGCGATGATTTCCGGCTTGCCAACTTTTGCTACTCAATTTGGCGGCTGTTTAGAAATTATCGAAAACCCAGAGAATGAATTTAATCTTAATCCTACAGACTTAGAAGGTACAGCAAATAAAATTTTAGGTTTTGTTAACCAATGCAATACTTATCCTGAGTATTGGCACGAAGTCTCAGAATTGATGAGTCAGCGAATTCATAATAGATATAATTGGCATTTACACAGTAATCAATTACTACAGCTTGCTAAAATATTTAGTTTTTGGAACCTTGTTGCTCCAGAAAATAACGAAGCCAGAGATGGCTATATGGAAGCTTTATTTTATCTAATTTATAAACCTAGAGCCGAAAAGATTTTGGAAAAACATAAGTGGGGATGAGGGAAAAGAATTAATAACTAATGCCCAATACTTCGACTTAAGTAAGTCGGCGCAAATAATTATCAGTGGTTTGCTAAAGCGCAAGACAGCGCAACTACGAGCCAAATACAGAGATTTTACTTTTCGTTACATAGTTTGATTTTTTCTCGCCGACCTACTTACCTCGGCTTCGGTTCCATCGATCGAAGTCGAGATGTTCGGCACAAGTCCCTCAGTACAAGTGTTCAATGCTCAATTCCCAATTCCCCAATCCCAACTTATGCAAACAAAAGGTAGTTCTCGCAATTTTATCTACACAGATTGGATTTTAATCGAAACTCAGTTTGACCCCGATCAATTGCACTCTAAAGAAACCGTCTTTACAATCGGCAATGGATACCTGGGAACAAAAGGCAGTTTTGAAGAAGGTTATCCTCAGGCATTGCCAGCTACTTTTATCCACGGTGTCTACGACGATGTGCCGATGGTGTACACTGAACTGGCAAATTGCCCTGACTGGTTACCTTTGGTAGTGATTGTAAATGGCGATCGCTTCCGTCTCGATCAAGGTAAAATATTACGCTACGATCGCCAGCTTGATTTACGCTACGGACTTCTGATCCGTTACTTACGTTGGCGCTCTCCCAGTGGAAACACTATAGATATTACCTTTGAACGCTTTGCTAGTTTTGCAGATCGGCATGTGTTGGCGCAACGCTGCAATTTAACGCCAGTAGATTTTGATGGGTTAATCGAAGTTCAGGGAAGTATCAACGGCTATCCAGAAAATCAGGGTTTTAATCACTGGGAAGGACTAGATCAAGGCAAGACTGACCAAGGAATCTGGTTGCAACGCCGCACCCGCCACTCCCGAATTGAACTCGCTATGGGCGCAACTATGAAAATATCAGGCACTGAAGCATCTTTGCAAGTCAGTACCGCACCTGGTTATCCCACCTTGAGTATGACCTACCAGGCTAAATCACAACAGACGGTAACGGTAGAAAAACTCGTCACAGTTTTTACCTCGCGGGAGACTGAGACACCAGTTTTAGCAGCTACAGAAAAACTCGCGCACCTAGCAGATTACGCAACACTACTAAAAGCCAATGAGCAGGCATGGGATGAGGTGTGGCAGCAAAGTGACATCCTGATTGAGGGGGATAGCACATCTGCTTTTGCTGTTCGCTACAATCTATTCCAGCTGCTGATTGCTGGGTCACGCGATGATGACAAAGTGAGCATTCCGGCTAAAACTCTTTCTGGATTTGGCTATCGCGGTCATATCTTTTGGGATACAGAAATTTTTATGCTGCCCTTTTTTCTGTTTACCCAACCAGCGATCGCCCGAAATTTACTCAGTTACCGTTGGCACACCTTGCCAGGAGCTAGACGTAAGGCTTCCCATTACGGCTATAAAGGAGCAATGTTTGCCTGGGAAAGTGCTGATACCGGAGATGAAGTAACACCACGTTGGGCATTGGGAAATGATTTTTATGGTGAAGACGTGCGGATTTGGTGCCGCGATCGCGAAATTCATATTAATGCAGATATTCCCTACGCCGCTTGGAACTACTGGCAAGTTACTGGTGATGATCAGTGGATGCAACAGCGCGGCGCAGAGATTATTTTGGATGCCGCTATCTTCTGGGGTAGCCGCGTTGAATTCAATTCTGAACGCCAACAGTATGAAATTCGGGGAGTGATTGGAGTGGATGAATACCATGAACTCGTTCACAATAACGCCTTTACAAACCGGATGGCGCAATGGCATCTAGAGAAAGCGATCGCAGTTTATGATTGGTTGGCTCATAAGTTCCCCGAACGAGCTAAAGAACTAGAAGAGAAACTAAAACTTACCCCACAAGAGCGAACGCACTGGCAAGATATCATCGCCAAAATAGTGTTTCTCCATGACCCATTAACAGAACTAATCGAGCAGTTTGAGGGATTTTTCCAATTAGAAGATATCAACTTAGCTACTTATCAAGGGCGCGATCGCTCCATGCAAGCCGTCTTGGGTATTGAAAAAACCAATCAATATCAAGTAATCAAGCAGCCAGATATCTTGATGCTCCTTTATTTAATGCGGGAATCAGCAGATTTTCCCTACAACAAAAAAGCATTGCAGACCAACTGGGATTACTACGCACCTCGCACCGACATTAGCTATGGTTCGTCGTTAGGACCAGCACTTCACGCCGTTTTAGCTGCCGATTTGGGCAAATCAACCGAAGCTTACAAAGTGTTTATGCAAGCGTTAATGGTGGATCTTGAAGACAATCGAGGTAACACCAGCGATGGAATCCACGGCGCTACTGCTGGTGGCGTTTGGCAAGCTGTAATTTTTGGATTCGGCGGCATTCAACTAACCGAAAATGGCCTCGTAGCCAACTCCCATCTGCCCGATGGCTGGACGCGCCTGAAGTTTAAACTGCACTGGCAAGGAAAATGGCACGACTTCGATCTACGCAAAGAACAAGTCAGTCAAAATATAACTCGTCAACTAGAATATCTTCAACTTTCCCTCTCCCAAAATCCCCCAAATTTCCCCTCAGAAGCTTCTAAACATCAGACTTCTCCCCCAGTCCCCAGTCCCCACGCCCCCAACATCCAAGGATTCATCTTCGACTTAGATGGTGTGCTAACAGATACAGCAGAACTTCATTATCAAGCTTGGCAAAAGCTAGCAGATGAAGAAGGTATACCCTTTAATCACCAAGCTAATGAAGCACTGCGCGGTGTATCCCGTCGTGCTTCCTTGATACATATTATTGGAGATAGGCCGTATTCGGAGGCACAAATAGAGGAGATGATGGAGCGTAAAAATCGCTACTATGTGGAATCGATCGAAAACATGACACCCAAGGATTTGTTACCAGGTGCGATCGCCTTCTTGGATGAACTGCAACAAGCTGGGATTAAAATCGCTATTGGTTCAGGTAGCAAAAATGCCCGGACAGTAATTGAGCGATTGGGCATTGGGGATAAAGTAGATGCGATCGCTGACGGTTATAGTGTACAGCAGTCTAAGCCAGCACCCGACCTATTTCTGTACGCAGCCAAGCAGCTAGGACTTGAACCAGCGCAATCTGTAGTTGTAGAAGATGCCGCAGCAGGCGTTGAGGCGGCCCTAGCCGGTGGTATATGGGCAGTAGGGCTCGGACCAGTTGAACGAGTTGGATCTGCTCATGTTGTTTTGCCCAGCTTAGAAAGGGTCAAATGGGCAGATTTAAGAGCCAAATTAAGCAATCTTGCCAGAGAAAAACATTCAGGGACTTCCAATTGAAAACTAATAACTCCTAACCTCCAAAAGCTAAGATCGTCTAAATAAGGAATCTAAAATAAAATCCAAGTTTTAGATATTCAAATTAGGAGTAGGAGGGTGAATTTGGACGATTTAGCCTTACAGATAGAGAATATGCGTAAGCGCGTCGCCCTTTTGCAACGCCAGAGTGAACAACAAAATACACAAGAAAAAATTGAACTTGTTGCCACAGTATTACAAGAAGTTTACCTAGCTCTGGAAGAACTGCAAATAGCCAATGAAGATTTACAACAGCAGAATGAACAATTATCCAAGTCTCAACAGTTATTGGTAGCACAAAGTCAACGCTACCAGGAACTATTTGAGCAAGTACCAGACGCTTATTTTGTGACTGATGCAAAAGGGGTAATTCATGAAGCTAACTCAGCCGCTACTACTCTGCTCAATATTTCCAAAAGTTTTTTGTTAGGCAAACCCATAGCGATTTATGTGATTCAGAAAGAAATAATTGCTTTTCATTTGAAACTGACTTATCTGCGCGATCATGCCGAAATCCCAGACTGGAAAATGCAAGAGTGGGAAGTAAACGTGCGACCACGTAATAAAACGCCAATTTTTGTTGCGGTTAAGGTGGTTGCTGTCCGTAATCAACAAGGTAAGTTAGTCGGTTTGCGGTGGCTATTGCGGGATATTAGCGAAAGCAAGCGAACCCAAGCCAAGCTGCAATGGGCAGAACAGGCGATGCGACAAGCGCTTGCCAAAGAAAGGGAGTTTAGTGAACTTAAATCCCGCTTGCTCACCATCACCTCCCATGAGTTTCGCACCCCTTTGACTACCATCCACTCTTCTGCGGAATTACTAGAATATTATCGCCATCTATGGAGCGACGAGCGACAACAAACCCACCTACGTCGCATTCAAACATCAGTTATGCATATAACCCAGTTGTTGAATGATGTATTGATGCTGAGTCAAGATGAAACAGGCAAGTTAGAGTTTAATCCAACACCCCTGAATTTGGTGGAATTTTGCCGCGAGCTATTAGAAGAATTACAACAGAGCGATCGCTCACAACATGCGATCGCTTTTAGGAGTCAGTGCCAATCTACAAGAGCTAACTTAGACGCGAAACTACTCCGGCAAATCTTGACTAACTTATTCTCAAATTGTCTAAAATACTCTCCCATTGGTAGCACAGTTAAGTTTTCTGTCACCACTGCCAACGATCGAGCTATATTTCAAACTCAAGACTCTGGTATAGGCATTCCCCCGGATGACATTAAACACATCTTTCAACCCTTCCATCGCGGCAGTAATGCAAGCAATATCCCAGGAATGGGATTAGGAATGTCCATTGTCAAACAGGCTGTAGATCTACATGGCGGTGAAATTTTTGTCGAAAGTGCGATCGGTGCGGGAACTACCTTTACCGTAACTCTGCCATTTTCGATAAATTTCAATATATAGCGGCTTACACAGTTTTTAAGTCAATTTCCACTTTAGAAGACTTTATAAATAATCAATCACTTTTATTTATTAAATTCAAAATAAAATATAATTGCTTCTATGCTAAAAGGTGTTTAAAGTAAGGTTAGCCGGTCGATAATAAGTTTATTGTAAAGTTTTTCTTAACAGTAGCTTACGGAAACCAACTAAAATACTTTGTATATTTAAGTGTCAGTTAAAATATTAAGTCTGTGGTAATCTCTAACAAATCAGAATACGCACTTCTAGCCCTGTTAGAGTTGGCAAGCTGCTACCCTAACGGTGAAGCCCTGCAAATTCGAGAGATAGCGGCATTACAAGACATACCGAACCGCTATTTGGAACAACTTCTGGCCACATTAAGGCGCGGAGGTTTAATTAAGAGTATACGCGGAGCCAAAGGTGGCTATGTTCTGGCACGAGATCCCGGAAAGATTACAGTGTTAGATGCTTTTAGTTGTATGGAAGGATCAGATATCGTTGTCTCTAATCCTGAACCGACTCCCAACACAGTAGAAGGTGAGCTAATTCAAGAAGTCTGGCAAGAAGCACGTCAGGCTGCTAACTCAGTTTTAGAAAAATATACACTGCAAGACCTTTGCGAACGAAGATCAATGCGAAAGCAAAAAGAACTCATGTATTACATTTAGAAAGGATGAAGTAGGAAAGTTTTCATGCTTAGTTATGAAAGTAATAACCTGTGATGCTGTTATATGCCTGAAGCCAATTCTCAACAGCCTATAAATAGTGCCGCTACTCTTGTGGAGAGTTATGCAGCAGGAAAACGGGAATTTAGTAAAGCAGAACTTGGTAATGCTGATTTGCAAGGTATTAACTTGAAAGGTTCTGACTTGAGTTATGCTGACTTGAGTGAAGCTAACCTTAGTGGCGCAAATTTGAGGGGAACTGATTTGAGTTTTGCCGATCTGGGTCAAGCTAATCTCAAGGATGCTAATCTCAGGGGAGCATTGTTGATGTCAACGAATCTTCGCCAAGCCGATCTCAAAGGAGCGAACCTGGAAAAAGCAGACTACGATCGCAGCACCCATTTTCCCCAAGATTTCGACCCAGTGAAAGCGGGTATGCAGATTAAATCTGAAAATTAATTAAAGTTCACCGATCGTACTTGCCTCAAGATAGAAGATTTTTTCCCTAAAAGAGTTGTACTTTGGTGATAAAGCCTATCTATGAGGTTGACAATGGAGGCGAAAAGTGAAACCCTCAACCGACGCGCACCACTAATCACTGCTGGAATTTTTCTTGGTGTGGGTCTTGGAGGCTTTATAGATGGAATTTTACTGCATCAGATCCTCCAGTGGCATCACATGCTCAGTAACATTCGACCTCTGACAAACACGGCGAATATAGATTTAAATATGGTATGGGATGGGTTATTTCATACCTTAGATTGGGTATTCACTGTGGTAGGACTTGTGTTGCTATGGCGTGCCGGAGGGCGTAATGATGTTCCTTGGTCATCACAGACCTTTATTGGGTCAATATTGATTGGTACTGGGTTGTTCGACTTAGTTGAAGGTTTAATAGACCATCAAATTCTCGGTGTCCATCATGTCAAACCAGGCCCAAATGAGTTAGTTTGGGATCTAGGATTTCTTGCATTTGGTGCGCTACTTATTCTCATCGGCTGGATAACGATAAAAAAGGCAAGAGTCATTAGTCATTAGTCATTAGACATCTCCGACAATGAATGTAGAGACGCGAAATTTCGCGTCTCTACAAGGATTTCATTTTGCAGATATTTAATTTCCGGAGATGTCTATTAGTCATTAGTCATTAGTCATTGGGAAACAGGACTTGAGGACTCTTGAGAATTGGGGATAAGGGGAAAGACTTGTTGTAAGTTCTAGTTTACACTCAAGTCCTTTTGTCCCCTTGTCCCTTAGCATCCCAATTGTGCTAAGGGACTTCCAAGAAATAAATTATTCCAATAAACGAACCACAGAGACAAAGCAGCGCGGTCTTGGGGGTTTCCCCCATGAGGGACTGCCGCACAGAGAACGCAGAGAGAACAAATAGAGAGAGTTTTGCGTCAGTTTTGGAACATTTTTTTATTTGTCAGTCCCTAATGTGGGATTTTTATTTAGCGATCGCACATTGCCTAATTAGAAGGTAGATAAACCCAGAATTTTGGGATAAATTCTAACTTCAATTCGCCCTTAAAGTTATGCTGGCACTAAGCAATTGGGAAACCGCCGCTACCAGTACCAGAAATTGGTGGTATATTGCCTCCTTGTGGAATTCCATACTTAGTAAAGTCGAAGCTGCCTTCTTGGGGAATTCCATAACTAGCGGAATTGAAGCTGCCAGTCGTTGGGATGCTAGAGCTACCCAAACTAAAGCTGCCTTCTTTTGGAATTCCATACTTAGAAGGATCGAAGCTGCCTTCTTTTGGAATTCCATACTTAGCAGGATCGAAGCTGCCTTCTTTTGGAATTCCATACTTAGCAGGATCGAAGCTACCTTCTTTTGGAATTCCATACTTATCAAAATCGAAGCTCTTAGCCGTTGGGATGCCAAAAGCGCCTCCAGGTGCGAAAGGATCGCTGAGGTTGCTAGGCTGACCACCACCATTAACCGAATTGCCAAAAACAGAATTCGCATCAGATACCATTAGAGTTAGTCCTCCTATTAGGACATAAATTTTGCTTCATTAATAAATGTCAAAAAAGCATAATTATGCTTATACCAATTGAAAAAATGAACGCGACAGATGGACGGAGAAAACCTAGATACACTAAGTGGTTTCCAATCCAAAATCTAAAATCCAAAATGGTATTGTTTTGTAGCTTTTTTTGCTTTTTTAATTGCTAATCTTGAGCTTCTCTTACTCAATCACAGGGTGTTTTTATGAAATTTACTGACTAAAACAAACCTGCAATCAATGCTGGTTATGTCAATAAATATAAGAAATTTCACTTATTTTTACAATGAAAAATCTTTAGATGCTTGTGCTAAATCTTTAGATGCTTATGCCAAATTTTTAGATACTTTTACTACTGAAATTTGCGGGATAAGATCATTTAAATTGGTATGAATTGCCCTTGACAAATGGGCATCATGAGTAAAAAGACAGAAATGCTGTCGCAAAAGGGACTCAATACTTGGGATTAAAGATGGGGGACTAGGTGTAAAACCTTAAAATTATGGTGGTTGCTCATTACCCAGCAACAAGTTTTTTAAAATTTGGTGCTTGTATCCAGTACCCAGTAATCCTTCTTGCGTTCCTCAAGAACTTTAAGACCCCCACCTCTGGTAACGAGCAAGAAGCTAACGCAACAGTGGCTCCAAATCATCCTCTCTTTGAATCGCCGGATGATTTGTTTCTCCCGCCTCCTTCAAGCTGGGAGCATCCCAATTTTGGCTTAAATCTTTTCCCTCACTCCCAGCCCGTCTCCCATATGACGGGAGACGGGAGACATAATTCTAGTTCCCCAAATCCCAAATGATCGGATTCGGGGTTAGGGGATAAGGGCTATCAAGGGAATAGCACATTTGGGATGCTCCCTTCAAGCTTCCAGGATTTTAGAGCTTTTTTAACTTCGACTTATATACAAATGTTCTCAACTAAGTTATTATTCTCATCAGGATTTGATAGTAATTATAACTAATAAGGTTATCCATGCTTTTTCCCTTCTTGATCATGTTCAGAGAGGGCGTTGAAGCTGCACTTGTCGTGGGTATTATTGCCAGCTATCTCAAGCAAACTGGGCGTACCCATTTGATGAAGTCAGTTTGGATTGGCATCGCACTAGCGACTTTTATTTGTCTAGCTGCTGGGATTATTTTGCAAATAACTAGTCAGGAGTTTCCGCAAAAAGAACAAGAACTATTTGAAGCGGTAATTTCCATCATCGCAGTTGGGGTTCTCACCTGGATGGTTTTCTGGATGCGCCGTGCAGCTCGTTCGATGAAAGGCGAGTTACAGTCTCAAATTGAAACTGCCATTCAGTCGGGGGATAAATGGGGTACAGCACTGGTGGGGA
The DNA here is from genome assembly GCF_036917635.1 of Nostoc sp. Classification (GTDB taxonomy): domain Bacteria; phylum Cyanobacteriota; class Cyanobacteriia; order Cyanobacteriales; family Nostocaceae; genus Nostoc. Next base: position 23,309 of record NZ_JBALCW010000089.1, read on the forward strand.
TGTCATTCTTTGCAGTACTGCGGGAAGGTCTGGAAACAGTAGTGTTTCTGCTGGCTACGTTTCAGCAAAATTTGGGAATTCAAGCTCCCGTGGGGGCATTGTTTGGATATGCAGCCGCACTAGCCGTTGGTGTAGGCATCTATCAGGGTGGTATTCGGATCAACTTGAGGCGATTTTTTAAATGGACAGGAGCCTTCATTATTCTGGTTGCTGCTGGACTCTTAGGAAGTGGGGTGAGAGCTTTCCATGAAGCCGGAGTGTGGAATTTATTGCAAACAGTAGTATTCGATGCTAGCGGGGTACTTCCCAAGAACGGGTTTATCGGTTCACTTTTGGCAGGATTTTTTGGATATAACGATGCCCCAACGGTGAGCGAGGCGATCGCCTATTTTGGCTATCTAATTCCTACCATGTCGCTATTCTTCTTCGCGGATAACCTTAGACAGAAGACTACAGCAAGGCATTCTTAGTAGTCTGCCAAGTCAACAATGCAAGGTTTGTAGTGAGCGATTTATCGCTCAATTTTAAGCACTGAAGTGCTTACTACAAACTTTTATAACCCATCAAAACTAATGACATAGACTACTAGCTACTTCAATAATTAATTTTTAGGAAAATACGACAATGAAAAATGTTTTAAAGTATTCAACAATTATCTGTCTAATTGCCTTGACAGTAGCTGCTTGTGAATCCAAGAAATCAAGCGAGACTTCCGGGAATAATTCTCCAGAAGCTAAAGTAGCCAGTGATACTTCTAGCAGCAATCCTGCGGAAACTGCTTTGGCTGTGACAGATAAAGGTTGCGAACCCAATCAGCTAACAGTAGCATCTGGGCAAAATAGCTTTGTGCTTACCAACAAAAGCAGCCAACCTTTGGAGTGGGAGATTTTGTCTGGGGTGAAAGTCGTTGAGGAAAAAGAAAATATTGCTCCTGGCTTTGTTCAAAAACTCAAAACCAATCTAGAACCAGGTGAGTATGATATGGCTTGCGGTTTACGCAGCAATCCCAAAGGGAAGCTGACAGTGAAAGCTGGAGTTGGAGATTCGCAAGCCAAGACGACCGGAGATCAGGGCAAATTAGTAGGTGCGATCGCAGAATATAAAGTCTACATCATCAAAGAAATTGACCAACTGGTTGCTAAGAACAAAACCTTCACAGATGCCGTGATTGCTGGCGACCTTGCTAAGGCTCAGAAAAGTTATGCCTCTGCCCATGTTCACTATGAACGCACAGAACCGATAGCTGAACTTTTCTCCGACCTCGACAAAAGCATGGATTCCCGTGCTGATGACTTTGCTAAAAAAGAGGCTGACCCACAATTCACCGGATACCATCGCCTAGAGAAAGCTTTATTCCAGGACAAAACGACAAAAGGCATGAAACCCTTTGCCGAAAAGCTACAGAAAGATGGAGTAGATTTACAAAAGCGCATTGCCACCTTGACCATCGAACCGAAAAACATGGTTGGCGGTGCTGCTGACTTGATTGAAGAAGTGGGTAAAACCAAGATTTCTGGAGAAGAAGACCGTTACAGCCATACTGACTTATGGGACTTCAGCGCTAATGTAGAGGGTTCCCAAAAGATTGTAGAGTTATTGCGCCCCGTCATCCAAACAGCCAACCCAGATTTACTGGCGCGTGTGGATACAAATTTCACCAAAGTTAACCAAGGACTTGCTAAATACAAAACCCCTGATGGTGGTTTTGCTACCTACGACAAAGTGAGTGAAACAGACAAGAAAGATATGAAAACAGCGATCGCTGCTCTTTCTGAAGATTTGTCTCAGTTACGCGGGACTCTAGGCGTTAACTAATTTATTGAACAGAATTGAGTTGGTTATTCTGACCGAAAAAACGAATGAATAACCGACGTTTTTGCACGCCCACCATATCAGTGAACAGCGAACTATGTCTAGTTCAGAGCAACCAAGGTTACGCATTACTCCCCACATCCGCCGTCGTGATTTGCTCATTGGTATGGCAGCAGCAGGTGGAGTAGCAGCTTTGACCAGTTTGGGTTATCGGACTCTTTCAGAACCTACCGAAGACCCATCTGAAGAAACTGTGCCATTTTTTGGTATTCACCAAGCAGGTATTATTACCCCCGTCCCGGCTTCGGCGTTGATGGTGGCGTTTGACACAACTGCTAAAACCAAAGCGGATTTGGTGCGGTTGTTTCAAACCCTAAGCGATCGCATTCAGTTTCTCATGGCTGGGGGAACACCCAAGCTACGCGACCCCAAATTTCCACCCAGTGATTCGGGAATTCTTGGTCCTGTAGTGGTTCCCAATAACCTCACCATCACCCTAGCAGTGGGTGACTCGCTGTTCGATAACCGTTTTGGACTTGGTAACTTGAAACCCAAGCGGTTAGATACTATGCCAGGTTTTCCCAATGACCAACTTGACCCAGATTTGTGTAATGGGGATATACTGCTACAATTTTGTGCGAACACGGAGGAAGCGAACATCCACGCTTTGCGGGATATTATTAAGAATCTGCCTGACTTGATAACTTTGCGTTGGCAAATAGAGGGGTTTCTACCACCTAATACTCATAAAAAGCTTGGCAAAACCACGGTGCGGAACCTACTAGGTTTCAAAGATGGCACAGCAAATCTAGATGCTAGCGATGAAAAGTTGATGAACCGGATTGTCTGGGTACAGCCAAACACCGGCGAACCAGCTTGGACAGTAGGGGGAAGCTATCAAGTGGTGCGCGTCATCCGCAACTTAGTCGAACGCTGGGATCGGACTCCACTACAGGAGCAACAGACAATTATTGGACGCAGTAAGGACTATGGCGCACCTTTGGGGATGAACCACGAGAAAGATATTCCCAATTACGATCAAGACCCAAAGGGTCAACAAATTCCTCTAGATGCTCATATCCGCCTTGCTAATCCTCGCAAATCAGAGTTGGGTTTGATTCTGCGGCGTGGCTTCAATTATTCACGCGGGTTTGACAAAGCTGGACAGTTAGATATGGGTTTGTTGTTTGTCTGTTTTCAGGCTGATTTAGAGAAGGGGTTTGTGACAGTGCAAAATCGCTTGAAAGGAGAACCTTTGGAGGAGTATATTCGCCCCATTGGTGGTGGATATTTCTTCGCTTTACCTGGTGTCAAGGCTGAAGGAGGTTATCTTGGTCAGTCATTACTAGAAACGTAGATTTATGTTTAATTTTTAATTTTTTGACGATGGTTAGCAGCTTGTAATAACAGAGATTCGGCAAATGCGATCGCATCACTTGCAGATTTACCACCAGCTAACTGTGCTAGTTCTTCCCGGCGAGTATTTAAATTCTCCAAGGTAGTAACTCTAACAACGGTACGCTGCTCGGCATTACCTTTACCTTGATTGATAGTTTGCTTATCTACGCGGAAATGGCGATCGGCCATTGCTGCAACTAAAGGCTGGTGTGTAACACATAATACTTGGTTGCGTTGACTTAGTTGGTGTAATTTTTCCGCGATCGCTTGGGCGACTCTTCCCGAAACCCCGACATCAATTTCATCAAAAACCATTGTCCCAGCCACATCAACCTGAGAAAAACAAGCTTTCAGCGCCAATAAAAAGCGGCTCATTTCCCCGCCAGAAGCAACTTCCGTTAAAGGTTGCAGGGGTTCTCCAGGGTTGGAACTAAACATAAAGGTAATTTTATCTGCTCCGGTGGCAGTTGGGAGAGCAGGAACTATCTCAACCAGAAACTTCACCTTTTCCATTGCTAGGGGCTTGAGTTCAGCTATCAAACGTGATTCTAAATTAGCAGCCGCCTTACTTCGTAGTTGAGTTAACTGACTACTTGCTTGGGTAAGTTTCTCAAAACACGCCTTTTCTTGCTGTTCTAAACTTTCGATAGATTGTTCGCTGTCGTTAAGTTGGGCTAATTCTTCTTGGATACGTTGGTAATAAGCGATCGCTTCTTTTAGTGTCGGCCTATACTTGCGGCAAATTTGCTTTAATTCCTGAATTCGTTCTTCTACCTCTTCCAACCTCTGCGGATCGGCTTCCAAGCCATCCCCATAAGCATTAATCTGCCTTCCCACTTCCATTACCGCAGCTTGCGCGTCCCTAACCAATTCCAACAAGTGTTGTAGTTGGGTATCATATTCCACCATGTCATTTAATATCGCCTCACTGTCTCCCAATAAATCACCTGCGGCGGGAGTTTCATAATCGTTTTGATACAAAGCCTGATAAACCTTGTAACTCATTTGTTGCAAATCGACTACATGATTTAGGCGTTCTTGTTCTTGTGCCAACTGTTCCAATTCATTAGGTTCGCAAAGATTAGCTGCTCCCAATTCTTGCACTTGATAAGTGAGCAAGTCGAGTTGTTGCAACCGTTCCCGTTCTGATGTCCGGCGTTTTTCAAGTGCTAAATGCGCCTGTTGATAAGTACTAAAATTCGTAGCGACTTTATGACGCTGCTGCATCAGAGAGTCACCGCCATATAAATCCAACCAATCGCGGACTTGGGCTGATTGTCCCACTTGTACAGTTTGACCTTGGGCTGTGATTTCCACCAAGCGATCGCGCATTCCGCCCATAATCTGCCGATTTACCAACACGCCATTCACCCGCGATCGACTGCGGATATTACTAGCAGTAGCTGTGATTTCTCGGCTAATGACTACCGAATTTTCATCAAGCAAATCTATTTCTTGTTCGGTTAACCAAGCTGCTAGAGGGGCGTTTGAGGTAAAAGTAGCTTCTACCATTGCCCGACTTGTCCCCGTGCGAATGACTCGACTAGAGACTTTACCGCCCAAAGCGGCATCAATGGCATCCAAGATAATCGATTTTCCAGCGCCGGTTTCACCTGTTAACACATTTAGTCCCGCGCCAAATTCCAATTCCAGTTGGTCAATTAAGGCAAAGTTTTCAATTCGCAGGCAAAGCAACATCAAGCCAAATTCTCCATGAGGGAAGATGCCAAATACTTCCAACTTACAAGACAATAAGTATGATATTTCAGCAACTAGCAATACCTACTACTATTGAACTAGTATGCCCATCTAAGTGTAGCAGACCATTAGGGATGAGGGGGATGAGGGGAGCAGGGAAAGAATTCTAACTCCCAACTCCTAACTCCTAACTCCCCACTCCCAACTCCCAACTCCCAACTCCCAACTCCCAACTCCCAACTCCTAACTCCTAACTCCTAACTCCCCACTCCCCACTCCCCACTCCCAATCCTTCAACATATTGTTACAATACTTAATGTGATCGTTCTGACTGGTGGCCTTCTTCATGATTGTTAAGACACTTCCCCCTAGTTCCCAACCGATTCAGGAGGACAGTCGCAATGGCACAAATCGCCGAGGCGAACTGGACGTTATTGATGTAGTGCCAGAAGATGGTACAAATAGCTTAGTTGTGCGCTCGCCAAGGCTTTTAGCAGCCCAAAAGGTGAGGACAACAGCCCAACCTGAGACGCTTTACGATCCTGTAGGTATAGCGGCGCATTACCAAAACAGAAAAGTGCAAGTTCTACGGCGGATTTTCGCTGTGTTGGGGCCGACTCTATCGTTTGTTTTTGGATTGTGGTCGGATAGTAAACGGGGAATTGTCGTCAAAAACGATCGCCGCCGAGCTACTCAATTACGAGTATTGCTGACGAAACTGGGGCCTGCTTACATCAAAATTGGACAAGCTTTATCCACTAGACCCGATCTGGTTCCTCCCGTATACCTAGAAGAATTAACTAAACTACAAGACCAATTACCGCCTTTTCCCAACGAAATTGCTTATCAGTTTATCAAAGAAGAACTAGGCGCACCTCCAGAAGAGGTTTATGCTGAACTCTCAGCCCAGCCAATTGCTGCGGCTTCATTGGGACAAGTGTATAAAGGTAAGCTAAAAACTGGTGAAGAAGTCGCAATTAAAGTTCAACGCCCCGACTTACGAGAGGGGATTACCATTGACTTGTATATCTTGCGTAACCTCGCCGCTTGGGTGCAGAAAAAGGTCAAACGGGTAAGAAGTGATTTAGTTGGGATTCTCGATGAATTAGGCGATCGCATTTTTGAAGAGATGGATTACATCCATGAAGGCGAAAATGCCGAACGATTTTTCGACTTATACGGTCACATGAAAGACATATATGTACCGAAAATTTACTGGGAATATACCAATCGTCGTGTTTTGACGATGGAGTGGATTAACGGCACCAAATTAACCCAGACAGAAGAAATTAGCGCCCAAGGGATAGATGCTCGTTATCTAATTGAAGTGGGTGTGCAGTGTTCCCTGCGCCAGCTGCTAGAACATGGATTTTTCCATGCCGATCCCCACCCTGGTAATTTGTTAGCAACAACCGATGGTAAATTGGCTTATCTCGACTTTGGGATGATGAGCGAGATTAAACCACCACAGCGTTATGGTTTAATTGAAGCGATCGTCCACGTCGTCAACCGCGACTTTGAAGGATTAGCAAAAGACTACGTTAAATTAGATTTTTTATCACCAGAAACCGATTTAACACCAATTATCCCAGCTTTTGCCAGAGTCTTTGCTGATGCCCAAGGAGCCAGCGTTGCCGAACTTAACATTAAAAGTATTACCGATGAACTATCGGCTTTGATGTATGAGTATCCTTTCCGCGTACCACCCTACTACGCCTTAATTATTCGCTCCCTTGTGACACTTGAAGGGATTGCAATATATATAGATCCCAACTTTAAAGTTCTGAGCGAAGCTTATCCTTACGTTTCTAAACGCTTGTTAACCGATCCAGCACCGCAATTAAGAGCATCATTGCAAGATTTGTTATTTAAAGATGGCAGATTTCGCTGGAACCGTTTAGAAAACTTGTTAAAAAATGCGCGGAATAGTCAAGACTATGACTTTAATTTAGTGCTGAATCAGGGGATAGAATTTCTAGCATCTGAACGCGGTGCTTTTATTCGTGACAAGCTAGTAGATGAATCTGTTAACGGACTCGATGCTTTAGGTAAAAATGTTTTGCATAACTTCACCTATTTGTTGCGGAAACGCGTTGGATTGACAGCAGTTAATGAAACTCCGGCGGCGACAGTTGACCAACAACAAACCTTGGAGCATATCAAACGTATATTAGGTATTCTCCAGGAAACACGGGGCTTTGATCCAGCGCAATTTGTACCTCAAATTGCCCAGTTATTGGTGAATTCAGATGTGCAACGTTTAGGTCAACAAATTGCCAACCGCTTTACGCAAAAGGCTGTAGCCAGGTTAATTCGGCAATTATTGGCATCTTAGTAAAGTTGATGAACTGCGTAGGTTTTGAAGATTTGTAGGTTGGGTTGAACTTAAGTGTTACCCAGAAAATGTTGGGTTTCGTTCCTTAACCCAAGCGTATTGCTATATAACCCAACTCTTCAAGCTTTTCTAAGACCTTGGTTGCACTTTGAGCAACGCTTTCTTCATTCGTTTTGCATTCGACTTCTGGACAGAGTGGTATTTCATAAGGATCATCAATACCAGTGAAGTGCTTAATTTCCCCGGCTCTTGCTTTTTTATATAACCCTTTTACGTCTCGCTGTTCACAAACTTCTAATGATGCATTGACGTAAACTTCAATGAAAGATGAAATACTTTGGCGCACTTCTTCCCGAATTTCGCGGTATGGTGAAATGGCCGAAACCAATACAATTACATTATTTCTGGTAAGAAGATGAGCCACAAAGCCAATGCGCCGAATATTCTCTTCTCGATCCTCTTTACTGAAACCCAATCCTTTGCATAGATTTTGACGTACCGCATCGCCATCAAGAACTTCAACTCTGTATGCCTGTATCCGCAGTTCCTTCTCTACGAATTTACAGATAGTAGTTTTACCTGCACCACTTAGACCAGTAAACCATACTGTTACGCCATCCTCTTGTTGTTTCATCTTACCTCCGTCGTACACTTCAAATTGCATACCAAAAAAATGCTTTTTTGGGTACTTTTAGGTTAATAAATACACACTTGAGCATGTTGTGGCTTTGTCATACAATTTTGGATTTTAGATTTTAGATTTTAGATTGATTTAAAATCTAAAATTCGGTGGGCAATACAATTACAAACTTTTAACTTTCCTCTTGGGGATAACCATTTTTCTCCCGTTTGAGGCTTTCTTCTAAGGCTTGAATTTGTTCACGACGAGCTTCCAATTCTAAGGAACGCCGCGCTAAATCTTGGTTTTGCAACGTCAGGGATTGTCGCCAATGTTCCGCTCGCTCGGCTTCGTGCTGCAAAAATTCCGGGGTAATGCCTATAGTGAGGTAGCTTTGGACCAAATGGAGTACCCAGTTGGTGGCATCTTCTAGTCTTTCAATGTCGCCTGTAGGGGAAAGTTCCACCAAAACAAGCAAGTTCTGACTCATAATCTTTCCCTTTCCTAGCAAAATGAAAGCCTCTTCTGGAATTATCGCCCACAAGTTATCAGCTTCTTGACGCGCCAATAAGCGTAACTGGTGCTGCTCTAAAAAATCGTTTTTACGCACCTGGGCTAGATATAGCATGAGGGTTGCTTTGCTCCAATTCAAAATTAAAAATTAAAAAAATTTAATATAAAATAATAAATGCGAAAATTGATATTTTCTTAATTGGTAATGGGTAATTGGGAATTATTGATACTCCTATTACCCATTACAGTTATCCTAAGGCACGCAGGCGATCGCTACGACAATCCCTTGAGGCGATGGCTACGGCAACGCCTTAAGGCGTACGCGCAAAATTTCAGCTTGCTTTTGTGCTTCTGCTAAGGCATCCCGCGCTCCCTGTACCACGTCAGCCCTAGCTCTATCTACGAAACTAGGATTGTTTAATCTGGTACTCAAGGACTCAACTTCTGCTTCAGCTTTACTCAAGCTTTTTTCTAGCTTGGCACGCACAGCTTCAATATCTACCACACCGCTTAGAGGAATTAGCACTTGTATTGTACCAATTACACCTGCAATGGAATTTTCTGATTCTTGTGGTTGTTCTAATTCTCTCTGCGGGAAAAATCGGCTCCATAAGCTAAGTCTTGCTTCAGCAGTGAGTAAATTTTGGCTAACAAACCAGGCTGTGTAACCAAAACCAACTATTTCAAAGAAAGTTCCGACGATGGGAATGTCATCAATGGCATTTCCCGCAGCTAAACCCAATCTACCAAAAACAATGGCCACAATAATTAAGCCAATTGTCTTCAAACCCCTCTGAGGTTTTTTAACAGCAACAGTTTGACTTTTTTCTTTGTCAGTAATGGTTAAAGTCTCAACCTTCGCCAAATCTTTAATATAAGACTGTCCAGCAGTAATAATTTCTCGCTCTTTCTCACTTTCAGTTTGCAAATTCGCTGTCACTTTTACCCCTGGTTTAATATCCGCCTCAGCCCGCAAATTCCGAATTGTGCGGATAGTAGCAATCAGCAATTCAAACTGTTCTTCTAAAGCTAGATCAATTAGATTTGCATCTACCTGGGGATATATTTGTAATGGTAAAGTTTGCGGGGAATCTGCTGGTTGTTGGGTGAGAGTTTGCCAAATTTCTTCGGTAATATGAGGCATCAACGGATGAAGCAGTTTTAAAATTCCTTCCAATATGTAGCCGAGGGTTTGCTGTGCTACTCGCCGCGATACTGCATCGGCATCTGCTTGCAATCGGGATTTTACCAGTTCAATATATTGATCGCAGAAATCACCCCAGATAAACTCATACAATCCCTTAGCTGCTTCTCCTAAACCGTAATTATCGATATAATTGGTGGTTTGTTTGACAACTTGATGATACCGCGAGATGATCCAGCGATCGCTCAATTCGATAGCTACTGGATTCCCCAATTGTTGCGGTGTTTGTCCATCCAAATTCATCATCACAAACCGGGCAGCATTCCACAACTTATTTGCAAAGTTGCGGGATGCCTCCACCGATGCTGATTCATCCTTTTTGCGATCGTATTCTAAGCGGATATCTTGACCAGCGCCAGCCACTTCTCTAATTAGGGTATACCGCAGCGCATCAGTACCATATTTGTCAATTAATAACAATGGGTCAATACCATTACCTTTGCTCTTAGACATCTTTTGGCCTTTTTCATCAAGCACTAAGCCGTGGATGTAAACGGTTTTAAAAGGCATTTGCTGCGTAAAATGCCCAGCCATCATGGTCATTCTGGCTACCCAGAAAAAGATGATGTCAAAGCCTGTTACCAAGGTAGTAGTCGGGTAATAAGTTGCGAAATCTTGAATTTGTTCCGGCCAGCCCAAAGTCGAAAATGGCCAGAGTCCAGAAGAAAACCAAGTATCTAGCACATCTGGGTCTTGTTCTAACTTGACATTTTCGCCAAATTGTGATTTAGCTTTTTCCCAAGCTTCAGATTCCGATTTCGCCACTACAAAGGGCGTATTATCGGTAATTTGCCCATCCGTTTCACTGACAGCATACCAAGCGGGGATTTGGTGTCCCCACCATAATTGGCGAGAGATACACCAATCTTTGAGTTTTACTAACCAATCACGATAGACCTTAGTCCAGCGTTGGGGGACAAACTCTGGGGAAGTTTGCTGGTCGAGGAATTCGAGAGTGTTATCAGCTAGGGGGCGAATTTTGACAAACCACTGAGTTGAGAGGAGAGGTTCAATAGGTACTTTACCGCGATCGCTGTAGGGAACGGTATGCTTATAATCTTCTATCTTCACCAAAAAGCCATCTGCTTCTAAGCGAGAAACCACATTTTTTCTAGCAACAAAGCGGTCTTGTCCTTGAAATTCCCCAGCATTGGCGTTGAGAGTGCCGTCTTTATTCATAATGTTGATTAACGGCAGATTGTGACGCTTACCCATGTCAAAATCGTTCGGGTCATGGGCGGGAGTCACCTTTACGCAACCTGTGCCGAAAGTGGGGTCAACAAATTCATCGCCAATAATGGGAATTTCTCGTTGTAGAATGGGCAGAGTTAGAGTTTTGCCGATGAGATGTTTGTAGCGATCGTCATTGGGATTAACTGCTACAGCCGTATCACCCAGCATCGTTTCTGGTCGAGTTGTCGCTACCTCTACAAAACCAGAACCATCGGTGAGGGGATAACGGAAATGCCAGAGATTTCCATTCACCTCTTGATTTTCCACTTCCACATCAGACACCGCCGACCCAGAAGCGGGACACCAGTTAACTAAATATTCACCACGATAAATTAAGCCTTCCTCATAGAGGCGAGTAAACGCCTCGACAACAGCTTTAGATAAACCTTCATCCAGCGTAAACCTTTCCCGTGACCAGTCCACCGAGACACCCAAGCGTCGTAGCTGATTAAGAATTGTTCCCTCAGACTCCGCCTTCCATTGCCAAGCGCGTTCTAAGAATTTTTCGCGCCCCAACTCGTAGCGAGTCTTACCCTCTGTTTTGAGTTGCTTTTCCAGCATACTATGCACAGCGATGCTGGCGTGGTCAGTTCCGGGTAGCCATAGGGTATTGCGTCCCTGCATCCGGTGGTAGCGCACGAGGGTATCAATTAAGGCACTTTCAAAAGCGTGACCCATGTGTAAGCTGCCGGTGACATTCGGCGGGGGAATGACGATGCAGTAGGGTTCACCGCCTTTGTTGGGGTCAGCTTTGTAAACTTGGTTGTCTTCCCAGAATTTTTGCCACTTGGCTTCGGTGGAAAAGGGGTCGTAGAGACTGGGGAGATTGGGAATGGTTGCGGTCATGCTGGGCAAACTAAGGAAGGACTTTTATAAATTTTGCCACAGGGTTGGGGAGGGATTGATGGAAACGAACCGCAGAGGCGCAGAGAACGCAGAGGGAAGAGAGGTAGGAGAGAAAATGAATCGGCTTACGGGGGAGGTGATTGGGGCGGCGATTGAGGTGCATCGGGTGTTGGGGCCAGGGTTTTTGGAGGAGGTGTATAAGGAAGCGTTAATTATAGAATTTTTCAGGTGCGGGATACCTCATATGGTTGAGAAGTCGGTAACAGTAAATTACAAAGGACATGAAGTAGGTAAGGGTAGATTAGACTTTCTGGTTGCAAATTGTCTAATTGTGGAATTAAAAGCTGTCCAAAATTTAGCCCCAATCCACGAAGCTCAAGTCCTCTCCTACCTTAAAATGACTAATTACCCCCTAGCCCTCCTTATCAACTTTAACGTCCCCCTCCTCAAAGACGGCATCAAACGCATCATCCTCTCTTCTTAATCTCTCTGCGCTCTCTGCGCCTCTGCGGTTCGTTCCTTAAACCCATGAAACACTAGAAGTTTTCAGTCTGCAAATATGCGCCCCAAAAAAGTTACTATTTCAGACCAAGCTAGGGTGCTAGCACTAGAATCATAACGATAACCGTCGTCGCGCATGAATGTATGTTCTGCTTCATACGAGAAAACTTGGTGAGGTATGTTAGCATTCTCGATTGCTTTTATTATGGTTTGGCGATCGCTATCTGGTATATGAGGGTCAAGAGTACCAAACACCATTAGCATCTCGCCTTTGATTTCACTTACCCTCTGGATTGTATCGGCTACTTCTTTACCTAGTTTACCACTAGGAATGCCAGTAGGATAACAGCAGACACAAGCCCGAATTTCGTTTTGAAATGCTGCACGGAAGGCTAAATGTCCACCAATACAAAAGCCTAAAGTGCCTATTTGATTTGGAGAAACCGCACTCTCTGTTTTCAGAAATTCAATCATAGCAAGGCAATCGGCATCATAATCAGCTACGGAGGTTCGACGAGCATCGTCATTACCCCGCATTCTTCCAATATCGTCTGGCTCTATTACTAAACCAACTGGCTCAATTCGGTGAAAAATTTCTGGGGCTGCTACTACATAGCCGTATCCTGCTAAGTAGTTAGCTAGACGAATCATTGCATCACCTAACTGATAAATATCACTATAAAACACAATACCGGGGTATTTTCGTGCTGCTTTAGGAGCCGCTACATAAACACGCATTAAGCTACCATCTACTCTTAACTCAACGTTGCGCTTAGTGATTTGCACTTTTTTGTCTCCGTGTTCCGCTTGCTGTCATTAAAGCAGCCTAATGCCGTCAGGCATTCATCCCCATCTACAAAATACCCGAAGTTTTTCTAGCATCCGGTTACTTTCAACCCATAATATTCTGTCCGCATAATTAGTTATGACTCCCACAGTCATTGCACCCCAGCCCTTAATCCCCTCGCCGCTCTTCGGGAGGGGAGACAAAGCGTAGCTTTGGCGGGGTGGGGTTCTTCAAGTTTAATAAGTAATCAAACGGACATGATATAAATTAGTGTTTTCTACCATCACTGCGATCGCTTAATAAGCTGTTCTGCATTTAATTTGTATAATTAGGGCGCTCATGTTGCCCACCCCACAAGAGTTTTATTTTATTTGATTATTCAATTTAGATGATTTTCAGCTTATCATTAGTGACAAGTTTGTTGCGATCGCCTGTTAAAGTTGACAACTTGGTATAACTAAAATGACTCGCGCAAAAAGAAATTTGTCAGCAGGATTTTCTTACCACATTACTACGCGCTGCAACAACCGCGAATTTAATTTGGCGCGGCAAGAGTGCCGGGAAGTCTTCTTATATGCAATTAAAAAAGGTTTAGACAAATATGGCTTCAAACTTTATGCGTTGTGCATTATGTCGAACCACGTCCACTATCTTATAGAATCAGCCACCCCAGAAGATTTGCCTAAAATCATGCATTTTCTCAATAGACATCTCCGAAAATGAATGTAGAGACGCGAAATTTCGCCTCTCTACAAGGGTTTCAGATTACGCATATTTAATTTCTGGAGATGTCTAATTGGTACACAGCGATGTGCTTTAATCGAATGCTCAATCGCACAGGACACTTTTGGGAGGCGAGATATTATAGCTGTGGGTTTCCACCCACGGATACTAAGCGAGCCTTAAATACTCTACGCTACATTTATGGCAATCCCAAAGCTGCTCAAATGCGACGCAGTTTTTTCTACGATTTCAGTAACTACGGCACTTATGACCCTTACGGGTGACGCTCGATTACTCGCTAACGCTACGCTAGCGCCAGTTCCCTACGGCGGGAAACCTGCTTGCAGGACTGGACTCACCAATTGACTGTTGATGGATTGACTCAGTGGCATCCGGCTTTTCTAGAACTGGGTAAAACATTAGATGAATGTGCCAAAAAGTATCGGGGGTTTTGTCAAAGGTATAAACCAAAAGCAAAACCAGCCAAACTTTCTTACTGGGGATTTTGTTGCTGGCTGGCCATAAAATTAGCCGGAATAAGGGTAAGCACAAATGCTCACCTGGTCAACTGACACTTTTCGCGCAGTGCCAGGTATCGGAATGCCCGCGTCTGGCAAGAATCAGAGTTTGTTGGGGGACTGGTACAAAGCTTTTTCCATCTGAGCTAAGTTGAACAATCTTAGTAGTCGCAAGATTTATACCACCCACCACCATCGCTTCTTCATAATCCGTTAGCTTTTCAAACACTAATAAATCCTCTGTTAAGTTGGCGTTTTTTTCTGTCTGTTGCATTACTAATTCCTAAAAAATTAAAAAAAGAGTCGATTATTCAAATTGAACAGTCGATTTTCCCAATGTAACAGCTTTCTTGACGCTTGCCAACTGCTTATTTACAACATCCTACCTTTCCCACTTTTCCAAAACTTCCAAAACGTTTATTTGTGCTTTTTGAATTCATCCTACCAAACCCACTTTTCCCAGTTTTTTTACATACATAACCCAAGTTGCTAGTTATCGAAAAGCGCCCATCTTTAAAGTACAGAACTTTATTTTTTTGTAAATAAAAATACTTAAAACCAAGTTTTTTTATCTCTTTGATACTGTTTTGGGGTACTAACTAACAACTTGCGTTACATACTTAACCCGGATTTCTCACAACTAAGAAAAAAACACTTGGATTAGTCAGATTTAAGATGATTTAATTAATACATCATCAAAATATCTTTAGAGCGTGG
>NZ_JBALCW010000090.1:0-29609 GCF_036917635.1 Nostoc sp.
GAGATGAGTCCTCTACTCTTGTTGGTGAAAACCTGCATGAGCAAGTCATGTCTTTGATTAAAGAATCCCCGTCTCTTTAGAGCGGGGAGTGTCAATGCTCCTAATATTTCTGCTTGAGTGGAATCAGTCCACCTGTCAAGAGCTATCATCTCGTTGCCAGTTGTGTAAATCCCCTATTTATATCTGCTTGTTTGGCTTCAATCACAATTAAATTAGTTTGTGTTCTGAGGAAATAATCAAAATTACCTTGAAGCCGGTTATCAACTTTGATAGTGTATTCAATTCGTAATTTAGCACGGGAATAGTGAATTAAATCGGTGACAATTGGCACAATTAGCATTTCCCGGCGTGTAGCTTCGTTCTCCAAATCTATGTATGGTAAAACTTCCTCAATTCGCTGCTTGAGGTCACTAAGTCGGTCTAATGCGCCAGAATATTGTGGTAAATCAAGAAATTTCCGCTCGAAGGAATAGCCAAATTCAGCAACTAAATCGTCAACCGCAAACCCTAACTCAAAGTAATTACTAAAAGTATACGAGCGATTTGGGTCTAGCAATGGTTGGCGGCTCATTTGAGTTTTCTCCAAATTGTCAATATCTTTTAGAAAGGTATTTTTGTATAAAAAACACTATAATTACTGAGAAAATTATTAATGCTAATGCAATAGTGGGTCATAATATCCATTCCGAAGAACGTTCACCCAAATCCAGAGGAATGCTAACAGCTTTGCCGAGGCGGGGGCGATCGCGGGTTTGGGAAATAAAAGTTTGTACCTGTGTTGACCCACCCAAGGCATGAAGATAATTAGCAATGCTGTCAAGATGCTCTTGGTACTCCGCCTCGCTTAAGGGAAAAGAAGCTTGCTCCAGGTATTTCCACATGACTTGCAAAAATATCTTTCCTTGTGTCCTTCGAAACTGGACATCATAAGAATATCCCCACTTATCAAGCAACATCTGACGTAATTCCTGTCCTGTCATAGCTTTTCTCAATCAGATTTTACATTTAGTTATGATGTTAAGTTCCGTGACTCCAGTATGATAAGGATATAAAGAAATGTAATGCTAACAGAAAAGATGCTTTTTATATCTTGGAACAAAGAAGTATGGCATCGTTGTGAGCGCTAGCATTTCGACTTAGACAAGAGTTCCTCAAGTATTAGTACTTTTGTCAAAATGCTTAACAAAATACACAAAGAGCGCGTAGATTATGGCTCAATTTTCTGAATCAGCAGACGTGCCGGATATGGGGCGTCGTCAGTTCATGAATCTGCTTACTTTTGGGACTGTCACTGGAGTAGCTCTGGGTGCATTGTATCCCGTTGTCAACTACTTTATTCCACCCGCAACTGGTGGTGCTGGTGGCGGTGTAACAGCAAAAGACGAGCTAGGTAACGATGTTAGCGTCGCTAAATTTCTAGAAAACCGGAATGCAGGCGATCGCAACCTAGTCCAAGGACTAAAGGGAGATCCTACCTATATTGTGGTAGATAGCAAAGAAGCGATCAAAGATTATGGCATTAACGCCATCTGCACCCACTTAGGTTGTGTAGTCCCCTGGAACATTGCAGAGAACAAGTTTAAGTGTCCTTGTCATGGTTCCCAGTATGACGAAACTGGTAAAGTTATTCGGGGCCCAGCACCGTTGTCTTTACCTTTAGCCCATACCAATGTAAAAGACGACAAAATCGTTTTGACCCCTTGGACTGAAACCGACTTCCGCACCGGCGATGCAGCTTGGTGGGCTTAATCAGTGCTGAGTTATGAGTGCTGAGTTATGAGTTCTGAGTAAGGGAGTGAGGAAGTAGAGGATCGGAGGGGCAAAAGGGCAGAGGAGATAATAGTAACTCCTAACTCCTAACTCCTAACTTCTAACTCCTAACTCCTAACTCCTAACTCCTAATGACCAATGACTAATGACTAATTCAATCGTTGCCCTTATTAGAGATGAGAAATGTTTTCTTAAGAGCGAGGTTAACTCGCAGTGCTAGAGCGATCGTAAAAACATTGCTCATAGCGATCGCTACTGTGACATTTTACTTCACCAGCGATCTAGCCCTTCCCCAATCAGCTGCCGCCTATCCCTTTTGGGCACAGCAAACCTATCCCGAAACTCCCCGCGAACCAACCGGGCGGATTGTTTGTGCCAACTGTCACCTAGCAGCCAAGCCGACAGAAGTGGAAGTTCCCCAATCGGTGCTACCTGACACTGTATTCAAAGCCGTGGTAAAAATCCCTTACGATCTTAGCGCCCAGCAAGTTGGTGCCGATGGTTCTAAGGTTGGCTTGAACGTCGGCGCTGTACTGATGCTACCTGAAGGCTTTAAGATTGCTCCCGAAGATCGTCTTTCTGAAGAACTTAAAAAAGAAGTTGGCGACACTCCCTTCCAATCCTACAGCGAAGACAAAGAAAACGTCGTCATCGTCGGCCCCTTACCAGGTGAACAGTATCAAGAAATCATCTTCCCTGTTCTTTCTCCTAACCCTGGAACTGACAAAAATATCCACTTCGGTAAATATTCAGTTCACTTAGGTGCTAACCGGGGCCGCGGACAAGTTTATCCCACTGGCGAAAAGAGCAACAACACTGTCTACAATGCTTCCGCTACTGGCACAATTACCAAGATTGCCAAAGAAGAAGATGGAGACGGTAACGTTAAATATCTAGTCAACATCCAACCTGAATCTGGTGATGTTGTCGTTGATACGATTCCTTTAGGGCCAGAACTAATTGTTTCCGAAGGGCAAGCAGTTAAGACTGGTGAAGCTTTGACCGGCAACCCCAATGTCGGTGGCTTCGGTCAACAAGATGCAGAAATCGTATTGCAAGACGCTTCCAGAGTTCAATGGATGATTGCGTTCATCGCTCTTGTAATGTTAGCTCAAGTTATGCTTGTGCTGAAGAAGAAGCAGATTGAGAAAGTTCAAGCTGCTGAAATGAATTTCTAAATTTTCTGCTAAATCATTACTTGTAGGACAGGCATCTTGCCTGTCTTTTTTAATATTAGTTACACGAAACCTGGAAATTTGGGACTATATAGCCATTTTCAATTTGGTGAGGTACAGGTATGCAGACAGACCTAACCCCCAACTCGTCGCGGGAAGGGGGAAAAATTCAAAGCCTCTCTCCTTTTAGGAGAGAGGTCAAAACTGTACCTCACGCAATCGAAAACCGCTATATACTAATTACTGTAATCCTACCAACCTATTTGTATCATTATTAAAATGAAACGGTATTAACTGCTAGTAAACTTTATGAATTCAATCATGGTTATTCATCCCTATAAGTTCGGCGAGATGTGGGTGTTTGACGATGACAAGGTAGGTCTAGTTCAAGAGCCTTTCGTGGCGGGGGCAGACGAAATTATCGAAAGAATGGTGGCACAAATTGCAGATGCAGAGTCAGGGTTCAGTTTGGTATTTTCTGCGTCTCCCTTTCCTGGCTATCAACTCAAGTTTGACTGGCAGCGTGAAGAATATGGAGGTAACTGGTATTACAGTGCAGATTTAGATCGGGAAGGATGGCTCTGCCCTGCTCTATTTAAGTATTTCGATGAAGCTCCTAAAGAATTTTACGCTCAATTCAAAGCGAAAATAAACCGATAATGTTGATGAAGATGACGGCATTATGATGAAACTTTTCCTTGACTTTTTGATGAAGGATGCTATGCAGAACCCTTCTGAGCTAATTCCTTATACTCAATAAATGAGCAATTAAATGGATAATTTCCTAGCTGATGTAATTATAGATTAATGGCTTTTTTATCAATTTATTAGATTAGGCAATGTACCAAACGCTAAATGATTAGTAGCTGTATTTAAAGTTATAAGTATGGGGATAGATATTACTCTTTACGCAGAGACTCATCGAAATGGAAAGTGGGAACCGATTCCCGAACCTGCAAAAAAAGAATGGTCTAAAGGAAAAACTGTACCTGTAGAATCTACTGAAATTGTACGACCCTATAAATTATTTGCGGCACTTGCTGGCGTTTGTCAAGATAATCTACGCCGGACAATGTACGCTGTCGTAGAGCCGATTTCAGAACCACGAGGTTTTCCTGAAGATATGAATGATTTCTACAAGAAATATTTTTTAGAAAACCAATGTGGTTTGGACTTTGGACATTCTTGGTTATTGCTTCAAGAGATTATAGATTATGATTGGGACAATCAGTATGTAACTCAATGGGCACACGTAAAACATCAGTATGCACACTTGTTTCAGGATAGTGCCTCGTTTCCGGCTGAGTTTCCAGTAGGAGAAAAGCTCTATTTTGTGCTGCCAAACTGGAAACAAGAACCTGAAACAACTGAAGTATCTTGGGTGACAAGTTATAAAGAATATGTAGGTTGTTCTGAAGAGTTTATTGAAGAACTTCTCAAATTAGGATCTCCTGATGAGATTAGAATAATTTTCTGGTTTGATGCATAAGTTAAAGTCTGATAATTAAATTGATGTGCAGTACCTACAACTTAAAACAAGGTTAAATTAAATCTAGCCCTAGTTGAGTTGAGGTATTAACCCATGACAGCCTCAGTAGAGTATATCCCCGTTACCCTGATTGAGTACCCAGATGAGGATGGTAAGCCGATGGCTGAAGGTGATATCCAGTGCAGTTACTTGACTTATGCAAGAAATGCGCTAAAGATTTATTTCCAAAATCACCCAGATGTATACGTCGCTGGTAATCTATTTATTTACTACGAAAAAGGTTATCCAGAATCAGTCGTAGCCCCAGATGTATTTGTGGTGTTTGGAGTGGAAAACCATGATAGACCCTCTTACAAAACCTGGGAAGAAAATAATCAAACCCCAGATTTTGTTCTAGAGATTACCTCAAAAAGCACCCGCAGCAAAGACCAAGGGGCAAAGAAAGGAATTTATGCCTTTCTGGGAGTGCGTGAATATTTCCAATATGACCCCACAGGCGATTATCTTAATCCCCAACTCCAGGGTTTACACTTGGTCGATGGGAATTATTTCCCAGTGGCAACTAATACCCTGCCAGATGGTACAGTTTCCTTACCCAGTGAAGTTTTGGGGCTAGAGTTACGCCTAGAAGCAGGAAAACTGCGTTTTTACAATCCAGCGACTGGTGAAACACTCTTAACTCATGAAGAGGAAGCAGCTGCACGACAAGCCGCAGAAGATAAAGCACAAAGATTAGCTGCTAAACTTCGAGAATTGAATATTGATCCAGATAGCCTTTAGCTAAATCCGGCAGTGTTAATAAAATAATAGGGTGAGTATGATTCACCCACCCTAATTATGCTTAGGAATAAGAATTAAATCACATACAATTTATGTCCGAAAGCTTACCTCACCCTCAATCCCTCTCCGATATATTGGAGAGGGAAGCTAAATAGAGGATGAAGTTTTGCATTTTATTTAATTCACGTTTCTTAGTGAAATTAGACAATAATCTCAAAGTTCTCCGTTAATCTTACGCCTGATGATTTCCATCTGGGCTTGCATATCAGCTTCGGTAACAGGCATAGGATACTTTGGAGAATTAGGGTCGCGTTTGCTCATCAGAAAACGTACAGCTTCAATATCTTCACGGTTTTCCACGATATAAGCTCTCAACTCTGTAAAACTCATTTGCTCATAATTCGGGTTCATTGACAAACTCCCATTCGCCATTGGGATAAACAATGATTTGCAGTTCATCCGCAGATAAAATGTAAATTTCTCCGATTTTGTCGTCAAATCGAAATAAGCGGATGTCTTTGTAAAGATTTGACAGCATTTGGCAAACCCTTACACAGGCTAAGGCTTGCTCTGTTGTTGGTAAAATAAACACTCCTCACTACTAATATAGGGTGAGCAATGCCCACCCTACTAATGTTGATTATTTTTTGTGAGACTATAGCGGACGATAGACGCGATAGTTGATTTCGGGGAAGATATTATCCATTAACTCGACTTTTTCTAACCAACCACTGTCAACTTTGCCGATTTTAACGTCTTCATAGAGCTTATTAAAGCGCATCAGGTGCGATCGCGTCCGTCTAATTGCATAGGGTACCATTGTTCCCGTCCGCATAATAAATGCCCAGTCAGAAGATTGTGCTAATAACAATTCCCGCGCCGCTTGGTTAAGCGCTTTCAACTGCAATTCATCCTCTGGTTCCAAATGCGATATTTCAATCATCCGTTCAGCAGCTTTGTGCAAATGCGGATAAACCCACGCGTTCGTTTCATTCAACCAATATTCGTGGAAACCCTTGAAACCCCAACTCGACTGCGAAGGGCGACAGACTTGCTGAGTTGGCTGATCTCGCAAATAGTCTGCTAAATGGGTCATTT
This sequence comes from Nostoc sp., assembly GCF_036917635.1. GTDB lineage: Bacteria > Cyanobacteriota > Cyanobacteriia > Cyanobacteriales > Nostocaceae > Nostoc. The sequence goes on from NZ_JBALCW010000090.1 coordinate 6,313, forward strand.
GATATGTTTTTTGGTCATACCATGACTTGCGGAATAGGTAATCGATGAACCAGGGGCCTTCATACCACCAATGTCCAAATAACTCTGCGTCATAAGGTGAAACGATAATTGGCGGGCGCTGCATTATACCATAAAGATGCTCAGATTGCCGCTCTCGGTTATACATAAAGTTATCAGCGTGTTCTGCGGCCTTTTCCCTAGCCCAATACGGATCGTAAAGTGCCTTATCTGAAAGTCCTAAGCCACGCCCTGTAATTTTGTGATACTTAATGCCCGTATTTTTCCTCTGACCATTGGGCATGATGTAGGGTTTGATATACTCATACTCTGCTTCCCAGCCCAAATCTTTGTAAAATTCTCGATATTCTGCCGCCCCAGGATAGCCCACTTCAGAAGACCATACCTGTTGGGAAGATTCATGATCTCGACCAAAGACAGCAACACCAGTTTCTGTATAAATTGGGGCATAAGTGCCAAAGCGCGGACGCGGACGGGCGTAAAGGATGCCATGCCCATCAGTAAGGAAGTAGCGTAACCCAGCATCGGCTAGCATCCGATCTAAACCTTCATAGTAGGCGCATTCCGGCAACCAAATGCCTCTGGGCGGTTGTCCAAAGGTTTGTTCGTAATGTTCGCAAGCTACCTGAATTTGCGCCCACACCGCTTCTGGATACATTTTCATCAACGGCAAATAGCCGTGAGTAGCACCGCAAGTGATAATTTCCAGGTTGTTACTGTCTTGGAACTGCTTAAAAGCTGTCACCAAGTCACCTTGATTGCGTTCCCATAGCTGACGCGCTTCTTTAAACTCAGTAATGTAATGTTCGGCTAAATAATGAAGATGTCCGTTATTGACATTATGTTCTGCTTCTAGTGCTATAAGTTCTTCTAGTTGAGTCAAGTGTGCGTCATAGCGTTCTTGCAGCAGAGGATCACGAAGCATCGACACTAGAGGTGGTGTCATACTCATCGTGATTTTAAAGTCGATACCGTCTCGCTTTAAGCCTTCAAATACTTTCAATAATGGAATGTAGGTTTCTGTGATGGCTTCATAGAGCCATTCTTCCTCCAGCACGTAGTCACTTTCCGGGTGACGAACGAAGGGCAGATGTGCGTGGAGTACAAGCGCGACGTAGCCGATAGCCATAGTGATTTTGGGGTGATACTTGTAAGTTGAAGGTCGAGAGGTTGGCTGAAATTAACAATATTTTAAGACTTATGGGGATCGATAAGAGCAGTTTTCAATTGAGTTAAATCATAGTGTGTGTAAGGGCACACCAATGTTAAAGTGGTTAATTTTTAGCCTAATTATATTGACAAAAATGATTTTATCTGATTTACGCTACGCGATCGCAAATTATAAATCTAAAACTGATGAGATAGTCTTGCAATAATAATTATTATTTAATAATTTTCAGCTAAAAAATATACTTATTACTTTCTCCAGTTGACAACATAGAGATTACCTAAGAATTTTATTCAATCTATTGACATAAGTTCTCAATGAGTAGTATTGTCTCAAAAGTGATAGTTGGGATTAACTCTCAAGAGTTACTAATTCAACCAATAAGGCTTTTGCGCCTACGAATTATGCTCAAAGCACATTCTGATTGATGCATTAGTGTGTCAAATTTTGTGCTGTGTGAAATTTGTCTTGGCAAAATATTGAGTTTTTTCTCAGTAAATCGAATATAGATAGTCTCAATTACTTTGGCAGTATCTACATCGATATATTTGACCTCAGAAACCTGCTTGATGCTGAATGATCAGCGATCGCAGACTGGGGCAGGTTCTGTTGCAAGTTAATTACACCAATTTTTCGGAAATATTCTCAATGACATCCAATACCAACTTCAACAATTTATCTACCTCATTTCCTGGCAGTGGCACCGAAGATTTAGGTATATTTGACACCGCATCATCACCCCTAGATTTCCGCCCCCCTCACTCCTGCTCCAGTACCCCGATCTACGGCACGCCGGGGGATGATGTGATTACTGCCAACGGTAGAAGCATCGTCTTTGCAGGGGAAGGGGTAAACCTGATCACCACTGGGTTGGGTAATGATGTCATTTACTCTGGTGGTAGCAGTGATTTCATTGATGCAGGTGGTGGGAACAACGTCATCAATGCAGGCCAAGGCAATAACCGCATCGTAAGCAGGGCAGGTAACGATGTCATCTACGCAGGTATAGGGAACGATACGATCTACTCAGGCAAGGGCAACGACACAATTTATGCTGGGGCAGGTAACAACGTCATCAATGCAGGTACAGGCAAAGACTCTTTGTACCTTGGCAGCACCGGCAACGACAAGCTGATCCTAGAAGGCGGTGCAGGCTCCGTTACTGTGACTGGCTTTAACATCACATCCGATAAATTGCGCTTGGGAGAAAGCCTCGTGGGTAAATCTCTCAGCTTTGCTAGCGATCGCGCCGACACCCTAGTATTTACTGGACGCGATCTACTGGCAACCCTCAAAGGTGTTGCAGATGGATCACAGGCTTTGGTAGACAATGGCCCGCTTTACCGTTATCAAGCAACGGATTTGGGTTCTTTGAGTACTAACCCGAACGGTGCAGTCAACGCGGCTTCGATTAACGACTTCGGACAAATCGCCGGACGCTTTGACACTGGTGCAACTTTCACGAATACGAACGCTACAACTGGTGTAGTGCAGCCCAAGAACCCCGTGCGTCAAGGCTTCATTTGGGAAAACGGCACCTTGACAGCCCTAACTAGCACTGGGGTGAAAAACGGTCAATCCGATTTTGGTGCAGCATCCGGCGAAACCATTACTTTGCTCACACCCAATGTGAACACCATCAGCGATCGCGGCATTATCCTGGGAACGGGTGATGAAGTGCGGCAACCGATTCCTAAACCTACCGATCGCGCCCTCCTCTGGGAAAAGGACAACAACGGCACTTACAACCTGACAATTAACGACTTTGGCAAGGTAGAAAGTTACTTCTTTGACACCAATGAGAGCAACCTGATCGTTGGTCGCAACATCGATGCACAAGAGTTTGACAAGCCACTCTACCGGGAAAATGGTGTGGTAACAGGCTTGGCAGAACTGGGCGGCGATGGCGGCACAGCCAGAGGAGTTAACGAAAGTGGTCAAATCGTTGGCTATGTGGATAGCGACGGAATTTTGGATGGCGTGACTAAGAACACCGCCATTCTGTGGGAGAAAGATGTTAACGGTGCGTATCAACTCACCAACCTTGGTACTTTTGGTGCAGAACAAGCCACCCTGCGAGACATCAACAACGGCGGTGAGATCATTGGCTCCACTAGTAATGGAACTGGAGCCACCGCTACCAGTACGCCATTCTTACTTCAGACAGACGGCACATTTACCGCGATCGGTAGCTTGGGCGGTAACACAGGTTCCGTCAACAGCATCAACGAATTCGGTCAAGTAGTCGGGGCTTCCCAAATCGCCGCAGGTACGAATCATGCTTACGTTTGGAGCAACGGTGTCCTGACTGATCTGAACAACTTGATAACCACACCACTTACCTATAACGGATCAGTAGTGACGTTGACCAGCGCCACCAGCATCAACGAATTCGGGCAAATCGTGGCGACTGGAACTTACACCTACGAAGATACCTCGACCCCAACCCCGACCATCAGCACGGGGACTCGCTCTTATGTGCTGAATATCGCTTAAGTTGGTCATTCGTAAGGGTTTTAAGCCTGTTTACATTTCGTTTATTCCCACCGAATTACTTAGTGAAATAGGGATTAGAAAACAATTTTGGATTTTGGCTCGCAAATCTAAACTTGATTGGCTTGAATCCAAAATCCAAAATCTAAAATTCAATTCGAGTTTATCTATGCAAGAGTCCAAATTTCAATTACTATCAAAAAGTGTTTCTCCTGAGTTCCCTAGACAGCTAGACATCGCCACTGTCAGTGTCTATGGTTTGGCGATTCTCTCTGGGGGCTTGTTCTTGTTTTTGCCCTTGGTCAATTTACTTCACCCCAGTCCGTGGCAGCGATCGCTAGGAACAATCCACAGTTTCAGTGCCCTACTAACCACAGTAGTGGTCGCATACACAGGACATCTGGCATTTCCCTTACTGCGGGGATCGAGCAAAGTGCTGCCCCAAATGCGAACCTTAACCTTTTGGTCTACCGTGATTACTAGCCTTGGGATCTTCACGGGCAATATCGCCTATGCCCGTTACCGAGCCAACATTGCCTATGGTGGGGCGCGGGCTTGGCTGAAGGCGAACACGCCCCTAGTTCAATACATTTTCATGGAATTTCACGAATTTAGCTGTCTGTTTACGCTACCGTTGGGGGTCGCCTGTACCTGGATTTTATGGCACTACGGCGACTCGATTTTAGATAAACAAAATCGTCCGGTATTGACAGCAACCTGTGTGGCTTTGATGGGGATGATGTTTTTTGCAATGGGAGGCTTGGTATCAGGATTAGCGATCGCCAAAGTCCACGCCCTCTAGTCCAATAATCTTCTCCAGCCCAAACAGTGGCAATTTCAATTCATTTAGGAAAATCTATCATGCCAAAACCTCTGGTTCAACCCGTGGGGAGTGAGCCAATTTACACTCGCTTCTGGAACGGGTTCAAGCAGTTTCCCAAAGGACTCCATGCTGGTTCATCTGCTCCACCCGCCGTTTCTGGCCCGGCTGCTGCGGCTCTAATTAGCGGCGGTGTGGGAGCCGTTGCGATGATGGCAACTCACCACTTTGCCGAGCTTTCCAAACCAAACAATCAGATTGTGATTCAGATGGGTAGCTGGATTCCAGGGGCGATGAACCGTGACCCGATGTGGGGCAACCTGGAAAACTACGCTGGTAAGGAAATGATGTTTTTTATCGGTTGGTGGGTCAGTTGGGCAGTGCTGCATCAGGTGTTGAAGCATCGACAGGTGAAGCCGCGGACTTTATTGATTTGGCTGTTAGGGTTGTTCACGCTAGCAACAGCTATGGCGTGGCATCCGTTGTTCCCTTGGCTGTCGTTGATGTAGGAGTGCTAATTGTGATGCAAAATTCAACTACTAGGATGCACCGATATATCTTGGGCTGGATCGGATTGATGGTTGCCTTTGGAGTGACAGTACCGATCGCTATACTGCGGGTAAGTGCTAACCCAAAGTTTGCCAATCAGCCCTTAAACTCACAAACCTGTGATTCCCGCAATCCAGAAACCCGAACAGTTACATTTTGGATCAAGACTTGCAGTCAGATGAAAGTTGCACCGATCGCCCAAAAAGCCGATCCTGTGGCAAAGCCAGTTACAAAGTAAAGTCTTCCTTTACAATACTTCGGACATTTTTTTGACCAATTTCAAAAGGCTTTCAGTACTCACGGTTTCAGGATCGAGCTATTTTTTCAAAGTTAGCTCCACATCTGACTTTGAAAATAATATCCCGCCTACGGCAGAATTAGGGTTTGAAGTCTAAAACCTGCTCAATTTTTGTCCGAAGTATTGCTTTAGACATGTGGTGAAATTAAATATGTTTTTTCTGGCTACTTTTTGTCTAAGTCCCAATAGAAGTCATTCGCACTGCTTATTCTTCATCCCGATATAATTCCTGCAAGTCCTGTAACTGAGTTTTCCGAGAAATTCGGCGATATTTTTTACTTTCTAACTTGGGTTCGTATTGACTCTGCCCTTTGCCTTTGCTTTTGCTTTTTAACTTCATGGTGGATTCTGGATCAGCTTGTTGGTGCAGCTGAGTTTGATGTGCGATCGCTGCATCCAAAAATTCTAAATAATGTTCATATCGTTCCCAATCTCCCCGCACCACACACTCAGGCTCGTCTCGATGCAGACAATCACTAAACCGACAGCTAGCAACTGCTAACCGCTTTCTGGCTTCTGGAAAATAATGGATTAATTCTTCTGGGTTACAATCCATGTCCGGCTGATTAAAGCCGGGAGTATCAGCAAGCATTCCACCGCTAGGCAACTCAAATAATTCTATATGGCGAGTCGTATGACGACCACGAGCTAGTTTTCCAGAAACTTCTCCCACTCGCAGGCGAAGAGAGTCAATCAGCGAATTAATCAGGCTGGATTTACCAACACCGGAAGGCCCAGCAATTACAGTAATTTTATTGCTCAAATATCTGGCTGCTTGCTCGGTATTTATACCATCTTTAACACTGATAAATATTGGTTCATAGCCCCAACCGAGGAGGCGATCGCTAACTTGCTGCTGTTCTGGTGGTGAAATTAAATCACTTTTATTCAAGCATAAAAGCACATCTAAACCAGTAGACTCAGCCTTAATCAGAAACCGACTGAGTTGATAAGGTTCCAAAGGTGGATCGGCAACGGCAAATACCAATAGGATTTGGTTGACATTGGCGATCGCTGGACGATCTAATTCGCTGTGGCGGGGTAAAACATCAGCGATCGCACCCCGTCCCCCAGCCCAATCTGGTTCTTCTACCACAACGCGATCGCCCACCATCACCTGTTGTCCGATTTTTTTCAGGCGTGTTCGGCGAGTACAGAGAAGCAGGAGATCAGGGGGATGGGGAAGAGGAGGATCATGCTCCCTCATCTCCCTATCCTGTTGATCCAGCTGTACTCGGTAAAAATTAGCCTGTACAGCCACCACTGTACCCAATAACTGTCCAGTTGCGGCAAAATCCTCTGTCATTGGCTAGCAACTGGACGGCGTACTAACAGAGAAAAATAACTATTACAGTCTGTAATTTGTTCCACCTGATAACCTGCCATTGTCAGGCTATCGGGAACCTGCTCAATCGGCTCACCAGGGTCTAGCCAGACTTCTAGTAAACCTCCCAATGGCATTTTCTCTAGACGTAGTTTTGTCCGCACAAAATTAATTGGGCAAGGAGTGCCGCGTAAATCAAGTTGAGCATCAGGAGTTAAAAGAGAAGAGGGCTTCATTACTTAAATAAATTTCCCAAGAATCCTTCTAGACCGCCTTTACCAGTGCGATCTCCCTTAATTTTAGCCAGCTTTTCCAACAGTTCCCTCTCCTCAGGGGTGACCTTGGTGGGAATATCAATTAATACTGTCAGCATGTGATCCCCTCGACTAACGGGATTACCCAAACGGGGTACGCCGCGATTTTCCAACTTCATCACCGTATTCGGTTGGGTTCCAGCCGGAATAATCAGTTCCACAGGCCCATCTACCGTATCTACCTCTAACCGACAACCTAAAATCGCTTGCAGGTAGCTAAGTTTGATTTCCGAGAGAATATTAATGCCATCCCGTTGGAATTCCTCGTCCTCATTTACGAACAAGTAAACGTATAAATCCCCAGGAGGTCCACTGCGTTGGCCGGCATCTCCTTCACTAGAAATCCGCAAGCGTGTGCCATTATCCACCCCAGCCGGAATGGTAATTTTGAGTTTCTTTGTGACTTGATTTGCGCCCTTACCATCACAGGCATCACACTTATCTTCAATTACCATCCCTGTCCCATTACAGGTGGGACAAGTCGAAACTTGAGTGAAACTGCCAAAAGGGGTTCTGGTAACACGGCGCACTTGACCCGATCCGGTACAAGTCGAACAAGTCCGGGGGCGGGTTCCAGGTTTAGCACCAGAACCGGTACAGACTTCACAATTTTCTAGATGGGAAATGCGAATTTCTTTTTCCCCGCCAAATACCGCTTCCCGAAAGTCTAACTTCAGGTCTAGCCGTAGGTCATCACCCCTAGCAGGCCCACTGCGGCGTCTTTGTTGCGTAGGATTACCCATACCGCCAGCAAAGCCACTAAAAATGCTTTCAAAGATATCGGCAAAACCACCCATATCGCCGACATCTTGGAAACCTGAGCCAGCACCTGACACACCTTCTGGGCCAAAGCGATCGTAACGAGCGCGGGTTTCTGGCTCTGAAAGTACCTCATAAGCGCGGTTAATTTCTTTAAAGCGATCCTCCGCCCCGGGTTCTTTGTTCACATCTGGGTGATACTTCCGGGCTAAACGGCGATAGGCTTGTTTGATTTCTTCTTTGTCGGTGTCACGAGAGACACCCAGGATTTCATAATAGTCGCGGGCCATATAGCAAAGGTAAAAGTTAGAAGGAAGAAAGCAGAAGTCAGTAGAAGGTGACGGTCACTTGCTACCCTATGGAAAAGCGTTTTTCCTACAGATGATATATATGGAGGAGTAACACACTATCCTTTAGAGAGCAACTTGCCTGAGTCCAGGCAGAAGATAAAATTAATTTTTGTTAATAACTGATTTTACCCTTTACCTTTTACAAAAATCACCGACAAATTTTGAGCAACAGGTGCTTTCCTCGTGGGAGACGACAAAAGCCACAGAAGTTATGATCAGGGGAAGCCTCTGCTTAGACTTTTCATAAAAAAATCTGGTATGTTGGAAACTCAGCAATTCATGCGCTGATAGGGAAGCGACACGTGCAGTTTGAACCGCATTCAATATTCTTAATATTTTGATGCTGCTACCGCCTTGAGAATACTTTGTTTGCTGTGCCTTTGTAATGCACTTTCAACGGGACAATTACCATTTCAAACATTTCTTTTTGTACGCATAGCAACGATGTAAACTCCCTTGCGGGGTAATGTTAGCGTCTCCCCTTGGGAGAAGCTACGCGAGCGACCTGTTATAAGAGCTTGTTAGGCTTGCAACACTGTTCCAGTGACCTTAGAACTGTTTAATCACAAGCGACAGAGCGGGGAACTAGCTACACATTCCTTTCTTGTCGTGACTCAAATAACGTTTACCCTTCTCCTTCGGAGACGCTAGCCGGAACGACTACGCTCAGGGTGGTCTGGTCAGCACAGCTTGTTTGATTTCTCTTGCAAGCTCAGTCCCTTTAGGGCTGGGTTCCTGACTGCTGAGTCGGCTGTCTCTTTTACAATTGTGCTAGGTAGGAGAGGAAAACTCCGCCCATCAACCGGAGGGGCTAGCCGCACCATTAGGTGTGGAAAACCACCCTTATGTAATGGAAGTGCATCTGAACTGGCACACTGCCTAGCCCACAGTAATTTGCTTCTACAATCTAGCAAACTGCTGGGGTCTTGTGAAACTTCGCTAAATTTATAATCTAAATATATAGATATATTAAAGTACCTTAATAAAAATCTGCAACTTACGGGAGTGGGGAGTGGGGAGTCGGGAGTGGGAGCCAGGGGAGCCAGGGGAGGCAGGGGAGGCAGGGGAGGCAGGGGAGGCAGGGGAGGCAAGGAAAGAAATAACTAATGACTAATGCCCAATGCCCAATGCCCAATGCCCAATCCCTAATCTATCGCCTCATAATCAACTTGGGCAGTACTTTCTTCGTCAAAATCAAAGTTGAATTGTGGTATTAGGGTGCCATTATTCATTGGTGAGTCTACTTGTGGGGTAAAGAGATTCGTTGAAGCCTCTTCAGTCTCCTCATTTTGGCTGTTAGCTCGATTGTAGACATCAGCACCAATTGCAAACAGGGTTTGTTGGAAGTCGTCTAAGCGCTGCTTAAATTCCACAGTTGAAATACTAGAATCAATCATTGCAGCTTGGAGTTGTGAAACTTTTTCACTGGCCAAAGTTTTCATTTGCTCGCCGATAAAGTTGCTATTATCCTTCATGGTGGATTCGTAACTGAATAACAGATTATCTGCTTGGTTTTTGAGTTCAACCAGTTCTTTACGTCTTCTATCTTCGTCGGAAAACATTTCAGCCTCTTGGCGCATGCGTTCGACTTCGTTGGTACTCAAACCACCTGTATTGGTAATTCTGATACTGTGTTCTCTACCTGTACCTTTATCTTGGGCAGAAACCTTCAAGATACCGTTGACATCGATTTCAAAGGATACTTCAATTTGTGGCACACCACGGGGCGATGGGGGAATTCCTGCTAGGAGAAACTTGCCGAGACTCTTGTTATCTCGTGACATTGCCCGTTCACCTTGGAGGATGTGAATTTCTACCGAGGTTTGTCCATCAACTGCTGTGGAAAAAATTTGTGACTTACTAGTGGGAATTGTGGTGTTGCGTTCAATAATTTTGGTGAACACTTCACCCAAAGTTTCAATTCCCAACGACAGGGGAGTGACATCCAATAGTAAGAGATTATCAACTTCGCCACCCAAGACACCTGCTTGGATAGCCGCTCCCAATGCTACCGCTTCGTCAGGGTTGATGGAGCGATCGGGCGCTTTGCCATTGAAAAACTTAATTAGCGCGTTTTGGACTGCGGGAATACGGGTAGAACCACCTACCAAAATAATCCGATCTATATTTTGTGGTTTGAGATCCGCATCTTTGAGCGCTTGGATCATTGGTTCGATGGTACTTTCAATTAAATTAAGTGCCAGTTCTTCAAATTTAGAGCGGCTCAGTTCCATCTCCAGATGCTTGGGCCCGGTGTCATCAGCCGTGATAAACGGCAAGTTGATGGAGGTATTCATCATGCTGGAGAGTTCAATTTTTGCCTTTTCTGCTGCTTCCCGCAAGCGTTGCAGAGCCATTTTATCTTGGGAAAGGTCGATTTTCTCTTGTTGCTGGAAGCGTTCCATCATCCAACGGACGATCGCATTATCAAAGTCGTCTCCACCCAGTTGATTGTTACCACTAGTTGCTTTAACTTCAAAAACGCCATCCCCAAGTTGCAGGATCGATACGTCGAAGGTTCCGCCTCCCAAGTCAAATACTAAAATTAGCTGTTCTTGGTCTTGCTTGTCCAATCCGAAAGCTAAAGCCGCAGCTGTTGGTTCATTGATGATTCGCAAGACTTCTAATCCTGCAATTGTGCCAGCATCTTTAGTTGCTTGTCTTTGGGCATCTGTAAAATATGCCGGTACCGTAATTACTGCCTGAGTCACTTCCTCACCCAAGAAGCTTTCTGCATCCTGCTTAAGCTTTTGCAGGATCATGGCGGACAATTCTTGTGGCGTGTAGTTTTTCGAGCGAATTTGGACATCAACGGTATCGTCTCGACCTTTGATGCAGTTGTAGGGGACGCGATCGCGTTCTGTTTCAGTGTCGTCCCAACGCCGCCCGATAAATCGTTTAATACTGTAAATTGTGTTTTCGGCATTGGTTACGGCTTGGCGCTTTGCCAATTGACCAATCAAGCGATCGCCACTCTTGCCAAATCCCACAATACTTGGAGTAGTTCGTCCACCTTCAGAATTGGAGATCACCAGTGGTTGACCGCCTTCCAAAACTGCGACGCAACTGTTAGTAGTGCCTAAGTCGATCCCAATAACTTTTCCCATAATTATCAGTATTTTTACCGAGTTTTTTCTGCTGTAATATGTCGCGGACTAGCTCAAAACTTCAGCATATAGAAATGGGGAAGGTAGGGGAGCAGGGGGAGATGAGGGAGATAAGGGAGTAAATTCCTCCTTATCCCCCTCATCCTCCTCATCCTCGTTATCTCCCTCATCCTCTCCATCCCTCAATAATGATGCTCTTCCTTGCTAGAACCCAGGCACTTTCGGTCAGCGAGGCTTTGCGATTACAGCTTAACTGAAGGCTTGACTCGACTGATCTTCTGGTGCAGAAGGGCTATCTTCCTTGGGAGCAGCTACTTTGACCATTGCATGGCGTAGCACGCGATCGCCCAAGTAATATCCGCGCACTAACTCTTCTAACACTGTTCCTTCAGGATGTTCATCCGTAGGTTCGCGCATTACTGCTTCATGGAGGTTCGGATCAAATTCTTGACCTTCAGGACGCATTGGTGATACACCCAAGCGCTTCAGGCTATCTACCAATTGTTTGTAAACGCCTTGGTAACTTTTGTGCATGGTCATTTCGCCTTCAGATTGCGGTTTGAGGTGCGATCGCGCCCGCTCAAAATTATCGACCACTGGCAGCAATTCTAGAATCGTGTTCCGCTTCATCAGCGTCTCTAACTCTTCTTTTTCTTTGCTGGTACGTTTCCGGTAATTCTCAAAATCAGCGGCAATCCGCATATATTGAGTACTACGTTCTTCTAGTTGCGTTTTGAGAGAGTCGATTTGTTGAGTCAGTTCTGCCAAAGCTGCTGTTTCCATTCCAGTTTTCTCACTTGCAGCGACGCTATTTTCTGGATTGAGATTAGCCGTATCCCCGGATATATTGGTTTGGGCTGCCACTTGCTCTGTCACCTCGCTACCAGATTCATTGAAATTAATTTGGGCTGGGGAGTCACTCTTCATTGCTTGCTTTACCTCTGTTGGTTCACCCAATTGCTGGCTTGTATTGTTTATCTGTTTATTTTCATCCATTATTGTCTACTCATTCCAGATGCTTTTTATGGCAGTGTATCTCCACAGCTTGCAACTGTCGTCATCCACGACTTGCCACTGAGGCTGATTTTGTTGCCGACAAGTTTCTGAAAATGATGTAACCGTCCTCTTATTGTGACAAATGGTGAACACGTTAGCCCAGACCCCACTAAGGCGGTAACCCGAACGAGTAATTTACAAGGTAGCGCTGAATGTGACTCGCCCCTGATCTTATTTGAAAATATCTTTAATTTTTAATTTTTAATTCAAAGTAAAGCGACGTGACTCAGGACTTTTTTGAGAAATGAGAATTCTGTCTCACAGCCTGGGAATACTTTAACCAGAGGTTTCCCCAAATCAATTGCTCATTTATGAACTCGTCACCACAACGGCGCAGTACCGCTCTAACTACCAGAACAGAGTTTTCGCCCTTTGGCAACAAGCTAGTGCAATCTGGCTATGTCAATACCGAACAGATGAGGCAGGCACTAATTGAAAGCCGCAAATCTGGCAGACCCTTAACCGAAGTACTAGAGTCAATCACTGGGCAACAACTATCACCTGAGTTGCTCAGGCAATATAAAAAACAACAGCTATTTGAACTAAAAATACTATACGGTGTTGAATTCCTCGATCCGGAAGTCAATTCTTTTGGCAACACGGAGATGGCGAACCTGATTGAAACCCTCATCCCAGTGGATATTTGCCGTCGCCACCGTTTAGTACCACTATCGAAACACGAAGACCAAACCCCGCCCTCAGTTTTAGTGGCGATGGTCGCTCCTGATAATCTAGAGGCTTCTGATGATCTAAATCGCATCTTGCGCCCCCAAGGCTTGGCCTTGCAGCGCATGGTGATTACACAAGAAGACTACCAACAGCTAATCAACCAATATTTGGATGAAATGGCTGTTAAGCAAAAGCACCTAGAACGAGAAAACGCTACAGATATTAGTCAGGATTTAGAAAATCTCGGAAATCTCGATATTTCGGATGCTCCTGAAGAAATGGAGGCTGATCTAGGGGCAGCGATGAAGGGTGCAGAGGATGCCCCAGTTATCAACCTAGTCAACAGAATCCTGGCTAAAGCCTTGCATGAGGGCGTTTCTGACATTCATATCGAACCGCAAGAAGAAAATTTACGCATTCGCTTTCGGAAAGATGGCGTACTGCGTGAAGCTTTCCCCTTAATGCCGAAAAAAATCATCCCGGCGGTGACAGCCCGATTTAAAATCATCTCCAATCTCGACATTGCGGAACGCCGTCTACCCCAAGATGGACGCATCCGGCGGCTGTTTGAGGGACGTAAGGTGGACTTTCGGGTGAATACCTTACCCAGTCGCTACGGGGAAAAGGTGGTGCTGCGGATTTTGGATAACTCCTCCACCCAATTGGGATTGGATAAGTTAATTACCGATCCAGAGACTTTGCATATTGTCCAGGATATGGTTAGCCGTCCCTTTGGTCTAATTTTGGTAACTGGGCCAACTGGTTCTGGGAAAACAACGTCGCTATATTCTGCATTATCAGAAAAGAATGATCCCGGAATTAATATCAGTACTGTAGAAGACCCCATTGAATACAGTCTTCCAGGGATTACTCAAGTACAGGTGATTCGAGAAAAAGGGCTGGATTTTGCTACCGCTCTGCGGGCTTTCTTGCGACAAGATCCAGATGTGCTGCTGGTAGGTGAAACGCGGGATAAGGAAACGGCAAAAACAGCAATTGAGGCTGCGTTAACCGGTCACTTGGTATTAACTACCTTACATACCAATGATGCCCCAGGTGCGATCGCTCGTTTGGGAGAAATGGGGATTGAGCCTTTCATGGTTTCTAGTTCCCTTATTGGCGTTTTAGCTCAACGTTTGGTGCGGCGTGTATGTTCTGAATGTCGTATTGCCTACACTCCCACAACCGAAGAATTGGCTCGTTATGGTCTATCAGCTTCCTCAGATGTTGAAGTTACCTTCTATAAGGCTAACACCTTGACATTAGATGCGATCGCTGACGCCAAAACCAAAAATCAGCTTTGCTCAAAATGTAATGGGATCGGCTACAAAGGGCGTTGTGGTGTTTATGAAGTCATGCGAGTCACCGAAAACCTGCAAACTCTCATCAACGAAGATGCACCCACAGAACGCATCAAGGAAGTGGCAATAGAAGAGGGCATGAAAACCTTGCTGGCTTACAGTTTGGACTTAGTGCGCCAAGGTTCCACCACTCTAGAAGAAGTAGAACGGGTGACGTTTACTGATACTGGTTTGGAAGCCGAGTTAAAAGCCAAACGCAAGACTGGTCTTACCTGCCGAACTTGTGATGCCACATTGAAACCAGAATGGCTCGATTGTCCCTACTGTATGACATCTCGGTTTTAAGACTAGTCATTGGTCATTAGTCATTGGTTAGTAACTTTAAACAAAGGACAACTGACAAATAACAAAGGACAAATAAAACATTAAAAGGAAGCAGAACTATGGAAATGATGATTGAAGACCTGATGGAGCAGTTGATTGAATTGGGTGGCTCGGATATGCATTTATCCGCAGGTTTGCCTCCCTACTTCCGCATCAGTGGCAAACTTACCCCCATAGGTGAGCATGTATTGACAGCCGATCAATGTCAAAGGCTGATTTTTAGTATGCTCAACAACACCCAGCGTAAAACCTTAGAGCAGAACTGGGAATTGGATTGTTCTTATGGTGTTAAGGGTTTGGCTCGCTTCCGGGTCAATGTGTATAAAGAACGTGGTTCTTATGCTGCTTGCTTACGGGCATTAAGTTCTAAGATTCCTAACTTTGAAAAATTAGGTTTGCCAGATATCGTGCGGGAAATGACAGATAAGCCCAGAGGGCTAATTCTGGTGACAGGCCCTACAGGTTCCGGCAAGACAACTACTCTAGCGGCAATGATTGATTTGATTAACCGCACCAAGGCAGAGCATATTTTAACGGTGGAAGATCCGATTGAATTTGTCTACGAACCAATTAAAAGCTTGGTTCACCAACGACAACTAGGTGAAGATACTAAGAGCTTTGCTAATGCTTTGAAAGCAGCTTTGCGGGAAGATCCAGATATTGTTCTGGTGGGGGAAATGCGCGATTTAGAAACGATTTCTTTGGCGATTTCGGCAGCAGAAACAGGACACTTGGTATTTGGTACTCTCCACACTAGTTCTGCTGCACAGACAGTTGACCGGATTATCGACGTTTTCCCCCATGAAAGACAAACTCAGGTGCGGGTGCAGTTATCTAACTCCTTAGTAGCGGTATTTAGCCAGACTCTGGTATCCAAGAAAAACCCTAAACCCGGTGAATATGGTCGGGTGATGGCTCAAGAAATTCTGATTGTCACTCCTGCTATTTCCAACTTGATTCGAGAAGGCAAAACATCTCAAATTTACTCGGCTATTCAAACTGGCGGCAAATTGGGAATGCAAACTCTGGAGAAGGTTTTAGCCGATTTTTACAAAGCAGGAACCATTTCTTTTGAAGCGGCGATGTCTAAAACTTCTAAGCCAGATGAAATCCAACGTCTCATCGGTACTTCTGTACCACCGCAGGCAGCAGGTGCGAAATCTGGTGCGGCTGCTAAAGCGCATTAAAGGAATTGGGGAGATGAGGGAGATGAGGGAGCAGGGGAAGAAGCAAGGGAGCAGGGAGCAGGGAGCAGGGGAGAAGAATTTTCCCCTCTCTCTGCCTCTAATGCCCACTTGCCATCAGCGGAACCGTAAAGCCTGCGGCATAGCTTCGCTTACCGCGTAGCGTCTCCAAGAGTAATAAATAACAACTATTTTGAATTGATTTATGCCAACCTACGTTGCCCGTGTTCGGGATTCTCAAGGAAAATCCCGAACAGAAAAAATTACTGCCGAATCCTTGGTGCAAGCTCGTACTAATCTTAGAGAGCAAGGTTTTGTAGTCCAAGAACTCAAACAATTTCAAGGATTTCTGCCAAGTTTTGACTTAAAAAAAATCCAGAATTCGTTTGTTAAGGTTTCTGTGAAAGACAAAGCCGTTTTTTCTCGTCAATTTGCCGTTTTGATGAATGCGGGAGTTGCGATAGTTAGAAGTTTGGGGGTACTTTCTGAGCAGTGTAGTAATACTAAACTCAAACAAGCCCTAATTGAGATTAGCAACGATGTTCAAAGCGGAATGAATCTTTCAGAGTCAATGCGGAAGCATCCTGACTGCTTTGATGGATTATATGTGAGTATGATTCAAGCTGGCGAAGTTGGTGGTGTTCTAGACGAAGTATTGAATCGTTTAGCCAAGTTGTTAGAAGATGTTGCCCGCTTACAAAACCAAATTAAATCAGCATTGTCTTATCCAAGTGTTGTAGGTTTTATCGCACTTGCGATTTTTCTCGGTATGACCATTTTTCTGATTCCAGTTTTTGCGAAGATTTTTACAGAAATCGGAACTACATTACCACCTCTCACGCAATTTTTGATGGATGCTAGTCTATTTTTGAGAAGTCCGAAGGTTTTCATACTTATCGCTGCTCTTATAGGAGCGAAAATTGCTTATTCACAATACAGTAAAACTCCTATCGGTCGCTTAACAATTGATCGTCTTTCCCTGAAGTTGCCATTGTTTGGTGATTTAATTCAAAAATCTGCGGTTGCCCGTTTTAGCCGGACTTTTGGTTCTTTGACTCGTTCAGGTGTACCAATTTTAACTTGCTTGGAAATTGTCCGAGATACATCAGGAAACGTAGTAATTGCCAATGCCATAGACGCAGCCCGTATAGAGATTCAACAAGGAGGTATGATTAGCATTGCTTTACAAAAAGATAGCGTTTTTCCAGCTATGGCAATTCAGATGATTAGTATTGGAGAAGAAACTGGAGAATTAGATGGAATGTTGATGAAAGTTGCCGATTTCTATGAAGATGAAGTCGAGCAAGCAGTAAAAGGAATGACCAGTATTTTGGAACCAGTTATGATTGTATTTGTAGGGGGAATGGTTGGAACCATTTTGCTAGCAATGTATTTACCGATGTTTAAGGTATTTGAAAAGATGGGATAGAGGATTCAAAGTTAAGAGTTATAAGTTAGTAGTTAGGAATTAAAACTTTTAACTCTTAACTACTAACTCCTAACTTATCACTATTTAATAAACTATGATTGTGCAAAAATCTCACTACGAAGCGAGTTTGGCAGAGTACAGCAATCATCTAGCTGCGATCGCCTTACTAAAACAATATCGTCCATACTTAGAGATGATTCCCAGTCTGCGCCGTCCAGATGAAAGTGTCATCACTATCCCCTTACCAATTGTCCGTCTTCGCAATACTGCTACAACAGCCTCACAAACGATTTGCTTACCTTGTGATGTGGCAATTTTGATGTGCGATCCTGAGTGGAAAATCAAAACTGGAGCAGAAATTTTAGTCTTTATTCATCGTCCTGATGAAGACTTTTCTGATTTGTTAGGACGTTGGCGACAAACTCAAGTTTGGCTAGACAATGATTATGAGTGGTTAATGCCTCTCCGTCACAGTCATATTTTGAGTGAAGGAGCTAATACTATATATCCTCTATTTGTCGTTTTTAGTGAGACTTTAGAACGCATCCAAAGAGGACTCATAGGAACCGAACTCCCATTTATTCTACAAACAGCAGATTCGCTGCTTGAGGAGAATTTAACAGATATTTTTTATCCAGAAACTCCACCAGCTTAGAAAAAGTTAGAAGTTAGCTCTAAATTTGTGATTTTATATTTTTAACTCCTAACTCCTAACTCCTAACTCCTAACTCCTAACTCCTAACTATTACCTAACAAATTGGGGCATAATTTCGGCAGCAGTGAATATTCCATAAATGCCGCGTTGGTGCAATTGTCTACCAGCTTTAAGATAGCCAAAGGCAGGGCCGCATACATTAGCTGCCATGCTGGTTTCATCTCCTAGAGTAAAGGTATGGGTGGAAATCTTACCTTCAAAGGTGCGCCCTGTTACCTTAACGTTGGTGCTGAGGGGCTTTTTAGAATTACGAGTATCGACTACACCACCAACAGTAACGCGATCGCGCCCCACTATTCCCGCTACCTCTAGCATCACATCATCAGCGTGTTCCATATTCGTCAAGGTAAGCACACCATTAGTTTTATCTAGTAATGCTTCTACTTCTGCGTCAGTCATCGCCCTAGCTGTTTCCACTGTGTAACCAGGGATATGGCCAATGTCTTCTCGAACGGTAGCGCGGTAAGCTTCCCAGTTGGCAATTCCCACCCCGAAGGTGATTTCGACTTGATGAATTTCCGCGTAGCTTTGGGCGGCTAATGCGGCGGCGGCTGTTAACAATCCGGGTGTTGCACCACAGCCTGTCATATAGGTAATCCCGGCTGCAAGGAGTTCTTCTTTCATCGCCAGTAGTTGTTCTACAGCAGTGGTGCGCTTAATCGCATCCACTAGCACCCCACGCCAACCAGATTTAATAAACTCTTTGGCTACAGAGGGAATAAAATCATTTGGTAGGTTGGGTAAAGCCAGAAAATACCCATCTACAGGTTGAGCTATTTCGATTAAATCCTGAATACTTTGATTTGTTAACGTACCAACTGGCTCTAAATGACCTACCGAACCTTGGGATTGGTAGGTTGCAATGCATTGTTGAGTATTTAAACCTTCAGCAGCGTAAGCGTAACCTTTTTGATCTGCTGCGGCGACTAAAATCATTTCCTGTTTAGCAGCAAGTACTTTGGCGGCGGCTTGTCCGAGTCCGCCGAAACCTAGTACTCCTATGCGTATCGCTGGCGAAATATTTAGAGAATTTTTGACTTTTTCGGAATTCATAGTCAATTAGTTAAGTTGAATCAAAAGCCTTTAACATTCTACATCTCAGCTTCCTGCTTGTAACTGGCGGCTGATGGCTGATAGCTAAAAGCTATAGAGGTTAATTATGCTTTATTATCCTTAAATATAGAAATTAAACCGCGTCCATCTTGAAAACTGTAGATATTCCATGATGAAAAGAAAAAACCCTCATCCCCCAGCCCCTTCTCCCAAATTTGGGAGAAGGAGAGCCGCAAAGTTGTCCCTCTCCCTTCTTGGGAGAGGGATTTAGGGTGAGGGCAAAAACTACGGTTCTCAAAATAGATGAGGTTTATGTCTAATTCAGCCAATCTAATCCCAAATGCAGAAAATGCAGTCGTTGATATTCGTAAACTTCGTGACTATTTCCTCAATCCAGATCACGATGAAGGAAAACATAAAGCCCGTCTTTTTTCATCAATCTTGTGTATAACAGCAGACAACGCTGAAGAATTGCGCCAGATTCTTTTAGAAATAGTCAAAACGCATGAGGTTAAATTGGGACGGTGCGATGCATTTGGACAACGCTACACTCTAGATTTCACGTTGGAATGGCAAGATAGAAGTGCAACAATTCGGAGTGGTTGGATTATCGAAGCAGGTTCTGATGTCCCCAGATTAACCACCTGCTATCCTTTGTAAATATTTGGAAGTGATAGAAGATGTCTAAAAATACAATCAAATTGCTGGATGTAGTAGCACTAACAGTTGATCTACCTGAATATAATATTTACCGTGGCCAAGTTGGCACAGTAGTCGAATTATTAGCGGATGGTGCTGCATTTGAGGTTGAGTTTAGCGATCGCAATGGCCGCACTTATGAATCTGTTGGTTTACGCCCAGAGCAAATAATGGTGTTACATTTCGAGCCAGCATCCCCTGATTCAGTCCGGGAAATGGTTACAGCGTAAGCAATAGAAAGGTGTATTATACAGAATATACATAGAAGATTGTGCGATCGCTTATCGTAGTATCCAAAGCGATGGTTTAATAAAGATACAGTAGAGTGCCATATCTACAACGATGATCTGCCTACGCTTACAGTAGTAGTAATTCCGAGTTAGGATCATAGCGAAATATTGACAAATAAATGTCTAGAGTTGTTATGATACCAACATCGCGTATTATTCATAGTGACCCCGATATATTAGGGGGAACTACTGTCTTTGTTGGAACTCGCGTACCAATTAAGACCTTGCTTGATTATCTAGAAGCAGGTGATTCGCTAAATGAGTTTTTAGATCATTTTCCCAGTGTTAGCCGTGAGCAAGCGATTCCTTCGGAGAGCTTCGCTAACGCAGCACTGGAATTGGCAAAAGAAATGCTGACTGCTTATGCAAATTCTGCTTGATGAATGTGTTCCACGTCCTCTCAAACGTGAACTCAAAGATTACGAAGTACGCACAGTTGTCGAGATGGGATGGTCAGGGAAAAAGAATGGTGAACTTTTGCAACTGATGAAACAACAAAGTTTCACAATTCTACTGACTACAGATCAGAATTTGCGATACCAGCAAAACTTACAACAAGCAGGAGTTGCGGTTATTGTACTAATTGCATCCAAAAATCGTCTTCCTGATTTAATGCCTCTGATACCATAAGCACGAAAAGTTTTAAATGTCATCGTTCCGGGTGAGGTAATAGAAGTAGGACTTTCCTAAATTGGCTACGCCTACGCATATTACACTGATATTTAAAGGTTAAAGGTTTTTTAGCTTCTGGCGATCGCAGTCTAAAAATCCGTTTACACCCTATCCCAAGTCAATTTACTTCTGCTGTATACCCACCATATTGCTGTAGGCTGACACCGCGCTGCATCTAACCTACCTGGAAAACCTTAAGAGAATAAGCTAAATCTAAGGGTAATGATAAAGTTTTTCAATAAAATTTATATTTTTGTAAATTGCCTTGCTGGCTATATTACCTCTAATGCTTAAAATTAGGACTTTTGCCGTTTACTTGACAAACTCAGTTGTTACCTTGACTAATTCATGAGGTTAAGAGAGACTAACTAAATACTGATGTAACTGCTTACAAAATTAATAATTTTTGTAAAGATTCTGAGATATATATGTTGAGAGATGGAACATTATTTAACAAATGGTAAATTTGTATCTGAGTAAAAATGTTCCTACGGCTATATTTGTAGCCTTCTGCTAAGGCAGTAGAATTTAAGCGTACTTATCGTGGTTGGCCAAGAGCATGGAGACATTAGAGTTCATAATCTATCCAGACGGTCGGGTACAAGAAAAAGTCACTGGCATTGTGGGTGCTTCGTGCGCTGAGGTTACAGCAGCAATAGAGGCACAGCTGGGGCAAGTACTTAATCATGAGCCAACCTCAGAATATTTCGCCGCCAAGGTGCAGCAATCTAATGTGGCGAATACACACACCACTTACAGCGATTGGTAAGTTTTCACAGTAGTTTAGTGTAATTAATTCACAACCACCATGTCACACTTTAGCCAAATTAAGACTCAAATCCGTAACATTGATTCTTTGAAAGATGCTCTGACTGAATTGGGCGTAGACTGGAAAGCCGGACCACGCGAAGTCCGTGGCTATCGCGGTCAAACCCATCCTGCGGAAGTTAGTATTGAGCAGGAAAATGGCTATGATATCGGTTTTAGATGGAATGGCAAAGAATATGAACTGGTGGCTGATTTGCAATATTGGCAGCAAGACCTGTCTGTAGATGGATTTTTACGCCAGGTAACACAGCGCTATGCTTATCAAACAGTTGTGAAAGAAACCGCTCGTGTTGGTTTTCAAGTCTCTGAACAACAAAAAAATGAAGATGGTTCAATTCGCCTGGTAGTACAGCGCTGGAGTGCGTAATGGCTGATTTTCTGCTGTTGCCGGAAGAACAAGAAGAAGATCGTTCGGGTTTGGAACCAGAATTAGGGGGTTTTTTACGGGATACCCCAGAACGTTCTGGTTTAGAACCCGAATTAGGTGGTTTGCTGCGCCAAAATGGTGTTTATGTTGACGAAATCACCTGTATTGGTTGCAAACATTGCGCTCATGTTGCACGTAACACCTTTTACATTGAACCAGATTACGGGCGATCGCGCGTGGTTCGGCAAGATGGGGACTCTGAGGAAATTATTCAAGAAGCAATAGACACTTGTCCGGTTGATTGCATTCATTGGGTTGATTACACTGAACTGAAAAATTTAGAACAAGAACGCAAATATCAGGTAATTCCTGTAGTGGGTTATCCGGTGGAACACGCAGTTGCTGCTAGCGAACGTCGGCGTAAAAAACAAAAGTTAAAAACCAAAAAATCCCGTTATTAAGATAAAAACGTTAAATCAAGATAATAAAGGACTGGTATATCCAGTCCTTTTGCTTTTTGTCATACTAGTTAATTTCTGATGTGTAAATCACATCAAATGATAAAAGTTAGTATTATTTGATATTGCTGAAAGGGATTTATGTTTAAATCCCATTAATCCAAAATTGGCAATCCAAAATCCCAAATTTTTATGGCTGCCTTCATTTAAAATTTAGAGGATCATGTTGTGAAAGCAATTTTTCTACTTTTGCCTCGTCTAATCTAGCGGTTAATCTTCTATTTTCATGCAAGTCTCTAGTAGTTTTTGCCAAAGTAAAGGTTGAGCCAACAGAGAAAGCCATACCCATACCCATAAAGCCTT
Organism: Nostoc sp.; assembly: GCF_036917635.1. Taxonomy (GTDB): domain Bacteria; phylum Cyanobacteriota; class Cyanobacteriia; order Cyanobacteriales; family Nostocaceae; genus Nostoc. The sequence goes on from NZ_JBALCW010000090.1 coordinate 28,981, forward strand.
TCACCCAGCCATTTACAGGTAAGTTTACAATGCCGAAGCTGGTCATAGAAATAGAAATTACAAAAGCTGCCCAAGTTTGAATAACCCAAGCTGCACTGTCTTTTGGAGTACCAATTGTTTGCATATTTTCTACCTTTTATATGAGTCATTTATACCAATTCCTAATTCACAATTCGTAATTAATAAAAGTCAGATTTTATCTGGATTATCAGACTTGTATCTATAGTTTTATTTTGGAGAATTGGTGTTAACAGTGATTGTATAGATTCGTAAGTTTACTGGTATTAATAGTAAGACCAGTTTGGTAACTGGACTCCAAAAAGCAAGTTTAAGAGCAATTAGAGTAAGTACAAACTGGCACAAGCTTTGTACCAGTTTTACAAGTGGCATTAAACTGAAATCTTGCACCATTCTCGATAAACTAACTAGTAGTCTGTCAAGTTGAAATATACCATTTCAAATGGCGTAAGCAGCTTGGAATACAATTATGCGTGAATGCGTGACTTTTGCCTTGCGTTACTAGTCCGCCTCAGACTTAGGGACTTCCAAGAAATAAATTATTCCAATAAACGAACCACAAAGCCACAGAGAACGCAGAGAGAAGAAATAGAGAGAGTTTTTGCGTCAGT
>NZ_JBALCW010000091.1:0-87988 GCF_036917635.1 Nostoc sp.
ACCTTCTATACCAAAAACATTTTGCTGAATGAGGGTATCCGCGCTTGGATGGCTCCTCAAGATCAACCCCACGAACAATTTGTATTCCCTGAGGAAGTTCTACCTCGCGGTAACGCTCTCTAATATTGAAAGCTGACCATGACTTAAGTCATGGTTGTGGTTGCCGAAAATAGACACTAACCAGATTAAATAATCTCTTTGGCATAAGCCAATAAAGTGTCAAGATTTCCCATTCTCCAGTCATCTCCCACCAAAAGGCGGGAGATTTTTTTATTTTTTATAGATCGTTAATATCTCTAAATTTATGTGTTATCTTAGATGAAGGTTATAAGCCCAGAGTAAATGCTCTGCCCTTTTGAGACTAAGACCGCTTAGGCAACAAGGAGGTGATGCCCATGATAGAAAGTAGTAAATGCATGGGTCATCAGGTTGCAGTTAGCCGGCTGTGTGCCGGGGCTGTTCTCTAAAAGTTAGCCTTAGTTATCTTTGAGATACTAAGTTAGCTCAACTAGCTAGGCAAGCTCGGAGTTCCTTCCGGCAGTCTGGTTGCAACCTGAAGACCCGCTAGACCGCTCTGAGTTAGATCATCTGATCTAACTCAGAGCGGATAGTTTTTTATGGGTAATTTTTAATTTATGAACGGTCAGTTTTAAAAACTTAGATGGCGATCGCTGCGGCGGCAAAGCCAACATGTTTAAATTTTATTAAAAATAAAAATATCTTGCATCAAACCTTGGGATCTGACCAGATGTGAGTAATAGCGTCTATTTAATAAGTCTGATTTAAATATGCACAGAGGCATTATTCCCTAGTTGATCCTGCCATCGTTATCTTTGTGGAGAATAAAAGGAATTTTATTTAATAAAATACATAATGTGGTCTAAATAATACAACTAGGAATTTTTTGATATGGCACAACTACTCACTGAAGCGGAAATTCAAGAAAGTGCAAAGGTTCTGTCAGGTTGGACTGTTCAAGGCTCCAACTTGCAGATTACCCGCACATTCAATAATTTTATCCAAGCAATTGAGTTTGCGGGTAAGCTGGTGGAGCCTACTGAGTCGGCAGGACATCATCCAGATATAGAGATTTCCTACAACAAAGTGAAGATTACACTCACCACACATGATGCAGGCGGACTGACGCAGGCTGACTTTGATTTAGCGCGGGCGATTTCCCAAATTAACTAAGTGATTTTTTCTGACATCTTGAACTAAATAAGTGTAAGTCACCGCGACGAGAAACGCAGGGTGTACCAAGCTTTAAGATTAGGACTACGGGTTTTACTTTGGAGTGCGCTGGTTTCAAAACTCTTGATTCTTAAGCTGGTGTTTGCGATCGCAATAGCAGATAAACTACCCTGCATGAAAGCTTTATCTACATTTGTATAGCTGAGTCAATATGTTTTAATCAGTCTGTGAATTTTAACAGGGCTAAGTGTAAGAAGGAATTTTTACTGACATGCTAAGTGTCTAAGCTTAGAGCAATCTAGCCGAAGTAGCGAGCGAATGCCCTAGATTCTAGTCCCTGCTTAGATATTTAGATAATTATATGTGACAGTTATTAAGGCGATCGCTCCAATCTTGCCATCTAGATTCGATGTTTTATAATGTTATGATATAAAGATATGTTTTTGCATAAGTTAATCACATAAGTTTTTAACCCTAAGTTAATCGTTTATTAGCTTTGCAAAAACTAAAATTGTAGTAGTGGCAACTATGCCTCATCCAGTGGTTTCAATGAGATGTCGCATTTTTGAAATTTTAGGTGCAACGAATACAATTATCTAAACAAGGTGTGAGGAGGAAAGAGATGTCTAGTATATTGTGGAAATCCTTAGTGGTTAGCCCAGCAGTTTTGGGAGCGACATTGTTAGTTTCGGCAACCGCAATTGCAGCCCCAAACAAAACAACTGTTGTATCACCAGTCGCACAACCAGGTGTAACTGAAGTTGTTCAACAGCCAGAAATACTGGCTCAAACAACCATAGACCAAGTTAATCGCTACAGCAACGAAGGCAACCAAAATAACTCTCAGTCTCAAGTAACATCGGTTTCTCAATTTTCCGACGTACAACCCACCGACTGGGCATTCCAAGCATTGCAGTCCTTGGTTGAGCGTTATGGTTGTATTGCAGGTTACCCAAATGCTACTTATCGCGGTAACCGTGCTTTAACCCGTTATGAATTTGCCGCAGGTTTGAATGCCTGTTTGGATAGGGTTAACGAATTGATTGCCACAGCAACAGCTGACTTGGTAACCAAACAAGATTTAGCCACCTTACAAAGGTTACAAGAAGAATTTGCCGCAGAATTGGCAACCCTACGTGGTCGGGTTGATTCTTTAGAAGCACGAACTGCTGAATTAGAAGCTAATCAGTTCTCCACTACCACAAAACTAGTTGGTGAAGCTGTTTTTGCGGTTAGTGATGTGTTTGGGGGTAAGACCAGCGACAATAACAACACCGTCTTCCAAGATCGGGTACGTTTAGACTTGCAAACCAGCTTTACTGGTAGAGACGTTTTACACACACGTCTGGCAGCAGGTAATGCACAAGCCTTTTCACTAAGAGATAACGCTGGTAATCCTGTCGGTACTTCTGAAGGCACACAAACATTTCAAGTTGGTGCTGGCGATGGTAACAACAGTGTCAAAATAGATCGTTTGACTTATGAAGTTCCCATAGGCCCAGCCCAAGTTTATCTAGCAGCTAGTGGTGGACGGCACAGCCATTATGCCTCTGTCAATAATCCTTACTTTTTTGACCAAACTGACGGTGGTAATGGTGCTTTGTCTACCTTTGCTTCTGAAAGTCCCATTTATCGGATTGGTGGCGGTGCCGGTATAGCGCTCAATCTACCTCTTGGTAAAGGTGGCGGCATACTAGGAAATAGCTCAATAACTGCTGGTTACTTGGCATCCCAAGCTAACGATCCTGGTACTGGTATTACTGGTCTTAGTTCAGGTCTGGCCAACGGCAACTATGCTGCTTTAGGACAGTTGAACTTTAGTGTTGGCGATCGTGTAGCTTTAGCTGCTACCTACGTCCACGGATATAATGGAGGCGGCGGTTCTTTATTCAACTCGGGTTCGACATCAAACCCAGAGCTTCTTGCAGTAGGTACTGGACAAGCTAACTTTTTAGGTAATCGTGCAACAAATACTCTAAGCTCATCTTCAAGTAATTCCTACGGTGTGGAAGCTGCGTTTAGACCTAGCGACAAACTGTCTATTAGTGGCTTTGTCTCTTACCACGATGTGATGGGCTCCGGTTTGGGTGATGATTATAAGGCTTGGAGCTACGGTTTAGGGGTAGCATTACCTGATTTTGGTAAAAAGGGTAACGTCTTGGGTCTTTTTGCTGGTGCAGAACCTTATTCGTTTAACCGTCCAGGTTTTGGTGGTAATAATGATGTACCTTATCACTTTGAAGGCTTCTACAAATATCGCGTGTCAGATAACGTCGCAATTACCCCTGGTGTAATTTGGTTGACTTCTCCTGGTCAGAACAGTGGTACTGATGATGCGATTATCGGTACCCTGAGAACAACTTTCACCTTCTAGAATATTGACAATCTGCTAATAATTTAACTTTATTGCTCCCCGCCATTAGGCGGGGCTTTTTGTTGTTGGTAATAAACCCCAGTAGCTAACCGGAGTATACTAGAAAAGTTAAGAGTGTTAAAAGTTCTGAGTTAACAATTAAAAACTTCTAACTCTGCCAGTTTTAGGTTTTGGGGAAAGTTTAAGGAATAAGAATTAAATAAGATACAAATTATGTCCCTGGCTTACCTCACCCTCAATCCCTCTCCGATGTATTGGAGAGGAATGGTGATAGAGGATGAAGTTTTGCATTTTATTTAATCCATGTTCCTAAGCGTTGCTTGCCGGCGAACAGAACTTTTCAAGAGAAATTTTGAATTTTGGTGAAGCAGCGCGGTCTTGGGGGTTTCCCCCATGAGCGACTGCTGAACGCGTTCGCGCAGCGTCTCCCCTTGGGAGAAGGGATTGAATATAAAAATTTAACAGGAACGACAAAACCGAACAGGACTGGACTTACCAATGACTAATGACTAATGACTTTTGACTAACAACTAAGGACTAAATTATGCGAATTGCTCGTAACATTACAGAACTGGTTGGTCGTACACCCCTGGTACAGTTGAACCGCATTCCCCAAACAGAAGGATGTGTTGCAAAAATTGTGGTGAAACTGGAAAGTATGAACCCATCGGCATCAGTCAAAGATCGGATTGGGGTGAGTATGATTAACGCCGCCGAAGAAGAGGGGCTGATTACTCCTCTTAAGACAATATTGGTAGAACCTACTTCTGGAAACACAGGAATTGCCCTAGCAATGGCAGCAGCAGCTAAGGGTTATCGATTAATTTTGACAATGCCAGAGACAATGAGTGCGGAGCGACGGGCAATGTTGCGGGCTTATGGAGCAGAAGTAGAACTAACGCCAGGGATGGAAGGCATGAGTGGGGCAATTGGGCGGGCGCAACAAATGGTTAATACTATGCCAAATACTTATATGTTGCAGCAGTTCCGCAATCCAGCTAATGCAAAAGTGCATCGGGAAACTACAGCTATTGAAATCTGGGAAGATACCGATGGACAAGTAGATATGATCGTGGCAGGGGTGGGAACAGGTGGTACGATCGCTGGTGTAGCAGAAGTGATTAAAGCACGCAAGCCTAGTTTTAAGGCGATCGCTGTTGAACCAGCCAATAGCCCAGTTTTATCTGGGGGAAGGCCAGGGCCACACAAAATCCAAGGAATTGGGGCTGGGTTCATTCCCCAAGTTCTCAAGATAAAATTGATAGATGAAGTGATTACCGTCACCGATGAAGAAGCGATCGCTTATAGTCGGCGTTTGGCAAAAGAAGAAGGGCTACTATCTGGTATTTCCAGTGGAGCAGCTTTATGTGCAGCAATTCGCGTCGCCCAACGTCAAGAAAATAAGGGTCGTTTAATTGTGATGATTCAGCCCAGTTTTGGTGAGAGGTATTTGAGTACACCGTTGTTCCAAGACCTGGAAACAAGGTTAGCCGCTAGCATCAGCTAACGATAAATTGAATTAATGGTCAATTCTAAGCACGTTTCTAACCATTACGAAACTCTCAAAGTTAGTCCAAGTGCAAGCCTTGCGGAGATTAAGCAAGCTTATCGCCGCTTGGTTAAGTTGTTTCATCCTGATATTAATCAGGAAACAGCAGATCAAGAGCAGATAATCCGCATCAATGCAGCTTATGAAGTCTTAGGCGACAACCAAAATCGCCGCAATTATGACCAACAACTGCAAGATGATTCTCAAAAATTAAATAGCGATCGCCAACAGCGTACAGCATCAGCACAAAAGCATTACCAGACAAGACGAAAAACTGGACGCGATGTTGACGAGCAAGTTGAGGAATGGCTCCGCCAAGTTTACCAACCAGTAAATCGCTTACTTTGTACCATTCTTTATTCGTTAGAAGAACAAATGGAGCAATTAGCTGCTGATCCTTTTGATGATGAGTTGTTAGATGAATTTCAAGAATATTTAAAAGCCTGTCGAGATGACCTCAAACAGGCACAAACTACTTTTCGTTCCCTACCGAATCCCCCTAGTTTAGCAAGAACAGCCGCTCATCTTTACTACAGCCTCGATCAAGTAGCAGATGGACTTGATGAATTAGCTTATTTTCCTTTGAACTACGATGAGCGTTATTTACACACGGGTCAAGAACTATTCCGCATAGCTACGGGATTACACTGTGAGGCACAAGCATCTGTTACATAGTCATTAGGCATTGGGCATGGGTCAATTTCGCTGCACGTCAAAGGACTAATGACTAAGAAATTAGTTTATGCTGGAAATAGAGAAAGATTAAGAAATTTTAAATTCTGCTCATAGTGTACTCATGCAATGTATTGTTAATCGCCGCGCCCAGTTTTCGGCAAGTCATCGTTATTGGTTGCCAGAACTGAGTGAAGCTGAAAATATTGAGAAATTTGGTGCTTGCTCTAGATTTCCTGGACACGGGCATAACTATGTCTTATTTATCTCCCTAGCCGGGGAATTGGATAAATATGGCATGGTGCTGAACTTGTCTGATGTGAAACACGTAATTAAACAGGAAGTTACCAGTCAATTGGACTTCTCTTATCTCAACGATGCGTGGGCAGAATTTCAACAAACTCTGCCGACTACTGAGAATATTGCACGGATTATTTGGCAACGACTAGCACCACACTTGCCTTTAGTCCGTGTGCAGTTATTTGAACATCCTGAACTTTGGGCAGATTATATGGGAAACGCAATGGAAGCCTACCTCACCATCAGTACTCACTTTAGCGCCGCCCATCGGCTAGCTCACCCTAACCTCAGTAACGAAGAAAACACTGAGATTTATGGTAAGTGCGCTCGTCCCCACGGTCACGGACACAACTATCATTTAGAAGTTAGTGTGAAAGGGGAAATTGACCCAAGGACTGGGATGATTGTTGATTTAGGGGCATTAAACCAAGTAATAGAAGATTATGTGGTTGAGCCATTCGATCACACCTTTTTAAACAAAGACATTTCTTACTTTGCCGAAGTTGTTCCCACTGCTGAGAATATCGCACTTTACATTAGTAATTTACTGCGATCGCCAATTCTTGAATTGGGAGCTAAACTTTACAAAGTGAAATTGATTGAAAGTCCCAATAACTCCTGTGAAATCTACTGTACTGAGTCTGAATCAAATTCAGTCAGTGCAACCGGGAATCAGCCAGTATTGGCAAGCGTTTAGGTAATTGAAAATTTAGGCATAGGGAATTATATCATCCCCATGACGCCAGTTGCTTCAAGTCGGGCTTTGCCGCCCAACGCACTGGCTCCCCAATGCCCAATGCCCAGCTAAAAAAGTTTACTCACTAAGCAGTTGAAACCAGGTAGCAAAGGACTTGTTAACTCATCTTGATTAAATAAAGTAGCTGCTAACTTTAATGCAGCTTGTTCACGACGATAAACTTCAACTTTCTTCTGCATAGAATCGCAAATCCAATATTCTTGAACCCCTTGCACCGAGTAAAGCTTTAGCTTTGTTTCCTTGTCGCGTTTCTCGTTTTTTTCGCTGGGTGATAAAACTTCTACTACTAACTCCGGTGCACCCGTGAGATGTCCAGCTTCATCTAGTAAGTTTTTTAAGCGTTCATGACTTGCCCATACCACATCAGGGATCACATTGTCAGAATCTGAGAAAATAATTCCAGGTGCGATGTCTACGACGGGCTACGCCTACGCAGCTTTACCTAAACCAGTTTCATCTGACCAAATCTTAAGAACTGTAACAATATTGCCACAGCTTGTTTGATGATCCCAGTGAGGTGCTTTAGTCACAAATAGTTCTCCATCAATAATCTCATAGCGATTTTTGCGTTCACGAAGTGTCTCGGAACGAGAATCGCTAGCGAAAAAATCTAGATCATCTGTCGTCCAACGCACTGGAGTTGTTTGCATAGAAACCCCCTAGCATTTTTCTAAATCATATTTTAAAAATACCGACGACGAGCGGAATGTCGCAAATAGCGATAAATCCCCCAAGCTAAAACTCCGAAAAAGAGATTTAGGAAAAAGCGACTAATTATAAACCACAAAATCTCAGTATCAAAAAGCTTCGACGGATTCAAGGGACTAAGAATCCTGGCTAAGAGAAACAGCCCAAAAATAGCATTTCCACCCAGCACAAGGGCAAACAGCACTAAACTCCTCTGCCAGTAACGGCGTTGGGGTGTATGGTCTGAAATCAGGGTAATCGCGGGTTTGCCTTGGACTTTTCGCAGTAATTGTTCTAGTCGCCAAAACATCCACAAGAGAAACGGGAATAAACCATAACTCAGAAAACCTAAAGGTAGTGAGTAACGCCAAGCGCTAGATAAGACATTAACTAAGGCATGACAGATTACAGAATTTAGCCAAGCCCTAAAAATGAACTTTTTGTCTCGATTTAACCGAGTGTTGGAGGAAATATAGATTCCTAAAGCATATCCCCAAGGTGCAGAGAACATGGCGTGGACTGGCATACCGATAGTACGGTCTAGAATTGATGCTGTATCGTAGAAAAGGTAAATCCAATTCTCTTCGGCAGTGAATCCAAGGGCAACGGCTATGGTGAAGAGGAAAACGGTAGATGCAAATAATCGATACTTGCGTTGCAAATAGTAGATTGGGACAACAACCGCTACAAACTTGCAGCCTTCTTCAATTGGCCCTACTTCTAGAAGCTGCCGCAATGCTATTCCAGTAAGGGTAGACGCGCAGCGACTTGTCGGCAGACATAGCTTAATCTGATTCGAGTCTACAACCCTGTTGGCTACAGTTTCAAAAACCCATTCGAGGCTAAGGGCTAAGATACCAGATATTGCCCCGATGATAAAGAACATCAGCAACTTTAACAGAGGTGGGGCAAATGGCACTCGACAGTAATAGTACCCTAGCAGCAGCAAAGGTGGTATTGCTGCCCAAAGCAGTAGAGAAAAATCAACCACTCACCTGAGCGATCGCTGTGCGGTGACGGTGGGTATTGTTAGTGATAGTGGGAGTTTGGAAACCCGCCTCAATAATAGCTTGCTCAATGTCCAAAGCGAAATATTCATCTAAATACGGTTCAGTACTTTTGAGCAAAGTCAAAATGTAAGCTGGCATTTTTTTGTAAACTTCAGATTTTGGATTCATATCCATGATTGCCAAGTAGCCACCCGGACGCAGCAAGCGCCGCATTTCAGTTAAAATCTGTCTGGTTGCTGATTGGGGTAATTCGTGGCACATCAGGAAAATGGAAACTAAATCAAAAGAGGCATCAGGTAGCCCAGTAGATTCCGCTTGGGCATGAAGCCAATTTATTTTAGCTTGACGTTGCCCAGCGCGGTAATTGGCAACGGCTAAAAAGTAGGGAGATAAGTCCAAGCCTGTAATTTGAGCATGGGGATAAACTGCTTGTAGGGCAAAACTACTCAAGCCAACACTACACCCTACATCTAAGATGGCTTGCGGCTCATTAGGAATTTGACTTTTCAGGATATTGTGGTAGCTTTGGCGCAGCATGGGATCGCCTTGCGCTTCTTCAGCGCCCTGCAAAATCTTAGCGTGGACAGCGTAAGCAGCAGGTTCTACCTCAAAAGCGGCTTGCCAACTGAGATTTCCAGTTTTGTAGGCATGGAATGAAGTGACGTAGTAATCGGGGTAGGAAAGCTGAGGATTTTCTACTTGAGCTAGATCAGCCCTCCAATCACGCGCCTGTAGTGTCTCGACTTCTTGCGTCCAAGGCACGCCAATTCTTTCGGCACGTTTAATCATCATTTGTCTAGCTTGGTGCTTGGCTAGATCGGCTAAAGGTTTGATTGCCAGTACGCCATTTACCAAGCGGGAAGCGAAGCCAGGAGTCGTATTTACAGCAGCAGTCATAAATCAGTTTGCATTTAACAGCCTTTTATACTTATGACATACTTGTTGGACGCCAGTCTAGAAGCAAATTGAATTGTAAGTGGGGAGTGGGGGGAGATGAGGGAGTGAGGGAGTGAGGGACAAGAATTAATAACCAATGCCCAATACCCAATGCCGGATGCCCAATGACTTATTTTGCAGTATTATTTGGCTTGAGGGCTAACAACATCTCCAATTGACTGGTAGATTTATCATGGCTAGTAGCGGTAAAAGCAAGACCACGAATGGAACCCAAGATGGTGATAGTATTGGCGTCAGATGAGATTAAACTCTTGATCAACGGCACAGTTTGAGTTTTGTCCATATCTAAGTAGAAATAGCCGCCGTTGGGCTTTTGCAAAGAACCAGTAACGGCTTTGAAGGCATCGCTATTGTCGAGAGATGGATTATTCCGATCGCCGATCGCTTCAGCAACAGGGCCACCAAGAGCTACAAATACAGTATCTTGATCTAGCCAACCATGTGCCAATAAAACCCCTTGTCTGGGGATTTGCCATTCAGTTATGTCTTTCCCACCGATATTTCTGTTGGCGATGTCGATTTGATAGTTTTTGGCAAGGGTATCCAATTTCGTCAAGGTGGCTTCGGCAGTTTTGCGATCGCTAGTATCAAATACTAAGGCACCTCCAAAACCAACACTTGCTAGCACCCCTTGATTAGATGGAATCGCACCAACGGCAAATTCCCCATTCATCCAGCTAAAAATATCTTTATCTAGATCAATATTGACAAATTTCAGTTGTCCTCGCACCTGTTCAATCCCTTGCTTCATTTCTGGATAATTTTTTGACTCTTCTACTAGTGTTTCCCAGCCACGGCTGATGCCATTTCCGCTAATTAGAGCTAAAGTACCAGTGGGAAATTGCCCGACTATCTTTCCCGGACTTGATTGATACTGAAATTTATTTAGTTGCGGATCTAAATTGGCGATCGCTTTTACCCGCACTCCCGCATCATCAACACCAATACCCGCCACTACAGATTTTATCTGCTTGAGTTGCGCCAGAGCTTGTGGAGCTAACTGCTTTGCCTGCTGACTTCCGGCTGCTAATTGCTGTATCATGCCTGGATAGTCTGGTACATAAATTTGGGCGAGGCTGTTTTTGACATCTACTCCTTTGTTGAAGATGCTGCTTGCACCTTCTTTACTAGCAAAAGAAGACTCTCCTTTAAAGGTGTCAATTGTTTTTTCTACAGCTTGCTTTTCGGGTGCTAATACTAAGTGACTATTATTTAAAACTACGCTATATGTCGGCTTGCCATTTTCTGTAGTTTCTATAATTTTTTGACCTTTATAGTCAGATTCCTGAAATTTTACTCCTTTTTGTGACTTTAATTTGTTGGCAAAATTCAAGGCGCTGAGTTTGTCCTTGATTCCCACTACGATCAAGATATTTGATTCCTGTTGTACATTGATTAGCGCATTAGGTGCTTGAGAAGGTGCTGTCAACTGTGCCGGTTTAACAGGATTAGGTGGTAATACAGCAATCATCACACCACCAGCCCAAGGCTTTATGTCTTTTTCATAAGAAACATTACTGTCACTGAACATTTGCTTATTGAAATTTTCCAGACCTTTAGCCACTAATTTTTGTGCTTCTGGAGTGCCAAACTGCTGTAGCTTTGCCCAGGCTTGAGAGTCAGTAGTAATATAAGTTGCCATCAATGCTGTTGAAGGTACTAGTTTAGCGCTGCCTAGAGCCTCTGAGCTACCTGCTGAGGGGGCTTTAAAATACGTGTAAGCTGCTATACTTCCGGCAATAACTACAGCAGCACCAACAGCAGGAATCAAAAACTTAGATTTACTTTCAGGCATTTTGTTATCCTCTTTTGCTCAGATTGTCACTGAGATTTATACAAGTGTCATTGTAGATTTTTCGGTTTTATTAATAATTTCCGCTCATTGATCGGTATTTACTGATAAAATTAGTAGTCCTATAAGCTAGCAGTCTAAAATAATTACTGTAAAAAATACTTCCATTTCCACGAGATGGCGAGCGAATCGGCAAATGATATGCTGTTCATTTCAAACAAAATAGCCTCCTCAACAGAGGCAAGCTATCCTAAGTTATAGGACTCCTGTCTGATTTTTGAACAAAATTTCAAATCAAACCCTGATTAACAGGCTTTTCAGTCTTAGTATGTTTTCAACAATCAAATCGGAGTCCTATATAAGAATAATTAGGAGTGTTTGTACTTAATAAAAATTTATTGAGGTGCAAGAGACTCTTGACTCGATGACAAAAAAGTGCAAAACATCAGTAGAAGTAAATGCGGGAGGGATATGGAAAAAAGTCCAAGGATCGCCAGCCGATCTTCGGAAATTCGGGTGAGATTAATTTTAATCCCCCAATCCCAAAAGGGAATTCTCACCTCCATAATGCCCTGTTGATTTGGGAAATATATTTAGACACCGCTATTTTGCTTAACAACATCCAGCCAAGCCAGACTTTTCAGGATTACAAGGTCAGTAAGGATCAATGTCGAAGTCTTATTTTGATACAGATAATAACGTACACAAACCTTTTGAGTTACCGGGAGCAAGACCACACTACAACCCCGATCGCCCCGGACAGGTAGAGCATATTTTTCTCGATCTCAGCTTGGATATCCCAAAGCTTTCCTATCAGGGCAATTGTAGCATTCGTCTCTTACCAATCCGTAATGGCATTGACCGTTTGACTTTGGATGCTGTCAACCTGAATATCGAGTCTGTGCAGGTGGACGAGGTGCCACAAAATTTTGACTACGACGGGGAACAGCTTTCTATCCAACTTGCTGAGGTGACCCAAATTGGTAAACGCTTACTGATTGCGATCGCCTATTCAGTGGCAAAACCGCAGCGTGGTCTTTACTTTATTCAACCAGACAAGCACTACCCAAACAAGCCCACTCAAGTCTGGACTCAAGGAGAAGACGAAGACTCTCGCTTTTGGTTCCCCTGCTTTGACTACCCAGGACAACTCTCTACTTCAGAAATTCGCGTTCGTGTCCCCAACCCTCTGGTAGCGATTTCTAACGGCGAGTTGATTAACACCACAGAAGATGGTGATTACAAAATCTACCATTGGTCACAGCAACAAGTTCATCCTACCTACTTGATGACTTTAGCAGTAGGTGACTTTGCCGAAATTCAGGATGAGTGGAACGGTAAACCAGTTACCTACTACGTAGAAAAGGGACGGGAGGAAGATGCTAAACGCAGCATGGGCAAAACTCCCCGGATGATCGAATTTTTGAGCCAAAAGTATGGCTATCCATACCCTTTTCCAAAATACGCCCAGGTTTGCGTCGATGACTTCATTTTTGGCGGGATGGAAAACACCTCCACAACACTGTTAACAGATAGATGTTTGCTGGATGAACGGGCCGCTTTAGATAACCGCAATACCGAAAGTTTAGTCGTCCACGAACTCGCGCACCAATGGTTTGGTGATTTGGTGATAATTAAGCATTGGTCTCATGCTTGGATCAAAGAAGGGATGGCTTCTTATTCTGAGGTGATGTGGACAGAACAGGAATATAGTCTCCAAGAAGCAGCTTACTATCGTTTATTAGAAGCTCGTCGTTACTTAAGTGAAGATAGCGGCCGTTATCGTCGCCCGATGGTAACACATGTTTACCGGGAAGCTATTGAGCTTTACGATCGCCACATTTACGAAAAAGGATCTTGTGTTTATCACATGATTCGCGCCCAATTAGGAGATGAATTATTTTGGCAAGCAATCCAAACATTTGTTCAAGATAATGCCCACAAAACCGTAGAAACAGTAGACTTACTCAGGGCGATTGAAAAGGCTACCGGACGTAATCTTTTATTCCTCTTTGACCAATACGTTTTTCGTGGTGGTCATCCCGATTTTAAAGTAGCTTACTCTTGGGATGGAGATGCTAAATTAGCAAAAATCACGGTAACTCAAACCCAAGCTGCTGAAGGTCAAAATGGCAGTAAGGATTTGTTTGATTTAAAAATACCTATTGGTTTTGGCTATACCCAGCAAGAAGAAGTTAGGAGTGAGGAGTTAGGAGTTAAGAAGAATTCCAAACTCCAAACTCATAACTCACAACTCAAAACTTTTACTGTCCGGGTAAATGAACGTGAACAAAGCTTCTACTTTCCCCTAGAAAATAAGCCCCAATTTATCAGCTTTGATGTTGAGAATAATTACCTGAAAACAGTAAGTTTGGAGTATCCAATATCAGAGTTAAAAGCACAGTTAGAATTTGATTCCGACCCGATTTCACGTATTTACGCAGCAGAAGCTTTGGCGAAAAAAGGTGGGTTAGAAGCTACCATTGCACTATCTGCGGCGCTAAAAAATGACCCATTGTGGGGTGTGCGTGTGGAAGCGGCGAAACAACTAGCGCAAATTAATTTAGATCAAGCCTTTGATGGGTTAGTTTTTGGGTTAAAAGATAAAAATGCTTACGTGCGACGATCTGTAGTAGAAGTACTTGCTCAAATCAAAACTGCTGAAAGCTATAAAGTTGTGAAAGGGTTAGCGCAAAAGGGCGATCCTAGTTATTACGTGGAAGCAGCAGCTTCTCGTGCGATCGGGGCGATTGCATCTGCAAACTTGGAAGAAAAACCCAAGGAAGACAAGGTACTAAAGCTGCTGAAATCGGTTTTAGAAGAAAAGGCGGGTTGGAATGAAGTCGTGCGGAGTGGAGCAGTTGCTGGTTTAGCTGAATTCAAAACTTCGGAAGCAGCTTTAAATCTCTTGATCGAATATACCAAACTCGGTGTACCACAACCCCTACGTTTAGCCACAATTCGCGCTTTAGGAAAGATTTCTGTAGGTCAAAGTCCGGTTAATTTGGAACGGATTTTAGAAAAATTAACAGAACTCGCCAAAGAAACCTTCTTTTTAACGCAAGTGGCGGTAGCAGCAGCATTAGGACAAATGGAAACACCTAAAGCAGTGGGAATTTTGCGATCGCTAGTTGAACAAACACCCGATGGGCGTGTACGTCGCTATGCTGAAGAAGAAATTTCTAAAGTGCAAAAGAATATTGGTTCAGAAAAAACCCTGCGTCAATTGCGTGAAGATTTCGACCAACTCAAACAACAAAATCAGGAATTGAGAAGCCGTTTAGAAAACTTGGAGGCAAAATCTAAATAGCATTACATGATGGTTAAAAGTAGTTAATTGGTAATTGGTAATTGTGGCAAAGTCACTACCAATTACCAAATTTATAGCAATTATAAATAATTATGTTATGAGTAATAGGTTGATTCTTCCACCTAACTATACAATTCTAGGGTTAGTACGCCACGGCGTAAATAGAGCAACCATCTAAACAGAGTAAAGAAATAAATTTGTACGCACCTTAAAAGGGCTTGTCATTACCCACATTTTTGTAACAGTCAAAGTGTCGCGCTCATGCGATATCCCGCCCAGAACTTAAGTTCTGGGCTGATAGCTTGCATTCCACTCAAGTGGACTGAAATTTTTCCTTTTAGATATAGCTTTTCCAGTCTGGTGAGATACAAGAACCCCTCCCCGCAAGCTCCTCGCTTGCTCTTAGAGGGGGTGGGGTTCTGTTCTATACCTACTCAGCCCAGAACCGCTATAAGATAGCCTTTTACATGGCTGAAAATTTTGTATTTAGTCCTCTTGAGAGGAATTTATTCCGAGGTGGGAATACTAACGAAGATTAAATCCAAGACAGTAATATTACTACTAATTCATATAACCCACATTCCGCACTTCAAAATGTATTATCTATCTTTTCAATAAAAATTCCTAATAATGTTCAAATTATTAAGTATTAATATTGAATACCATTGGCGATTTATGTTGTTGATTTAACCATTTTTTTCCACCTATGGGAAATCTACGCATATTACACGATGAAGTGCGGAAAGTCGGATATAACTCTTAGTAAATAAAGTTACTTACGTTCCCAGTTTATTTAAATTTGCATAATCAGACATAGATAAATATTTATATTTTTATAAATAATGGTTAAGAAAAAATAAAATCATCTAAAACTTAGAAAAGTAGTTGTAGTTTTATAAAGTATAATTAAGAAAAAGATAAACAAATCTTAGGCAGTAACATAGGCTAAAATAACCGCGAACAGTATCCCAAAAGGGTAGAGTTCTAGTTGTTTTAGATAAAAGACTACCGCTATCCTGAACTTGCAACTAACTTGTGGGTTAGGAGAAAAACAATCATTGTAAATTTTTCAGTTGAAGAGGCAAAAAAAGGCGTGGGTCAGTATCAACCTGCTCAACTACAACTCTATAATCCAGACGCGATCGCTCGCTACTATAGTTACCGTCCCTGGCTAGCCTGGGGGCGACTCCTGAGAATTATCTTCTCTTTTGCGGGATTTATACTTAGTCTCAAATGGGACGAATGGCAAGATAAAGTTGAGCAGAACAAGGGTAAACGAGCTATCCAGTTGCGAGAACTGCTCACCCGCCTGGGGCCGACTTTTATTAAAGTTGGTCAAGCCCTCTCTACCAGACCTGACCTAATCCGTAAAGATTTTCTAGAAGAACTGATCAAGTTACAAGATCAGTTACCACCTTTCGATAATGCGATCGCTTACAAAATTATCGAAACAGAACTAGACCGTCCCATTCATGAAAGCTTTAGCGAACTGTCGCCTAACCCAGTAGCAGCAGCTAGCTTGGGTCAAGTATATCGTGGTCGTCTAATCAGTGGTGAAGAAGTCGCCGTCAAGGTGCAACGCCCCAACTTACGCCCGACTCTCACCCGCGACCTCTATTTATTGCGGTGGGGGGCGAGTTGGGTAGCTCCCTGGCTACCCCTGAATCTTGGTCACGACCTAACTTTAATCGTGGACGAGTTTGGCACGAAGCTATTTGAAGAAATCGACTATATAAATGAAGGTCGCAACGCCGAAAAATTTGCTAGCAACTTCCGCAACGACCCCCAAGTTAAAGTTCCAGGAATTTACTGGCGTTATACCAATATCCACGTTTTAACCCTGGAATGGATTGACGGCTTCAAGTTGACAGATACTAAACGCATCCGCGAAGCAGGTTTAGATCCAGAAGCGATTATCCAAATTGGCGTTACATCAGGATTGCAACAGCTTTTAGAACACGGCTACTTTCATGCTGACCCTCATCCCGGCAATTTGTTTGCTGTACCTGATGGTCGGATGGCTTATATTGACTTCGGCATGATGGATCAGTTGGAGGAAAGCACCAAAGAAGCACTCGTGGATGCGCTAGTGCATTTGGTGAATAAAGACTACACAGATTTAGCTGAAGATTTTGTAAAATTAGGATTTCTGACTCCAGACACAAATATTTGCCCGATTGTGCCAGCATTAGAAGCGGTGCTAGGAAACGCCATTGGCAAAAATGTCAAGGATTTTAACTTCAAAACTATTACGGATGAATTTTCGGAACTGATGTACGAATATCCTTTCCGAGTCCCGGCGAAGTTTGCTTTAATTATTCGTTCTTTGGTGACTCAAGAAGGTATTGCCCTGAGCCTCAACCCGAATTTCAAAATTGTTGAAGTGGGTTATCCCTATATAGCACGGCGGTTGCTGACAGGGGAATCGCCGGAATTACGGCGACGATTATTGAATGTGTTATTTAAAGATGGTAAATTTCAGTGGCAGCGATTAGAGAATTTGATTGCGATCGCTCGTACCGATAACAACTTTGATGTCTTGCCCACAGCCCAGATGGGGTTCCAATTTTTAATGTCGGAAGAAGGCAAATTTCTGCGGCGACAACTGGTGCTTGCTCTCACCGAAGATGACCGCTTGCACACCGAAGATGTCCAACGCCTGTGGAACCTGGTTAAAGATGACTTAAAACCGGATCGTTTATTAAATATAGCGATCGGTATTTTAACAGACTTATCCAGGGAAGGCGCAGCTGCTATCCTGCCAAAAACTACATTCCTTGCGCCTTTTGCTGGGAACCAGTCAACAAACAAAAACTAAAAAATCTTTAATATAAATCAGGAGTTTTCATGTACTATTTTCCTCTGCAACCGCCTTATTTTCTATTACTTGTTGGCTTTCTAACAGCATTAACATCTGGTTTGGCATTATCTGGTACTTTGAAAGTAATTGTACAGAAATGGCCAAGCGATCGTACAGAAAATACTAAACCGCGTTCCTCGCTGAAACAATTACTAGTGCCATTTATCGGTATAACTGGCGGTACTTCTCTATTTCTGTCTTCAGGCTTAGAGATATTTGGCTTTCCCACCTCTTTAGCTTTAGGAGTCGGTTTACCAATTAGTCTGTTTACTTGTTTATTAGTTTGGTTGCAGTTGGGAAGTATGATGACTTTTATAGAACGCGAAGGGATGCAATCTTTAGATTTAGATTCTTTTTCTTAGATGTATGTAGCAAAATCCACGAACATTCAAATCAACTTAACAATTCAAAATTCAAAATTCAAAATTAGAGATATTTAAGATGGGGATTTAAACCCCGACTGAAACTGCTGCTACATATAGATTGCAGATTCTTAAACCCTCGAACTTACGATAAATCTCTACCGCTAGTAAATAATTTGCTGGCGATTAATACTTATTTTACTGAAATATCACAAATTTCAATATCTAATAACGTTTGAATTACGTACAAAGACTGTAGTATCTCTGCTCAAAGATAGTCAATAAGACTCAGTTTTCGACGAATTTTTCGTTAACAATAGGACTTACGCAAAAAACCTCTCAAATTATTCCTCCGTGTCGCGCCAGTTGCTTCTCCCCTTGGGAGACCCGCAAGGGCGCACTGGCTTCTCTGCTTCCTTTGTGGCGCGATTTTCCGTTACCTGTCCGTAAGTCCTGAACAAGCTTAAATTTTTTCAAGTTGTTAAATAAACTACTCCAGACACAGAGAGCGCTGACAAAAACAAGAGATTTCCGATTCAGCTTGAAAGGGCTAGTTCTAACTCATTAGCAACTGCCACTACTACTTTCATCCACTTAGACTTTAAAATACCATCACTTGACCCTCAAACTGCGAAATGTAGGCTATAACAAATGGTAGGAAGTTATATCGCATTTCCTAAAACATGAGGTAGATTATAGTCCGTTCGTCGCTTGCTCTTTCCGAATAACACCTATTCTTATATCTTGCACCAGGCGACTAGAAGAGGAGCCAGAATTTCAAAGTCCCTCTCCCATATATGGGAGACGGATTTAAAGTGAGGGCAAAAACTACGGTTCTCAACTTAGCGAAGGTTTAAATTCTTATTTTTCTCAAAAAGATTCGTAAAAACTGCCGTAAAAATAAAATGAAATAGTCCTCTGGTTAAAGCAGTGTGCTGTTGATACAGTGCCGAGAGTGCCATTGTCTATAAAACTTGTCAACTTAGTCTAAACTCCAGAATATAAGCATTCAGGATAAATATGAAAAATATAGAAACAAAAGATAGATTTTTAGTCTTTGACTTGCTCAGGTTTATAGCAACTTTTATAATACTTTTTCATCATTTACCAAGTTACTGCTTCGATTTTTATAACCTCAAAAACTTTGGAATTAACATCGATTTATCTGTATGTAATGAACTTAATACATATTTGGGACTTAGTTTATTTATATTTATGTCTGGATACTTAATCAATGTAAAAAAAACAAGCTTTCTAGACTGGACTACTGTAGGGACATTTTTATACAAAAGAATAATCAGGATTTTCCCAATGTACTATATAGCACTTGTGTTTTTTTGCTATATTTTAAATATCAGTGAACCTTTAAGAATCATTATTCATATTTTGGGTCTACAATCACTATTATTTTCAAAACACTTGCCATCATTACCAACTCTGTGGTTTGTAGGCACCATTTTAGTATATTATTGTATTTTTATTTTTTGCAAAGCCGAAAAAATTAGGAATATATATAGATTATTGGCAATTGGAATTTTCCCTTTTATTGTTTCTTTTGCAAGTACATCGCTCCATTTTATGGATTACAGAATAAGTTTATATTACTGGATTTTTATCTTTGGGATTTACTGTGCTGAAAGCAAAATTTTGGAAACTTCTTGGCTCAAAAAAAATACTTTCATAATTACTGCTGGCTTCGTTTGTATTTTCATTAGTTGCTTTTTTTTGGAGAAGAAATACGGAATTGATGATTTGGGTTTGATAAAAAGCTATACAATTCTGAATATTCTGATGTTCAGTTTTATTTTGTCAATTTATGGTATTTGTAATGCCATAGCAAAAATATTAAAGTCTAGTCAAGTTGTACAAGCAATTGCTTATGCTTCCTACGGAATGTACCTTTTTCACAGACCAATTTGGTTTTTTCTAAGAAAAATAGTACAACAAGGAATGGAAATTAATAATCAATACATAGTGATGGCGATTGAAATATTTATAGGAATTCCAATAATTTTTGTTTTTGCTTATTTGGTGCAGAGTTTTTATGAAAGATATTGCATACAATATTTACAGAATACAAACATGAGCTAAAAATTGTATTGGAACAGTCTAAGTAGGTAAACTAAGGAACATTTAATTTGCATAAAAGCACGGCTGGAGGCGCTTACTACAAGCTAAACATTTTGAAGAAACAAGTATTCGATTAGTACCCATTAATTCTATCCTTTAAATTGCGGTAATTTAGCTTAATATTATTGATTCTTTGCTGAATAAAACTCCTAGTAGACTTTTGCAGAAGCATTAGCTGGCTTGGGCGGGTAAAGCTTTGAGGACGTTCTTCAGGCGATTTTAAATAGCGATAATATAAGAAAACATCGCGGTAAGGAATATCAACATCTTCACCTCCACAAAGCCGCACAAAAGCTGAAGAAGATATACTCATATAGTGTAAATACGTCAACCTGCGCCCTTGGTCGTAAAGGATATTATCTACTACATCAAATTGAGAACTCCAGTGGTTTCCAGTTGCCTGTTCGCAGTCATGAAAAGCAAAGTTATAATAGGAAATTCCAGTTCTCAACACCATGTAGTTAAACAAAGATTGGTCAGGGGCTAAAAAGGCCATGACATCTGCCTCACCTGATGTTAACTTGTCGATTAAGTCGGCTCTGATTGCTGGAGAAAAAATATTTTTTTTAGTAGCAAACCAACCAGCACAAAATACTTTAGATTGTAAATTATCTGAGTTGAAAACTTGCTGCATCTGCTCTGGTGACCCATCAAAAATAAATTTTAATTTAGATTTATATTGAAAATCATTGACTACCCAATCGTAGTTATCTAATTTTTCATACACATAATCTACAGGCCCCATCAACAAAGTATCTGCATCAAAATAAATAAATCTATCAAATGGTCCATCGATAGCACAAAATTTGCGGTGCATTGGTAGCTCATAAAGTTTTGGAAAGCCCCACTCTCGCCAAGTTTTTTGTGCTCTAGGGTAATTTTTCCATATCTGAGTGGCAAAGTTATCCCAATAAGCTATGGACTTAGAGTCTTCAAATAAGCTGATATTATCTCTAGATGCAATCTCTGCCTTTACCTTGTCTAATCGCTCATTATATGGAAGTATACAAATAGGAATTTTTCTACCAGCATTAGCTTCTATACTGTTGAGCAACGCAACTAATTGCTCATAGACAACATCATTTGCTAAGATGTAAATACCATCAATCATTGGGATACTCATAATATTATTAAGTACGGGCAACAACAAAGGGAAATAAACGGCGAGTCAGTTTGGGAATGAAGGCGAATTTCCCCTCATGGAGATAGCGATAATGTTCCCACAATTGCCAATAGGGACTACCAATTTTCATCCGCGTACCAGCCCAGTGGAGATATTTTAGTCGTTGTCCTCGGTCGTAGAGGGCGTAGTCTTGCTGTTGGAAATTTTGCGAACCAGCCCAACTACCAGGTCCTCCCCCAGGAATTTTGACGAGATTTCCACGTTTGGAAATCAACTTAAGAACAAGATAATTTAAAATTGGTTGGTCTGTAACTCCTTCAGAAAAATCGAAATATTCTCGATGTGCAGCACATTCGCGCAAAGCTTCATCCATCTGTTGTTCCGTAATAATTCCTTTTCTGGAAGCCCAAAAACCGCTATTGAAAACGTCTTCAAGTTGGGCATCTGAAAAAATTTGCTGCTCTTTCACAAATGGAGAAAAGATATTTCGCAGCTTGTCATTGGCATGATGGTAATCACAACAGAAGAAATCGATTTCTGAAAGTTTATCTAAATTGTCGGCAATTTTTTCAAAAACGACAATATCAGTATCAATATAAATAAACTCATCTAAAGGGCCAAACCATGCAACCAGTTTACGCATTTTGTTAGGTAAGGCGAGGAAATCTCGATCAAAAATTTCTCCGATGCGTTTGGTAAATGTATCAATAAGTTCTAAATCTGGGAAAATTTGCACTTTATGTAAGGTAGCAAGCTGCTCTGCTACCTTGTGATAATTTTCATTAAAAGGTATAAGATAAATGGTAACTTCTGGGTCATAGTAACGAATGCTATTGAGTAAAGCGATCGCATTATCAATAACCCGGTCATTGGCAACAATATAAATTCCCCTACTCATAAATTATCCTTGGTTAATTAACTTAAGTTTTCGCAAAGCTCTTGTAAGTAAATTTGGTGTTGGAGCGTCATGATAATTTTTAGGAGGAGTTGTAAAGACTGGACGCAATTCTTGTTCATGTAAATAACGATAATAGAGAAATAAATCTCGATAGGGAAACTCAATATTTTCTCCAGCGCAGACTGCTTGATTGATATTAGGAGGAATACCAATGTAATGAATGTAAGTTAGTCTATTGCCTTTGTCATATAGAATATGCTCTCGTTCTTGAAAATGCTTAGATGTGGCAGAACATCCAGTCTTTTGATTATCTGGTAGTTGTTGAGCAAAGTTATAAATAGAAAGATTAGACCTCATTACCATGTAGTTTATGAGTGGTTGTTCACCAGCCCCTTCATACAAAACTTCTGCTTCACCATTTTGTAAATTAGATATTAGCAAATCTCTTTGTTCTGAATTAAATATGCCTTGTTTTGAGCCATAGAAACCTGAGCAAAATATTTCAGAATCAATGCGCTTTTGATCGAAAAGTTTTAGTAATTTTGGAGAATTAACATTATATACTTTACTAACATCTTTAAATTGAAAATCGTAGATAACAAAATCATAACTATCTAACTTTTCAAACACTGCCGCGAGGGAGTTCATCACCAACGTGTCTGCATCTAAATAGATAAACTTCTCAAATGGTCCATCAAAAGCACAAAAACGACGGTGAGCGCCATACAAACGGAATTTACTCCGATTCAATCGTTCTGGTGCTGCTGAGAGCATAAATTGATCCCAGCGATTGATTGATTCTTGATTATCGTAAATAAATACATTCGGGCGTTTACTTATTTCATCAGCAATTCGCTGTGTTTGATCGTCAAAAGGATAGATACAAACAGGAGTTTCTGGGCCTAAGATAACATCAATACTATTGAGCAAAGCCACAAGTTGATCGAAAACATAATCATTGCCAAGGGTACAAATACCATTCATAATTTATGAGTTTTGAGCAACAAAGTTTGATAACCAGTTAAGTAGGTTTAATTTGTGTAAAATGATTTGACGTGCTTCTGCGATCGCATCTTTGGCAGCATACCAAGCATCAGGTGTAGCTGTGACTTCTTGGATGTAGGTAATGCCTTTTTCATCTAAACTGGGCAACCGCAAAAAACTACCCGGTGGCAATAATTTATCAGCAGCCGGACCACCATAGTAAATTGGTAAACACCAGGCAAGTAAACTATCCCAAAGTTTTTCACTCACATACCAATTATTATCAGCATAATTTTCAATTGCTAGATTGTAATAGTATGGTGCCATGCCATACCACTTATTACCCAGTTCTCCCGACTTGTTAGCCCATTGTGGTAAGTTACGCCCATATAAATCAAATTTAATGCCACTAGATTGTAGAGACTGCAAAAAGTCTAAACGCTGGCGATGGTTGACAGTACGGCTAATTCCTGAAGTAATCCAACTGCATGGAGCAACCTTTTCGGGAGGTGGCATTTCATTTAAATCTTGAAATGAATTTGAATGATACCAAATAGCAGGCATATAGTCGGGAGTGGGGGCAAAATCATCTGGTCCAGAAACGTAGCCACAATAGTTTTGAGCTTGTTGATAATTATGATTAGTGATTTCTACAATTTCATCTAGAGGCGGTTCTCTTAGTAAATAAATAATCCGCTCTTTACTCACATCACGCAGTAGAGATTCAACATTTAGTACTGGTTTTTGCTGCCGTTTACGAAAACTATCTAACCAAGATGTTTGTGGTGCTGCTTGGGGAAAATCAAATTGATACATCAGCAGATAATCTGGTTTGGCTGCCAATGCCTGGATTTGGATATTGTCCCAAACTCCAAATTGATTTGGAGTTTGTTGCCACAGCCAATCGGCTCTAGTTTCTAAACCTCGATAGCTGCTAATCATACCTACAGTTTTGATAGTCATTTTAGTTATTAGTCACTTATTATTTGTCATTAGTTATTTCCCCTAATCTTACTCATTTTTCCTTATACAACAAGTTCGGGTAACAGAGATTCATCAACATAACTCAGGATTGTTGCCGCTCTATTTTCCCAAGAGAACTGCTTGACAAAATTGATACTATCTGGATAACCTTCTATTTTTCGGGGATGAGTTTCTAAAACCCGTTTTAGAGATTCGGCAAATTTGCTGGGGTTATCTGGCTCACACCAAGCAGCGATCGCTTGAGTATCTTGAAATTCAACTAATGATGGAATTTCTGTTGCTACAATGGGAGTCCCAGAGGCGAAGTAGTCAAATAGCTTTAAGGGAGATGTGAAAGTTGCGGCTTTTCCCGAACAATGAGGGTGAGCTAAAACATCGGCTGCTTGTAGCAAAGAGGCTAAATCATTATGTAATATATATCCCAAAAATTTAATATTATTAATCTGTTTTTCTTTTACCAATTGCTGATAATATTCGACTTCTGCGGGTTTTCCCCCGGCACAAACGAATTGCACATTAGGCATTTCATTAGCCACATCAATTAATATATCAATACCTTTAAATTGCTGTAACGCTCCTGCATAAACTACCAATTTTTGGCTTTCGTCTTGCAATAGTTTTTGACGCCATTCTGTGGCTTTTTCTGGTTGTCTCTCCATAAATAAGCGATTAAAACCATTGTGCAGCTTAATCACTTTTTCTGGTGGCATCCCATTTTTAATCATGCTTTCGCGGATGGTGCCTACAACGGTGACAGCAATTTGCAATAGCGGATTTGTAACAATTTCTGGCTCAAATGGTTTGTCTTCGTGGTGGTGGTGTTCATAAATTGCCGGAACGCCATTTTTGATGGCAGCTTTGACAAAATTCCAGTTGCGACTGTGGACAATTTTAGTAGTTGGAAGTATGTGAAATGGTAAATAATACTTGCTGGCAATGGTGTTAGAGTCAGTAAATTTGCTCCGAAAATGGTCAATTGGCCAAGGCATCGGTAAGGGAGCAACTTTTAACTTGTCATGAAGGTTGTAATATTTGATAAGTTCTGTTGGTGTTTTTCTCGGTTGAAAAGGACGAGCTAAATTAGCTGGATTAATAGCTTTTGCTCCTTTTTCAGGATATACCAAAACTGTTGAGTATCCCAAGTTGGCAGCGCCGTTAGCTGCATTTGTAGACTGCACTAAGTGAGCCTCTGGTTGCGGTAACTCTTCACCAATGAAAAAAATATAATGTTTTTTAGAAGCCGGCTTTTTCATAAATTTAGATATTAATAATATTCTCAAAAATTTCTAATTTATCGAGCAGAGATATAGCAGATTCATAACTTTCAGCAATTAATCCATTTTCTTCTTCTGTGGTGTATATAAAACTATCAGTTAGAGAGCGGAGAGAACTAAGGATGAGATTGAGAGAAGTCCGAAAGTCACTGGAGAGATGATTAAAGGTCTGATAATAGGTGTTTATAATATCTTGCTTTTCTTCAGAAATTGAGATAATTTCTCCCTTTATTTGCAAGTTCATAACATCCTCAAAAACATCTATGGTGTTGAGAATTCTCCAAGCTGATTTGTAAGAGTCTTCAATTAATTTCTGCTGTTCTTCGGAATCGTCTACCAGATCATCAAGTAATAAGCGCAGGAACCCAATCATTGAGTTTAACTGTGTCCGAATTTCGTGAGAGATGCGGAGCAAGCTTTGCTTGTGTTTAATAGCGGCTTCAGGATGTTCAACAAATTTCTTTGAGTTTAGGCGCATTGCCTTAAAAATTTTTGTCTGAATTAAGTTTTTGTCAGGGTGATCGCTAAATTGCATTGAGTACAAACGTGAGTAGTAACCACCTTTTTCTAAAAGTTTTTCATGGGTTCCCATTTCTACCACCTGTCCTTGATCTAATACGGCAATTTGATCAGCTTTTTGAACTGTGGAAAGGCGGTGAGCAATTACAAGGGTTGTGCGATCGCGGCTCAAGTCATCAAGTGCAGATTGTACTAAGCGTTCGGAAACGGTATCTAAAGCGCTGGTGGCTTCATCTAAAATCAGAATATCTGGATTTTGGAGTAAGGCGCGGGCGATCGCTAATCTTTGCCTTTGTCCACCAGATAACATTACGCCGCGATCGCCAATTAAGGTGTCAAATCCTTGAGGCAATTTGTTAATAAATTCATAAGCATTTGCCCGCTTGGCTGCTATCAGAATTTCATCCTCAGTAGCCTCTTCTCGCCCATAAGCGATATTATTTCGCACCGAGTCATTAAAAAGAAAGGTATCTTGACTGACAATGCCCATTCGCCTTCGCAGGGATACAATATCGAACTCCCGCAAATCAGTACCGTCAATGGTAATACTGCCAGCTATTGGGTCATAGAATCTGGGCAAAAGGTCTGCTAAAGTGGATTTACCAGCACCAGAACTACCTACTAATGCTAAGGTGGTGCCACGAGGTAAAAATAAATTTACATCTTTGAGTACCAACTTTTCATGATTAGGGTAAGCAAAGCAAAGAGAATTAAAAGACACGCCCTCAAGTAATTTTGTATAGGGAAGCTTACCCTTATCCATGAACGGCTTATCATGGAGGCTTAAAAACTCATTTGCCATATCTACACTGGCGGCGGTACTGGCAAAGTTGCTGCGAATAGTATTTAACTGAGAAATTAATGGTAGCACTCGCAGCAGTACTAATAAATATGTCAAAAGTACGGTGGAAACAGAAGAAACCTGGCCAGCAAAGAAGGTTTTGCTCAAAAGTACAATCAGCAGTAAAGCTGTAATACCCATCACCTCACTCAAAGGTGTAATCGCTTCTGAATTAACCTGAGATTGGAAATCTGCTAACTCGCGATCGCGAATTAATTTTTTAATCCGTTGATATTCTTTTTCTTCATTTCCCGTCGCCTTTACCAGTCGGATTCCGTTCAAAGTCTCCAGCACAGAGATTGAATATGCTCTAGACATTTCACTAAGCTGCTTACCAAAATTTCTCGACTGGGAAATGGCATACTGATTTACTAACGTCACCAACGACAGCAAAAGCGTAGAAGCAATTGTCAACTGCCAAGAAATTGACAGTAATAAAGCGACAAAAACTAAAATTGTGATTCCCAAGATAACTATCTTGACTGTGCTACCTATAGCACTTGCAGCCCGCCCAATTTCTCCACCAAGACGGTTGATTAAATCACCAACTTTTGCTTTGGCATAATAATCTATATCAACTTCTAGTAATAGCTTTAACCCGGTTTCGCGCATATCCGATGTCAGCTTGCGGCTTAAAGAACTCGATGCTAAGGCGCTGGCATAAGTAGCTAAGTTTTTTAAAAAAATTGTGAATAGAATCGTCCCAGCCATTACTACTATCCGGTAAGATTCGGGAGTATTATCAAAGGGAGATATCAACCTTTTTAGGATGGGAGGGGCCGAACTTAAATCTACTTGTTGCCCGACAATTTTTAAAATCACTGGCACAATTAAAGCTGTGCTAATTCCATTAAATAAGGCTCCAGAAAATCCTAACAATATTGTTAGCAGAATCAAACCTGGATAGGGTTTAGCGAATCTTAGTAGTAGTTTTCTGGTAGACATTGGGGATTTTTATGCAACTTTCATTATTAATATTATTCACAATTTACTTGTCAAATTTGCTAATCATCAAATAAATCAAACGCCAATCAAGATTTACAACCGAGCAATTACCGACTTGAGTACAGAAGCCATAGTCTCTATGCTATAGAGTTCCACACATCTTTCTCTTGCCTTGATACCTTGCTGCTGTGCTGAGTCTAAATCCTGAAAAATCAATTGAATTTGTTCAGCAAGCTGTTCGGGACAATCAGGCTCGACTAAATAACCAGTATTACCTAAAATTTTGGGAATATCTCCAACGCGCGTCGATAATACAGGTTTAGCCATTGCCATTCCATCTGTCAACTTCAGGGGAAACTGAGCGCGAGCAGTCAAAGTATCTCGTTGGGGAACAACTACAATGTGAGCAGATGCTACAATTTTAGGCATTAATTCTACAGGACACCTTGGTAATTTAATAATCCAACGCCCCCACTTTTGAATCAATTTATCGTCATAATCATCGTAAGGACTACCACCCACAATCACTAATCTTAAATCTGGCTCATCCAACAAATCGAGCGCCATTAGAATGTCTTCAACCCCTTTGTGAGGTCGTGGTGCGCCAGGAAACATGAGAATTCGATACTCAGAAAGACCGTAATCCGTTCTGCTAGTCTCAGAATCATACTTCTGGGGGTCAAACATTGCAGTATCTTTACCATTCGGTACGTAAGTACCACCGAAGCGTTTTTGGAGAAAGTCAGTATCTATCGTTACTGCATCTGCCTTTGCCACTAAGTTTTCCATCCACTTGAGATACAGTGGATGATCTGGAAATTTTAATGCGCCATTTTTCTTGAAAATGTCACGATAAAATTGCTTAAGACTAGGACGATATTTCCACTCATCACCTCCGTGCCAACTGAGTTCCCAGTCATCCATATCTAAAATTAAAGGACGACGACCACTAAATTTTTTCAGTAGCGATAGGCCAAAACTTGTAAACTTTGGTTTTACTGCATAAATAATATCTCCATCTATTTTTTGTAAGAGTTGAGGAGCAGATATCAGAAATTCTGGATAATTTGTACCTGGAAGAGAAACAATTGAAATGCCAGAGGGAGGAATAGCATACAGTTCTTTACCATAAATAAAACCAACAATTTCCACTTGATAATTGAGGCTTTGCAGTACTTGAGCTAGTAAAAATGCTCGAATACTACCCCCTCCAGATAGATCGCCAACAACTAATGAAACTTTCAATTTTGCTATTTACTCCTGCAAGTTCGCAATTTCAATATTAATAAATATTTAAATTTTTTCAGCATGTTATCCACAAAAAAGACTCGTGGATATATTCATTATGAATATGTCATTTCTTGCGCCAGGGATTTGTAACTTGATTTGGTAAAAATACTTTAGCAAATCTGTCAAATACCCTTGTGTAGAAAGAACGGGTAACATTTTTAGCATATTGAGGTCGATAAGGATAGGTACAGTGAAGAACTTTAATTTTATCTTGAATATCATAATCTTCTTCCCATTTACTGAGATAATTATAGGTTGGAGGTAGTATTTTCATTTTAGGGCGTACAGATGCGATCGCAGAAGCAAAAGCACCTTGATCTTTTAGGAGTAATTTATCTTGGTTATTTTTGATAATCTCAAAATAACGTTTAAATTCTTCAAAAAATACCTTGGTTACTTCTGTTTTCCGAAAAGCCATAAAACCGCCATTATACTGCACACTATCTGCTTGTAATGGTAAACCTATTGATTGCAGAATTGGCAAAACATTTGGCAAAAGTTCTTCTTGATTACCACGTAATAAATTCGTAGCTTTAAGAATAGAAGGTTGCACATCTTCAGTTAACAAAAAGTCATACTCATCTAAAGACTCAAATACATCGTTGATATCAGAAAGTAAGCAAATATCTGAATCTAGGTAAATTGTTTTATCAAACTCAGAGGCTGCATATAGAGCTAGTTTTGCTTGCCTTGATGCTAAAACAGTATTTTCATTTGCCGGCGCTGGCTTTAGAATTACATTTTTGAAAACCTTTAATAAGGGATAGAGAAATAACGGAACTTGGTCAATTAAAATAATTATCGGCTCTTGATGAAACTTCCTAATTGCCGCTAAAAAATGAATACAATCTTGAAAAGAGTAAAGTCCAGTTAAAATTGTAATAAATCCTCTGCTTTCTGTTTTCATAAATAAGTTAAATAATTTGTAATTTTAGTCTGTCAAGTCAATGTAATTTGTCCATTCTCAAAAAGTTTTAAGTAGGTAGGCATAATTAAACATAAGATAAAATCTCACCCTCAATCCCTCTATGAGGCTTTGGAGAGGGAAGCCGGAGGCAGGGTGAGGTTATACTAAAAAACTTTTTGCCCTTGATAAAAATGAACAAAATCTTCGCTTCAAGTACTGGGTCTAAAAGTGTGAAATTATTTTCAATGACAAATACCATAAACTTAACAGATAAGAAGGAACTATTGCCTAGTTGTCCAGATGTCGAAGAGATTAATAACATGTATAAAACCTCTAAAAATAAATATTAATAATATTTGCTAAGGTTTTAATATAGATAAAATTTAAATTATATTAAATTTAGCAAGTTACAAGAAATATCCCCTATGATTGAGTTGATTTTCTGGTATCCTTAGAATAGGAAATAATCCAATAAATTTAACTTTGTATTTGCGGTTATTTCCAGAGAAAATTCACTGATAAATCCAGATAAATTTTGCTTTGTTCTGGTATGTTTCCCGTATAACTACGGTTGTATACTATCATAACTGTTAATTAGGCATTAAAATGGGAGTAATTTGCGTATAAATGCTTAATATATTTTATACAATTAATTTATTGAATTGGTGAGGCTTAGGATTGCTACTCGATACCAAACATCTATGTTGCAAGGGAGGCAGAGGTAATGCAGGTAATCCGTCTGGAAGCACTTTTAGACAACTACATATTCTTGCTACACGACCATAAACAAAATATTGCGGCCGTCGTCGATCCTGCGGAGTCTCTACCAGTATTAGAGAAACTGGCAGAATTAAAAGCTGAGTTAGTAGCAATTTTCAACACGCACCACCATAACGATCATGTGGGTGGTAACAAGCAACTAATAGAACAATTCCCTCAACTGAGAGTTTATGGAGGAGCGGAGGATCGTGGTAGAATTCCCGGACAGCAGGTGTTTTTGCAACAAGGCGATCGCGTCGAGTTTGCAGACCGCATAGCTGAAGTTATCTTCGTTCCCGGACATACCCGCGCTCACATCGTTTACTACTTTCCCCCAGAAAAAACTGGTGAGACAGGCGACTTATTTTGCGGCGATACCTTATTTTCTGGCGGTTGCGGTCGCTTGTTTGAAGGAACACCGAGCCAAATGGTAGACTCTTTAAGCAAATTGCGCTGTCTACCCGATGATACACGCATCTGGTGTGCTCACGAATACACCTTGAAAAATCTGCAATTTGCCCTAACTGTAGATGGCGACAACGCCGACTTACAAAGACGCTTCAATGAAGTAAAAGCTTACCGTAATCGAGGTGAAGCCACCATCCCCTCGCTCCTGGGAGTGGAGAAGCGAACCAATCCCTTTTTACGTTGGGATCAGCAATCATTACAATTAACTCTTAAGAGTACCGATGCAGTCCAAACCTTTGCGCGGATACGAGAAATGAGAAATAACTTTTAGTGATTAGTCATTAGTCATTAGTCATTAATTATTCTTCCTCTGCCTCCCCTGCTCCCTCATCCCCCACTCCCCACTCCCCACTCCCCACTCCCCACTCCCTCATTCATTCAATTTTCTCTAATAGTTGCGATCGCACCCTTCCTTTCGCTACGATCTGTAAGCTTTAGGGTATAGGCAAAGAAGCTTGGAATACAGCAGTGACATTGTGAGCTATCTTACCCAAACCCAAATTAATCAGATTTTACAGGAAAAACGATGGCGAAACGCGTACAGTTAGTTTTAAATCAGGATATCAGTAAGCTGGGAAAATCTGGCGACTTAGTGGAAGTAGCTCCTGGCTACGCTCGTAATTATCTGATTCCCCAAAAATTGGCAACTAATGCCACTCCTGGTATTCTCAAGCAAGTAGAACGCCGTCGTGAGCAAGAGCGTCAACGGCAATTAGAACTCAGACAACAAGCTCTTGAGCAAAAAGAATCTTTAGAAAAAGTTGGCAGCTTAACAATTGCCAAGCCAGTTGGTGAAAACGAAGCAATTTTCGGTACTATCACCACTCAAGATGTTGTAGATGCAATTAAGGCAGCCACCGGTCAAGAAATCGATCGGCGTGGAATTACCATCCCCGATATTAACCACCTTGGTACTTATCAAGCCGAAATCAAGCTGCATTCGGAAGTAGCGGCACAAGTCGATATTCAAGTCGTCGCTAGCTAAGGGACAGCAGGGGGGGATGAGGGGGATGAGGGAGCAGGGGTGATAAATAACTCCTAACTCCCTAACTCCCGACTAGCTTTCATTTCAAAACTAAAATCGTTTATGGCTGAAGCACTTAGTTTTCAAGGCGATGGTAGCGATCGCCTCCCACCACAAAATATTGAGGCGGAAGAAGCGATTTTGGGGGGTATTTTACTAGATCCAGAAGCGATTAGTCGAGTTAGCGATCGCCTCCTTCCAGAAGCTTTTTACATTAGCGCTCACAAAGAGATTTATCAAGCAGCTGTGAGGCTCCACGCCCAAGGGAAACCCACAGATTTGCTCTCAGTCACAAGTTGGCTGACTGACCATGAAATGCTAGCCCGGATTGGTGGTAGAAATAAATTAGCAACCCTGGTAGACCGCACAGTGTCAGCCGTCAACATCGACGCCTTAGCCTCTTTGGTGACGGACAAATACCTGCGGCGGCAGTTAATTAAAGCTGGCAATGAAATTGTACATCTTGGTTACGAAACAGAAACAGAATTACCAACTGTTTTGGATCAGGCAGAACAGAAAGTTTTTAGTGTTACTCAAGAACGTCCCCAATCGGGTTTAGTTCACATTTCTGATACTCTAATTAATAATTTTCAGGATATTGAGGAGCGAAATCAAGGCATTTCCTTACCTGGGATTCCCTCCGGATTTTACGATTTAGATGCCATGACCAGCGGCTTTCAACGTTCTGATTTGATTATTGTCGCAGGCCGCCCATCAATGGGAAAAACAGCATTTTGCTTAAACCTTGCTCATAACATTGCTGCTTCTTATAAATTACCAGTTGCTCTCTTCAGCTTGGAAATGTCAAAAGAGCAATTGACGCAACGGTTATTAGCACAAGAGGCGCAAATTGAAAGTAGTTATCTGCGAACTGGCCGCCTCAGCCAAACACAGTGGGAACCTTTAAGCCGTGCTATTGGTATCCTATCGGAGATGCCAATTTATATTGACGACACGCCGAATATTACAGTTACACAAATGCGTAGTCAGGCAAGAAGACTGCAAGCAGAAGTTGGAACTGAATTAGGATTAATTGTAATAGATTACTTGCAATTGATGGAAGGAGCAGGTGATAATCGCGTACAAGAGTTGTCAAAAATTACGCGTCAACTCAAAGGTTTAGCGCGGGAATTGTCTGTACCAGTTATTGCTCTATCTCAGTTGAGTCGAGGGGTGGAAGCACGTACTAACAAGCGTCCGATGTTATCTGATTTGAGAGAATCGGGTTGTTTAGCAGGCGAGAGCCTGGTGACTTTGGCGGATAGTGGCTTGCAAGTACCAATTAGGGAATTAGCAGGTAAATCTGGTTTTGCAGTTTGGGCGTTGAACGAAGTTACAATGCAGCTAGAAAAGGCAATTGTTAGCAATGCTTTTTCCACAGGTATAAAGCCTCTGTTTACTTTAACAACTCGATTGGGCCGAAAAATCCGTACCACAGGTAATCACAAGTTTTTAACAATTAATGGCTGGAAAAGACTTGATGAATTAACTCCTAAACAACATCTATGTTTACCAAGACATCTCCCCAGTCTTGGTAAGCAAACCATGACTTATGCCGAAGTAGCATTTGGAGTTTCGTATTGTGGCTCTACTCTTTACAAAGTAAATTTAAGTCGAGAAAGAGCTTTAAAAGTCGGCAACGTTGTTCAATCATCTAAACTGGTTACTCTTGCCAAAAGTGATGTTTATTGGGACGAGATACTAACAATAGAATATAGCGGCGAGGAAGAAGTCTTTGATCTTACAGTTCCTGGTTTGCATAATTTTGTTGCGAATAATATTATTGTTCACAACTCAATAGAACAAGACGCGGATTTAGTAATAATGTTATATCGGGATGAATATTATTCTCCAGATACTCCCGATCGCGGCATTGCAGAAGTGATTATAGCTAAACATCGCAACGGGCCTACTGGTACTGCGAAACTTTTATTTAATCCTCAGTTTACAAAGTTTCAAAATTTAAAAATTTAGCTATTGAATTGGGAAGTGGGACTGGGAGAAACCAATTCCCAATTCCCTAGTTTCTACTTAACTCCGAGCAATTCCACATCAAATAGCAGAGTGGCGTTAGCCGGAATGACATTACCAGCACCACGAGAGCCATAACCTAACTCTGGGGGGATGATTAACTGACGACGACCGCCTACTTTCATGGTGCTAAGTCCTTCGTCCCAACCTTTGATTACCTGTCCAACGCCAATTTTAAAGCTGAAGGGTTGGCCGCGATCGCGTGAACTATCAAACTTAGTACCATCTTCTAAAGTACCGACATAGTGAACTTCAACCGTTTGTCCAGGTTGAGGAGTCGCCCCAGTCCCCTCTTTTAACTCGACATACTTTAATCCAGAGGGGGTAGTTACGGCATTAGCATCAGGCATAGGATTGCTCGCAATTAGAGTATTATTTTCAGTTACAGTTGTAGATCCTGGCGGCATTTGAGTTAACTCGGCAGCAATGGCAGTATTCTGTTTACTGCCTACTTGCCCTACAGCCAAAAGCACAACACACACCAGCATGAACGCCACGCTGAGGAAAATTGGTTTCAAAATCAGTTCTCCTTACTTAGGTATCCTGGCAAAAACATTACCAACAGGACATAATTAGTTTAAATCAGAAAGGACATCTTAACGCCAAAGCTTATTTTCTAAATCCCGCAATTGACGCTCTAAACGGTCAATTCTACCGCGCAGTTCGTCCACTTCCGACTGGCGAGCTACCCCCAAATCTTGCATCATATTTCGCATTTGCCGTTGCATTTGGACATCGAGGTTTCCCTGCTCTGACTTTAGCTGCTGGGCAATATCATCTATAACTGCCTTGGCTTGCTCAGGATTGAGCTTACCGTCTTTAACTAAATCATCGCTGACTTGGCGCAGTTTTTCTGCTACTAAAGACGTTGTGCCAAGACCCACCATCATAAGCTGTTGCAACCAGTTGTTGCTGTCCATACTCCCTTCCTCTTAACTTATTTCAAACCAGCCGATCCTTGCTCCTGAGTATAAGCAATCAAGCTATGCTAAAAGCGTGGTTATTCTAGCCTACATCTCTATTTTGGCAAATTAGCAAACACAGAGATCGCAGGGTTTGCTTATAGAACAACTCAAGTTTAAGGTTGCTCTGCATTTAAGGGAAAATTTTATCCAGAAGGACGCACAAATTTGGATAATAGCCCTGGCTGAATATCCTAGATTTCTTGCTAAAGAGGTTTAAATCAGCCTCAATGACCACACAGAAGTTATCCTCATCATTTGTTGAGCAACACTGGAGCAGTGGAAAGCCTTACCCCAAGGAGATTTGCCCAATAGTGAAGATAAATTCATCCAAGCACTGAGAGAATTTTATCCAATAGTGGAGTTAGCAAAGTATCAAGTACGGAAATTTCCCCATTTATAGGTGAAAAATTACTTTCAACTCGTAAAGAAGGGGCTTAACAATAGGCAAACTTTTGCCACCATGATTAGTAAAGCGATCGCCCCAAAAAATTATAGGAATCTTAGGACTTACGCAAAAAGGCAGTGAAAGCCTTAATTTTCCGTAGGGGCAATTCATGAATTGCCCTACATTTGCTTTTAAAACTTAAAGCATCTTCTTGGCATCTCCATTCTTCAAAGTAGGGAAGAGTTAAATTTTTGCACGCCAATTCTGAAAGGCTATCTCGTAATCCTCTGATTTACTCTGATAAACACTCCACCAATGAAAAAATAGTCCTAACCCCCATCCTAATAGGGGAAAGATAGCCCAAAAATAACTAGGACTAGTTATTAAATTCAAAATAATCAGGAATAAATTCACTGCTATGAAGCTAACCAAGTGTGCTCTAAAGCTTCTGCGTCGGAAAGTATTAAATGTGCGTCGCAAACGTTCCTCTTCTTCTTGAGCTAACCACTTTTTTTCAGTTTTTTCCAAAATATCAGAAGAGATCCCTAACTCAGATGCCATTTCTATAAGCTGTTCTCGTGAAAATCCACCTTCCTGTTTACGAGCAAGTGCTATTTGAAGGATTTTTTGTACATCTTCTGAATCGTAAGTCATTTTAATTACCTTATAAGTTTGTGTGTAAATGCGCCTTTGATTTCACAAGGTTTTCGATAGGTTTCGTTCAATTCAGTTAGCGAAAACCTCTACATTTTGCACCCATACTTAGTTAAATTTACACCCTTGTTATTTTCTCACAATCAATTTATAGCTACTGTATTTGTCAATACCTCTATATCGCTTTTATGAAGATACCGTAACAGCGATCGCTATTACGGTATTAAGCCAAACATTATGTAAAAGTTGAATCCTAGTCCATCTCTTTCTAGCTAATTGCCTTCTTTTTCTTCAGCCAAATTCCTATGGATACAGCAACTGCTATTCCTCCAATATTCGATGGCTCAGGCACAGGTTTTACACTCACATTATCCAAGTATAAAAAACCATAGCTAGCTCTACCACCCAACTTTAACTCTGTAGATGATTGTGTCGCCAAAAAATTCAAGTCATATTGTGTAAAGGGAACTCCAGCAATATTTATAGTATTTATTTTATCAAAAACTTTATTTCCATCGACAAATGCCTGAAATATGTTATCAACTTGACTGCTATCTTCATCTGTTCCTAAAAAGAAACTGAGATTATAGTTACTACCGATAGTTGTAGCCAAATTCTGGGATATGTAAGCAGGATTTAAAAATGAACCAATCGATAAACCTTGATTACCATTATCATGCTGAGGAAAATTGTTAATTCTAATCCCTGATGCATCCATCGAATCGCCAGATTTAATCCAGTCTGTAACATTAGGATTTGTCAGGTTGGGATTGTTAGAATCTACGAGGGGATCGAGTTCAAAACTTCCGTTTTGAACAAGTTCTGCCGCTTGTGCTGCTGTATTATAAGTATTGGTAATCACAGCAGTGCTAATTAAGGTAGTGGTAACACTAAAAACAATAATTGAGAGTTTTTTAGTTAACTTCATGAAACTTGACTCCAAATAATTCTAAATTCTGACAATTAAAACAAGTTGATAGTTACATTCATGCTGGCTCTAAGTACTTGTCAATAAAACTTATTGAGACAGACATTGTTTGGTTTTTTACTACTTTGTTAAGCTACTTTTAAAACTTTGTAGTAAGCACTTTAGTGCTTATCAAACAAGGGTTTTAGTCTTTACCCAACGGGTTCGTTAGTCGCTCATGGGGGAAACCCCCAAGACTGCGCTAACTCACTACGAAATTGCTTAACTATCAATTTAAACTTGAGAGGCTTCTACCGATGGTTTATTCATCACCGTCATCTAGGGACTTCGGAATAAAAAAACATCCCAAATTTTCTTGTGGGATGAGTATCTCCACCTGTTCCAGATTTAGGGCGGACAAGATGCCCATTCCACAAGATGGATAATTTACTTCTTGGAAATCTCCTACCCCTGAATCTCCATAATTTTTTCCTTGATGTTCAGGTGTCGCTTTCACACTCACATCATCCAAATATAAAAACGCATACTTGGCTTTGGAACCAAATTTTATCTCTGTGGATCTTCCTTTTGCTTTAAAATCTAACGTGGATTTTGTATAAGCTTGAAAAGGAGTATTGTTTTTAACATCAACCTTCTTTCCACCTATAAAAACCTTAAATTTATTCTTCAGGTCAGGTGCTTCCTCTGTCGATGCTAAATAGTAAGTAAGTTGGTAGTGTTTACCAGGAACTGTACGGATAGTCTGTGATATGTAGCTAATCCCTGAAAATGCACCAAGTGATAAACCTTGATTACCAGTATTAGGAAAGTTACTAATTCTAATACCTGATGTATCTATCGGATCGCCAGATTTAGTCCATCCGATAATATTAGGATTTGGAGTCTTGGGATTATTAGGATCTACAAGAGAATCGTTTTCAAATCCCCCGTTGATAATTAGCTCTTGTCCTTGCGCTTGTGCTACCGATTTATAAGTATTGGTAATCACAGCAGTATGAAGAAAGGCGGTGGTCAAACTACAAACAATAATTGAGAGTTTTTTAGTGAACTTCACGAAACATTACTCCAAATAGTTCAAAATTCACGACAACGAGTACTTAATTGATTTACTTTGTGGTAATTAAGGCAGGGCAAAGCCATAATTATTTTTGAAGATAGCCTGAGCTGTAGTACCACTTAAGTAGCTAGAAAAACTCTGTGCCGCCGAGAGAACTGTAGTTCTGGTGAGGATACTTAGCGGGTAGACAATCGGATTGCTCTCTGATGGTAAGGCGGTTTCTACGACTTTTACCTTGTTAGAAATGAGAGCATCAGTTTTATAAACAAAACCTGCATCAATAGTTTTATTTACACCGTTAACTTGAAGAGTTTTATTCTCAACAGCAGTTAAGACAGTACGTACATTGCTGCCAAGGTATAATTTAGAAGTTATGTTATTGAAAATACCTCGGCTAGTGAGAACTTGTTTGGCATAATTTCCTGCTGGCACAACTGGAGGAGTACCTGTGTAGTCACCTATAGCAATGCCAGTAATGTTGGCGTTGGTCAAACCATTGATGCTAGGGAGACCAGCACTACCAGCACTAACAGGAGGTGTCGTAGGTTTAATCAAAACTAGACTGTTTTTAACAATGTTCTTACGGCTACCTGCTACCAATTTACTTGGGCTTGAATTCTGCAAGACATTTATTTGGTCCGTGGCAGCAGAAATGAAAATATCTGCTGGTGCTCCTGCTTGTATTTGGCTTAACAAGGTACCAGAAGCACCAAATGTATAAATCACATTGACGCTTGGGTTAGCATTTTGGTACTGAGTCTTGATGGCATTCAGCGCGTTTGTTAAGCTGACAGCCGCATATACGTTAAGTGTGGTTACAGATTGGGCTGGTGATAAATTGACAAACTGCCAACCTATTACTAGCATCATGCTGGTAACTGCCGTAGCAATCCAACCAATCAGTCTTCTTCTGTTCATAAAAGTCATAGTTTGGGGAAATTATTACCTAAAAGTCTCATTGTTGACATACCTGACTTATGCACAGGCAACCGAAAAAGCAACTACACAGATGGCAGAGGCAGAGGATATAAAGAAATGGGAGTTAGAGAGGGTTTATACGTAAGTCCTACGCATAATAAATTCTGTAAATAAACAGCCAATCACAATTACTGCAAGCATTGGTGTGATAGACCGTTTATTATTTCCAACTAGAATTACATAAACAGCAAGTGAAATGTATTTAGTGATGAAATAATATCAGTTAAATCTGCACAATACCAACATTTTTGGTTAACAAATCCTGACAATGAGCTATACCAAGCGCATCTAAATTTTTAAAAAGCTCTAAAATCCTTATATAGCAAAGGTTTTACTATAAAATTACCATATAGTTCCTAGAATAGCTAAAACCCTATTTATACCAACTAAATACTTTTAACTATCGATTTAACTAACTTTTTTGGTAAAGTGAGTGCAATGTTGATACTAGTGAAGAGCGATCGCTCCTACAGTTGTATAGAAAAAGAGGCGATGCATCCAAGAGCGCCCATAACTAATCCGCCCAGACAATGTATATATGATTCTCTACTTATATAAAAATATAGATAATTTTTTATGGTATCAATAAATAATTTTATTTTACATACGTCTAACGATAGATAGATTTTATGAAATAAATAGTTTAGATTTGTAACAAGTTACACAGAACTAGGTAAAGCACATGGCCAATATAGTTGACACCGCCGCTAATAATGGCTCTTTCACAACATTAGTTGCAGCAATCCAAGCAGCTGGTCTAGTAGATACACTGAAAGGCCCTGGACCATTTACCGTCTTCGCACCTACTGATGAAGCATTTAATAAGCTTCCAGCAGGTACAGTAGACGCATTACTCAAAGATATTCCCAAGCTGAAGAAAATCTTGACCTATCATGTTGTATCAGGCAAGGTACTAGCTGCTGATGTAGTTAAGCTGAAGACAGCTAAAACAGTTGAAGGTTCAGATGTAAAAATTGACGCTTCTAATGGCGTTAAAATCAATGATGCAACAGTTGCAACACCAGATGTTGCTGCTGATAACGGTGTCATCCACGTAATTGACACCGTTTTGATTCCTGCATAAGGAAACGTCAGAATAGCTAATGCTATTTCTGGTGCGACTGCCTATAGTCGTTTCTCAATTACAGTCTGGTTGAATGTTTTTTAGTAAACACCAACTACCAATAAATCCATCTAGATACTGTCTAGATGGATTTGTTGTTTTATGCGTTTAGATTTAATTAGGTGTAATCAAATTTTTAGTTTCGCCAAACCCAAATAACGGATACCTTCGGGGGAAATATCAAAACGGCAAGGTAAGACCTCTAAACCGAGAGCGATCGCATCTCGCAATAATTTACCATATACAGGATCTGTGCGATCGCCAGGGGAGAACTCTGTACAATCACCACGATTGATAAAGTAAAGCATCACCGCACGAGTTAGAGGTAGCAATGCCATTAGTTCTCGCAAATGTTTTTGTCCTCTTGTAGTCTCCGTGTCAGGAAATAAGGCTAGTCTGCTATCAGACAAAGTTGTATTTTTCACTTCTAAATAAATCGGGCGTTCCTCATCACTCCCCGTCAAGAAAAAATCCACTCGACTTTTTTTATCTAACCCATAAAGCACCTCGCCCTTAATTTGGCTATAGCCCCCCAATTCTAGAAAAAGATGTTTCGCCAAAGCTAGCTTTACCACCCGATTGGGCAAAAAAGTATTTATGCCTACCCAAGTCGGCTCGTTGTCATGTACCTGAATTAGTTCTAAAGTGTAAGCCAATTTGCGGTTAAGATTATCACTTTTGGAAAGCTGTACAGCACTTTGGGGAGTTGATACTCCAGTCATTGGCCCTGTATTTGGACAGTGTGCTGTGACTATTTCGCCAGAAGTAAGTTGAACGTCAGCAAAAAACCGCTTGTAGCGTTTTAGCAGAATACCCGAATATAAAGGTGGGTAACGGTAAAGCCAATCTATCATTATGAAACCTTATTGCCCACATTCCGCACTTCAAAATGTATTATCTATCTTTTCAATAAAAATTCCTAATAATGTTCAAATTATTAAGTATTAATATTGAATACCATTGGCGATTTATGTTGTTGATTTAACCATTTTTTTCCACCTATGGGAAATCTACGCATATTACACGATGAAGTGCGGAAAGTCGGTTATTGCTGGTAGTAAATATACGTCGATTCCTTACCCACCTACCTCTTAAGAGCAAATCTTTTCAGCAACTACTCTGCCCGATAACAGAAACTCAGTAACTGATATCTTGCAGCATTCTCGATTAACACCATCGCCCGGCCAGAAATAAATTTCTCGGCTGATAGCTAAAGTCCACGCTTAGTGGGCTAAAACCCTTGTTCAGTCTTCAATAGATAGACTTTAGCTATAAGAGAGGTGAATTCATTCTGAGGCGGTTGTTGAGACTGGTGCAAGATTTCAGGTAACTTTCTATATCATATAATTTAAAACTTTGTAGTTATCTTTACAATATTTTAATAAAAAGTAGCATATACTAGTTGTTATAAGCCTCCCATAAAGAAAAATCCGGGAGAAATTTAAGATGCAAGGA
Organism: Nostoc sp.; assembly: GCF_036917635.1. Lineage (GTDB taxonomy): Bacteria > Cyanobacteriota > Cyanobacteriia > Cyanobacteriales > Nostocaceae > Nostoc. The sequence goes on from NZ_JBALCW010000091.1 coordinate 41,544, forward strand.
GGTAAATCCTATGCAAAAAGTGGGTACAGCAACGGAATTAGAATATGCTTTTCTATTTACTTTAAGAAAGGTAAATTCGATAAACCTAGAAGGTTTCAAGTCATTTTTTAGTAATATGCCGATTGACCCTTATATCAAAGGCAACTATCGTCAGAGAAGATTATCTCGGTTCACAGTCTCCGGAAATGAGTTAATCAAATTGCCTCATGGCTACTTCTTTCAAAGTAAAGAGTATAATCCATTAGCGGGCGACATAATAAGAGAGTTTGCAGAATTAGATGATGCGCTGATAAAACTTGATAGTTTTATAAATCTTGTCTTGGCATTTAGTGATTCTTGTAAACTTCATCCTGAAGGTGAAATCGGAGTTCATCAAATTAGAATTATTTGTTCGCCAGATAATTGGGGTAATCCAGCGCCTGAAGGCATCCATCAAGATGGGACTGATTTTATTGGCATCTTTTCAGTAGGTAGAAATAATATTCAAGGTGGAGAAACACATCTGTATACTGCCAAAAAAGAAAAACCTGTGTTTAGCAAAGTTCTAAATCCGGGGGAACTATTATTGGTCAATGACCATGAGTTTTTCCATTTCGCCAATCACATAAAACCACAAACTGACACTCAAGGAAGTTGGGATATTTTTGTATTGACTTCTCCTAGCTTACTTTCAGGATAATTGTAGTTAACTATAAATATTTTACAATTTAAGAGATATGGGGAATTGAATGTAGTCATTTCCCCAGCTTTTTTATTTGTAATTGGGGATAATCGTGCTGATAGTGGTTTATCTAATTGATGGCTAAAATTGCCATATAAATTAATAAAGCTACAATTTTTTCTATCTTTATATCAGCTGGTATCGGAACTGTATCCAGTCCACAGCCACAAACTCTTGAATAGAATTAGGACTTATAAGCTAAAAAACATCTAAATTGCATAATCACGACATCTTCACAAACCGGAAGCATAAATCCAGAGTAACCACAGATTATTATTGATACATTTTTCAATACAGGAGAAGCAAAGGCACACTTAATACTTAAAATATTAAAGGTGAGTGTATAGGAGAGACTACGAAACAAGGGTGCTGGAATTCAATTAACTGAATCAACCAAACAAACGCCATGAATGATGAATTGTACAATAAAGGATTGGAAAAGGCTAGGCGAAAAGACTACGCTGGAGCAATTGAAGAATTTAACCATGCTTTACAACTGACACCTTACTTTACCGAAGCTTATTTGCAACGGGGTTTGGCACATTATGATTCAGGAGCAATTCTTAAGGCTGTTTCAGATTATACCGAAGCCCTGAAGCTGAATCCTGAAAGTGTAGAGGCATATTATTGTCGTGGATTGGCTAGGGTGGCGCTGAAAAATTTACCGGGGGCGCTAGAAGATGTTGACCGCGCTATTCGTTTCAATCTCAATTATGCTCCTGCTTATAATCTGCGGGGGATAGTGCGGCGCAAACAGGGTTATATTCAAGATGCGATCGCTAGCTTTAAAAAAGCTGCACAATTATATCTAGAACAACAGGATAAAGACAATTGTCGTCTGTGTCTGGAACAAATTAAACAGCTACAACCCCAAGAATTACCTGTTGTAGAGCAATCACGTTCTCCAAATGCGCCTATATCCACAAACGAATATTTTACGCAATTATTAGAAAAGGCTGAAAAGGGAGATACGCAAGAGGCACTGGCCGATTTAAACTGGGTATTAAAAGCCGATCCACAAGATGCCCAAGCTTACTGCTGTCGTGGGGTTGTGCGTTGCAAAATGGGGAATTATCGAGAAGCGATCGCAGATTTTAATCAAGCATTGCGACTAAATTTTCAAGATGCTATTGTCTATCGCAACCGAGGTAAAGCCCGTTCTATATTGGGCGATCATCAAGGTGCGATCGCAGACCTCAACCAAGCACTCCAGATGCAACCTAAAGATCCCTTAGTATATATTGCCAGAGGTAATGCCTATCGGACAATGGGTAATTATCTCGATGCAATTCAAGACTACACCCAAGCGCTGCAAATAAACAAAAATGATGCTCAAGCTTACTACAATCGTGGCATTGCCTATACTTGCATAGAAGAAATGCAAAATGCCCTGCAAGATTATCAACGGGCGGCGAGTATTTTTTGTGAACAAGAAGACTGGGGAAATTATCAACAAGTCTTAAGTAGCTTAGAAAAAATTCAACAATTTATTCCAGAGTCAAAAAAGCAAAAATATAACGTACTACGTCAGCGACTTTTGCGAATGGTTGGCGGATATTGGGAAATTGCCGAAAGATTAATTCAGCAGAAGCAAGATTATCATCCGGGAATGTCAGACGACTGGTATTTGCAAAAAGTGATTGATGACTTAGAACGCGATCGCGGTAGATAATATCATGTCCGCCAAATTACCCATAATAAAAGAACCCCATTCTTCACTCCCTACTATTTTATAATTTGTTTAATCGGAATTTCAATCCAAAATTCTGTACCTAACCCCGGCACAGAATCACATTTAAACACACCACTGTGTTTATCTACGACAATCTGATAACTTATTGATAACCCCAAGCCAGTGCCTTTCCCCACTGGCTTAGTAGTGAAAAATGGGTCGCAGATTCTTGCTTTTAGGGTTTCGGGTATACCTAGACCATTGTCTAGAATGCGAATTACTACGCTCTTAATATTGCCTTCAAGCTTTCCAAGAGCAGTACTAATAGTAATTTGCCTGGTATGAGGTTTTGATTGAGATTCCCTGTATTCTTCTAAAGCATCGATCGCATTACTTATAACATTCATAAATACCTGATTCAGTGGACCAGCATAGCACTCTACTAAGGGAAGGTTGCTGTACTCTTTGACTAATTTAATCGCCGGACTTTCTGGTTTTGCTTTCAACCGATGCTGTAAAATTAGCAAAGTGCTATCAATGCCCTCGTGAATATTAACTGGCTTCATTTCTGCCTGGTCAAGACGAGAGAAATTCCGTAAACTCAAGACAATTTGCCGGATGCGATCGATTCCAATTTTCATCGAAGATAAAGTTTTGGGCAAATCTTCAATCAGAAATTCTAAGTCTATATCGAAGGCGCGATCGCGTATCTCAGGACTGGTATTAGGAGTATTTTGCAAATAGAGGTCTAATATACTGAGTAAATCTTCGGTGTAATCGTTGACATGATTGATGTTACCATAAATGAAGTTCACCGGGTTATTAATTTCGTGAGCAATACCAGCTACTAGTTGACCCAGTGAGGACATTTTCTCAGTTTGGATCAGTTGGGTTTGAGTTTGCTTTAAATCATGCAGAGCTTGAGTCAACTTTTGGGTCTGCTCTTTGGTTTGATTATGCAATTGCGCTTGTTGAAGTGCAACCCCAAGCTGATTGGCAATTTGAGTGATGAACTTAATTTCTGAAGCTTCCCAATGGCGCGGTGCAGAGTTCTGGTAAGCTGCTAGTAAGCCCCATAGCTGTTGCCCGATAAATATGGGTGCGATCGCATAAGCCCTCGCCTGAATTTGCTCTAGAACCGCAATATGGCACTCAGAGTGACCCGCTTGATAGATGTCTTCAACTGCAAAGGTTTGATTATGACGATATCGCCCACCTTGGGTTTCCTGCAAATAGCTATCTTGCCAAACTGTATTAGTATCACTTACTAACTTTACCCAGCCATCAACCACAAACTCGGCGATATATTCACCACTCCAATCAGCCTGAAAGCGATAGACTGCAACTCGATCCGCTTGTAGTGATTTACAGATTTCTTGGGTAGTTGTCTGAAAAATTGCATCTAGATCAAGAGATTCCCTAACTTTCGCAACAACTTCAAACAATACCCGTTGTTGTTCTGCTGCTTGTTGCAAAATTAACGTCTGTTGTCGTGTCTGAGTGAGTAAATCAGCTTGCTGGAGTGCTACCCCCATTTGAGCCGCAATTTGACTGATAAAGTTAACTTCAGAAGCTTTCCATTGCCGAGGCCCAGTGTGTTGATAAGTTGCTAACAAACCCCAAAGTTTTTGCCCAACAAAAATCGGAGCAAGCACAAAAGCGTGAATTTGAAACTGTTCTAAATTGCCGATATGACACTGAGCAAACCCCATCTTGTAGATGTCATCGACTGCAAATGTTTCATTGTTGCGGTAGCGTCCTCCCTTTGTATCTTGTAAGTAGCTATCATTCCAAATTGTATTAACACCTAGTTCAGACTCATTCGACCAGTAGGGACTAGCAGCCTCAAAATCTCCGACAAATTCGCCACCCCAATTAGAATCGAAACGATAAACACAAACGCGATCGGCTTTGATTAATTGACAAACTTCTTTAGTAGTTGTTTGAAAAATGGTATCTGTGTCAAGAGATTCTCGAATCTCGGCAATAACTTTAAACACAGCCTGTTCTTGTTCAGCTGTCCGTTGTAACTCAACTGTGCGTCTTTTAACTTGTTTTTCTAAATTTTCATTGAAGGTTTGCACTTGTTGGTATAGTTCATATTGCTGAACTGCTGAAGCGAAATGTTTACCGAGGTTTCTAGCCAGTTCAATCTCTTCAACCGTCCATTTTTGAGCTTGTGCTTTTTTAGATTCGCGCCAAGCCTCAAACGATCGCCTGGGGTACAATTGCCTTTGATCGCACTCATACTGCCCCGCCCATAGGGTTTCTGTGTCTACTTCGTTGCGGAAAATACTTAAATACCCCAGCAACTGCTGACGATACAAAAGTGGGATCATCAACATGCTGCGAATTTTTGTTGGTTGAAAAGCAGGTTGCAAACTTCGCATACCAGGAGTATTATATATATCTAAAATCGCCCAAACATCGTAGTTAGTAGACTTGTGGTGTTCTTGCCAGACACTGTATTGCTCTATTAGTGGATATATAGTTTGTGGCATCACAGGTTGCTGTCCACAGATATAAAGCTTGATACAAGTATTTCCTGGTATCAAGCATTCTGTTAAGCTCGTCACCCTGCTATTGTGGGAATCCACAGGTGCATTTCTAATGCAAAGCCGTCCACCAACGCCATTAAAGGCAGCAACAGCCGCTTCTAAAGCTGGTTGTAATACAATTGTTGGTAATGAATGTAGTAGGGTAGCAATGCGGTTGACGATCGCTTCCCGTTCCCCAGTTTTGCGGACTTGAGTGAGCAGGGTACTTTGAGCGATCGCTACTGACAGTTGCTCAACTACCATTTGTACTGCTTCCAGGTCATATTCTGAAATCAACTGCCCTTGGCAATTATGAGACACCAGTAGTCCCCAAAGTTGATCTTGATAGAGAATAGGCGCTACTAAAGAGAACTTTACTCCCATTGCCGTTAAATATTCAATATGGCAGGAGTCTACAGGGCGGTAACGGATTTCCTCTGAAATAGTTTCTCCATTATCCAAGTCACGCAGATGAATTTGACCAATCTGTTGAGTATCAACATTGACAAAAGAACACACCCGTGATTTTATAAATAGCTCACGGGCGCTGAGTGGAATATCCTCAGCAGGGAAATTCAGCCCCAGTAGGGACGGCAAACGATTGTTATAAATTGACTCAGCAATCACCTGACCACTGCCATCGGCATGAAATTTGTAAATCATCACTCGGTCAGTTTTTAGGAGCGATCGCACTTCTGCCGTTGTCACTGTGATAATTTCTTCAAACTCTAAGCTTCGCCGGATACGGTTTGTAATGCGGCGTAGTAAACTTTCTTCATGGCGACATAAGGGCAAATCTTGTTCGGGGTTGGAAGTCATTGCTTATAGCAAAATCAATTAATAATTTGCAAAGTGACATAATTAAATCTAAAGTCATTTTGAAATTTATTTAATCAATTTGTCTTCCGTAAAACTACGGGCAAATCATTAAAAAAATACCCCAGTTTCACAGAAACAGACGCTAAAAAATTGCGTCTGTATTAGCTACAAGAATATTTTCTTGCTTTTTAGTTTTCACTTTTTGTCGAAGATTACCGTAGCAGCATTAAACTTTTATATTGTCAGCAAAGCGAATTTTAAGATAGTCATCTTCCATCTTTGCCCCTCCTGGTTGTAGTGCTGCTAAGGCTTGCGGTAAAACTAAGTTACGACGATGGTTGCCAATCGTAATGTTTAATTCGTCTCCATTTTTGCTCAGTTGAACTTGGTTTTTGGGAATCCCAGGTAAATAAATTTCTAAGCTGTATTGGTTTTGCTCTTGTACGACTCTCATAGTCGTTTCTTTGTAATAAACCTGAGTCGGATCTTCATCTTTATAAAGAGTTTCTTTCAGGCGTTCTAAGGCAGCTAAACCGCACATTTCCTCAGAAAATAGTGGAACTTCTTTTACAGGTAAAGGGTGGAAATTATCATGAATTTCCTGGCGATATTGTTCCTGGCTTTCCTTCCAACGCTGGAAAAATGGATCTTGGACAACGCTTGGAATAATTCGATTTGCCACAATTAAATCTGTTGCAACATTATACAAACTCAGATAAGCATGGGCCCGCAGAGACTCTTTAATCACCATCTTTTCGGGATTTGTTACCAGACGGACTGAGGTTTGAGTATTATCTGTTAATACTTTTTCCAGAGCTTCAATTTGTTCATAAAACTCATAAGGTGCATCCATCACCTCTTTATCTGGTAGCGAAAAACCAGCAATTGGTCTAAAAAAAGGTTCAACCAGAGGGCGAAGTGCTACCGAGATGTTTTGGAATGGTTTGTAAAAACGGCGCATATACCAGCCACCGACTTCAGGTAAACTCAGTAAGCGTAGTGCAGTGCCGGTGGGGGCTGAGTCGATAATTAAAACATCAAACTCACCTTCATCGTAATGGCGTTTCATCCTTACCAAGCCAAAAATCTCATCCATGCCTGGTAAAATTGCCAATTCTTCTGCCTGTATGCCGTCTAAACCCCTTGCCTGTAAAACTTGGGTAATATAACGTTTCACAGCACCCCAGTTTCCTTCGAGTTCTTGCAGGGCATCCAGTTCAGCACCCCAGAGATTTGGGCGAATTGTTTGGGGTGCATGTCCCAGTTCCATGTCAAAACTGTCTGCGAGGGAATGAGCGGGATCTGTACTTAAAACCAATGTCCGATAGCCTAGTTCCGCACAACGCAGTCCAGTTGCAGCAGCAACGGAAGTTTTGCCCACGCCGCCTTTCCCGGTCATCAAAATTACACGCATATATGCTTTTGTCCTGCTGAAGATTTTATTACATTTATTTACATTATCGACTGTTTAAGAAAATAAATGCTGTTTCACTCCGTTGAGGGGTGAACAGTTTGAGTTGTTCATCAGTCATTGCGGCCTTTTTCTGGCTAAGGGCTTAAGCAAGCATTAGTGTCAACGCTAGAATATAGCTTAACTTTGCCAATTTTAGATTTTAGATTATTTCGGTTTAGGCCCCAAGGCCACTTGCTCATCTTGGCTACGAGCGAAGACCACAGTGGCTCCCCCTTGTAGGGGGGGTCAATTTAAAATCCAAAATTTAAAATCCAAAATCGGTTGACGGTTAGCTTACTTCTTATTCCAGAGATTAATAAATTCTTTATAGATAGCTGGGGTGATCTGACTTTGTAAGTGAGTTAGTGCATCACGATGGTTTTGATTGTTGTCATCATAATAAGTGAACACATTCGTCAGCTTGACAATCTCAGGGTTTTGATCGTTAGTCCCCCTCCATGTATTAGTAACTTTGTGCAAAACGTCCTTGGGGAGATTTTGTTGCAAGTTATTTAGGGCTGCGATGTAAGAAGGATTTTGAGGATTCTTTTTGAATTGAGTCAATAAATCTATCAGCTTAATCTGTGACTGTGGCTGCGACTGCGGCTTGTTTGTGAGAGTAGGTTGCTGTAAAATTTGACGCTGTTCAATAGTGGCAATGCCATTTTCAGTTAAACCCTGAGATTTCTGAAATTTCTTGACTGCTGTATAAGTGGCTGGCCCATAAAAAGGCAAGTCTTTTGGGATTTCGGCATTGGTTGCAAAACCGTGAAACTTCAATTTATTCTGAAGTCCGATAACTGTATCTTCCATTACACTTCGAGTTTGGGCATCAGCATTACCATTAACCACAAGTTTTTGTGGGTATTGTTTTTGAAACTTTTTAATCGCTTGTTCAGTAGGATCATCTGTCAAAGAGTTGTTATTGCGCTTCCAGGGAGCAAATTTAGTCAGATCCGGGTTAGGGTCTATTTCAGGAGCTAAATATCCCAGCCCAATCAATATATGACGGATAACTTCAGGGCTACTAACAGCCATACTTTTTGGTTCCTTTGCTACTAAATTCCTATTTAATGTATCTTGGTTTACAAACCTTATCTAAGTAGAAATAAATAAATCTAACATGTCTTATTTACAAGGCGTTCAAAACTTTAAGCGATGTGTGACCTTGAGACGTTTAGCGTTGGTGGGCGATCGCTTCAGGTTGTTCTAAATAGCGATCGCATATATTACATGCCATTATAAGGACAATGCTCAAGACAAAATTAGACAGCAATAACCCCGTAAGATCGTCGATTTTGGTAGTTTAAGTAGCGCGATCGCACTTGTAGAATTAGTGGGGGAGCATATATTGCTGAGTCTTAAACTTGATAGTAGTGCGATCGCTCTTTATTGATTGTAGGGTTCGCAGTTACTATATATTACTAAGTTGGAAGTAGTTTAATATTAAAGTGCAGCAAGAATCTATGCTCTCATAATATGAAGTCAATTGCAAAGACCCCTTTAGCCGAGTTTCTCTCTCAACCCAACATTGAGGCTTCCCCCGCATGGGAGTTAATTAACGGCCAAGCGCTGGAAAAACCAATGCCAACCCTTTTTCACTCGCGGCTACAACGTAATTTAGTGAATTACATAAATCGTCATACCTTGCTGTTTGAAGCCGTGCAAGAACTGCGTTGTATTGTACCTCCTTACTCCCCAGTACCAGATATTTCTGTTATAGCTTGCGATCGCCTTGACGATAAAGATGGCCCTCTAGAGGGAGCGCCTGACTGGTTAATTGAAATTCGCTCTCCTGACCAAAGCACCCTAGACTTGCAAAACAAAATTCTTCACTGTCTCAGCAACGGAACGCAATTAGCTTGGCTAATAGATATAACTCGCCAACAGATTTGGGTATGGCTTGGAGATGATCTGCCACTAGTTTGTTCCGCAGAAGACATTTTACCAACTTTGGGGGATTTGCCAAAGCTTATGGTTAACGCGGTGATGGCTATGACTCGCAGGCAAAGCTAAAGTAAAAGTAATGTAACCATACACTTTAGACGTTACTCATTGTTCAGAAAACCAAACTCCGATTTAATATTCCAGCGCTTACCATCATGAAGCAGTAGCGTTAATTTGTCGGCAGTAAACTCAAAATGCAACTGACGCTTTTCAAATTCTGGCCAAGCAGCTTTAAAGTTGTGCTTTTTTAAATCTCGAAACGCAACCGTTATATGAGGAGCAAAAGAGCGAGTTTTAGAAACCTTGTCAACGATTCCCAAGTTGCTTTCTGCATAAGCCATTAAATCAGCTTGCAAAGTCAAAAGTTCTTGACTTATGGCTACATTAATGTATATGACACGAGGCACAAAGGCATCAAACCCCTTGAGTGTAATTGCTACTGGCTGTTGTCTACTAGCAAATTCCTTCAAGGACGCTTCTAGGACTGTCTTGTTATCATCTGCCCATTCAAAGGGTGGTTGCAGGGTAATATGAGGCGGAGACTTTAGCGCCGCACTACTATCATAGCGATCGGCGAAGTACTGCTTAATCTGGTTGGCGTAGTCTTGAATGTCTTGTGGTGGTAGAAGGGCGACAAAAAAACGGCTCATTTAGTTGATCTCCAAATTACAACCAATTGCCAATCAACACATAGGCAGACCAAAAGCTTCAACTGAGCAAATTTAAGCTTTCTGTAATCGGTATTAAATACGGATGGCTAAACCGTGTCTGGAGGCGGAGGGAAATGATGATAAAATACCAAAAACCTGGTCGAGGTTGACCAGGTTTTATGGAGTTTACAGGTTTCAAATTGTTAAACTAATTAAGTAATTGAAAGGTAATAACTAAGGTTGACTAAACAACGAACAAACTCAGCATTATTGTGTTTTTCCGCTTTAGGATTTGGCTTTGCCTTCTACATTTGGCTTTTTACCACTTCTATATTTAATATGCTGAAATCTGCTTGGGTTGATGACAGGAGACACTAAGTCATTTACCCTTTTAATTTGGTTTTTTGTGTGGTGTCCTACTATTTAATTTACCACTTAGTTTGTGAGTTGCAACCCTTCGTTTACTAAAGTTGACGTTTTGTTAGATTTTGCAATCTAGAATCATAGATTTGATCCCCAGGCCTATTTTTAAGAGAATTAAAGGGATCTTGGATAGATAAGCATGGCTAACTAAACTACATTGTCACCAATTCCACATAATTGGACTGTTATCCAAATGGTCGGTGACAATACGTCCAATGGCATCAATTTCTGCCAATTGGTCGGCGGAAAGCTTAATTTGGGCAGCTAATGCGTTGTCTGATGCTTGTTCGGGATAACGCGCCCCGGCGATTGCATTTGTTTGGGGTTGAGCAATTAACCACGCTAAAGCTAACTGAGCAAGTGTACAATTATGAAAAAGGGCTATGGGACGCAGTTGTTGTAGCGCTTGTTGAGCACGTTCAAAGTTTTCGCCTTGAAACAGTTTATTTTTAGCACGGTTATCTGCTGGGTCAAATTTATGACCCTGGGCAAATTTACCTGTTAACAACCCCTGTGCTAAAGACGAATAAGCAAGGATAGAAATATTATTTTCGATACAATAGGGCAATACATCTTGTTCTACCTGTCTCCAAAATAAAGAATAGGGTGGTTGTAAACTATCAATACGTCCATAACTTGCTGCTTCTGCCAATTGGGCGTGGGAAAAATTGGAAACACCAATAGCTCGAATTTTACCTTGCTCCTTAAGCAGGTTAAGAGCGCTCATAGTTTCCTCAATAGGTACTATTTCACTATTGAAAGCACCGGAGGGCCAATGTATTTGGTAAAGATCAATGTAATCAGTTTTCAGGTTGGTTAGGGAACCCTCGCAAGCTTCAATGATTTGTTCATACTTTAGATGGTTAGCAAAAACTTTCGTGGCATACTCCACGCGATCGCGTACATCAGATAAAGCTTCAGCGACAATTTGCTCAGAGTGTCCTTGACCATAAGCTTCAGCAGTATCAATTGTCGTGATCCCAGATTCATAAGCGGCTCGAATCGTTTTAATCGAGTCAGCGTCCTCAACTCCCACCCACATTCTTTTACCAGCTTGCCAAGTTCCCATAAGGATGGGTGTGATTTGCACTTCAGTTGTACCTAGCGATCGCTTTTCCATAACTGCTTACTTTCTAATTCATTCCCCTAGATAGTTTTACACTTTATCGGTCTTAACTTGAAATTAAATCAGAGTTACAGTAGATGCTGATGGAATTGACTACAACTTTTCATGCTCTCAAAGAATGGGCAGTTGCCGTAAATGCCTTAGAAAGTGGCGAAACAATTATGTTGCTCCGCAAAGGCGGTATTCATGAACGAAATGGACATTTTCAAGTTGCCCACAAGCAAATTTTGCTTTATCCTACTTATGAACATCAACAAGCTTTCATGCTGAAAGCTGAGTATGCCAATCGTGTTTATCCAGTAACATCAGGTTGGCATCCAGAGAAAGTACCCATCGGCAGTTGGGCTGAAATTACAGATATTTTGCCCTGTAGCGATCAGTCTATTGTCAACACATTGCTTCCCTTCCATATTTGGAACGAGCATTTTATTAGCGATCGCCTCAAATGGAAGCCACGCCAGCCGCTTTATATTCTCCTCCTGCGGACATATAAACTACCCCAACAAGAAATTCCCTACCACCCTAAATACGGCGGTTGCAAGTCATGGATTGATTTAGATCAACCAATTCATTTGCAAGGAGCAAAACCAGTTTTATCTGACTTTGCATACACTCAAATAGTAGAGACAATTCGCCAGATTATCGGCGATAAGTTGTATGCTCCATCTTTGTAATAACCCAAGTTACGGGTTATCAAAGACCAATTTTTTGAATGCAAAGGCGCACTAGCCGTCTGTCCCAAAAGTTTTCAGAGGTTCGTGGTGTTTAAGTAAGTGGGCGCAAATAATTATCACTGGCTCGTAGTTGCGCTGTCTTCGCTAAAGGGCAACTACGAGCCAAATACAGAGATTTTACTTTTCGTTACATAGTTTGATTTTATCTTGCCTACCTACTTAGCTCCCCGACTTCTTCAAGAAGTCGGGGTATCTCGCAGCTTTGCAAAATTAATGGGACAGAACACTAGGCGCAACCGCCATCTCCGGCTTAATCATCGGCAATAGGCTTTATGTATTTAATCAGAAAAACAAATAGTTTAATTGCGAACTTCAGCAAAAATAGTAGTTATTGTTACACATAAACCCAAAAAACGCGGATAAGATTAGAAAAATCTCACCCTATTTATCGGGTGAGGCAAAGCTGTTTATCTTCGTGTCCCTCTAGCAGATGTCTTGTAAGCTCTGAGTTGTTAAGTAATTATCCTGTAATGGACAGAACTTAATTACACCTTGTCTAAAATATTAGGCAAAAAAGTAACCCCGAAGGGTGATAAGTAGCTTGACAATAGTCTGTTATTATGATTGATTAGCTAAAAGTACAAGGAGTTTGTAATGCATCGACAAATGTGCTGGTTACCTAAGTCTGGTGGCAACGGAGAGAAAATTTTGTATTTGCAGACAGAACCTAATCAACCTTGGCGTCCTTACACAGCTTTTAGAGGTTTTACAATCCCAGATTATCAAATACCAGGTGGTTCTAAAGGTTGGGCAACTTATCAAAAACTTCTCAAAGCAGGTTGGACACTAGTACCTAGCGCACGAGCAAATGAGTTTGGCAGTAGCAGCTACGTAGAGTCAACGACCCAAAATCAGTAGTCATTGGTCATTGGTCATTGGTCATTGGTCATTTGTTATTTTTGGCGTCTCTGCGTCTTTTCAGTCCCTCACTCGCTCACAAACCTCTGGGGGAACCTTCACCGCGAGGATCAGCAGCCCCTTCTAGAGTTCCATCAGATGTAACAGCGATCGCGTTACCATTACCCCAAGGATTAGTTTGCTTTATTTTGTGTCCCCGACGGCGTAAGTCTTGGATAGTGAGAGCATCTAAGCCCCAAGATTCGACGCGCAACTCATCTGGAAGCCATTGATGATGTATGCGTGGAACAGAAACAGCCGCCCCAACATCCATGTTATATTCCAGCACATTTAGGATTACTTGCAAAACCTGGGTAATGATAGTGCTACCGCCAGGCGCACCTGCTGCCATGCGGAAATGACCATTTTCTGTGACAATTGTGGGAGTCATGCTGGATAAAGGAGTCTTACGAGGTGCGATCGCATTGGCATCGTTACCAACTAAACCAAAGGCATTCGCCACTCCTGGCGCAGAAGCAAAATCATCCATCTCATTGTTGAGGACAATTCCAGTTCCCGGTGTCACGACACCAGCGCCAAAACCAAGGTTAATCGTGAAAGTCAGACTTACGGCGTTGCGTTCTTCATCCACAACCGTAAGATGACTGGTTTCAAGAGATTCATGGCGACTTGCGTTCGTTTGTAGAGACTGAAGCGATGATGGGATAATATTATCTCCCGATTTCTGATTATTAGCTTGACTAAAACGTTGTAGTGTCTCTTTATCTACTGGCTTGACCTCGGTCGAAGGTCTAGCCACTTGCATATTAATTTCTTGACGGCGTTTTTTGGCATAAGCTGGACTGAGCAGTTGTTGCACAGGAACTTTGACAAAATCAGGATCGCCTAAATATTCTGAGCGATCGGCGTAAGCAATCTTCATTGCTTCTACCATTAAATGTATAGCGTCGGGATGATGCCATCCCAAAGATTTTAAATCAGTGTCACCAATAATATTTAAAATCTGCAATAGATGAACACCTCCCGATGAAGGTGGTGGCATTGAGCAAATTTTAGCTTTGCGGAAATTTCCACAAACGGGAGTCCGCCAGATTGCTTTATAGGCTTTGAGGTCATCTAGAGTAATTAAACCACCATTTTTTAGCATATCAGAAGCGATCGCCCGAGCAATACTTCCGGTGTAAAAACTTTGGGGATTTTGGGCAATTTCTGTTAAAGTGCGTGCCAAATCACGCTGCACTAGCTTCTCTGCTGGTTGATAAAACTCACTATTGCGAGTGAAAATTTCCCGCGCGGCTGGATTGTTGAGAATTACTTGCTTGCGGTTTTCGTACTCTGGGAGGGAACGCCAAGTTATTTGAGAACTGAGGACAAAGCCAGATGCAGCAAGTGCGATCGCAGGTTTCATTACCTCTTGCCAAGAAAGCTTACCATAGCGACGATGCAGTTCATAAAGTCCTGCCACCGTTCCTGGTGTGCCTACTGCTAAATAACCATTAATACTTGCATTGGGGCGCACCTTTCCTTTTGCGTCTAGATACATATTTCTTGTGGCTTTCAGGGGTGCGCGTTCGCGGAAATCTAGCGCTTTCATCTCGCCAGTTTTCTCAGAGTGCATCAGCAAAAATCCGCCGCCGCCGATTCCGGCTGAAAAAGGCTCAACTACTGAGATTGCAAAGGTTGTGGCTACAGCTGCATCCACTGCATTACCACCTTTGCGTAACATCGAAATTCCCGCTTCACTAGCTAAGGGATTGGCCGAAACCACCATCCCCTTTTTGCTGTGTAGGGGTAAAGTTAAGGCAGCTGAGGCGACTTGACTGTAAAGCAAGACGCCCAAAGAAAAGATTGCGATTGCAACTCGCTTGGGTTTAGTAACAGTAAGCATTTTTATCCCATTTCTCCTAAAATTTTATACTTATTTAGCATCTTGATGTGAGATTCTTGATATGATCTGATTTGAAAATTTTACGGTACTTATAAATGCTATGTTACGAAAAATCAGTAAAACATTTTTCAAAGCTTTAACTATTGGCTTATGTATCTCTAGCGGAAGCGTTCTCTCTCAAACATTACCACTTCCCTCTAACTTAGTAGGTTTTAATACACCTGAAGGTGAAAAATTATTAGTTCAGAGTAAGTCAAACGAAGACTTCTTTCCACTGAGTATGCAATTCACCACTCAAAATAATCAGGCATATTGTGGTGTTGCAAGTATGGTTATGGTACTGAATAGTTTACAAATTCCAGCACCAGAAGCACCGCAGTACAAGCCATATCGAATATTTACTCAAGAAAACTTTTTTAGTAATGATAATACAAAAAAAGTCCTAAGTCCTGAAGTTGTGTCTCGCCAAGGTATGACTTTAGACCAGTTAGGGCAATTACTAGCCAGCTATGGCGTTAAAGTTAATGTTTACCACGCTGCCGACACTAGTTTAGAGCAGTTCCGCAAACAAGCAGCAGAAAATTTAAAACAACCACAAAACTTTGTTTTAGTAAACTATTTACGCAAACAAATAGGTCAAGAGATAGGTGGGCATATTTCTCCTTTAGCAGCATATAATGAGCAAACAGATAGGTTTTTAATTCTTGATGTTTCTCGTTACAAATATCCACCAGTCTGGGTAAAAGCAGCAGATTTATGGAAAGCAATGCTCACAAATGATGCCTCAGTAAATAAGAGCCGTGGCTTTGTATTTGTCAGCAAAAGCCCTTGATATAACAATCTGTTCATTAAATTGATGAATCCTGCGATCGCCTATCTTCGATGGAAATAATGCGAGCTAATATATGGATACCGTAATTACACCAGAAAGAATCAAGTTACCACCTGGCGCGGTGTTGAAGCTTTTGGGAAATTGGAAAGACTATCAAGTATTGAGTCAGCAACTAGGCGATCGCTCCTCGCCTCGCATTAAATATCGCAGAGGAGAAATTTTACTGATGGCACCGCTACCAGAGCATGGAAGAGATGCAAGTTTGTTGGCATTGATAGTAATAGCTCTACTTGACCATTTAAACCACATATACGAGTCATTTACGCCCATCACGATGAGCTTGCCAGAAATTAGTGGTATTGAGCCAGACTTTTGCTTTTACATTGAAAATTGCAGAGCAGTAGTAGGCAAAAAAAGAATTGATTGGGAGTCAGATCCACCACCAGATTTAGCAATTGAAATAGATGTGACAAGTTACACTGACGTTAATGATTTCTTACCTTATGGAGTGCCAGAAGTTTGGATATTAAAGAATAATCGATTATTAATTTATCGATTGCAAGCAGAAAGTTATGTGCTTACAGAAAGTAGCTACTTTCCTAACGTCAGAGAAATTGTACAGCAATGTCTCCAAATGGCCAATGAGCAAACAACAAGTGAAGTCATTAGGTGGTTAAAGAACTTTTTGCGTGAACAGCAATAGACACCCCACCCCCTCGCTGCAAACTACGGTGCCTTGTTAGGCTCAGTGTCCCGACAACGGAGGTGGACAGATTTCCATGGTTTGAATCAAGCCATGCTCAATGGTATAACGATGACCAACGTGCTGATCGGAAAGAACTGTTCCAGCTAGGTCGCGCACAACCTGATGCACATCGACTAAAATACGCCCGGAATCCTCCCGGTGAAAGGAAATCGGCTCAACGTGCGGATTGATACCGGACCATTGCCTCGTCCAGTAAGCGCGGACTGCTTGATGTCCATGGACATAACCGCCTTCAAACGCTTTCGGCCAAGCCACCTCAGGAGTCGTTATGGCGAGGGCGGCGTCAATATCTCGCGCGTTGAAGGCAGCGTACGCCGCGCGTATCAGTTCAATTTCTGGTGCAGATTTATCTGGCATAAGAGGTGTGGTGAAGGACATGCAGCAGCGCTTAACAATTATTATCCAGAACGCTTCCGTATAAGATGCCGCAGCTGGTAGATAGGCGGAATGATTCTGTATAACACCATAACACCTTAATGTGGCTATCCTTGAAATTAACCTAATCCCTTCGATTTGCGAAACTCCTGGACAACATCTTTAATATCACGTAATTCCCCCTCAACTAAATAATTTAAGTGCCGCATTTCATCTGCCGAAATCTTTCCAGCAAGTGAAGCGATCGCATTTTTTAATTCGGGATATTTTTTTAATATTTCTTGCCGAACAATTGGTACAGTTTCGTAAGGTGGAAAATAATGTTTATCATCTTTTAAGACAACTAAACCCAAGCGAGAAATCTGCCCATCAGTAGAATTACCCGCTACCATATCGACTTGTTTTTGAATCAAAGCACGATATATTAAACCCAAATCCATAATTTGGGGTGGTTTTGCAAAACGTAAATCATAAGTTTTAGCTAATCCAGGAAAACCATCTTCCCGTTCTAAAAATTCGTAACCGAAACCCCCGCGCCACTGCGGTGTATATTGAGTCGCTTCAGAGAGAGTTTGAATATTGTAGCGCTTGGCATCATCACCCCGGACAATCATCGCAAAAGTGTTTTCAAAACCCAAGCTTGGCATTACTTCCAGATTGAATTGCTGGGAGTATGCTTGTTTTAGTTTTTCATAAACTTCTTTTGGATTATTAACTGCTTTTTGTTTTAAAATTCCAGTAAAAGCTGTGCCTGTATACTCAATATATGCGTCAATTTTACCAGCAGTAATAGCATTATGACAAACAAAAGAACCACCCAGACGGGGACGACGAGCTACTTTTAAATTAGTTGTCGCCTCAATTTGTTGTGCTAACAGTTCACCTAAAATATCTTGTTCGGTAAAATCTTTGGAAGCAACGATAATATTACCACCACTACTATTATTTGAATTCGGCGTGCAGCCAGCGATTAAGAGTAATACAGCAAAAGTTAAAAAGCAAAATGCTAAAAATCTTTTCATTAACTTTTAATTTTTAATTTATTCTCTAACCAGCCAATTGCAAAGTCAGCCAGTAATGCAATTGCCGCCGCCGGAACTGCACCAGCTAAAATTAATTGATCGTTCACTACTGATATGCCGCGAAAAATAAATACTCCCAAACCACCTGCACCAATTGCTGCTGCAATAGTTGCAATACCAATAGCAATTACCGTTGCTACTCGCACCCCTGCCAAAATTACTCCCAGTGCTAAGGGAATCTCAACTTGCAATAACAATTGTCTATCTGTCATTCCCATGCCTCTCCCAGCTTCTCTTATAGCTGGATCTACACCAGTAATACCTGTGTAAGTGTTACGAATTATCGGCAGCAACGAATATACAATCAGAGCAACAATTGCTGGGACTGCCCCAATTCCGCCAATTATAGGAACAGGAATCAGTAAGCCAAACAGCGCCAAACTAGGAATAGTTTGAAGAATATTTGCTATACCGAGAATTGGTTGGCGGAGATAGGTTTTGCGTGTAATTAAAATACCTAAGGGAATGCCTACAAGTATAGCAATTCCAATTGCTATACCTACTAAAAATAAATGTTCTAGAGTATGCTGAAGAATTTCTGGGGCATACTTAACAAGGAAGAAATCTTTCATAAAGTATCTTGTAGGGAACGCAGACATTGGAGAAAGGCAAGGCTTTCTGGATGTTGCGATCGCATAAATTCATCTTTAGCCTCCAATACTACCAATTCTCCCCCATACATTAAACCAATTCTCGACGCCAATACAAATGCTTCTTGAATATCGTGGGTGACAAACACAACTGTCTTGCCTAATTCTTGCTGCAAATGCCGAAACTCTTGTTGCAGTTCTAGGCGCGTAATTGGATCGAGTGCGCCAAAGGGTTCATCCATCAACAGCACTGGCGGATCTGCTGCTAAAGCCCTGGCTACACCGATTCTTTGCCTTTGTCCTCCCGAAAGTTCGTGCGGGTAACGCCCAGCGAATTGTGCTGGTTCTAAACCCACTAATTGCAACAATTCATAAACCCGCGTTTTTATTTGTTTCGGTTGCCAACCTTCCAAAGACGGGACTAAACCTACATTGCGTTCAACTGTAAAATGGGGAAATAAACCAATTTCTTGAATGACGTAACCAATTTTTCGCCGCAGTTTAATTTCATCCCATTCAGTTGTGGGAATACCATCAAATAACACTTCGCCTTGTGTAGGTGTAAATAGGCGATTAATTAACTTCATTGTTGTGGTTTTGCCGCTACCACTGCGCCCAAGTAATACTAGTGCTTCTCCTTGGGAGATGGTGAAATTGAGATTTGACACCAATGGGCGATGATTGCGGCTAAAGGTGACATCGCGGAATTCGACGGCGGTTTGATTATTTTGCGGCATGAGTGGCTTTTAGTGGACGCTAGCTATTAGACCTCATCTATGTTGAGAACCGTAGTTTTTGCCCTCACCCTAAATCCCTCTCCCATCTTGGGAGAGGGACTTATTTCCGGCTCCCCTTCTCCCAAATTTGGGAGAAGGGGCTGGGGGATGAGGGTTTTTTCTTTTCATACGGAATATCTACAGTTTTTTAAGATGAACGCGGTTTATATTTATTATGTGCTGATTTTGCTAGCGTGCTAACGTCCAATTTGCAAGATGTGGGGTGTGAACCTCTCTATGCAGTTTTAACATTCTCATCTGATGCTTGTTCTGTAACATTTTTCAAGCGGCTCGACCTGATTTTGCGGATGCGATCGCTATTGCGAACACCACCCGCCATCTCATATTCGCGGCTGTCTTTGCCGTACTTGATTGCAACCACCATCAGCATCTTTTCAGAAAGCTGACTCAAGTTTTTTTCCATATCTTCAATTTCAGTTTTAGAAGAGTCAACCACAGACAGAGCGGTATTATAAACATCAATTTTGTTACGTAACTGCTCAATTGACTCAATCAATTTATCCAGACTATAATTTTCATCAAATTTGATGCTTGGAACAATCGATTTTAGTCCAGCCGATCTTAACTGAGCTTTTTCTAAAATGCGGGATGTGCGTTTGAGACGGGACATAAATTTATTTCTTTAAGATACTTCTAGAGCTAGCTTGCCTCAGTTAAAGTGCATTTCGCTTCAGGGTAACTTACAATTTTTTTAATAAAGTTTTCAGGTGATACCAGTAATTTTCCGGTATCTAAGCACTAGATGTTGATTTTTAGAGGAATACTTATTTAAGTTTTATAAAAGTTTTAAGGGAAACCGCTCCCATGTACCCGAAGACCGCTCCCGTGTACCCGAAGACCGCTCCCGTGTACCCGAAGACCGCTCCCGTGTACCCGAAGACCGCTCCCGTGTACCCGAAGACTGCTCCCGTGAACCTGAAGACCGCTCCCGTGTACCCGAAGACCGCTCCCGTGAACCCGAAGACTGCTCCCGTGAACCCGAAGACTGCTCCCGTGAACCCAAAGACTGCTCCCGTTTGTTGAGGAGTGCGTAACGTAAACGCAAAGCGGCTTGTTGATGGATATGGCTGCGTAGGCAAAAGTTTTGTAGGCGATGCCTACGGCGGTAAACTACGCAGTTTATGAGAGATAGTTAATAGTGTCTTGTGGAAGGGCGGTACAAAGTAGGTTGCAGCGCAGAAGAGATTGCAGATCAAATTAGTCATCTGACCTTAGGGACTTCCAAATAAAAAAATACTCAACTACTTCTTGTGGGGTGGGCATCTTGCCCGCCTTTGTATATGGGCGGGCAAGATCCCCACAAGATTGGGTAATTTATTTGTTGGAAGTCCCTAAGAGCATTTTTTCCTCGTTCCGATGCGGAGCCTCTAATCAGCCATTCCTATGCAGAACATGGGAACGAGAGATTGTCCAATATAGTTCTATTAAAAATAATCGTAGAGTAGTGTATGCCATCCACACTAAAACTGCTCTATGAGTCGTCCCCGAATTATTCAACCTGGTCAAAGCTATACATTCAGCAAATATTTTGAACTGCCGTTTTCCCCAGAAGATATTCTAGCTGAACTTGGCTGTTCTTACAAACGCGAACGGTTGCAATTACCAAAAATAGAATTTTCTCTTGAGATAATTGCAGAATTACACCGAGTCATTGAGCGTAACCTCCGACGTGTTAAGCTACTTAGTGAGGATGCACGCAAGCAAGCAATTATTGCACCAATATTACTAGAAGTTTGCGAAATTGCCCAAACCCAATTAAATATTGAGTATCCCATTAGTGTTAGTGACCAATTAAAAGGCAGCTTAGATTATTATATTGATAAAGGTAAAGGCTTGTTAGTAATTGAAGCGAAACAAGCAGATTTAAGTAGAGGATTTACACAATTAGCAGTTGAATTGATTGCACTCGATCAATGGATAGATTCAGAGTTACCAGTTCTTTATGGGTCTGTAACTACTGGTGAAGATTGGCGATTTGCAATATACAACCGTCAGGAAAAACAGATAACGGAAGACCTCAAATTATATCGGGTTCCTGAAGAATTAACTGAATTAACTCACATTTTAGTTGGCATATTGAGCAATTAAACTTCACCTCTGGAAGCGGGCTAATGGAATTCGCGGCTACACAGAAAAAACCCACCTCCGTGGGTTTTAAATTCTTAGAGTCCGCGCAGGCGGACTTTGTTTGTGTAGCCGCGATTTCTAATCGCCCGGTATATTTGCAAACATGAAATGCTTACTATTAAGATTCCATCTCTGCCAATTCTAACCAGCGTTCAGTCGCCACATCGATCGCTTGCTTGAGCTTTTCCACCTGATCATACAATTTCTGCACTTCGCTATAATTCCCCGGTGACACATTCCTGAGCGTCTTCTCGGTTTCCGCTTTCTGGTTCTCTAACTGAGCAATTTTACCTTCCAACTGCTCAAATTCTTTTTTTTCCCAATTGGATAGCCTACGCCGCTTTGTATTCTCTACATCCTTGGGTAAAGCCGCACCATTTTGGACTTCGACATTTTTGGGCTTCTCCTTAGTGTTAGCAGCCTGTTGCTGCGCTTCTTCAGCCTTTTTATAGTCCAGATAAATCGAGTAATTACCGGGATAGTGGCGGAGATTACCGCCTTCCTCAAAGGAAAATACTGTGTCGATGGTGCGATCGAGGAAGTAGCGATCGTGAGAAACTACAATTACACACCCGACAAAATCCTCTAAATAATCTTCTAATACAGCCAATGTCTGAACATCTAAATCATTTGTCGGTTCATCTAAAATTAAGACATTGGGCGCACTCATCAAAACCCGCAACAGAAATAAACGGCGTTTTTCACCACCCGAAAGTTTATTAATTGGGGCATATTGTTGATTACCAGGAAACAAAAACCGCTCCAACATTTGCGAAGCAGTAATTTGAGTTCCATCGGTAATTTTGATAAACTCTCCTTCTTCTTTGATGTAGTCAATCACGCGCTGATTTTCGTTTAAGGCTGTGAGCAATTCTTCCGAATGCTGGTCAAAATAACCGATATGAATTGTAGTCCCAATTTCTGCAACACCTGAATCTGGCTTAATCTGACCAGTAATAATCTCCATTAAAGTAGATTTACCAGCACCATTAGCGCCAATAATGCCGATGCGGTCTTCTGGACTAAATTCGTAGGTGAAATTATTAATCAGGGTGCGTCCATTGTATGCTTTAGAAATGTTATCTAATTCAATAACCTTTTTGCCAATGCGACGACCAACTGTAGAGATATCAACTTTACCCTGAACTTGTTTAAATTCAGTATCACGCAAAGCATGAGCGCGGTCAATTCTCGCTTTTTGCTTAGTACTTCTGGCTTTTGGCCCTTTTTTAAGCCATTCCAACTCACGCCGCAACAAGCCTTGGTGTTTACGTTGACTACTTACAGCAGATTCTTCAGCTAAAGCCTTCTTTTCCAGGTAATATGAATAGTTACCTGTATAAGTGTAAATGTCGCCTCGGTCAATTTCAATGATCCGATTGGTAACGCGATCTAGAAAGTAGCGATCGTGGGTGATCAGAAAAAGTGCGCCGCGATAGCGATTTAAATAACTTTGTAACCATTCTACAGAAAGAGCATCAAGATGGTTTGTCGGCTCATCCATGAGCAAAACATCTGGTTCTGCTAGCAGCGCTGATGCTAAAGCAATCCGCTTGCGATAGCCTCCAGACAAAGTGCCTATTTTAGCGTCAAAGTCAGAAATTCCTAATTTTGTGAGGATGATTTTGGCATTAGTTTCTACTTCCCAAGCATCAGTTGTATCCATCTGTTGCATCACTACAGAAAGGCGAGACATCAGTTGGCTATCATCTGGATAGTGAGCCAATTTATCTGAAACTTCTTCATACTCACGCACCAAAGCAATATGTTCGCCACTATCAGCAAAAACTTGCTCTAAAACTGTGTGATTCTCATCTAAATCTGGCTGCTGGGGTAAATAGATAATTCTAGAACCAGAGTTGACTAAAATCTGACCGCTATCAATCGATTCTAAGCCGGCAATCATTTTTAATAGGGTTGATTTGCCAGAACCGTTAGTACCAATTAAGCCAACTTTATCGGTAGTATCGAGGCTAAAGCTGGCATCTTTTAAAATTTCTTTGATGCCAAAGTCTTTTTTGACTGATTGGAGTGTAATAATACTCATAAGATTTAGTAATTTTTTATTGACTGTTAGTTAGTAGGTAAGGTATTTGCCTTACCTACATTCGCCCAATTCTATATAAATAAATCCAAGGGGAGATGTCCATACATTTCGTTGATTCCGTCTTCGTGGTAAGACTGACAAGACACTAATACGCCACGATGATGTCCAGGATATGAATCGAGATAACACAAGCCATTTTTACCATTTAATTTGATATAAACTGGGCCTTCAGGTGTCAGTAAATTGTCTGGTGGTTCATAACCCAAAGCCAGAGAATAAGTCTTCATGGCAAGTATTCCTTCTTCTGCTGTATCAGCACAGATTCCTAAAATTTGATAATCAGCAAGTTTGGCGAGCAAAATTAAGGCACTACGAATTACTGATTTTTCGTAAGGATTCAGCACAGGGGCAATGTCTAGACAGTTGAATTTATTCAATAATTTTTTCGCTTCTTCGGCGGTGAGATTCTGAGGATTGGGGGTTGACATAAACTGCGATTATTGTCTTGCTGGTTTTTCTGTTGTGTTGAAGTTGGGACTAGCCCAACTTATACTATTTTGGATTTTGGATTTTGGATTTTAGATAATGGAATTGAGAATCGGACAAATCTTGTAAAATTTGCCCCAAGTCAGAACAAATTACATATTAAACCTTGTTATTTAATGCTTACTCTTTTTTACGGTTGATTTTGGACATTTCCAAGGTTGTATATGAAGGGAACGCCGCTTTTTGAGTCACCACCCATAACGAGGACTTTGGGCATCTGAGCGCCGCCACTCTTCCAAGCTTCAATTGCTTCTTTTTGCAGAACTAACTGTCCTCCTTGAGCTTTGAGTGTCTCTGCTAAGAGTCTTTGAGCTTCTGCCCTACCTTTAGCGCGATTCACATCGGCTTGTGCTTCTTGTTCTGCTTCCCGTGCTACATAAACGGCTCTTTGCGCCCGTTGTTCAGCAATTTGTTTTTCTTCCACAGCTCTGGCAAATTCTGGTGAGAATGCTAAATCAACTACGCTAGTATCTAACACAATTATCCCATATTTGTCTAAGCGATCGCCTAGCGCTTGATCAAAGTCTTCTTTCAACTCACTTCTTTTGGTAATTGCTTCTTCTACTGTTCTTCTAGCTGCTGCAATTTTAAATGCTTCTTGGGTCTGGGGTGCAATGATTTTCGATACAATATTTTCTAAGGTTCCTTGTTTTCTTCTAACTTCAACTACCTGTATCGGATCGAGGCGAAAGTTGATCGCAAATCTCGCAGATAAATTCTGCAAATCTTTCGTAGAACTCTCTGCTGGCACTTCAAATTTCTGCACCGTCAAATCATACACATCTATCACTGAGATAAAAGGCGGTTTCACATGAATCCCTTCCAATAATGCCCCATCTTTGGCTTTACCCAAGATGCTGATCACTCCTGCCTGTCCTGGGTTAATAATGATAAAGGAATTTAGTCCCAAAATCACTAGTGTTGCTAACACAATTCCTAAAACTGTGCTTTGCCAATTTCCGAATTGCTGATTTTTCAAATTCTTTTCTCCATTATGAGTTGGTCATTTGTCATTTGTCATTTGTCATGAAGAGTTATTATTTTTCTCCTTGTCTTCCTTCTCTAGTTTCCAGTGCTGAGTAAAAAGTTTTACTTTGGCTTGGGTAAACTCAGTTACTAGTTTAAGCTTCTCATCAGTCTGTCTAAATCAAGCCTTTAATCTGAAAAACGCAACACTGGCGGTTTAATGTCCATCCTTAGTGATGATATTAACCAATTAGAGTGGTTTGTGGATGGAGGAGCGAATGATATTATCCAAGTTTCCCCAACTGTTTTAGTTTATTGTTGCAAACATATATGCAAGTTACAGATATAGTTGTCATTGGTAGCGGTATTGGCGGTTTGAGTTGTGCTGCTGTTTTAGCACGGTATGGCTTTGATGTGATAGTCTGCGAAAGTCATTCCATTGCTGGAGGCGCTGCCCATGCTTTTGAGCGCAATGGTTTCAAATTTGACTCTGGCCCGTCTCTCTACTCTGGACTGTCTTACAGCCCCTCTGCTAACCCTCTGCGACAGGTCTTAGATGCAATTGGTTCTGAATTACCATGCGTAACCTACGATACTTGGGGTTGTTGTGTACCAGAAGGTGATTTTGATACCTCGGTTGGTGCAGAGCAATTTTGTGAAGTGCTGATGAAATTCCGGGGACATGATGCTGTAGCCGAATGGCAAGAACTCCAGCGCGTTATGGAACCATTCGCTAGTGCTGCAACTTCCATACCACCGGCGGCATTACGTTTTGATTTTGGTGCAGCTAGAACTGTCGGCCCATTTATCCCATCTCTGACAAAAAATCTGGCGAATATAATTAAGCTGACTGGACCCTTTAGCCGGATTATGGATGGCGTTGTTAAAGATCCGTTTACCCGAAATTGGCTTAATTTGCTGTGTTTTCTACTTTCTGGATTGCCAGCAGATGGCACTAGCGCCGCAGAGGTAGGATTTATGTTTGCGGATTGGTATCGCCCAGACGCAATCCTTGAATATCCGATTGGTGGTAGTGGTGCTTTAGTTGACACCCTTGTAGAAGGATTGGAGCGTCACGGGGGGAAGTTGATTCTAGGCGCTCATGTGGAGCAAGTGCTTGTAGAAGGGAATCGTGCGGTGGGTGTGCAGCTGCGCGATCGCTCCGAAATTCGGGTGCGTCGGGCAGTGATTTCTAATGCATCGGTTTGGGACACACTGAAGTTACTACCCGAAAAGGCAGTACCAAAACAGTACCGCGTTAAACGACAAGCAACCCCTGAGTGTGATAGCTTTATGCATCTACATCTAGGCATTGATGCCCAAGGATTACAGTCTAATTTGCGGTGTCATTACATCGTAGTTAATAACTGGGAATTGGGCATAACAGCACCTCAGAATGTTGTGGTGATATCAATTCCTTCAATTCTCGATCCATCTTTAGCGCCACCAGGTAAGCACGTAATTCATGTGTATACTCCTGGTAATGAACCTTATGCTATCTGGCGGGGAATGGATAGAAGGAACCAAGAATATGCCGAACAAAAGCGATCGCGTGCAGAAGTAATGTGGCAAGCGCTACAGAGGATCATTCCAGATATTCGCTCTCGTTGCGAAGTCACACTTGTTGGTACACCTCTAACTCACGAACGTTATCTTCGCCGTCATCAAGGTTCCTACGGCCCAGCAATTCAGGCTGGAAGTGGTATGTTTCCTGGCCCTGGCACACCTTTACCAGGACTGATGTGCTGTGGAGACTCCACATTTCCCGGCATTGGTTTACCAGCAGTCGCCGCCAGTGGGCTGATTGCGGCAAATACCCTTGCACCGGTTAATAAGCATTTAGCCATGCTTCAAGATATTAAGTGCATTTAATTTTTTGAGGATAAAATCTAGTTGCTAAGAGAGCCGCACCTGCTGCCAAAACTGCTAGTACACTATCAGGTTCAGGTACGGCAGCAACTTGAGCATCAATTCGTGCAGTTCCCGCAAACAAACCGGTCAATTCAGGTTTTTGCAGAATATTAGCAAACTCTGGAGAAACCAGCAATTTAACATCAGGGATGGTTAAATTTTGACCGTCAAATGCCACAGGTGCTGAAATACTCAAATCAAACAAAATTGTATCTAAAGAGAATGTGTCTCTTAAAACAAATCCGCTGCCACCTGTGACAGTACGTCCCGGAGCCAAACCAATTGAAAAGTCACCAACAGTAATTTGATTATTGAAAGTAACAGTACCAGTATGCTCGATTGTACCTGAGAGCGGAGTAAAACCCCCTTCGTCACTGAATGTAAAGTTGGTGGCTGGGTCGATATTGAACCCAACTAAATAAGTGCTGGGAATTGGTGGGACTGTATTATTAGTACCTGTCAAATTTAGCCCGATACTTTTAAGAATATCTTCGTGGTCACGATCAATGCTGGTAACTCCAGATACCACTTTAAAAGTTGCAGCTTCTACCTGTATGGGTGTAATTGATATAAAAGCTGCTGTAGTACAACCAAGAATCCCTGCAAACTGAGAAAAACGCATAAATGCTCCCCTATCTTTGTAGTTGATTATATCTAAATCAATGCTCCTTATTAATCTAACAACTTAGGCATTAGTGCTAAAAAACTACTTCAAAATATTAAAAAATATTATTCTAAACTTTATATTAAGTAACTATTAAATTAATCCAAAAATGTAATTTATCCAATTATCAATACAAATTTAATTAAGTGGGTAAAAATAAATATCACTATTCAGGATAGAGCAGAGAGTATAAGGGATAAGGCATTAAGTCTAAAGAATGAGGAAAATATAGTTATGTTTAATTATGTCCAGCTCAAATTTTTTAGCCTTAAATCTAACAATTATGATGTGGTTAGGCATAAGTTTTATCTCTAATATTGATAAATTTATGTTGATAGCTGAAGCATTGTCTCAAAAACATTAGCGTGGGTTAGCCTTTAAAAGGTACTATGTTATATAGCAATGCGTTATACCAATTCACGAAAATCCTGATAAGTAGGTAGACGTAATAAAACATAAGAAAAAACCTCACCCTCAATCCCTCTCCGATGCTTTGGAGAGGGGTTGGGGGTGAGGTTAAAAAATGGTCTTCATCTAAACGAAAAGCACTATAAATCAATACGCTTAGGTTAAGGATTTTTGGTATTGATTTTAGGTATGTAGAGACGTTGCTTTTCTTCGTCTCTTGCATTGGATTTGGGGGTTAACCCAAGCCTATTGCGCTATAGATGGTATCTCACAGCTACATCTCTTTAACCTTGCAAAACACATAGTTTCATTTATTGTCGCCGACTTATTTCTTCTTTCACAGGCTTGTTCTAATCCACCAGCTTATTTTCTCAAAATTAGAATCTATTTCTTGCCAAAATGTTGCTGATGAGTCTGCTTCTCTTGTTGATACAAGTATTTTATCTATACTCTCAAAGTTTTTTATAATCAACTGCTTATCTAGTTTAGGAATATCTAATTTCAGATACTTTAGCCGATTGGGTAACTCTACTTTCTCTTTTGTCGGTAAGTGATAAATATACTCAACTAGTTCTATAATTTTTTCTACTGATGCAATCACCTCTTCAATAGTCGGCTTTTTAGTTTGTAATTGTAAATCTTTTTCTTCAAAGGCTTCTTCTTGATTACTTAACTTTACTATCACTATTTTTACAAAGAAAATATTGTAATCAATTTCAATAACTTCACCTAATTTATTCTGATATTCTCCACTTTTATTTATAAGTACTATGTCACCTTTCTCAATTTTCTCTTTCATAATTACTACAGCCTCTAAATTAAATTGCTAAATAATCTCCTCTACAGAAAATACTACTCTAAAGCCACAAACCCTCAGTCCACCGTCTGACTCATTCCAGCTACGGCTAGCGCTGCGACACAGTTCTGCATTGAAACTCCAAGAACCACCGCGTAGGACTCGGCGATTAATATCACCGCCAACTTCCCAAGCTGTTCCATCTGAGGGTGCGTCGCTGTAATTGTTGTGCCACGAATCAGCGCACCATTCCCAAACTAGCCCGTGCATATCGTACAATCCAAAGGCATTGGCAACTTCAAAACTACCGACGTTTGTTGTTTCTTTACGGAATTTGCTTTTTGGTTCGATAGTGCAACTGACTAACTCAGAGGTAATCGTTTCGCCAAAGTGGAAAGATGTTGTAGTTCCAGCCCGACAAGCATATTCCCATTCAGCTTCACTCGGTAAACGATAGTCGCGTCCAGTTTTTTCTGATAATCTAAGACAGAATTCTACAGCTTCATACCAAGATACATTTTCCACTGGTCTATCTAAACCTTTGAATTTCGACGGATGGGGATTTAAAGCTTGTTTGACTTTGGGTAAAGCTGCTACTACTCTCCACTGTGCTTGAGTTACGGGAAATTTCCCTATAAAAAATGGTTCAACAGTAACTTTGTGTCGAGGACGTTCGTCAGCATCTCCTTCACACTCTGGTGAACCCATCATATAACTACCGCCAGGAATCGATACCATTTCTAATGTGACAGATTTACCCAATTCTTCGGCAAAGAAGTTTGCATTGCAACTCATGCGGTTTACTTCTCTACCACCTGTGTCTACTGTCACTACGTCAAATTCAAAGTTTTCTAAGGGGGGTAATGGTACTATTACTTTTTGTGGTAGCAGCGGTAATATGGGTTGAGGCATCGAAACAATTTTTAGAGCAACAGGTTCAATGTTCAATGTTGCAAATTTCAAATCGTTGATAACTTCTATTGCTGTTTGATACCTTTCACTTGGTAGATGTTTTAATAATTTATCTAAAATTTTCCCTAAATCGTCGCTGATAGTAGTACCTTTTTGTTGTAAGCGATCGCGCCACAACCACTTAGCATTCATAGCATCATAAATAGGGTCATTAATCTGTCCAGAAGCATCCTGCAAAGGCAAACATCGAGTTAAAAGACGCACACAAGTTACACCCAAAGCATACAAATCACTGCCGTGACAAGCAAATCCAGCCATTTGTTCGGTTGGGGCATAACCAAGGGTATAAATTACTGTCGCTTGTCTTCCTAAACTGGTTTGTGTTACCTGTTTAGCACCGCCAAAGTCAATTAATACGGGTTTTTCATCACTTGCACGGCGGATAATATTTTCTGGTTTGATATCCCGATGAATGACATTATGAGTATGAATGAATTGGAGAACTGGCAATAAATCAGCTAAAAGTTCCCAAATTTGTGATTCACCATAGATTTGTTGCTGAACTTCTTGTAAGAGAGTTTTTCCTTGAATAAATTCTTGTACGAGATACAAGCTAGCACCTTGTTCAAAGTAAGCTAGTAATCTAGGAATTTGGGTATGATTTTCTCCCAGTTCATACAACCGAAATGCCTCTTCTTTAAAAAATTCTGCTGCTTTGGTGCGTTGTCCTGTTCCCTGAAATTGGGGGAAAAATTGCTTGATGACGCAAGGCGCGTTTAGTCTGTCTACATCCTCTGTAGCATAAGTTCTACTAAATCCACCTTCACCTAAGAGTCTCAATACGCGGTAACGGTTTCTGAGAAGTTTGCCAAAGTTGCTTTGTCCGCAACTCACGCAAAATCTATTGCTATCAGAGTTGAATGGATTTGAGCAATGGGGGTTTTGGCAGATTTGCATAATGAGGGGGAAATAGCATCTTCTCCAAAGTTAGCCCCAATATTATCTAATTGAAAACAGTTATGTAGAGAAGCGAACACGGAAATTTTTTGATGTGCTTAAAACTATCTTTCACACGAGGGCATAAGGATGATTAACAATTTAAAATTTAAAATAGTTACATAAGATAATTTAAGCTGATATTAGTAGACTAACCTTGCTCTCACACACCCCTGTACTTTAATATAGCTGTTGTTAACTATTCAAAAAAGTTCGTAAAGAACCAATTAAACAATGAAAAATTCAAGATAATTACATAATGGGATTTAAACCCAATACTAGCAACAAAAAGATCCCCGATTTCTTCAATAAGTCGGGGATATAGGAGCATCCCGTCAGGTGCAAAAACCTTGATAGCCCTCATCCCCTAACCCAGAATCCCATCATTTGCGATTGGGGGAACTAGAATTATGTCTCCCCTCTCCCATGTTTGGGAGAGGGGCTGGGGGTGAGGAAAAAGATTTAAGCCAAAATTGGAATGCTACCGGGGATATGAGCTAATTAACCTTACGTTGGAAACTAAATGTTCCAGACTGTCCAGGTTGAAGTGGACCAGCAATTGTGTCTAGATAGGTGGTGATATCAACGCCAACCGCATCCGTTACTGTTGCTCCCAAATTGAGATAAGTTACAATTCCGGTAGGATCGGTTGCAGTATTAAACACATGACTGGTATCCACCTTTCCATTGCCATCATTGTCTTTCGCCCACTGATTATTAGTGGAATTCCCATCTTCAGTAATAATAATTCCAGTTGCACTTATAGTAGCGTTATTTGAACCGACGGGAACTGATGAAATGTTGGTGTAAGTAATTCGATACTCAACAATGTTACCTACGCCAGGTTTTTTCACTGTTGTACTAAAAGTACCATCATTCGCAGCAACAGCAGAGCCACTTCCTTGTAAAATCCGCGATTCTTTCATAAGTTTCAAGAAACCTGTGTAAACTTGGTCAATCGTATTATTGTAAGATTCTCCAGAGTTAAACGCTCCATTATTATTGCTATCCACAAAAGCTTGAATTGTCACAGGAAAAGCTTTACCTATATCTGTTGATAGAGGTGTTCCGGCAGGTAAATCTACAGTTACGGTGTAATCAACTGGGATATTATTGAGGGTTGGTAGGACAATTCCTAAGCCAGAAGTTAAGATGAAGTTAGCGCCATTGTATGTGTAAGTGGCAACACTGGCTCCAGAGGTCAACGTTACAATTGTACCTGATGGTAGGTCACTAGCATTGGTTGGGTTAACTGGTAGTAGTAAGACATTACTCAATAGGGTTGGATCGGGGTTTACTATAGTATTGAAGAAGCTGACAGCAGCAGGGTTGAGGGTAGAACCTGGCGCCAGATAGAGGGGAACGATCGCTGATTGGTTTGAAAAATCATCATTATTATTAGTTGCTCCCACAGCATTAGGGAACAGGTGCGGTCCATTCAAAATCGAAGTTTGGGCAGCTATCGTAAAGGTGTTAACTTCACCTCCAGGGCCTTGGCCTGTGTTGTTATTACTGCTATCTGCCCCTTGAGTAGCAACATTTGCTACGCCAGTAGTGGGAATATTTGAACCAATACTACCATCATCATTAAAGTTGCTAGGGCTTTGGTCACCTGATTCATCATAAACTAGCTTATTGAGTGTATCACCTTGAGTTTGACCAAAGGTCTGAGCAATATTAGAAATGATGGCTGTAGAAGTTAGAACTCCATCTGTCACCACTTGGAAGGATAACCCATTGACTATTGTCCCTGCGGTAAGAATTCCAGAAGAAACAAACCCCACACGACTTACCAACAATAAATTAACGGGGACAACACTAGTCCAAAGGGCATTGTTCGCTGTGACTGTTGTCGGCGTGACACTGTAAACAACAGTCCAACCGGTAGGGGGAGTAATTACACTCGCTAAATGAGTATTTGCAGGAATGGCATCAGATACCAAAATTTTGGCACTGGTTGACCCATCTACACTGATATTCGTACCTACCAAATTTCCCGGCGTTAATGCTACGCTACCTGCGGGACTTGTGGAATCAACTTTTAAACTCAAATCGTAGGTCAACTTATCATCACTCAGAATCTTGGGTGTACCGGGATCTAAGTACGCAGAACGAACTTTTAAAACTTTAGCAAAGGCTTGTGAAGTCGCAGCGATAGTAGTTGTTTGGATAGCACTAGCTTCTCGTTCTCCATTCAACGGTATCCCTGTTGTTTCTCCTGTTGTTCCATCTGAATTATCAACGGTGCGGACTTCTGTAGGCTTTGAACCATCAGGACTATCAGGTTGGTTCTGAGTAGTATTACTGTTATCGTTGGGTCCTGTATCACCTAGTAATACTGAAATAGTCGAACTCGGCGTTGCTGCAAGATTAACTGTGACAGGAACACGCACTTTGACAGTCCCATTGACAGGAATGGAACCAGTGGTAAAACCAGTGTTGGGAATATTAGTTTCAAATATGCCGTCACCATTTAAATCTGCGGTGATTGCGCCGGCTGTTGCTGATCCTGTAATAGTAGCTGTTCCTGGAATAAAGAAGCGGGTGGGATCGTTACCTACGTTAGTAATTAAAAAATCGTAGTATAGCAAATCATTAGAAACAACAGTACCACCTGTTGTATCTGTCATGCCTTGAGAAGTCACTACAATACCTGCTGTCTCTGCTACGGTAAATGTTACAGTATTGGAAGTAGCTTTATTAAGAACATTTGCTCCCAAATTATTCACGTAATTATATTCAGCAGTTGCAGTGTTATCGATAGTAGTACCAGCAGTTGTACCATCTGCCAGAGTAGGCATTATTAGCGTAAATGACCCTCCTAAAGAAATTGCTGCTGCTAATAAAAAACGGGAATGATACAATTTATGAGCTAAAAAGTGGCGTGATGGTTTCATAATTTATGAACTGATTTTTCAGTTATTTAATTTTTGTTATCTAATATCTTGCAACAGTTTTTTTCAAAAACTTTTGGTAGAGCAGATACTACTCAATACGCTTCGGATAAGACTCGTTCTCCCCAACCCACCTGATAATTTGGCTTGCTAACAATGGCTCTATTTCCCCCTGTTAAAAAGCAGGAGTAAGGGGGATATTTAGACTTGCACCTTAACTGAAATATAGACACTACTGACTATTTGCTCAATCGCTGTTTTTAAGCTTTAAGTACTGGTCACTCTCGGAATATTGAGAATGATGGAAGATATGAGTTGTGAATGTTATTAGTAAAGTGTTGCAGAAG
Source organism: Nostoc sp. (assembly GCF_036917635.1). Taxonomy (GTDB): domain Bacteria; phylum Cyanobacteriota; class Cyanobacteriia; order Cyanobacteriales; family Nostocaceae; genus Nostoc. The sequence continues at coordinate 75,428 of NZ_JBALCW010000091.1, forward strand.
TTTCTCTACCTTTAATAACGGGATTTAACCCTTATTTAGTTAATTGAGATAGTAGGTTTATTTTTGCCGTATTGTACTATTTGTAGCAATAGTAGTGACGCAAAATTAGGGCAAAATAAAACTACCAATTGATGAATTGGTTTGGGATAGTATGCGATAAATTACAATAAAAATTCCATAATATTTTATGGTCTGTTTATTGATTACATACAACTAATCTTCAAATTCCCAAATTAAGTGGAGAAGAGGAAATTAAACATTAAAATTATCCTTTGAAAGTCCTATTACTGATGACCTTCATTTCAAGCAACTCATCTAGATTTTTTTCAAAAACCTATGTTGCTGGGCTGATTTCGCACTGAATTTTTCATTCACTATTGTGTTTGCAAATAATGACAATTAACCCCAGTAAAATTACTTAATTTCAACAATTGTCAAATATTAATGTTTTGGTATAAATATAAATAATTTAGTAAGTAAAAATACACCTAATAGAACTTAGCATCGTAATACTGCTCGGTTAAAAGTCGATTCCCTGAACCCACGCCAGTCGCTCATGGAGAAAACCCCCTTGGCATTAGAGAAGATGGCGCTGGCTCACCTTAAAAAGGCTTGCTCAAAATGCCTTATTTTCCCTCAATTTATTGGGTGACTAAGGGGGGATTTCCAATTGATGTTGCATCTTTATTGAGCAGTATTGTTACGCATAGTAAATAAGTACTATGGTTTGAGTTGGGAATGAATAAGTGCCTAAAATCACAGCAGGCTACTTTTCAAACAACCTTTTATTTGAAAGTTTTATTTTCTCCAGAAATGCGAATTAATTCAGCTACAAGAGCAGCGATCGCAGATACTGTAATCAACATCACGCTCAATGCGTTAATATCAGGCTTGACTCCGGTTCTAATGCGGCTAAAAATTTCCATTGGTAAGGTGTTATAACCACTACCAGCAGTAAAACTGGCAATGAGAAAGTCATCTAAACTCAGAACAAAGGCCAAGAGACAACCAGCTATAATACCAGGCATTAATTGAGGTAATAATACTTTGATGAAAGCTTGCGTTGGTGTTGCACCTAAATCTAGGGCTGCTTCTTCTAAGTGAGGATCTAAATTAGTAAGTCGGGAAGCAACTACAAGTCCGACGTAAGCCAGACAAAACACGATATGCGCTGCAACTATCGTCCATAAACTCAAAGGGATTGCAAAAGCTGCTAGACATACTAGGGTAGCCACTGCGATCGCAATATCGGGAATAATCAATGGTAGGTAAGCAACACCCTGATACAATTTCTTACCAGGAAATTCGTAACGCGCCAACCCAACCGCCATCAAGGTTCCCAACACTGCTGATATTGCCACGGCACATCCACCAACTATTAAACTGTTTTGCAAAGCTGATAAGATGCGATCGTCACTGAACAACTTACCATACCAATCGAGAGTGAATCCTTGCCAACCTGCACTGTAAGGTGACTGATTGAAGCTATAAAACCCAAGTACCAGTATGGGCAGGTACATGAACACAAACATCAGCAGTGAGAAAACCGCCTGCCATGAGACACGCGGTTTTTTGACAGAGGGAGCGATATTCACGTTTATATATGATTTTTAATTCTAGCGATATATAATATCATATTTTACGTAATAAGTCAATTAGTTAACTCTTATTTCTAGCCCTTTTAAAACCTCGTTTCCAGTCTCTGGCTGGAAATGCTGATCGTTGCGGCTCTACCGCCAGTAACGGAGGCGGAGCCTCCAAGTACCGCAAGGCGGAAGTCAAAAGTCAAAAGTCTTATGAAATAAGCTCTTTAGGGATTTTAAATGGTTGCTCTATTTCCACCGTGGCGTACTAGTAAGCATTCCCAGTGGGAGACTGGGAACGAGACAATATCTAAAAGCTTGTTCTAGAGTGGCTTTCACGTTAAGTTAACACCAATGAGCATTGCTGTAAGGAAGTGGGCGCAAATAATCATCGCTGGCTCGTAGTTGCGCTAAAGCGCAAGAGGGCGCAACTACGAGCCAAATACATGAAAAGTGCTGTAACTAGAATACAAACCATCGTAGGGTAAGCTGTGCATCTTTACCAAGTCAAGCGATCGCTCCATTTTTCTACAGTTCTAGCACTCACTCCTGAAACTCGTTCTAAATCTTGTAAAGATGTAAATTTTTGCTGTTGACGACTAATAATTATTCGCTGTGCTAACTTCTTACCCACACCAGGGAGAGTTGCTAATTCTTCTAAACTTGCAGTATTGATATTTATTTGTTTAATTGCTTGTAGTTCACTTGATGAAGAACTTTTTATCTGGGGACACCGCGTTTGTTCTAATTTAATTTTTTCTTGAATTGCTGGTGGTAAGCCAGGTTTAATGTTACTATAAAGACGAGAAAATTCTCGCACATAATGCGCCGCAACGAGAGAATTTTCAATTACTAAAAGTGTTTCATCGTTACCATTATTGGCAGCATCTGACCAATTATGAGAACCTGTGATTACTGTTTGATTATCAATAACACCAAATTTATGATGCAATAAATCGCCTTTGGGTAACACAGGTACACCTACGGTTGTAATTGGATTTGGCCAGGGATGGTTATCAAGTTCATATTTACATTTGTTACTAAGAGCAACCCCCATCATATCCAATGCTTCACTGTAGAGACGATAAGCGAATTGTGGTTCAATTAAAGTGCGAATTTGCACACTTTGTTGATAGCGTTTTTCTAAGATATTGGCAATCCGCTGATCGGAAAGGACAAATAACGCCATATCAACAGATTTGGTTGCTGAATCTAAAGTTTTGCCAATTAAACCATTACTACTGTTACTCCAGGGTTGAATCGGGGAAGTAGGCGAAAATTGCACAGTAATTTTGGTGTCACCTAAAGTTATTTGTTTAGGTAAACGCATCGGTTTTTTCAAACCAAATTGACTATCTGGTTTACCTCCAGGGCCATCTCCCCATAAGATATTAAACTCTTCTGTAAATAAAGATGCTAATTCTGGGCTGTCAATCTGCAATAAGTTATTGGCATTACCTAAACTGCTAGAATTTGTGAAATCACCATAAGTATCACTTAAAGTAAAATTGGCTGAAGTAATAATTACAATGCGATTATCCACAATCACAAATTTGTGGTGCATCAAGCTGCTACCGGCTGAACCATCGGCTCGATCGTCTATCCAAGGAATTTTGGCATTTTGCAAAATTATCAAAGCATCTCTTTGATTTATTTCTGTTGGACTGAGCTGATTATCTTGGTTAATATCGATAAATTTGCGAAATTCGTTGTAACGTTCCTGTTCCCTTTTATCTAACTTACCTACTTCAGTAGATGTTAAGCTACTCCAAGGTCGGCTATAGGTATTTTCTAAAATTATCCTGACTTTTACCCCAGCTTTTTGTCTATCAACCAGTGCTTGGGCAACTTTGGGTAAACGTAATTCTTGCACCGCCACATCTACTGTAGATTTAGCTTGGGTAATAGCATCGACAATCTGTTTTTCTAAATCATCCCCAAGGCGAGTTTGCTGACGGTAAGGTTCTTTGTATTCTGAAGACTCAGAATGGTTAAAGTAAACTTGAACTAAGGGATCTTGTGGTAAAGGTGCCAGACGCTGATTGAAAGACTGAACTCGTTGACAAGCAGCAAGGGGAAATATCAGTAAAAAGATAGATAAAAAATATCTTCGTTTAGAGATAAGTTGCACTGTAATCTGTTAAAAGTGGATTGGGAGTGGACATATTTATCATTCCCAAAATTTTGTGTTCTGAAATTAAGTAGAAAAACAACTTTCCAGGTAAAGGGAAAAATCCCCTCCTAGAGGTAGAATTACAGAGATTTTTTCAGAATTTGTCCACTAAAACTGTATATTGCTAACAAGATCAGCAGCTTACCAATACGGTTTGGTTAAGATCCTCCCGCCTACGGCGAACCCCGATAAATTGGGGGTAAAAGAGGGTTATAAGCCCCCGTGTGTTCTCACCATTATCGGTTATATGCAAATTTATCTAGATTACAGCGCCACTACTCCGACTCGAAAAGAAGCGATCGCAGTTATGCAAACAGTCCTCACTCAACAGTGGGGCAATCCTTCCAGCTTACATGAATGGGGACAACGGGCGGCAACGGTTGTAGAAGAAGCCAGAGTCCAAGTTGCTGGATTAATTAACGCTGTCGATCCAGCATCAATAATCTTTACATCTGGTGGTACCGAAGCAAATAATCTGGCGATTATGGGTGTGGCTCGGTTGTATGCTGTTCCTCAACATATAATTATCTCTAGCGTTGAGCATTCCGCAATTTCTGAAACGGTAAAGTTTCTAGAAATGTGGGGTTGGGAAGTTACGCGCTTGTCTGTAGATGTTAAAGGTAGAGTCAACCCTCTAGATTTAAAGGCGGCGTTGCGACATAATACAGTTTTGGTTTCGATAATTTACGGTCAAAGTGAAGTTGGGACAGTGCAAGCGATCGCAGAACTGGGTAAAATTGGGCGATTGCATGGGGCTTTGTTTCATACAGATGCAGTTCAAGCTGCGGGACGCTTACCCATAGATGTGCAACAACTACCCGTAGACTTACTTAGCCTTTCCAGTCATAAAATATATGGACCACAAGGTGTAGGGGCGCTATACCTGCGTCCTGGTGTGGAATTGATGCCCTTACTGGGTGGTGGTGGACAAGAAATGGGACTGCGTTCTGGTACGCAAGCAGTACCGATAATAGCGGGGTTTGGTGTAGCAGCAGAATTAGCAAAAGAAGAATTAGCTATAGAAACACCACGGTTAATTGAGTTACGCGATCGCGCCTTTGCCCAGTTAGCTGAAATTCCGGGTTTAATTGCTACAGGGGATGGCTGCGATCGTTTACCTCACCATATCAGTATGTGCTTAGAAAACGCCGATGGGGAAAAACTTAGCGGTAAAACCTTGGTACGACAACTAAACCTTGCTGGCATTGGCATCAGTGCTGGTGCTGCCTGTCACAGTGGTAAACTTAGCCCTAGTCCGATATTGTTAGCGATGGGTTATTCCGAAAAAGCCGCTTTGGGGGGAATTCGCATTACATTGGGACGTGATACTACCGAAGCTGATATAGATTGGACAGTGATGGTGTTGAAGCAAGTTTTGCAAAGGCTGACACCGGATTTATCTTTAGTTAAACGTTGATCGCTCATACTAAAATTTAGATACAGCATTTGTCGGAGTGTTTTCTATGTCCCTGCAAGAGCTTAAAGAGCAAGCCCGTCAAATGCCTTTTTGAGTTTTTATAAAAAAGTTATGAAGCAAAAGAAAAATTTACTTGTAAATAAGTACGAAATATCTACTAATGAAGAACTCAAGAAAGTTGCTTCTAAATACGATGCAGAAGTGCATACAAAAGTTAGAATAGCAGATGTTGTAGAAATTGAAAATTCCGGTCTAACTCGTGATGAGTATTCATACGCGCTCAAAGCTCATTTTGATTTCGTTGTTACTAGAGGAAGGCATTTATCTCCAGAGTTTGTAATAGAATTTGATGAAGCTTATCATGGACAATCTGAAAAATCTATCAGAAACGATAAATTAAAAAATTCAATATGTAAAAAATTTGAAATACCTATATTTAGAATTACTACTGATTTTCTTAAAGAAATTGGTGAGTTGCCAAAATCCAATAGACGTTCAATGTTTGCAGGAAAATTTGATTCACTAGCAAGCTGGCTTGTTGAAATTTGGTTTCTAGAAAAAGATTTTTATGAAGCGCAAAATAATGGTTTAGTTCCATGTGATGAACCGTTTTGCTGGTTTTCATTTATTGGTCAAGATCCTTTTGCACAGTCAAGACTATACTTACATGAACTGTATAAAGAAAAACTTTGCACAACTTACTTTCCCAGAATAATTAAAGGACACGATATTGATGAAGTTGCGTGGGCGACTTTAGCCATCTTACCACTTAACAATGGTAGATATGTTTTTGGTCTTGCCGAATGTAAATCAGTTAATTTTTCTGCTATTTCTGCATACGAGCTATGTGAAGAATTAGCAATATTAAATATTGTTGACGAAATTATTAAATATGAAAAGAGCGAATTTTTAGGGTTAACAAAGCAAGAAATAGAAAAAAAAGAGGAAGAATTTAGAAAAAAATATTTGATTCCCAAGTTTCTTGAATAAGAAAAAGATATCCCAAAACAGGATAAAATTAGAATTACTTAAGTTTCAGAGCCACGTAAATCAATAAATGAGTTTATCTAACCCAGAACCGAGTTCCCTCAAGACTTTAAAACGCAAGGCTACCAGCACAGTTGGTCGGGGAAAAGTAGTCAACCTCAACACCAACTTAAATTTTTCTGCGTGGAATGATGAAAGGGTTGCTCTATATTTGGGTAATAGTCTTGAACACTACAGAAATTGGCAGCAGCCTACAGTCATCGTTTCAGATGGGGCTTACGGTGTTCTTGGTTTTGAAGGAGACACTTCAGATCATATTGACTTACCTAATTGGTATGAACCTCATATTGAAGCATGGTCAAAAGCAGCTATACCATCCACAACACTCTGGTTTTGGAATTCAGAGATTGGCTGGGCTGTTGTGCATCCAGTTTTAGAAAAGCATGGTTGGCGCTATGTAAATTGTAATATTTGGAATAAAGGAAAAGGTCATATAGCAGGGAATGTTAATACACAAAAAATTCGTAGATTCCCTGTAGTTACAGAAGTCTGTGTTCAATATGTAAGAGAAGTTAAAGTCAACGAACTTACGTTGAAATCATGGTTACTAAAAGAGTGGAAACGTTCGGGATTACGACTAAGACTAGCAAACGATGCTTGTGGTGTGGCTGATGCTGCGACTAGGAAGTATTTCGATCAAGGACACTTATGGTATTTCCCACCTCCAGAGATGTTTGAGAGGTTAGTGAACTATGCAAATGAGCATGGTATTTTAGAAGGAAGACCTTATTTTTCTTTGGATGGAAACCAATCTTTAACAGGGCAAGAATGGAGTAAGATGCGCTCAAAATTCAGATGTCCTCATGGTTTTACAAATGTTTGGGATCGCCAAGCTCTACGGGGCGATGAGAGAGTTAAGGCTCCTTCTGGAAAAGCATTACATCTTAATCAAAAGCCTCTTGATTTAATGAGCATTATAATTGAAGCGTCAAGCGATCAAAATGATGTTATATGGGAACCTTTCGGAGGACTATTCAGTGCATCTCTAGCAGCGCATAAACTGGTACGAAAAGCTTACTCTTGCGAAATTGATCCAGATTATTTTTATTATGGAGTGCAGAGATTTAATCAAGAAGTTCATCAATATTCTCTTCTCTAGTCTCTAGATAATCTTGTAGATATTTCTTGATACTGTCTTCTCGACGGCTTGATAGAAGCCTATTCCATTGACCAACTTTAATACCAGAAACTTCAATATTATAGACACGATGCTTAAATTTTTCAATACCTGGATGTACGATTCTGTCCATCTTTGCAAAATTAGTATCTAGTCTGTATTTATAACGGATCAACAGTTCACGCAGAAGGCGCTGATATTCTCTAGTTGGTTTATAGATTTTTCCTTCAACACCCCATGAGTCAACTATTTTTTGAGCTTCTAAGAGTTCTTCTGCAGATCCTTGAAATTTATAACCGCTAGTGTTTGTCTGCTGTAAATTTGCTGTTCTTTGAGTTGTATCTTCTGGCTCCAAAACAAGATAATCTGGCGGATTATGATAATGAGTATCTCTAGCTAAAGCTACCGATAAACCAGAGACAACACATACATCAAGAATACGAGGTTTGCCATAGATAATTTTTTCAGGCAACCATGCCAGCATAGCAACATAGGTCTGATCGTACTGAAAGTGATTCTGGCTGTCTTTAAAGCGTGCGGTTATTTCTGTTGCTAATGGAAACCATGCTTTAATCTCTAATCCTGGTGTTGGTTGAATTCCCACAAAAATAGTATCTGGAAAGCCTGGATCTTGTCTCTGCCACTTTCCAAACTCAGAAAATTCATTTTGTTTATTCAAAAATTCAACTGTGTTAAATTCAATTAAATTTCCGAGTAAGGGTGAAAGCTTTGAGATAACTTTAGCCAAGTTTAGCGCCGCGTCTACAGTTACAGGCTTAGATATGTATAAAACGTCAAAAGTATGACCGGATAAATTATCTAGATACTGAGATGTCAGCCCGATTACATCCTGTGTATTCATACCTCCTCCTCACAAGATGCTTCAGATATTCCTTGTTCAACTTTTCTGAGAATATCGCAAGGATCTACGCCGATTACGCGAGTAACTAACAGAAACTCAATTACATCTAACCGCCGTTCCCCATTTTCATATTTGGCTACGAAAGATTGTGGCTTTTTCAAGGATTTAGCAAGCGTCTCTTGAGTTAGTTTTGCCTCCTTACGAGCCGCAATCATACAGCGACGGAATATTTTATAGTCCTGGCTGAAAACAAATTTCATTGTGCCTTGGCTTTAGCACTATGTATACGTTGAACACAATAAACCTGTTTTTGAATAATCCCAAAATAGGATATTTTTATCTGTCCTAGCTTCAGTAGTTAGGCACGGCTGCCGAAAGGGTTAAATAAATATTTTCCCAAAAGGTAATATTTTGAGTCATAAAGGAGTTCAAGTATGACTTATTTTGATTACTTTTGAGGCTTTTTTTTGCATGAATAAATTCATGATTGGAATTGGGATGTTCGTTGGCTCTACGATTGGTAGTTACATCCCTGCATTGTGGGGTGGAAGTGTGCTATCATTCACCTCGATCGTTTTGGGCGTCATTGGTGGCCTTGTAGGGATTTGGCTTGGGTATCGCGTATCAAAATATCTAGGTTTTATCTGATCGGCGCGTCGCTAAAAACCTTAAACAAGTCTTTTACCAATAGGTAAAATTTTGAGTATGTCTTCTATGCGATCGCACTTGTTCAAGAAAGGGGCAAGCAATCAGGGAATCCCGACTGAGCAGCTTGTTTTGCAAGGGTTTTCTGCTATCCTCTAAAAACTAAACCTACTAGTCTTCTACCCAAGAAAAGCTAATACTGGAACAATGGGAGTAATGCTAAACCCACATAATAAATTATGAGTGAACTTCCTAATAGTCTTGAAGATGCGATCGCCCAATCTCGTCTAGCCGTCCAAGCTGCTCTTGCAGATGGCTCTACTCGCATACAAGTTGAGTTCCTGTTCCCAGAACTCAAGTTTATGCCAGTAGCGGAACAATTTCTGCCACTGTTTACAGAATATGATTCCCGTTTGAAGATTTTCTTTGCTGACGCTGGTGCTGCGGCTTTAGCCCGACGCGATTGGGGTGATGCACCATTTCAAATTTTGGATATTGGTACGGGAAGGGCTGCTTCTTTACAGACAAAAATTCAGCCAGAGGATGAAATTTTCTTATTCATCGCCCCCACTTCCGTAGAAGTACCGCAGTTAGAAAAGCTATGTCAAGAAATAGGCGATCGCCCTTTAATCTTGTTAAATCCCCGCTTAGAAGATGCTGGAACTGTGGGTATTGGTTATACAGCTAGAAAAATCCGCGATCGCTTCATCAGTACCATTGAATCCGCCTATTACCTCCGCCCTGTAGACGATGAAACCGCCGTATATCGCTGCTACCCAGGAAAGTGGGAAGTTTGGCTGGAAACTAACGGCGAATATCAAAGAATTGCCGAATTACCCACAAAACCATCGGGTGATGAGTTGGATCTGATCCTTTTAAAAGGACAACCCCAAACAACAACAGACCCTGTACCTGTAAAAAAGCCCAGTCTGTTTAAGAGTTTGCAACGGTTCTTAAAGGCGTTGAGTAGTTAGGATAAAGCAGAGGTAGCAGGAGGAAAATTTCTCATCTGCTGCCTTATTTTCAGTTTTTTATAGACTTTTGACAAATCAGGAAAATATTTTTCAGCTTCAGACGACCGAGCTAAAAGACTTTCAAAACTGGAAACAATCAAATAGTCAAAAGTTTTTTTCGCTATATGAATATATTAATCAAATTTGGGGGTTTAAGTCCCCAGCAAGATAGGCACTTCTGTTTTGATGCCTAATTTAAATCCCCGCTCCCTTAACATAATTACGAATTACGAATTACGAATTACGAATCATTTTAATGGTGTTAAGCTGTCGGACAAATAAACTTGCATATCCTGGGCGGGCTTTTCGGCCTACCCCACAAGAGTTATGTTTAATTCGATTATGCAAATTAAATGTTTTTTAGCTTATTATTTCTTGTTGGCAGAACCCATTTTAAAGGGACTCCGCTCTTTGCGTGACCCTTATACTGATAACCCTATCTTTAAACTTCACGGATGCGCTTGTAGAGAAGTTGTATTGCAACATCTCTACACACCAGTAAATGCCACCAATAACCTTAACTAAGCGGTAAGGAATAAGAGTTTATGAGAGTTCTTGCCTAAATCATGCCAAAGTTTAAGGGAATTTAGCGTGATTTCATTCAACGAGTGTTACTGAAGCCCCTTCATTTGATGGAGGTATACCGGGTAATTCAAGACAGTATCCAGCACCATATACTGTCTTGATATAGCGGGGGTGGCGGGGATCTGGTTCTAGCTTGGTTCTCAAGTGACGAATATGGACTCGAATCGTTTCTATGTCATCATCAGGATCGTAACCCCAAACTTCTCTGAGGATTTCGCTGGGAGAAACCGTTTGACCGTGGCGTTGCAGTAAGCAGTGAAGTAACTCAAATTCCAAGTGAGTCAATTTCACCGTTTCATTAAACCATATCGCCTCAAATCTTTCGGGAACAAGTGTGAGTGAGCCATAATTGAGAATCTCACTATGCTTTGCTGCTTGGGGAATGCGGTCAGTCCGCCGCAAAAGTGCGCGCACCCGCGCCAGCAGTTCTTCAACTTCAAAAGGCTTGGTCAGGTAATCATCTGCGCCAGCATTGAAGCCTTCCACCTTGTCCTGAGTTTGGCTCAAAGCCGTCAACATTAATACCGGAATCTCAGAGGTGCGATCGTCGCGGCGCAGGCGTTGGCAAACTGTAAACCCATCTACTCTGGGCAACATTAAATCGAGCATGATCAAGTCTGGTTGTAGCTGGAGAGCCAGCGCTTGACCTTTGATGCCGTCTTCAGCTTGACTAACATCGTAGCCAGCCATTTCCAAGTTGACGGCAACTAGTTCTGAAATCGCTGGGTCATCGTCTATGACTAGAATCCTCGGCATTCTTAAAAAATTCTTACTACTTATTAAGGATAATTAACAACCTTTGATAGATACAAAGATTTTTGAATCGATTCTAAAAAAGTTTTTAAATCTTACATAAATATTAAGATTAAATGACTGTGAAATCAAGACTTAATTACACGAAATCTTATAGTCTATGATGTGTTATACTGCGCCCTACAATCCGTCTTGGTTTTTACAAAACGGTGTAATCATGACTGTATACACCGCTTTGTGGGGAAAACGTTACTGGGAAAGCACTACTCTATTACTTGAACCGTCTTATCACGAGAAAATCTTTGTTGGTAGCCAAGGTGTGCCAATTTTTGGCTTGGTTGCTATCCCGGAAAATGCTCATAGCACGATTATCGGTACTTATGGCATTACTGGAGAGTTAGAAACAGAATGGTTTTTGAGGGTGCTAGGCCGTTTTGCCTACGCTCAAGGATACGCTGTGGTGTTATTTGATTGGCGGGCCCACGGCAAAACCGCCGTTTTATCCCCGACTCTAACTTCTGATGGTTTGTATGAGGGGGAAGATTTTGTTCGCATTGCTGCTGCTGCTAAGGCAATGGGATGTCCGGCGAAATTTTGGTTTACAGGGTATTCTTTAGGAGGACAATTGGCGTTATGGGCGGTAAAGGTTGCTGGTGAGGTGATTAGGGAGGATGGAGATTTAGGATTAGAAGATGGCGATATTGGGGGTGGTATGGTGATTTGCCCTAGTTTGGATTCGCAGCGATCGCTATCTTATCTAGTTACAAAGCCCTTCGGCAGATATTTGGAAGCGGGAATTGCCCAGAATTTAAAAAAACTAGCATGGCGAATCCATGATGCTCATCCGGGAAGCCTTGACCCAGCAGCGATTGAACGGGCGAACAGTATTTGGGGTTTTGATAATGAACTGGTAATTAAGCGACTAGGTTTTTCTTCTGTGGAGGCATATTACCAAGCTAGTAGTGCTTTACAAATATTGCCGCAAATCTCAAAACCGACTTTGATTTTATATGCTGCTGATGACCCACTTTTTGACCCAGCTATCATACCGGAATTAAAAGAGGCGTGCGATCGCAATCCTGTAATAGATTTGTTACTCACTCAGTACGGCGGCCATGTTGGTTATTTGAGCAGCAAAGAGTGCCAGCGTCAAGTAAACGATTCCGATCCTTGGTGGGCATGGAATCGGGTTTTACAATGGTTGGAGGAAAAGCGAATAGGATAAGTAGGTAGGCAAGATAAAACCAAACTATGTAACGAAAAATAAAATCTCTATAGAACCCATTTGACATCTAAGAAGGTGCAGCAAGCCTCTTAACCATCAACCGAATAAAACAAAGATTAACCTTGGCAGTCGCATTAGCTA
>NZ_JBALCW010000092.1:0-33436 GCF_036917635.1 Nostoc sp.
TTCGACTCTAGGCGTAGGAGATGTTAGACAGTCCCAGACTGCAATCTCTGTCTGATGCCTGAATCCCCCGTTTTTAAAACGGGGGAGTGGCTCAACTCACTTCGGCTGCTACGGCTTGACGTGCTGTTCGCATGACTTGAACAAATTGCTCAAACAAGTAATCAGCATCATGAGGGCCAGGGCTGGCTTCTGGGTGATATTGGACGGAGAATACAGGTAGAGATTTGTGACGGACTCCAGCAATGGTGCGATCGTTTAAGTTCAGGTGGCTGATTTCTACAACTGCCGTAGGTAAAGAATCTGGGTCAATAGCAAAACTATGGTTTTGGCTGGTAATTTCTATCCGTTGTTGTAAACCGGCAGGCTGATTCAAACCACGGTGACCAAATTTGAGTTTATAGGTTTCTGCCCCTAGTGCATGACCTAAAATTTGGTGTCCCATACAAATACCAAAGATGGGCTTTTGACTTAATAGCAGCGCTTTGGCAGTTGCAATCCCTTGAGTGACGGCAGCAGGGTCACCAGGCCCATTTGAAAGAAACACACCATCTGGATTGTAGTTGAGGATTTCCTCTGGTGGCGTATCAGCAGGCACAACAATTACCCGACAACCATAACTTGTTAAGCGACGCAAAATATTCCGTTTTACGCCAAAGTCAAGGGCAATAACGGTAAAGGGTTCTCCAAGATTTTCAAGAGCTTCAGAGTTGAATTCCCAAGCTGGAATTGTCGGATATGACCATTCATAAGCCGTTGGGGTGGTAACTTCTTGAACCAGATTTAATCCTGCCATGTTGGGAGCGGCTAGTACCTGCTCTAGCAATTCCGCCTCATCAAGAATCGCTGTGGAAATGCCACCATTCATGGCTCCAAACATCCGAATTTTGCGGGTGAGGGCGCGGGTATCGATGCCGTAGATCCCTGGTACTTGGTTTTGTTTAAGGTACTTTGGTAAGGATTGTGTCGATCGCCAGTTACTCGGTCGGTGACAAATATTCCGAGCGATCGCACCCCGAACCTGGGGGCCATCTGATTCCTCATCTTCAGAATTTACCCCGGTATTCCCTAATTCAGGATAGGTAAAAATGACAATTTGACCGCAGTAACTTGGGTCAGTTAATACTTCTTGGTAGCCGGTCATGCCAGTATTGAACACCACTTCTCCGATCGCGGTTCCTGTAGCACCGAAAGACCAACCGCGATAAGTGGTTCCATCTGCCAGGACAAGTAAAGCTGGTATTGCGTCAGTCAGGGGCATAGTAAATTGGGGAGTGGGGAGTGGGCAAAACAGTTCTGAGTTAGGAGTTAGGAGTTTGGAGTTATTCTCCCCTCTGCCCCACTCAGCACTCTTGAGAGGCATTGGGAAAACTCTTCCCTATTTCCCAATACTGCGATTGTTAATTATCCCATGAGTTGAACAATTGGGAGTTTTTAGAATAGTTAATTAAAATTAAAAGGGAATTAAATTAGCGGGAGTGGCTTTGGCAAAGCTTGGGCGGTTAAAATTAATTATGCTTCAGTCTTTTTTATCCCGTGCAACCCTATTTTTTTTATCAAGCGCTCTGGCGGTTTTGTGTGTTGCCTGTAGTGAAGACCAACGGAACACGACTGGTGGCAATCAGCAACCCGCGCCAATTGGGGAACAGGCATCAGTACAGCCTGCTGTCGAACCAGCAACACCAGCAGTTACCCCAACCCCAGAAGCACAGCCGTTACCGCTAGAGCCGTCTGAAAGTGAACCAAGTCTTTTTGAGATGGGGCGAGACAAAGCCGTTGGCGCTTGGAGTATTAGCCAATCTGCTCAATCTCCAGGTGATTGGATTTTGGTGGCGAATCAGTACCAGGATGCGATCGCGCTGATGCAAAGAGTCCGGCGACAAAGCCCAGAATTTGCGATGGCTCAAACTAAAATTACTGAATATCGCCGCAAAATTAAATATGCTAAACAGCAAGCTAATCCTCGCCCTGTGCGCGTTGCCGAACCGAAGAGGATAGTAGTTGTGGTTCCGCAGACAATAACTGCACCAAAGTATACCACACCTTTATCGCCTCCGCAAGAAATAAAACCGTTACGAACGGAGCCAGCTTTGCCCTCATCAGCAGTGCTAATTCCAGATCAGGAAGTATTTACAGCCCCGATTAAAAGGCGAATTGGTGGAACGCCAATTGTCGAAGTTACTTTTAATGGCCAGCAACAATTTGACATGATTGTGGATACGGGAGCCAGTGGCACTGTAATTACCCAAGAGATGGCCAATACCTTGGGAATAGTGCCAGTGGGGAAAGCTAAGGCAAATACCGCGAGTTCCAGGGCTGTAGAATTTCCTGTGGGCTACGTTAATTCGATGGCAGTTGGCGGGGTAATAGTGAATAGAGTAGCAGTAGCGATCGCAGGTGCGGAACTAGAAACTGGACTTTTGGGACATGACTTTTTTGGTAACTACGATGTCACTATCAAACGTAATGTAGTAGAATTTCGTCCGCAGGTGCGATCGCAAATTAATTCGCCAGAAACTCAACTAACTGCTCCAACTTCGTCCAAGCTGCCCCGCTTTGTAGGATATCCTTAGCGATTTTAATCCCTTGGGCGTGATCGAGGAATGCGATCGTACCCCCTACTTGCAGCGCCAACGACGCATTTAAGGCTACTGCATCTTGTTGTGCCTGAGTTCCCTTACCTTGCAGTACCGCCTTCAGAATCACCGCATTCTCTTGGACATCTCCACCCCTAAGCATACCTATGGTAGCAGGTGTTAGATCCAAATCTAGGGGATTAATCGTAGTTAACTGTACTTCTTTGTCTGATAACACCGCCAAGTCAGTTAAATCTCCTAACCCAGCCTCATCAAGTTTTTCTCGCCCGTGTAGCACAATCGCCTTTTCCTTGCCTAAATTCTGTAAAGCTTCGGCAACAGTTGCCAAAAGCTTAGGAGTATATAAGCCCACCACCTGTCCCGTAGGACGCAAGGGATTTACTAAGGGCCCTAACAAATTAAAAATTGTTCGCACTTTTAAAGTCCGCCGTAATGACGCAACCGCCTTAAGTGCTGGATGCCAACCAGGGGCAAACAAGAAAGTGATCCCGACTTCTTGTAGTGCGGCTTGTACTTTTTCGGTGGATGCACTCAAGTTTACACCCAAGGCTTCCAATACATCTGCACTCCCCGTGAGACTTGAGGCTGAACGATTGCCGTGTTTGGCGACAGGTATACCATAAGCTGCGGCAACAAAAGCAACGGCTGTAGAAATATTAAAGGTTGATGAACCATCTCCACCAGTGCCACAGGTATCTATTACAGTGCTGTTAGCGGTAGCGGGGCGTTTAGCCCGTGCTGATTTATTAGCGCTGAGTGGGGAACATTGAGATTGTAATACTTCAGCCATGCCGGTCAACTCGTCGGCAGAAATGCCTCTAAAGTTAAGGGCTGTTAAAATAGCTCCTGATAACTCTGGGGGAACCGCTTCACTGAGCCATCCTTGCATCAATTCAGCAGCTTGAGTACGGGACAAGGATTGGCCATCTATTAATTGTTGCAGCAGGACATACCAGCTAGCAGAGGATTCTTGAGCAGGGATTGGAGAAGTTATCATAGAAGAAAGTTTGTATGTTGTAGCTATATTGAGAGCTATGGGATTATCCTACCGGAAAATTGGAAGCTATCAAAGTTAGGTTTAAACCTCAAGGCTTAATTGCAAAGCTGGATTAGCAATATCCTGAACTTGTGATTTTTTTTCCAAATCAAGTTTAACTTCGTAGTTAGTAATGAATAACTCTTTTCCTTTAGCCGCACCACTCTGTTTATAGTTATTCATTCCATACTGTAATTCCCACTCTGAGATATTAGCCCATTGAAAATTTTCTCGAATGTGCAATGAGTCATCGTAGGTAATTAGCCAGGGATGATGACATTGTTGCAAAAGTTCAGCAAATCTATGATGTTCAAATGAGGTGTGCAAGTCACCCCTTTTACCATATAGCTTTGATTTTTCAGCACTAAAATATGGTGGATCTAAAAATATAAATACATCTTCCCCTTCTGATTTTAATAGGTGGCTGTAATCCAAATTAGTAATTTGCACATTTTCTGATAATATACCTTCTAATTTTTCTAGCCGTTCTATTGAAGAATCAGTAAATCTTTTATGAAAAGCTTGTTTAGAAAAACCGCCTGATTCTACAGTTCCTGAAAAAGTAATTCTATTGAGAACGAAAAAGCGAACGGCTCTTTCTAAATCAGATAGATTATTTACATTTACACTAGTTAATTCTGTAAAGAGTAATTTACCATCTGTATATTTGATTTTAATATGTCGAATTTCTTTAACTAACTGAGCTATATCAGATTGGGCAATTTTCCAGAATAAGAAGAGTTCACGGTTTAAATCGTTAATCCAAATCTTCATATCGGGAAACTTTTGTCTTAAATAAATGAATACAGAACCACCACCTACAAAAGGTTCTCGAAATTCCGAAAAGCTTTCTGGTAAGTATTCAACTATTTGATTTATTGCTTTTGACTTACCACCAGGATACCGCAGAGGACTTTTGATCATAAATTATTCCTTTCATTGTTTGCTCTTGGGGCTTAACCCTGGTTAATGCTTCCAGCATGACTTCGGAAGCGTTGTCGCTTTGCTTCTTTTTCTGTTTCGTTTTGCGACTTTTCACGTCTTGAAGAACCATACTGCTGTTCTATAGAAGTAGCTAGCAATTCTGCAATAGATACGCCTGTAACGTCGGCTTTTTGCTGCAATATCGCGTAGACTTCATCGCTTAATTCCAAGCCTAAAACCTGACTCACCGCACTATACCTCAACTACTATATATATGTAACCATAAATGTCATATTAGCTTAGTTTCTTAGCAACACATGACATTTTAATCCTAGCCCACGATTGTCTTAACTCTACTACCAGGGTAATGAACAGCCTTTTAAGGATAATTAAAAATTATAATATCTAAAAATTACTGGATACTTCTATTTTAAGTCTCTGATTATTTTGAGCTTCTAAAGCTAATTTTTTTATAATTGCTTTTTGATTAGTATTAAAATTCTTAATGTTAGCTCCTAAAAAGTATTCTAGCTCTCCTACTGATGCATCTGGAAAAACAATATAACCAACAACATTGTTACCTGTAAGCTTTAGCTTTGTAATAAATAATACTTGCCGACCGTTTAAGATTAAAGAATCTAAATTAGAAAATAAAATTAGCTTGAATAAACCATCTTGAATATCAGGAAGGTTTGGCAAAGATGCCGTTGAAGTATTTTTTGACTCTTGTATAATATATATGTTGTTCTCGAATATTATCTCATCAGGAGTCAAATAGTAAATTCCGCCCAGATAGTTTTCAATACTGAAAGTTGCTTTTAATCCATCGACTAAATATTCTAGTTTATGAGAAGTCAGTGCTTCTCTTTTACTAGCACTTTGAGAACCTTTAAGAGAAATATTCTTAAATTCCTCGAACTCTTGTCTAATTTTATGTAAATATTTATCTAACCCATCCCGTGAATGAATTAATACTCCAGTTTGATTAAAAATAGAATCATAAGAATCTAGTGCTTTTTGAAAAGTTTGTGTAAATCTTTCTTCAAATAGATTTTTGTTCCAATGGAGTGCGCTTTGGCGATATACTAATATTTCATTAATTTGAAATTTCACAAAATCATTAGCAAATTTTTGACTACTTAACTTATTCTTATTAGCTTGCCCCTTTTTGGTGCTTTTTTTTGCTGTTTCGTAATAAGCAAGCACTATATAGATATTAAGCAAGTTCATCCAAGAAATTGTAGAGTATTGAATTTTATCTATATCACCATCTTTTCCCTCATCTTTAATTACAGGGATAATAGTTATAACTTTCGATGAATTATATGTATTGTAAATTCTGGCAAACGGATAACTTCTGGTTCTCTTAGGCGATACCCATTTTGAATAAGCAATTTCAGTTGTAGGTGACTTTATTAATCCATAACCTTTTTCTTTATTGACATCAAATACATCTAAACTGATGCCATTTAAATTATCATCCAAGTAAGTTTTATAGGTTACTCCTTTGATAAATCCTGTAAAATAGAGAACTTCTACCATATCTTCAAACTTTTCTTAATATTTATTTTTGCATATAGGACTCATATTTGATTTCTGAACAGGATTTTAGATGAAACCCTTGTAAAACCAACTTTTCAGTCTCAGTATAGTTTCAAAAATCAAACCGGAGTCCTATAGTTTAGTTCAGTATTGGCTATTAAAGCATATAAATGACCGAGCAAGAGTTAATTTACTTCTTACTGGTTACAATTTTCTGGAGTAAGCTACCAAGGCTCATTTCTATGCCTCGTTCTGCACCCTATCAATGTTAAACTACGGACACGTAATATATCCTGCTGAATTTTGCCTTGATTTTATGTTGCAATCTCTTAAAAACCTGTTACATTACTTTACAGGCAGTTATAACTGTTACAACATAAAAGCTCGGAGTATTATTTATGGCAAACGTTAAGAAGACTACGCCTTCGGTTTCAGAAGATCCTAATGCTTTGCGCTGGGGCTTCACTCCTCAGAGCGAAAATTGGAACGGTCGTTTTGCAATGATTGGTTTTTTATCTGCCGTTGCACTTGAAGTGTTTTCTGGTCAAGGGATTTTACACTTCTGGGGCATTTTATAAATTTAAACGTTTTTAGCTTCATTAGATTATGAGGCAAGGCGGGGATTGGCAAAATCTTCTGCCTTGCCTCATAATCTCAAGAATTAGAAAATTCGCCAGCAACTAGCGTGATGAGCGAAATATTACACGGCCTGGGGATTCTTCCTGATTAATTCGCGCATATACTCGAAGACAAGTTAAGACTTCGCCAGGAATACCACCACAGTCTAGTTGTAAGTCATCCTTGGATGAAGCACAGATATCTGCATAAAGTCCCGATAATTGGCGAATTCGCACTTCATTACCTGCATTAATAGCTTCATCAGCGACTTTCTTCAGGATGCGCCGTGATTCATGTTGTAGCTTTCCCCACCAAGAATAGCGTTCAGCCGGGGGTACAAATACTAGAGAATGTATCGCTTCGTCCATGTCAATCCAAGCACGGAGAATTGACAGGGGATCAGTATTTTTCTCTGCTTTTTGGGTGCGTTGGAAGCGATCGCTTAAAGCATCAATATATTGATCGCGCTGTTCTGCTTTGGAGTGTAAGGGAATCACATCAAAGCTAAAAACGCTCTTTAAAGCATGATGTAAATCTGGGTCTATTTCGATAAAATTCATATATAAAAATAGAAATGCTGCTGGTAAATCGGATACATTACCTTGAGTATTTTTAGGATTTGAAAGTACTTGTTGGTACAAGCACAATCCCTGAGTTTGCACAGTACCACTAAGTCCGGGGTAGATAATTTCGTCGCGGATAAAGGGAACTTGATAGAGGTTAGAATTATCTGCGATCGCACCAACTTCTTGGGCTAAATCTAGGGTGCGCGATCGCCAAATTGCAGCCAAATCTTCTGGTACTCGCAGCAGTTTGCGTTGAATCTCATTCCATAAATCTGAATCTGTTGTGCTTTGCAATTGGGAATTACCCAGATAATAATTAAGTTCTGAGTCAGAATCAAAAACTTCCCGTAGGTGACTTAGTTTTAAATCATCTGGCGCATCTTCCCAACCAGTATTTTCGTGTTGGGGTTCAGGTTGCAACAGGTTATGAAGTTCTTCCAGCACCTCATCGCATATTTTAGATCCTGGATCTAGTGGAAATTCTGTGCGAGCCTGATTTAAAGTCGCCTCTAATCCATACAAACTAAACCGCAGTAATTGGGCTAACTCTGAGTTTTCTATCTCTAATAATTGATGCAAGTGCTGCATGAATCTCACCTCCAAATATTACTTGTATGTGATTCGTAGCGAATTAAACTTGGTAAACCTCCGCGTACCTTTGCGTTTAAAATCTTAATTTTTTCAACGCAGAGGAACGCAAAGGTTTAATGCAAGAGTTAATGTATACCGCAAAATGGATCGCGTTCTTTATCAACTTCGTTGGGCTGCAATTCTAATTCAGCAATATAAACGCATCCCTCTTCTTTGAGGCATTCTTGGCTGTTTGATATCCAGTAAGGGACTTCACCGGCGTGCATCCGCAAAATGCCTTGATCGTCGAGAGTTACACGATATTGGCAAGGGTAATCTGTTGTCACATCTGGTTTGGTGAGTGCGCCAATTCTTATCCATTTTTTGCTGTTGGTTTCGGCGTCTGTTTGATAAATATAGAAGGTGTGGTGGCCAGTTTGCGGGAAGGGAGGTAAGGGATTACTAATTAACCCAATTCCTGGTTGTGTCGCGCCATCGCGCAGATAGTGAAATTTTTGGAACAATTTACTACCATTATTTCCTACTTCAAATACAAGATGATAGGCATCTGGTTGATCAACTGTTGCAGACTCAATCACATTGACGGCAATATCACCATCAGTTAAATCTTTATTGAAGCGTTCGACAGCGATATTCCAGTTCAATTTGCCATCCGCAAATAGTGTTGAATTTTCTGAAACTACCGATTCCAAATCAATGCCAGGAATATCAATTAAATAATGGGGATTTCCCTGACAAAGCAACACACTAAATTCAAGGGTTTGGTCAATTTCAAACTGGACTTTAAGTTTTTTGAGAAACTCTGCTTCTTGCATTCCCAGTTTATTCATCAGGTTTTTGCCGTCGAAGCTACCCCATAGTCGTAAATCTCCATCCTCGTAGTCTTGACGGTAAATAATATTAGTTAATTGGATTCCTTGCCATGCAGTCCGAACCTTGGCGACGGTTTCCCAAGGTGCTAGTTGATAAAGTTCTTGTCCAGCTTTGAATATAGTTAGTAAATCATTACTTTGAGTTTTGCGTTTGAAGTTGCAGGGTAAATAATAAAACAGGTTTTTAACATCAATTTCTAGCTGGTTGGCTCCCTTACGTAGCAAGCTTTTAGACTCTTCTGGATCGAATCTTAATCTTCGCAGTTTCTCGGCGTAGCAAGCGCCTGCGGAGGTGGCTAATTTGGTAAATTCCAACACAAAGGTAATTCGTTCTGGATTCCACACAAAATATGGAGATTTACTAAATTCTTGGTAGATTTGGCGCTGCACTATCTCTAAATTACAAGTTTTTCCAGACAAAATTAACCAATCAACTTTTTGGGAATTCCAAGAATCTTTGGTGATATCATCAGGACGCAAGCGACTTTCCATCAATCCTTTAGCAATCCCGATCGCTTCTTTAATTCCTGAGACGGCGCCTCGTTCAAATTGCTGGTTATCTAAGGTAACGCAGATGCTATTTGGATCGTTGACTTGTAATTTAACGGCGCTTTGGGTGAGCAGTTCAGAAATTTGCTGCTCAGAAAGTGTGAAGGTTAATAGAGAATTATCTGCTAGTGCTTTTTGTCCAAGTTTAAGTTTAGCTGCTTCTGCATGATCCCAGAGGATATAAAATGATTGCAGACGTTGAGGCGCTTGTTGCCAACGGGTGGGTAATACTTTCTCGGCAATATCTAGGGCTTCTTTGTAAGCAATATCACCTTCTGGATTCTCTTTATCTAAACATTTCAAAAGACTGCCACTTTTGAATTTGCCTTGTTCTAAAAAGCGCTCGTTTAACTCAGAGCTAATTAAATCTTCTAGCTTTTCACTTTCAATATCACCTGTTGTTATTTTTGTCAATAAAAAATCTGCGATCGCAACTTTTAATAATCTAAAAATTCGCAGTGTAATTAACTCACCACCTAACTGTAAATGACCAGATGAACCTAATAGTTTGGGAGTGAGTTTATAGTAACGTCCTCCTAAACCTCGGTCTTCATAATCGGCAAAACTAGGAGTTTTATCTTCTAAAGTCAGTTCAATTAAAGCTAAGTCTGTGGTTCCCCCGCCAATATCCAAAACGAGAACATTTTGTGACCATTTGTTTCCGGCTTGGCGACAACGAGTTTTGAATGATTCAATACCAATGTTGAGATTACCACCAAATTCTCGCCATAAAAAGAATATCGCCACAGAAACAGCTTCATCATAAGCAGTTTGCACATCATCGATCCCCAACTGCTCAACTAATTCCTTAACTTCCTTGCGAACAACTGGTGGGGCGACAGTGGGGTAGGTGACTACTGCTGTTAAAAAATCTCCTTCTGAAAACCTGCGTTGGGCGCGTTGGCGGTAATCTTCAGTTAACTCGATTAAATGCGCCCAAGCAGATTGGATCAGTTGGTTCGCGGTAATTAATTCTTCTTCACCATCCAAAATAACTGAAAATAACCGTTCCTGACCAAAATACCGTTTGGGTGAATGGTGAAACCTGCTGATAATTTCCTTTAAAGAACCGCTTGTACCTTGAGCGATCGCTTTTTTTCGGTTATCTCTAGCTTCCCTTCCCATCCGCAGTTTTAAGTCGCTTAACTGTGAAATTTCCGACTCACTAGGAATTTCCGTATCGCGGCGATCGATATCCAGCACAACTGGAATCAGATTTTGCGACTCTAGAGTAGGGACGCGAAACACCTCATGATAGATTTGGTAAAGTTTTTTGCTGACAGCACGGCGGAATCTCTCGCTGTTTCCTAAAGAAAGTTCAATTTGGCGAATTGCTTCCAAAAATCGCTCTTTATTGTCACTTTCAAAGACTTCACTCAATCGGCTGGGTTCTATCTCCAGATTTCTGCTAATTTCTGCAATAAACTTTTCCCAATCATCAGCACTGACATCTGGTAAAGCTAGTGAGGCGGGAGAACTCAGCCATTGTGATAAGCGATCGCGCAACCGCATTTCTTGTTCTTTGGGTAAAATTTCTGCGATCGGTACTTCAATTGGATCGAAAAGTGTAACTGTGGAATTCGACGTACCAAAATCTAAAGCAAACCATCCTGGAAATCTTTTTTGTTGTTTCTCTGGTTGTTGATCGCTATAGTTGAGTTGGAAAGGGTTCATTATATTCTCACTTTCTGTTGTTTGTTTTATAGCTGGCTAAAAACTGTAATGTTCTATCATAAAATTACAAATTTAGAGAATCTTTAGTCTTGTACCACTGATTCTCTTTAGCACTGGCTTTTTTATTTGGCGCGATATCTACGCTGGGCTACGCTTTTATATGAAAGGGCATAGGCGTAGCCCAAACTAGGCGATCGCTATGTGAATATGGTTCGGTTAAGGTTATGGGTGGGATTTTACGGTATGTAGAGACGTTGCAATGCAACGTCTCTACAAGCGTTATCGATAGGCAACTTATCCGAACCGTATTGATAGCTATGTTGTGATTATTCAGCTGCAAGTCTTACTTGTTCGATGGTTAAATTAAGTAATTTGGCAACGTCTTCCATCGACATACCAAGAGCTAAGAACTGAGGTACAAGTTCAAGTTTTAGTTCTTCTCGTCCTTCTTCTCGTCCTTCTTCTCGTCCTTCTTGTTTAGCTTCTTGATAAACCCTAGTTTCTTCTAACTTAACTCCTAACATTGCCTCTACCTCTTCACGACTTAAGTTTGCAAATTTATAAACAGCGATGGTTGTGATTACATCTATTATCTCCTCCTTAGCTAAGACAGTTATTTGTTCTTGTTGCACCCGCTCAATTAAACGTTTCGCTTCTTGCACCATTTGAGTATCTGAGGCAATAGTCAACTGCATCAAACTGATACCTACTTTTTGCTCATCAGGACTACCTAACTCATCTAAATAAATCCGTTGTACTTGGCAACTGTTCAGTAGCGATCTGTGAATAGTAGTGTTTTCCGGTTCCAAGCTGCGAGACTGTAAAATAATTACCCCGTACCAGTCATCGTAAAGCGACGGGTTACGATACATATACAGCATCGACTCTGAGAAAAACCTATGATACAGTAACTCATCCTTTTGGAATTGTACCTCAGCAAAAAAGATCATCTGAGATGTTGCATCAGGTGGAGGTAAAAATACCCCATCAATCCGAAATGTTGGTTCTTTAACTTCAACTGATTCAAAACGATAGCTACTAGCTTCTGCTGGTGGCTGTTCTACTAACTCAAAAAACAATTCTGGGACACGCTTGAAAATTGCATAAAAAATTGCATCACGTCTCACAAACACATCCTCATAAACCTACCCGATCGCAATCAGTCACTTTCTGAGTTAGCTTATCTCAAATCATCTAAGTAAGAAACAGCAGCAAGTTCGGAAATAATCTGCAACCAAACAGGAATTGCGATCTCAGATGGCAATTCCCCAGCCGCCAAATATCTCAGCAAAGTTTCCTTTTTTGAAAGGTTTTGCAAACTAGGAATAATTTGATCCAAAATACCTTCAAGTTCGGAATTTATTTGCTGATTAACTTCGCTAACATACTGCACAAGATGAAGGCTGGCGCTAGCAGTAATTTCATCTCGCAGCCGCAGTACTAAAAGTTGGTGGTTGCTCGATCTTGGTAAACCTTGGCTTTTTTCTGGTGCCCAGTCAAAGATTTGACCAACGTTGTGTTTCTCGTCTTGACGTGCTAGGGGAAAGATAATGTCAGGCGCAACGGTTTTGTTTTTACTAGTGATTTCGGAGATGATTGCTTCTTTCCATTCGTTAGGATCGCATCCTAATAATAATTTGTAAAAGAGATCGGCATCTTCAAAACCAAATTTTTCTTCGATTTCTTGTTCCATATCTGGATGCAAAAATGCCTGCAATTGTTCGCGTTCTGGGGCTATATAATTTGACAATTGATTCAACAAATCTACCACTGCTTGATGGATGCGATCGCGGGCAAAATCTTCTACTTCTTTAACAGTTTTCTCAAATACTGGATAAAAATCGTCGCTCTTAGTTGGAAGGGAACTATTGACGCGATTTCCCCGATCGAATAATTTCCCGGCTGCACCTTTAGATTCCGCCAGAGCGATCGCTCCATTGTTAGCTTTGTTGAAGAGTAAAGTCCACTGGTTCCAATTCAGTATTCTAAACGTAAGTTCGTCTTTTACTACATCGCTGACGACAACACCGCGCCGATCTTTGAGTGGTTCTTTCCCTAAATCTTTTTGAAAATTCCTATAGATTTTATCCAAGCTTTCGACCACAAAGCGCAATTCGATAAAGGCGGGACTGTCTCCTGTGGGGATACCTTGCTCGTGAATTTCATCTATGATGTCTTTCAAGTAATCTTGTTGCTGGCTCACCACATCAGCAGCTCTTTTAGTATCTTCATACAGTTGCTTCAGTCCATGAGTCGCTACGTGGGTTTGAATCAATTCCCGCAGTTTACCAAGTCCCCCATCTTGAGCAAAGTAACCTAGCCGTCTACCCAAATAACTGCGAGTGTCAGATTCTAGCAGTCGTTCACTTAAGTGCTGCCATTTTTCTTGTAGCCGTTTAGACCGATCTAAATAATCAGGATAGTCTAAGTTAGCCAAAAACTCTGTTGAACCTGCTTTGACGGTACTAGAACGTTTTGCCAATTCGGCTAGTCCCAACAGTGGCGACAGTAAAACGATGCGGTCTTTTTGAGTTGTAAACGCTTCTGCACCGTCAATGGTAGTTTGCAGAACTTTGAGTTTTTGGAAAACGGTTTCTTCTTGTAAATGGCTATCTTCAATGAGTTGGTCAAGTTCTCTTTCGCCGCCTTCGCTATCTAGGGGTAGTTGATCGAAGCGACCTACACCTACGAGAATTAAATCTTTCAGGTCTTGTCCCGGTCGCTGCTGCTGCATCATCGTGAAGATTTTATTGGCGCGATCGCTCCCAGGAGATTTACCATTTAGCAATACCAAAATTGTTTGTACTTCTGCTAATTCTCGTAGCGACAAAAAGGTATCCCTAGCTCCCGAATTAGCAGCCCCCAATCCCGGAAAGTCGATGAGAATAAATTTCCCTGCGTCTGCAAAATCCCAAATTTCCCGTGAGATTTTCACATCAATATCTACGCGGCGGATCAGTGGGAAACTGTTTTGTAATAACTTGGTTGGTAGCCTCTGGGGTGGACTCGGTAATCGGATATGCGCTGGGGGTAAATCCTCAAATTTCAGAGTTTGGATTGCCATTGGCTGTTCGACTAGCTGTAGCCCTTCGCGGGCGGTGGTAGCATCAATCTGGTAACGCCCACCACACATAACTTCCCCATAAGCTTGATAAGCCCGCAGGAATAGCACCAACTCTCGCAGTAAATAACGCAGCTCTAAATTATTACTACTATTCCATGCTTCTTCACACCAGCCAATAATATCTGTGCCAGAGTTGAGTTTTGATACTGGTATCGGAGGAAGCCCTGCTGCTGTTGTCCGTTTATTGGCTTCCCCTAGCATGAAGCGTAGACACTCATGTACTCCTTCATGAGAAAGATAATCTACCGTAAAATTACTTAATTTTGTAGTAGCAAAGTCATCTTGCGGTATGATGTGTATGGCTGTAACATTACCTGTAGTGGGGTTTTCGCTGACCGGCAAAGCATCTGCATATCCAATTAGACTGCCTAAAAGTAAGGTTTTGCCACTACTGAATTCCCCCATCACCCCAATTTTGACAGGTGAAGTTGCAAGGTCTACAGTTTTCTGGGCAGCTGACCGCAGACGCAGGAGACAGTCGTCAAGACTAGCTGGAACCCAATCTTCTTGTTTTGAAGGGTGCTGGGGCACAGAATCTATCTTTCGGAGGATGAATTCGCCGTACTCCTTAAAACGGCCTAGTTTATCTGGTTCCATAAAATAGTTTCCGCCTAACATTAATTTCTGTGAGCTTTATAACATACAAAATCCGATTGCTAGCCATTGTTGCAACGTGTTGACATCACATTTAGCATTTCTCTCATTTAATTTGCGATTTTGGGATGAGGCGTTTTGAACGGTCAAGACAATTTTAAGAAATCGGGTTTTAAGTGGAAAATTGAAGAAGAATTTAGAAGTCAGAATGGGCTAAACCTTAGCTATCCGCTAACAGGAGTCAGAATTAATAAAGTACAGTTTTATACCACCAATTGAATAAAGACTCCTTAGTTGAGATGTGGCTATTAAACCCTTTTATACTCTTTATTTTAAGAGAATGTCCAAAAAGTATTAGGTGAATATAATTCACTACTACACTAACATTGTCTACCTACGCCCAAAACATGAAAAATCAACAATTTACAACCCACGCAGGTGGGTTTTGTCTGTATAGCCGCAACTTATAGTCGCCAGAACTCTAAGAGGATGTTTCAAAAGTGTCGTATAGCACATCAAATTCTGACATTACCCCCCTAACCCTCCGATATATTGGGGGGCTTTAAGAGACTATTCTCCCCGTTATAAAAAGGGGGGTATTAGATATTTTTAGTAAGAAATATAACTTGTAAAACATCCTCTAATTCATGCTCAATTCTTCTTGATAAAAAATTAATATTTATTGGATATGAAATTTTTGATTATTATAAATTTTTGATAAAGATGAAAATACCTCATAGTTAATCATATAGTTTCCCTGAAGCTAAATCAGCTTTTTGAGCAATGCGATTAGATAGCTAAGATGAATTTATAGGGAATTTTAAGAATACACAAAGTCAAACAAGTTTGCTGACACATAGATGGCTTAAATTTAACTAAAAATACTGAAATTAATCTTAATCATAACTTCAGTATTTTCTTCAATTCATTTCCAGTAATAAAGGAATTATTATAAATAAAGGATTAAGATAAATAGCAGGTTGAGAGGAAGATTATATATAGTTATTAACATCTATTAATAAATTATATTTTCCGACTATTACCTTTTTGCAGCAGATTGTAGCGTTGTTGGTTACATCGGTTATTGGGAAGCATCCCAATTTTGGCTTAAATCTTTTCCCTAGCCCCTCTCCCATCATATCGGAGAGGGGAGACATAATTCTAGTTCCCCCTCTCCCAAACATGGGATTCGGGGTTAGGGGATGAGGGCTATCAAGGTTTTTGCACATTTGGGATGCTCGCGGTTATTGTGTTGATATAACAGAAGTGCGACCTCCCCTGAGAGAAAGCTGCTCGGCATCTACAAATTATTCTTGTTGTCTGCATCAAATTACAGAACAAAAACAGGTGGCATTACCAAAAGCACTAGAACAACTACAAGCTGAAACTGCAAAACGCCAAGCAGTTGAAGCACAACTACGCCAAAAAACATCAGAATTTGCAGCGATTTTGCAAGTGCTTCCTGATTTATACTTTCGTATTGATGCTGATGGAAGTATTCTGGATTACAAGCCAGGGAAGATTGAGCATCCGTATATTCCAACAGGAGAGTGTCAGGGCAATTTGCGAGAATGCCTACCGATTGCTGTAGGCGATCGCTTCCACCAAGCAATAACTCAAGTACTTGAAACTCAATATGAAGTGAGTTTTGAATATACCTTAGCGCTACCATCCGGGAAGAATAATTTTGAAGCTAGATTATTACCATTACCAGATCAGCAAATCATAGTTCTTATCCGCCACCCCAGCGACAACATCCAAGCAGCATTCATAGAAGGCGATGCCAAGTTTCGCAGCATTGTTGAAAACGCCAATAACATTATTTTTGCCCTGACACTTGAAGGAATATTTTCCTACGTTTCTCCTAACTGGACAGAATTTTTTGGGCATGAAGTTGCAGAGGTTGAAGGCCAATCCTTTGTTCCCTTTGTACATCCTGATGATGTGCCTATCTGTGCCGATTATTTTCAAAGAATTTTGACAACAAGCGAGAAACAAGACGCAATTGAATATCGGGTAAAACACAAAAATGGTAGTTGGCGATGGCATACAAGCAACTCATCTGCTATTAAAGACGCCAATGGTAGTGTTTTAAACTTTGTTGGTATTTGCTATGACACCACTGACCGAAAACTTGCAGAGTCAGCTTTAGCAGAACGGGCGCGTTTAGCAAATTTTCGTGCCGATGTAGACGCAGCCCTTACCCAGAGTGACAACTTACAGAACATGATGCGTCGCTGCACTGACGCTTTAGTTGAACATCTTGATGCAGCCTTTGCTCGCATCTGGACGCTGAACAAAAAAGACAACGTATTGGAGTTGCAAGTCAGTTCTGGGATGTATACCCACATTAATGGTTCCCATAAATGTGTGCCAGTTGGTCAATTCAAAATTGGTTTAATTGCCGAAGAGGGCAAACCCCACCTAACTAACTCTGTGCAGACAGATCCCCGCGTGGCTAACAAAGAGTGGGCAAAGCTTGAAGGTATGGTCGCCTTCGCTGGCTATCCCCTGGTTGTTGAAGATGAAACTGTAGGGGTGATAGCCATGTTTGCTCGTCAAACGGTGACAGAATCAACTTTTACAGCACTAGAATTTGCCGCCCAGGAGATTGCCATTGGCATCAAGCGCAAACAAGCAGAAGTTGCACTCAGAGAAAGCGCCCAACGGGAAGCCCTACTCAATCGTCTTTCTAACCAGATTCGAGCTTCCTTGGATCTCAATTACATTGTAGAAACCGCAGTGCAGGAGATTCGTAACTTATTTCAGATCGATCGCTGCGCCTTTTTTTTGTATCGGCAAGATGCTGATTTACCTAATTGGGAGAGAGTATATGAGGCGAAAAGTTCCTCTTTTTCCTGTTTGCTTAACGACCAAGAAGCAACTAATGCAGAAATCGAACTAATTGCAGTCAAAACCTTGAACAGAGAAATCATCCGCATTAATGACGTTGAGACTGCCGGCGATCTTTTGCAGGATTTGCGTTTCACTGCCTTTATGTCGCTGCCTGTACATACCCAATCTGGGGAAATTGGCACATTTAGCTGTAGTTCTTGTAGTGGCTCCCGCCCTTGGTTGGACAACGAAGTAGAATTATTACAAGCAGTTACAGTTCAACTAGCGATCGCCATAGATCAAGCAAAACTTTACACCCAAAGTCGTATCGCTGCCCAAACAGCCCAAGACAAAGCCCAGCAACTAGAAGCGGCACTGCTAGAACTTCAACAAACCCAAGCACAACTGATTCAAACTGAAAAAATGTCCAGTTTGGGACAATTGGTTGCAGGTATTGCCCACGAAATCAATAATCCCGTCAATTTCATCTATGGCAATATTAGCCACGCCCGTGAATATACTAAGGATTTGTTGGACTTAGTAAAACTTTATCAACAGAACTACCACCCACCGATACCAGAGATTGAGCAACAAATCGACACCATTGATTTAGACTTTATCAGGCACGATTTGCCGAAAATTCTAGATTCTATGAACATGGGAGCCGAACGCATTCGGCAGATTGTCCTATCTTTACGCAATTTCTCTCGCCTTGATGAAGACGGCAGAAAACCAGTAGATATTCATGAAGGTATTGATAGCACCTTGCTGCTGTTGCAAAATCGCCTGAAAGCCAAACCAGGAAATCCCGAAATCCAGGTAATCCGAGACTACGGCAACCTACCACCAGTAATGTGTCACGCTGGACATATTAATCAGGTGTTTATGAATCTGTTGACAAATGCGATCGATGCTTTACAAGAGGGTGTGGGGAATGGGGCATTAGGGGCCCCCACGAAGTGGGGATTAGGGGCATGGGGAGTGGGGGAAGAAGCACTCCCTACTCCCCAGATTCGCATTCGCACCCTCATCGAAGAAGGTCATGTAATTATTGGCGTTGCCGACAATGGCCCAGGCATGACTGAGGAAGTACGCAAACACGTATTTGACCCCTTCTTTACTACGAAACCCGTCGGTAAAGGCACGGGCATGGGGTTATCAATTAGTTACCAAATTGTTGTAAAAAAACATGGCGGGCAAATCCAGTGTATTTCAGCCCCAGGACAAGGTGCCGAGTTTGCGATCGTGATTCCATTCAAGCAACAAGCCGATTTGTAGATATTACAAAAAATTAGTCAGAATTTAATTAAATGTTAACCTAATAGTTGTTTAATATAGATTAATTAACTTTTTGCTGCAACATTTCAACCCCCCCAACAACCTAAAATTTACAGGAATTGGGGGATTATTTCTTCTAATACAGGGCAAAACCTACGCAGTATTGCAACCCAGGCAATGTCTACAACAGGCGATAGCTGCGGCATATTTGAAAAAATCTCTCAGTACAAATAAAATAGAAGGCTGGGATGATACAACCCCAAAGTCACAATAGTATCACCTACACACGGATTATCCACCTAAGTCATGTAATTGACATAGATATTCCCCAATGGTCTGGCGACCCTCCAGTAGAATTTGAAACTGTGGCTGAACTGAATAATGATGGGTATTACCTGCGGCGTTTCTCCTTGGGAGAACATAGTGCTACCCATCTCAACGCCCCTAATAGTTTTCATAGTTATGCCGTGGGAATTGACCAATACCCCGCCCAGTCTTTGGTTGTACCTGCGGTGGTCATAGATATTCGCCAAGCCACAGCAGTTAATCCTGATTATGCCTTGACTATTGCTGATGTTCTGGCTTGGGAAGAAGAATACGGTGAAATTTATCCTGGTTGCGTAGTTATACTGAATACTGGTTGGCAAAAAAAGTGGTTTGATAAAAGTGCATTCCTAAATCAGGATTCTCAAGGAATTGCCCACTTTCCGGGTTTTGGCAGCGATGCGACTCAATTATTACTGGATGAACGGCAAATAGCAGGGGTAGGAATTGATACTCACGGTGTCGATCCCGGACAGGATAACAGTTTTGCTATTAACCACTTGGTGTTGGAGAAACCGCGCATTGTATTGGAGAATCTCACCAATTTGGATCAATTGCCACCTAAAGGTACTACTCTAGCGATCGGCATTCTCAGGTTGCGTGGTGGTTCTGGTTCTCCTGTGGGGGTGTTGGCATTCGTGCCTTAATTTTTATATCGATATTTGTATCTGCCGCCAATTCCCGAAACTTGAGGATAACCTAGAAAGCAAGCAAACTTAGTACACAAATTCCAGTGGGCCGATTGTCAATGAAAAGCAACTCCAACAGGTGAGCAAGTATTTAGATATCGCCCGTGAGGAAGGAGCAAAGGTTTTGGGGTGGGTGACACGAGCGCCCAGTAACCAAAGGCGCTCATGTTGCCCACCCCACAAGATTGGATAATTTATTTCTTGTCAGTCCCTAATTACATGCACTATTAACATTTTTCCACTGCAAAACTTTCGCAAGTCTTACAATGCGCTGTGCGTGGTGGCTGATATATCAAAAACTTTAGCTCCTAAATTTAACTGTTACAAAAATATGGGTAAGCGCTTTATTTTAACTTCTCACGGATGCCCTGGTGGTATCGTCCCCCCGCCTCCTTGTGTACCAGTATCTGATCCATCGCCACCTGTTCTAGCCGAGCCAAAGTTACTTTCATCAAACCACTCTGCTTTGAGTAATGACCACCAAGCAGCTGTGAGTCCGGCTAAAACGTAGTCATAGGGAAGCCATCCATAACCGTTCACTCCCCATTCAGTACCCCAAGAGTTTCTGATTAAGAATGCACCTCTTGAATAGTGCTTGCGATCTGCACATCGGATAAATTTGTAATCATCATATCCAACTACAACGGCAGTATGTCCACCAACAACTTTATCCTTATTGGGATCTGGATATGGAATGTGACCTTTTTTATAATTAGTCTCTTCGTATGCAGAGGTATAAATGGTTAACCCAAAAATACAAGGAAAGCCCGCAGCTAAAACTGCTTTAACCTGAAACAAAAGACTCTCTGTAGTAATGCCAGCATAATCTAGAAGAAAGTATTTGAGTGTTTTGTAATTTTGAGCATAGGCATAACAATAAGGAGGTGGTTCTTCATCTACTTTATCTTCTTCATAAGGCCAAGATTGTTCAGGGGGAACACCAAATAGTGCAAGTACTTTTATCGTTTCTCGGATAGAGGTTCCTACATCTCCTTCAACATTCATTTTTTGACGTGCAGTCTTATAAAGGAAAAGGGGAGAAGCATCTACTGAGTTACCAAAATTTCTATTTTCAAAATACTCTAATAGCGCGATCGCTGCAAATGCAGTACAAGAATTGAGTGAGCCTTGATCTCTGACTGGAGAACACCAATAGCTTAAATCTACTACAGCAGGAAGAAGAAAATATAGTTTTTTTGGGGGCTTATTTTTTTCATTATTTATTTTAAACTTATTAAGATAACTGTTACTAATTATTAGAGGAATATATAAATCTAGAGTTTTAAATAAGTCTTCCGACTGTTTTTGTTCATTATTTTCTGTAGTAGAAGGATTATTACCATAATTAAATGTTAATTCAATTTCAAACATTTCTTGCTTGTCAAGAATATTAGTTTTAAGCTCTTTATCTTTACTAAATTTTATCTCATTTTCAGCATCTAACGTATACTTTTCAAATTGATTTAAGTATTTCTTCAGCAAAAAATATACAAATAGATCACTTTCATCTTCTTTATCAATAGACGTAATTTCTAATTTCATCAGAGAAATAACTTGAAAAATTGCACTTTTTACTAATTCTTCCTTATAATATCCCGGCTCTGGATTTGAATTATTAGTGATAATTTGACGATTGGCAATCTTTTCAAATTTATCAAAACCTTTTTTTATCATTTCTTCCCAAGTCAGATTGCTCCATTGGGATAAAGGAGAAAGAATTCGGATTACAACTGAAAATATTGGTTCAGTTACAGATGAATTCTGTAATAGTTCTACAATATTGCTGCTATTGCTCCATTGAGATAATAAAGGAGAAACAATTTGCATTAAAACTGAAAATATTAGTTCAGTTCCAGACAAGTTCTGTAATACTTCTACAATATTGCTGGTATCATCTCCATTATTAATAATAAAAGCTTTAATTTCTTCTTTGAAATTATTAATATCAATATCTTTTACTTCTAATTTTTTAAATATTTCCCTGTTCTCAAATAAAGAGCTATTATTTGCATCTATAATAGTTTCCAGAAAATCATATTCAAAAATTTTCTTTTTAAGCTCAGTAACTTGGATTTGAGGATTCTTGTAGGAATTATTCTTTATATACTCTGTGAATTCCTTGCATATTTGCTTAATGACTTGGCATTTTAAAATATCTAATATTATTTCAAATTCTGCCCTTGATATTAAGGAAGTAACTGCAAAATATT
This sequence comes from Nostoc sp., assembly GCF_036917635.1. Taxonomy (GTDB): domain Bacteria; phylum Cyanobacteriota; class Cyanobacteriia; order Cyanobacteriales; family Nostocaceae; genus Nostoc. Next base: position 22,021 of record NZ_JBALCW010000092.1, read on the forward strand.
TAATTTTTGATAACCCTTTTTTATTAGGATTTCTTCCCGACTCTTTAAGTAGACACAATTTTGTAGGATCAGAAAAGCATTCATTTAAAGTCGTGTAAGTTTCAAGTCCTACTATTCCATCATCCATAATCTTGGAACGACACTGAAAATCCTTTACAAGTGATTTAGTGGTTGAATCGTACTCTGCATTTCTCATCCAATCCACTATTTCTACTGGTTGATTAAAATTTACAGAACCTTTCTCGCTTGATGACAAGTATCCTTTCATTGATAAGATACCAAGATACTTCTTTAAATCTACTATCTGACTTGAAAGTATTCTTTCATATGTAATTGGATTGCAGGGATATTGATGATTTGTTCTTTTTATTATTTCTAGTTCAAGACTTTCTCTTAACAACTTATGAACTTTTACTTTAGCAAATACTACGTTACCAAATATTTGGTTTTTCAATTCTTTTATTTTTTCTTGATTTAAAGAGTTTATAGGAATTGAATCTGAAAGCAAATTAATGAAATCTTCTACAACTTTTTCAAAATCACGAGTTCTTCCTTCTATTTTAAATCTGAGATTGTTCTTGATAACTTCCTCATCCCCTAAGCTATAATCGCGGAGGTCTGGGTAGTCTGGTATCCAACCCAATCTTTTTTTATTCCAATCCTTTTTTTGTTGTTGATTACTGCTATTTTCCATGATTTTCTTTTAATGTTTATTGGCGATTCTCAGATTATTTAAGGTGGTCAAGGCAAAAAATCATCTACCTTTTAATATCGTCACAAATATCCTTTGGGGCATTGCGATTATTCTTTAAATAGTCGCTTAACCAGTTGCATCCACGCGCCATAAATGTATCCAAGCTTAAGTTTTCTATATTCCATAGTATTGCTGTTTGGTCGGAACTAGCAGTAGCAAGCATTTTGCTATTAGGGCTAAATCTGAGTGAGTTAGCAGAACCACGATGACCAAAAAGTGTCGTAATTAATATACCTTTATTAGACCATACTTTTACTGTTTGATCATCACTGGCAGTAGCAATCATTCGACCATTAGGACTAAAATCCAAGCCCCAAATTGCGGCAGTATGTCCTGTCAAAGAATTTAAGTAAAGACCATCCAAAGTCCACAACTTCACAGTGTTATCTTCACTGGCAGTAGCAATAACTTGACCATTAGGGCTAAAACGAATATTGTAAATTGAGGCGTTGTGAGCCTTCCAACTACGCAAGAGATTTCCATCACTGTTCCAGAGTTGTACTGTTCCAGTATCCCGACTGGCTGCGGCGATTATCTTGCCATTCGGGCTAAAACTTACACTGGAAGTTTTTGTAATATTGCCTTTTAGAGTCTTTAAAAATTCTCCTTTGCGACTCCAAAGTTTAACAGTGCCGTCAAGACTGGCAGAGGCAATCGTATTATTATCTGGACTCAAAGCGACACTAGTGATGGATCTAATATGTCCTGTAAAAGGTGGTTTAAGTTCTTGTCCTTGTAAATTCCATCGCCTTACAGTTGTGTCATTACCACCACTCACAATCAACTTGCCATCTGGGCTAAAATTGACACTAGCAATGCGTAGAGTATGCCCGTTAAGGGTGTTAAGTTGTTTTCCTTGCAAGTTCCATAATTTCACGGTATTGTCACCGCTAGCAGTTGCAATCATGTTGCCTTTGGGGCTAATATCAATACTAAAGATTGCTCCCCTATGTCCATTCAAAGTAGTCAACCAGTCATTTAGTCGCCAAATTTTCACTGTTTTGTCATAACTGCTAGATGCAAGTACATTGCCCTGGGGGTTAAAATTTAAACTAGAGACTGCACCTTGATGCCCATTTAAAGTTTCTAGCAGTCTATAATCTCGACTACTCCATAGTTTTACAGTTTTATCGTTACCGGCAGTAGCAATTATTTGACCATCGGGGCTAAAAACAACATCTCTGACTATATCAGTATGTATTAAAGGTGATGTGGTTGGCTTACTTTTTTTAACATCCCAAAGGATAACTGTTTTATCGTAACTGGCAGAGGCAAGAGTTTGACCATCAGGGCTAAAATTGACACTCAACACAGCATCTTTATGCCCATTAAAGGTATTAATCAAATTACCTTGAGCATCCCAGAGTTTTATTGTCTTGTCGTCACTAGCTGTAGCAATTGTCTGTCCATCGGGGCTAAAAGTAACTTTGTTGACTGCTCCAGCATGACCCTTTAAAGTCTTGAGCAGACGACCATCTAATGACCAAAGCTTAACTGTATTGTCTACACTTGCTGTCGCAATTGTCTGGCCATTGGGGCTAAAACTCACGCTCCAAACACCATCTTGGTGTCCTGTTAGATTTGTAAGAGGCTTACCTTGCCGATTCCAAAGTTTTGCGGTTCCATCTAGACTGGCAGTAGCAATTATCTTACCATCAGGGCTGAAGCTTACATCCGCAACTGAGTCAGTATGCTTCAAAGTTAATATTTCTTTGCCATCTGAGTTCCAGAGTTTAACAGTATTGTCGTAGCTGGCAGTAGCAATTGTCTTACCATCAGGACTAAACCTAGCCTGCATAACAAAGCCTTGATGTCCTTCTAGTCGAGTCCTCTCCCTAACACCGTAAACTGCATTACCAAGTGCTTCCATGACTTGAGTTTGCAGTTCATGGTCGTTTCTATACCAAATAGATTGCTTTAGTTGTCTTCCTGCTTTCAAAGCATCTATTAAGGTATCAAAAGTATTTCGATTGCTGATGTATTTTGCGCTTGAGGATGTTGTTAATGCTTGGATTTGACCCCTGTCTGCTTCTCTCCACTTATCTACAGCAAATATGGCAACCCCTGTGATACCAACTAGGGATGCGATCGCAATTCCAGTGATTTGCTTTTGAACTTCAACTTTTTGTTTGGCTTGTTGTATGGCCTGTAACGCTTCTAGCTTTACTTGAGCAGCAGCAGTCTTTGCTGTTTCCAACTCCAATTTTTTTTGAATCTCACAGTTTTCTAATTCCTGACTTGCAACTAAAAATTGATAATCTAAATCACTTAAACTTTTATTTTTTGACCAAGCTTGAGCATCCTGTAGGGCTTGTCCTCGCAACAAACGCGACTCATCTTGACGTTCGCTAGCTACCCAAATATTTAATGCTTCGGCATAGGGACGCAGTTTTGCTAGTTCTTCCTCGCACCATTTCTGGTTAAATACCTCTGCATACAGGTGGTTATAAATTCGCAGGTTACCATCTCGCCTCACCACCAATCCTGTCAGCCGCAGTTCAACCTGTTCAAGACTGTCATCAGCTACGACTTCTCCTTGCTGCAAAATTCGCTGACATAACCCTAACAATCGTCCACTACCATGTTTCCCACTGCGTAAAATGCGATCGCGGATGGTTTTTAAATGCTCCGGCTCATCATGTGCTTCCCAGTTTGTGAGCATGTGCGATCGCACCAGATGCCCTACCCACTCTGTAATGTTGGATTCTACCCTTTTCCCGATCTCTTTGCCATATTGCAATACCAACTTACATAACTTTTGGGTAAGAAACGGTTGTCCTCCTGTCCAGTTTAAAACTGCTTTGATTAATTCTTCGCGATCGCCAATATCTACTAGTCCCTGCGCCAGTGGTTGCGTCTCTGAGAGTTGAAAACCTGTCAAGTCAACTGCACGACCAATATTAAAAGGTGTCCGCCCTTTGTCTTTAATTAGGTTGGAGGGCGTAGACACCCCAATTAAGGCAAAGGTCAGGCGGTTATAATCTCTTTGGTCAGCGCGTCGGTTGTAGCAGTCACGGATGACTGCAAAAAAGTCATCTAGGTTGAATGAAAGACTGAGGATACTATCAATTTCATCAATAAATATGACAATATTACCAATATTTTCTTTTAATAGTACTGTCTCAATAAACTTGCTTAAATGTTGTACTGGTGAAAGTAAGCCGTTATCAGACCACCAGGTTTCTAAATCAAAGTCGGTATAAAGATTAAAAGTTCCCACCAGGGTATCAATCACCCCAGCATACCACTGCTCTGGGGTGATATCTGCGGTTCCAATTGCTGTAATGTCAATGGCAGCACACGCAAATCCCTCCACCTGCAACCGTTGCATTGTCTGCACCCGCAAGCTAGATTTGCCCATCTGTCGGGAGTTGAGGACATAACAGAACTCTCCCTGCTTCAAGTTTTCATAGAATTCTTGGTCAGCTTGTCGCCGCACATAAGTTGGGGCATCAACTGGTAAACTGCCCCCTACTTGATATTCGTAGCCTGGGCGAGGTGCTACACTCATCAGTTACCTCCCAAGCGCTCTAGAAAACACTGGCGGTACAAATTATACAAACGCATTACCTCATTACCCTGAAACTTCACTAATCCCATACTTTTGAGTTTAAAGGCTTCAGTCGTTCCTACATCTACAGGAGTATTTGATATTACTAATTGTTTGACCGCAGCCAGCAATTGTCCACAGCGCAAATCGTCAGGACGTACTCCCCATTTAGTGATGATTTCAAACTGACCTCGGCTTCTAGCTCGTTCCAACCCTGCCTGAATTTCCCGCACTTCCTCTTCTAGGCGTAGCTTGTTTGTGTTCGTGGGATTGGCTGACAAAATCAGGATTTTCTTCACACTGCTTTCAACCATTAAACGCGGGATTATTACTTAGATGTAGTGTACTACAGCATAGTTAAGCTTAATTACTGATGACCATTCATATACTTTTGTTAATGCTTTAGAAATTTTATGGTACAGAAAATTTCGCTAGTTGCGTGGGTTGCATATCCCATTAAGTGTTTGCTGTTTAGGCTTTATTTGGGCTTAATTTTTGTTTAAGCCCCCATAGTACCGTTACCACCTGATGCTTCCTGTCCGTTTATGGTTGGTGCAGTCTGGATTAGGACTTACGCATCAGATACGAAATGTAGGGGCAATTCATGAATTGCCCCTACGGTAAATCAAGGCTTTGACTACCTTGAAAGCGTAAGTCCTGTGGATATTTCCTCAGATACCGAGGTGAAAACTCTGTTGATATCGTGCGTGTACTCGCAGCAAACATGGACAGTGCGCGGGAACTCGCCAGAGAATAAACAAACTAATTGTTTAAGTAGGTAGGCAAGATAAAACCAAACTAGGTAACGAAAAGTAAAATCTCTGTATTTGGCTCGTAGTTGCGCCCTCTTGGGCTTTAGCGCAACTACGAGCCAGTGATGATTCTTTGCGCCCACTTACTTATAGTCAAATAAAAATCATCACATGCAGCAATGCAACACCAATATCCAACATCCAAAATCCGAAGCCGACTATGGTGTTGGGAAGTTTTTTTTTGCGGGTTTGGCTCCTTCAATATCCAGCAATTGTGCCAATTCGGTTGTATTCAATGACTTAACCAGACTCAAACCAAGCGACTTACTAGAAATGCTTTGAGTGTAGGCGGCATTAAGGTAGGGGTTGTATTGCGGCCTGACTGTAATATATGTTTGGAAGAAAGGTAAACTTAAAACATTCATGTAACGACGCGCTTGGGAAGCATCGCCAATCATATCAGCAGGTAATGCTACTTGTTGATTTGCGGGGTTACCATTGCCAATGGTGGAAAAGTGGGTGCCACCTACAAGTATGACGAGATACTTTTGTGAATTTGCCAACCAGGAGAAAGGTAAAATTTGTTCGGATAAAGCCGGTGCAACTGTATCATCACTACTGCTGACAATCATTACTGGAGTTTTTATTTGACTTAAGCCAGCTTTGCCGAAAATAGAACTAGTAATGGGATTAACTGCGATCGCAGCTTTCACTCTCTCATCCCGCAGGTTATAATTTTTGCTAGACAAGAGATGCTCAATTTCTAAAGCGCGACACTGGAGCATTAAAGACATATTCCAGGTATTTTGCAGTGCTGCTGGTTGACAATCAAGTTTTAGCTGCTCAAAGTTGATTTTAGCACCTGCCAGGGCTAAGGCTGTGTAGCCTCCCAAAGATTGACCAAATACTCCGACTTGTTGCAGATTTAACCGACCTTTAAACCGTGAATCAGATTGATTATCTTTTTCTAATTGATTCAAGATATATGTTATGTCCATTGGTCGGTCTTTAAATTCACCTGGTTCTGCTATTTCATTAGCGTGTCCATTCAACAGAGAATGCAATTGTTTAGCATCACTACCAGGATGATTGGGAACGACAACGGCAAATCCGTAAGAAGCTAGGTGCGTGGCTAAATATTGAAAGTTGCTACTATCTAAACCCAAGCCGTGAGAAATCACAATTACGGGTGCAGCATTCTGGACATTGGGAATGTAAACATCAGTTAATAAAAGCCGATTGCGTGTTGAGTCGAAAAACTTTTGGGTGTATTTTTGCGACTTAAACTTTCCCGGAACTTGTAAATCAGGTAATTGTGATAAATTTGGTTGTTTGATGGTAGCAGCTTCTATTTTAGACTCTTGAGAAACTGCTGCGATCGCCCGATGGGTTTGGTTAACAAGTTTCTCTAATTCCGTACCTATTTCTAAAGCTTGGGCTACGTCAAGGCGAATGCTGCTGCTGGGATATTTACGCAACACATTCAAAAGTGTCAAGCCTTCTGATTCACCAGAGGCTAAAATTAGTGCCGAACGCAAAGTACCAAATCCTGGTTCTTGGTCACTGGTTTTAATCATTTGCGCCAACCGATGCAGCAATAATTCTCCTTGCTGTGTGTAGAGAAGTTGCGAAACTACTACCGGACTAACTTTCACACGATTAAGTAAAATCCGCCGCAATTCTTGAAGCTGTTGAAGAGGCAGATATTGCTGATAGGCTGCCAAGTCTTCGTTAATTACACCTGTTTTGGCGTAGTTTTCTAAACTGGTGACTGAAATGGAAAGCTCTAAAGCCGAATAAGATGCATAAATCCGCTCTGCTGCCAAAACAGAATTGCTAAGTCCAAATGTTGGCAGCACCATTGAAAGAACCAGCAATAGGGAATTTTTTCTCAGGGTGCTGGCCCAATTACCAAACAAACTATTCATCGCTCAACTGTTTCGGTAGTCTGGTTTTATCAGGTGTTGGCTTTGGTAGTTATTCTGGCGCCCTGCTTGGTTTACTTAAAGTTATTAGCCTGATTTTTTCAAAACAGAATTTAGGAGTCAGGAGTTAAAATCCTTTACTAATTCATTCTGACTTCTGAATTCTGATTTTTGAATTCTTCTGCAAGAATTTTCTCTTGGCTATCAAGTCAATAATTAGATTCTACAGAGTCACACAGATGGTTAAAGTATCCATCTTATAAGAGGCTGACCCCGTAGTTTGCCTTCACTAGTAAATCATAACAAATAAAAAATTATCTGCCTCAGTATTTCTCTTGTAGCTTTGAATATGCCACGAATTTACTAGATGAAAAAGCTAGTATAAATCCTGAAAATTATTCTTATTAATTACTTTTTCCCAAAGCGATCGCTACTGAACCTGTGACTACTAAACCCGCTCCTAATATCGCTATGAAAGTAAAGTTTTCTGATGGTATCCACTCCGGTGCAATAACTGATACAACTGCAACTGATATTAATGTTACAATGGGAGCTAAAGCTATTACTGCACTGACTCGTGATGCTTCCCAATGTTGTAATGATTCGGCAAAAGCACCATAAGCAATTAGAGTATTAAAACCACAAAAAACTAGCATTAAGAAATGAAAGGTATCAAGTATAAAAAGTGATTTTATTTTGGCTAGAGGAGTGAATAATAAAGCACAGCCCCCATAAATCATCAGCATGATGCTAGGAGAAGATAAAGATTGTAATAGCTGCTTTTGTGCCAAAGCATAAATAGCCCATGACGTTGCTCCTAGCGCAATCAAGATACTACCTAGTATATATGTGTCATGCGCTGTGATTAAATTTGTTAGTTGTTCTCGAAAAAATAAAAGATAACCGCAAATCATTACACTGACACCAATCCATTGATACAGCCGGTAACGTTCTTTAAAAATCACTAACCCTCCGAAACCTAATAAAAGGGTAGATAATTGAATGAGAACTTCAGCATTAGCAGGCGATGTTAGTGCTAAACCCTGCATGAACAGAAAGTAATTAATCCCTAAGAATAGTGTAGCGATCGCTAATAATTTCCAAGAAGCAGAACGCAATTGTTCTAACTTTGGTAATTTACCGCGTATTCCTAAATACACACCAAGCAGTAAAAAAGATATGAAAAAGCGAAACCAAATGACGGTATAGACATCAAGCACTTGCAGAGTTACTGCCAGAGTAATAGGTAAAATTCCCCACAATAAAACCGTTAATAGCGATAACGCTAGCCCTAAGCGCCAGCGACCAGAACTTTGATGTAGTGACATTAAAATATTTTACCCAAAGTACGACTGATGATAAATTAAAACATATCTAATTTGCATACCTAAATTTTCTCAAGCTCTTGTAGATAAAGTATGTTATTAGCCTAGCTAATGCAAGTAAATGTAGAATAGCTTACTTACCCTACTAAGTTTTTTTGTCGTCTTATAGCGTTTTTTGTTTACATAAAATTTGTAAATCGTCTAATTACTTTACATGAATATTACATTTGAAATATGATTAGAGATGTATAATTTTTTCGGTGTTAATTTACTACAAAAAACCTATGGGGATTATACCCATAATAAGCTTAGTAGTCTTTATTACTGGCTTCTTAATTTATTTGCTACTGGCCTCAAGAGGTCGGTTTTTGCTCAAATCTTTGGTGACAAAAATAAAACGCCAAAAGTGGAGATTCAGATATGGCAAGCTTAATTACCTGAGATCAAGATTTTTAAAGACTATAACAATTGCTGCCATTATTCTGGCAGCAGTAATAGCTGGAAATACTGTATCAGCTCAGGTTACGCCGCCTTTATCTTCGCTCAAAAGCGTATCGGTTCCTCGGCCTGACAATCTTGGAAACTTCGTAAATAACGAAGGAGCTGCAATCAAGTTAGGAAAAGCTCTCTTTTGGGATATGCAGGTTGGGAGCGACGGACAGACCTCCTGTGCTAGTTGTCACTTCCATGCTGGAGCCGACAATAGATCCAAAAATCAGATTTCTCCTGGGCTTTTGCGGATTAACGCTGATGGTACAGCGAATCCAGATACAGTTTTTGATATAGGTGGTGCGCCAAACTACCAGCTTAAACCGGGAGATTTTCCCTTCCACAAGCTGTCAAATCCGAATGATCCTAAAACCGTTGTATCTGACCGAAATGATGTCACTTCCTCTCAGGGCGTCTCCAATACTAAGTTTGTTAATGTCGTACCTGGTAGCGCGGCGGACAAAGTAAAAACGCAGCCAGATCCGGTGTTTAACGTGGGAGGTACAAATGTGCGCCGCGTCCAGGCGCGTAACACCCCAACCGTGATTAATTCAGCATTCAACTTCCGCAACTTTTGGGATGGAAGGGCGCAGAACATCTTTAATGGGGTGAATCCCTTTGGTTTAAGAGATCCTAACGCCTCTGTGGTAAAAGCAGAAAACCCAAATCAGCTTAAATTTGTCAAAATCAGACTGAATAATTCGTCTTTGGCTTCTCAGGCGCTTGGTCCGCCACTCAGTTCCTTCGAGTTGTCCGCCGATGGTCGCACTTTTCAAGAAATTGGTGATAAGTTCGGGCGAATTGACAACAGAAAATCTAGCAAACTGCCGCTAGATAATTTAGATAATTTAGATAATCTAGATAATTTAGATAATTTAGATAATCTAACTGATACTCTGGTTGGGCCGCTACTCAATTCCGTTGACGAACTTACTGGCAATTTGGCACAAATTGGCAACAGTAATTCTATCAGCACACTGGTGCAAAATGTTCTGTCAATTAGTGGTACAAAGCTCCCCAGAGTCTTGGGGCAAAAGTTATCTACCCTCAGACCGCTAGGCAAACAGGTTGTGCATCCACAAGACAGCGTTTTAGGTGCAGACAGTAGATATCCTCAGCCCGGACTAAAGGAGAAAAGCTATGATCAGCTGATTAAAGATGCCTTTAAGCCGGAGTGGTGGAAGTCTAATCAACTCATCCAAGTAGATGCTCAAGGTGTACGGACTTTTGTCAACAGCGCTGATAACTCTTCTCAAACCGCTGAGTACACGCTGTTGGAGTATAACTTCTCGCTATTCTTTGGGCTTGCAATTCAGTTGTACGAGTCTACACTCATTGCCAACGATACGCCCTTTGATCGCTTCTTGGAAGGAAACACCACAGCCCTAACCTCTCAGCAACAACAAGGTAAACAACTGTTTCAGGGTAAAGCTCTGTGTATTGGTTGTCACGTTGGCTCAGAATTAACAGCTGCTTCAGCGAGTAGTGTGGCTAAAGACGGACGAATCAAACGTGCGCCATTCGGTGCAAGATCCCCTGAAGACAATGGTTTCTTCAATATCGGCGTTAGACCTGTTACCGACGACCCCGGTTTGGGTGGTAATGACCCTGTGCAGAATAATCCGCTTTCAGAGGCACGATTGGCTCAGTTAGGGAAATTTCAGCTTCTCCTGGGCGAAAACCCCCCCACCCTCAATCCACCGTTGAATTCTAGTGAAACAGTGACGGCAAAGGGAGCTTTCAAAGCGCCTGGACTTCGCAATGTCGAACTCACTGCCCCCTACTTCCACAATGGAGGTCAAGCGACTTTAGAGCAAGTGGTTGATTTTTACAATCGAGGTGGTGACTTTGGAGTTCTTCCTCCGCTAAATCTTTCACCAGAAGAAAAACAGCAATTGGTCGCCTTTTTAAAGGGACTGACTGATGACCGAGTTCGGTACGAGAAAGCGCCTTTTGATCATCCGCAACTTTTCGTTCCCAATGGACATCCGGGTAACCAGACATTCGTTACCGACGATGGTACGGGCAAAGCTACAGATAGCTTCCTGGAAATTCCTGCTGTTGGTAGGAATGGTGGTAGTGCTACACAAAATTTCTTGAAGTAAGTAGGTAGGCATAATTAAATATAAGATCAAACCTCACCCTCAATCTCTCTCCTTACTATTGTCGGGGGAAGCCGGAGGCAGGGTGAGGTTTTATATTTAATTTGACCCACTTACTTAATAACATTTCACGAAATACCTGATAGCGATAGATCCCACATTCCGCACTTCAAAATGTATTATCTATCTTTTCAATAAAAATTCCTAATAATGTTCAAATTATTAAGTATTAATATTGAATACCATTGGCGATTTATGTTGTTGATTTAACCATTTTTTTCCACCTATGGGAAATCTACGCATATTACACGATGAAGTGCGGAAAGTCGGATAGATATGTAGGGGCGTACATCTCATCTGTACGCCCCTACATTTATTAAGGAGTGCGTAGGCGTAGCCCGCCGGAGGCATCGCCAACTATCGGCTCTATAGAACCCATTTGACATCTTTTACTGTGTTGAAGTAAAGTGAGCGCAAAAGTTGTATAAAGTAGTAATGCCATACTCTAGCAGCCTCACA